>JAZRZA010000001.1:0-27717 GCA_045601045.1 Paludibacteraceae bacterium
ATGTCAAAGGAGAAACACTGACGAGCGGTGCTTCGGCACTGCTGTGTGCAAATGTATAGATTTTCCTTGGAAAAATCGCATAATACCCAAGGTATGCAAAAATAAAAGAAGAAAATTTTTGTTTCAAATGAAAGAACCGTGTAGTGGGATAATTAAATATTGTATAACATACACATATTTTAATATTTTTTCTATCTTTGCATCCAGAATCGCTTGTTTTGCAAAGATTCTACCCGTTTTGTTAACTATTAAATTCTTTCAACAATGGCTAAGTATATCGACTTACGCTGCGACTTCGGTTTCAAACACTGCATGCAGGACGAGGATGTCATGAAGTCTTTTCTAAACGCTATCCTTGAGGGCGAGACCGAACGGATAACAAGTGTCAAATTCGAAAACGTGGAGATGCCACGCGTCACAAAAGGACAACGCGGCGTCACCTTCGACCTGCTCTGTACCACGGAGCGAGGAGAAAACATCCTCATCGAGATGCAGAACTC
This sequence comes from Paludibacteraceae bacterium, assembly GCA_045601045.1. Classification (GTDB taxonomy): domain Bacteria; phylum Bacteroidota; class Bacteroidia; order Bacteroidales; family Paludibacteraceae; genus UBA1181. Next base: position 501 of record JAZRZA010000001.1, read on the forward strand.
TTCGCAAAGATACTTCAAAACAAGGGCGATGTTTTATGTCCACAATCTGATGAAAAAGCAGATCACACGAGGAGACAAATGGGAGAAGATGGAGAAGGACATCTCCCGCATCTTCGGCATTTTCATCTCTGGGAAAGGGAACCAACTCCTCACCAAAGCGATCACCAGAACTAGTGTGTACGACCGGGACGACCTCACCGAATTTTGGGACCGCATTCATAATTTTTTCTTATCTTTGCCCAAGTTCAAGTTGGACCTAGAGAATATCACCACCAGAGATATTTGGCTATACTTTTTTAAAGATTTGGGAACCATGGATAGAATTGATCCTTCTGTTTACGAAAGAGCGGACGAAGGCTTGCTCAAACTGCTGGAAAAGGCCAAAGTGGCGGCCCTCTCCGAGGAGGAGTACGACCAGTACGAAGCCAGTATGAAGCTCCTCGAGGATGAAATCGACATGGAAGAGCACGGATACAAACTAGGCATGGAGGATGGCATGAAGTTAGGAATCGAAAAAGGGATTGAGCAGGGGATTGAGCAGGGGATTGAGCAAGGCCGGACGGAAGGATCACACAACCATGCTATAGAAGTTGCCAGAAAAATGATTCAGCATAATGTGCCCATCGAGGATATCATCTTATTTTCGGGGCTTTCGAAGGAAGAAATCGAGGCTTTAAAATAAGTCAGAGACTTAGATGAATAGAAAGGCGCCCACATACAAAATGCGAGCGCCTCTTTTCTTTTTTACCATCAACTGACGTACCCACTTCTGGGCGGAATGCTATGGCACATGCGCCAGGGCGTATGCAATACGCCCTTACTAATATTCGATTTTATCCTCTTTTTCGGTCCACATTCTAAACACCTCCATCGCCTCATCCCGCAAGATTTGCTCTCTTGGCATAAAGCGCTTGGAAACAGGCTTGTCCAGCTCCTCGTAGATGAACTGGTCATCAAAGCCGATCGACTTGGCATCCTCCTTTTGGTTGGCGTAGAAGTAGCGGTCGATATGCGCCCAATACATGGCGGAAAGACACATTGGACAAGGTTCACAAGAGGCATACAAAACGCAGCCTGACAAATCAAATGTATTGAGTTTCTTACAAGCCTTACGGATAGCCATCACCTCCGCATGGGCAGTAGGATCATTGTTTTTCGTAACCTGATTATTGGAAGAGGCCACAACGACACCATCTTTCACAATCACCGCACCGAAAGGGCCGCCACCATTCTCCACACTCTTCTTGGAGATGGCGATCGCTTTTCTCATAAATTTCAAATCCGCTTTTTCCATAACTAATCCTCCTCTTTTGAATCGTCCTTCTTGGAAGAAGGTTGAATCGGCGTCGTATCTTTATACATGCCGTTTTTCGCGTTTTCGGAAATGGCTTTCAACGACTCGATGGTGTACTCCACATCCTTCATGGTATGAAGCGTGGTTGGAATCAATCGAACCATCACCTTTCCTTGCGCGATATATGGATAAATCAAATTCACACAGAAGATACCAAACGCCTCGCGCATGTGCATCATGGTATGAATAGCCTCCATCATATTGTCCACGCTCAAATAGACAGGTGTGACAGGAGACTCCGTGTTACCGATATCAAGCCCCGCTTTACGAAGCCCCTTCTGCAACGCATGGGTAATCTCCCACAAATTTTTTCTCAGTTCAGGATGCGCGGCAAGGTAATCCAAACGAGCGATGGCACTCGCTGTTATGGCAGAAGGCAACGCCTCTGAGAAGGTTTGGGAACGCATATTGTATCGGAGATAATTGATGACCGTCTCGCTGCCTGCGACAAAACCGCCCGAGACGCTCAACGCCTTACCGAAAGTGGCCACCAAAAGATCCACCTTGTCCATCACACCGAAATGGTCCGCTACGCCAATACCGTTAGGTCCCACCGTACCGAAGCCATGGGCATCCTCGACCACCAACATAAAATCGTACTTCTCTTTCAACGCCGCGATTTTATCCAACGGAGAGAATTCGCCCGTCACACCGATCACACCCTCCGTCACCAAGAGGACTCCTCCGCCCAACTCCTGAGCGGTCTCCGATGCCTTCTTCAACTGCGCTTCGATACTCTCGATGTCATTCTTGTGGTAGGCGAAACGACGGGTAAGTTGGGATTTGATGCCATCATGGATACTGGAGTGCGCCTCCGAATTGTAGACAATGGTATCGTTACGTCCGCAAAGACTATCAATGACGGAGATCATTCCCTGATAGAAGGAGTTCAACACGAAGGCATCCTCCATCTTCACGAAATCGGCGATCTTATCCTCCAACTCCTCATGCAAGAAGGTGTTTCCTGTCATCAAACGGGAACCCATCGGATGAGAGAGGCCATACTGGGCCACCCACTCCATCTCCTGCTTGCGGATTTCGGGATTGTTGGCCAAGCCGAAATAGTTATTCATACCCCAATTGAGCACCTCTTTGCCACGGAAAGTCATTCTCGGTCCCACTTCTCCCTCCAATTTAGGGAACATAAAGTAGCCGTACGCCTGCTTACTCCACTGGCCCAATGCGCCAGGGTTATTCTCAATTCTATCTAATATATTCATTTTCAATCACTAAATTATTCGAACAAAATCATCTCCGGAACCTCCTCGGCATTCGGATCCACCTTCTCGTTCGCATTCGGGCAGAGATACTTATCCGTCACAATGAACGGCTCTGTCCTTGAGTAGCCAAGAGAAGCATCATTATACACTTTGTTCATATACGTACCCCAAACAGGCAAGGCCGTTGCTGATCCTTGACCATTTCTGAGGTTATCGAAGTGGATATCCCTATCCTCACCTCCTACCCATACACCGGTGATCAAATTTGGCACAAAGCCCATAAACCAACCATCGGAGTTATTTTGTGTGGTACCTGTCTTTCCTGCCACAGGAGTTTCCCATCCCAAACTATACTTATAGCTCTTGGTCCTCAAACGCAAACCAGTACCTCCATTGACAACGCCTTGCAACATGGAGATCATCTTGTAAGCGGTCTGTTCGCTGAAAATCTCATTCATACGAGGCACGAAAGTCGCCACCACATTGCCTTTATTATCTTCTATACGGGTCACAAATAGCGGTTCTGTTTGAATTCCCTTGTTGGCAAATGCGGTATAAGCCGCAGTCATCTCACTGACAGAGACATCCGCAATTCCCAAACACAATGAAGGAACCGGATCTATATGGTTCTTCAAGCCAAACGAATGAAGCAACTTCACGAAACTCTCAGGTCCCAATTGCTTGATCAAATATGCGGAAATCCAGTTGTTCGATGTCTGCAAACCACGACGGATGGTAATCATCTGTCCCACCTCTTTCTTACCCTCTTCACCATACGGCACATTTCTTGGCTCCCAAATCTCTCCGGAAGGCAACAAAACCTGTGGCTGAACATTTGGCACAAGGTCACATGGAGACATTCCATCCTCCATCGCCAAAGCGTAAAGGAACGGTTTGATGGTAGATCCCACCTGACGACGACCAGTGCTCACCAAGTCATATTGGAAGAAATTGAAGTCAATACCGCCCACATAAGCCTTCACATGACCATTGAAAGGATCGATGGACATCATGGCGGATCGCAAGAAGGACTTGGCGTAACGAATGGAATCCATCGGTGTCATCACGGTATCCTTGCTACCCTTCTCCCAATCAAAGACATGCATCGCCACTTGCGCCGTGTCGAAATAGGCCTTGATTTGCGCATCCTTCATCTTTTCCTCGTATTTCATGCTACGGTATCTGTCGGACATTCTCATGGCGCGCACCAAAATAGAATCGACTTGGGCCTGCGTGGATTTGTTGGAGAATGGCGCCTTTTTGTGTTTTTGGCCGCTCTTCTCCTTGAAGAACAATGGCTGCATATAACCACCCACGTATTCCTTGACCGCATCCTCCGCATATTGCTGCATACGGGAATCAATCGTAGTATAAATCTTCAAACCATCCTCATACAAATTATAAGGAGAGCCATCTGGCTTCGTATTTTTATTACACCATCCATAAAGCGGGTCGCTTACCCACGCGAGGGAATCCTCATAGAATTTCTGACTTTGCCACTTGGCGTAATCGGAACGGACTGGCATCGGAGCCGTCAACACAATTCTCAAATATTCACGGAAATAAGGAGCAAGACCCAACTTGTGGTCCACTTTCTGGAATTTCAACGTAATATCCAATTGAGACAAGGAGTCGCACTCCGCCTGTGTGATTTTGCCATATTTAGCCATTTGGGAGAGCACCGTATTGCGTCGTGCCTTACACCTATCCCTTCGATCCGAACGATTCGGATTATACAGGGATGGATTCTGCAACATACCCACCAACAAAGCGGACTCTTCTATACTCAAATCGTTTGGTTGTTTGCTGAAATAGACCTGCGAAGCGGACTTAACACCCACCGCGTTGTTCACAAAGTCGAATTTATTCAAGTAGAGGGTAATGATCTCCTCCTTGGTATAATACTTCTCCAACTTCACGGCGATCACCCACTCACATAACTTCTGCTTGGTACGTTCCCACTTATCCTTCGCACGTTTATCCGTAAAGAGCAACTTGGCCAACTGCTGGGAAACGGTACTACCTCCACCCTTGTCTTGTCCCATCAAGAGCGTTTTCACAGCGACACGCAACAAAGCGTCGCCATCGATTCCCGAATGCTCATAATAGCGGGCATCCTCGGTGGAGATCAAGGCATCTATCATGTATGGGGAAATCTCCTCGTAAGGGGTGAACACACGATTCTGGCCCTTCTTGAAATAGCGGCCTAACACCTTCGAATCGCAAGAATAGATTTCCGTCGCGAATACATTCTTCGGATTCAACATCTCCTCAACATCTGGCAAATAACCGATTTTTCCGTCGGCAATACCCTTAAAAATCATATATGCGGAGAAGATTCCCAAGAAAAAGAGAACCCAAAAAACAATCAATATGATAGTACCAACTTTTACCTTTCCCTTAGCCATATTTCATATAATTTGTATCTGCAAAAGTAATAATAAATCGTTATTCCAAACGCATGATCTTCGCTCCAATTGCATTCAGACGTCCATCAATGTCCTCGTAACCGCGGTCGATCTGCTCGATGTTGCTGATGGTGCTGGTGCCATTGGCGCTCATCGCGGCAATCAACAAAGCGATTCCCGCACGGATATCAGGAGAGCTCATCTTGGAGGCGCGCAGCTGATTCTCGTGTCCCAATCCGATCACCGTCGCGCGGTGCGGATCGCACAAAATGATCTGCGCTCCCATATCAATCAATTTATCCACGAAGAACAAACGGCTTTCGAACATTTTTTGGTGGATCAACACACTTCCCCTCGCTTGGGTAGCCACCACCAAGAATACACTGAGCAAGTCCGGCGTCAGACCTGGCCAAGGCGCATCCGCAAAGGTCATGATGGATCCGTCAATAAAAGTGTCAATGGTATAGTGCTCTTGTTTAGGGATATAAATGTCATCCCCGCGTCGTTCGATGACGATACCCAATTTGCGGAAGCAATCCGGGATCATGCCCAACTGGTCGTAGCAGACATTTTTAATGGTAATCTCCGAATGAGTCATCGCCGCCATTCCGATGAAACTACCAATCTCAATCATATCAGGGAGGATCAAATGGTCGTAACCGCCCAACGCTTCCACACCCTCAATCGTCAGCAGGTTGGAACCGATACCGGTGATGTGGGCGCCCATGCCGTTCAACATCTTGCAAAGTTGTTGGATATAGGGTTCACATGCCGCATTGTAGATAGTGGTCGTTCCCTTCGCCAAAACAGCAGCCATCACGATATTGGCGGTTCCCGTCACGGATGCCTCATCCAAAAGCATATAGGCGCCATTTAATTTTTTAGCGGTGACACGGTATAATTTGCCTTCATCATCGTAGGAAAAATCGGCACCCAATTTCTGAATGCCCAAGAAGTGGGTATCCAAACGACGACGGCCGATCTTATCACCACCCGGTTTAGGGACAATGGCCAAACCGAAGCGTGAAACCAACGGACCCGCCAACATGACAGATCCTCGAAGGGAGGCGCATTTTCTGTAAAAATCAGCGGAGTTCATATAGTCAAGGTTCACATCATCCGCCTGGAAGGAGTAACACCCCTTCTTGATAAGGTTCACCTTCACACCCATATCACGCAAAAGCGAGATGAGGTTATTGACGTCCAATATATCGGGGATATTCGAGATGGTCACCTTCTTGGAGGTAAGCAACACGGCGCAGATCACCTCCAACGCCTCATTCTTCGCACCTTGTGGGACAATCTCCCCACACAATGGATGACCACCCTCAATCAAAAACTTTGCCATGGCACTACGCTATAAATCAAAACGTTACTTTTTCTTTTTCTTTTTGGAAGATGATTGGGTTTGTCCCGCCAACAGATCCTTGCAATCCTCCAAAGTCACCTCTTCGCTGGACAAACGGATATCGCCCTTCGAGAGATCCCTAAGGTCGTCGAAAATCTTCTGATCCGCCACCCCATCCTTGTTGTACATGATGTAGCACTTTTTCATGTAGTTGGCGATATAAATGGAGAGTTCACGTTTCTCCTCCTCATCTGTCAAAGAGGCCGCCTTCTCGATCATTCCCTGAATCAATTTACCATAATGCCTGAACTTGATCTGTCTTGGCTCGGAATAAGGCACGCGGTTAGGATCCGCTTTCAAACTCTCCCTTTCCACCACCTCATAAGGATAGTCGATATCCAATTTGAAATCAGACATAATGGCGAGATGGTCCCACAACAAATGTTTGAATTCAGTCAGATCACGCAACTGAGGGAAGAGATTTCCCATCGTCGAAATGATGGAATAGGCACAGTCCGTACGTTCATTTCTATCCTCAATTGTCAAACAGTAATCCACCATGTTTTGGATGTTTCTACCATACTCCGGCAAAACAAGGCGCTTCATTTTTGTGTTATATCTCATATTGCTAATCAATTACAATTTTTTATGAAACGGATACCCTACTTTACGGCATCCACAGCCAAGGGGGTGGCCATACCTTGCAAAGATACGACAAAAAATCCTTAATTCTATGATTTTTTAACCATTAATTATAACAAATCCAAGCGCTAAATTCACTAACTTTGTCTTTCAAACCAACATTATCACCCAGCCATCAATGGAAAAAGAATCAAATCACACGAAAAGAAACAGAAATATCGCTGTCATCTTCCTATTAGGCATCGTCGCTTTCGTGATAGGACAAATGAGCAAAGACTTCCATCCGTCCACAACGCCCACTCTCCACACAATGAAAGGAGGCGTCCATGGCACCTATTACACTATCAAATACATCACTGGGAAAGACACTTTAAGACAAACGGAGTTGGACAGTTGTTTCAGGAGATTCGATCTCTCCCTCTCCACCTTTGAACCCAACTCGATCATCTCCCGCATCAACCAAAACGATCCAACGGTAGAGGCGGACTCCTTTTTCACCACCGTATTCAACCGAGGCATGGAGATTTCCCGATTGACGGATGGCGCCTTCGACATGACAGTAGCGCCGCTCGTGAACCTTTGGGGATTCGGCTTCAAAAAAATGGAGGGTGTCACTGATGAGATGGTCAATGAGATACAGTCTCACATCGGATTTGAGAAGGTAAGCATAGAAAACGGCAAAATACGCAAAGAGGACTCTTCCATCCAACTTGACGCATCCGCCATCGCCAAAGGATACTCCTGCGACGTGGTGGCCAACCTGCTTAGAGCGCACGGCTACAAAGATTTCATGGTGGAAATCGGAGGAGAGATCGTGGCGCAAGGCAAGAATCCCAAAGGAGAGGCCTGGGTGATCGGCATCACCAAACCGACCGACGACAACGATGTCTTCACGCCCGAACTACAAGCCCATGTGGAGATACAAGACATGGGTATGGCCACATCCGGCAACTATCGTCAGTTCTACTACAAGGATGGCAAACGCTATTCCCACACCGTGGATCCGCATACCGGCTACCCAGTGGAGCATAAACTACTAAGCGCCACCGTTTTCGCGAAGGATTGTATGACTGCCGATGCATTCGCAACCTCATTTATGGTCATGGGGTTGGAAAAGGCATGCGACCTCATTGAGCAAAAATCGTTGCCTATTTCCGCCTACTTTATCTACACGGATGAGGAGGACATCATGAGATCCAAGGCGGTTGGCCCCATCAAAGAAAAAATAACCATCCTAAACAATTAGTGTCATGCGTAGATACGGTTTGGTCGTCCTTTCCCTCCTATTTTCCCTGATCACGCTTCATGCGCAATTAGGTAGCCGTATCACGAACTATTCCACAGAAACCGGACTCGCCCAAAACACGGTGACCGATATCCTTAAAGATGAATCGGGATTTCTCTGGATCGTCACGCTCGATGGCCTCAGCCGTTTCGATGGTTACGATTTCAAAAATTACAAAGCAGACTCCAAAGCACTAAACCGCAGCACCAGCAACCAGTTCATCTCGATCTGGCAAGACAAGAGCGGACAGCTCTGGATTCTGAATGACATCGGACAGGTATTACGATTCGATCCGAAGGTGGAACAATTCACCCTCTATCCATCCGCAGACAACAACAAGGGAGATAACTACTTCTCCGCCAACAACATCACACAACTCTCTCCGAATGAGCTATGGATCATCGGCAACGGAGAGAATGGCGCGATCAGAATCCTAATCAACGAGGATGGAACTACCCGCACCGCCCACATATTGGGGAAAGAGGAGAACCAAGAGGGCGTAAAAATCAACAGCATCTTCCTCGACAAAAACGGTCAACACTGGATCCTCTCAGACAAAGGAACCGCACTACTCGTATCAAACGACACCACCCCACGCATCGAATACATCAGCGAAGGGAAGGGATTGGCCGCCTACATGATGGTGGAAACACCACAAGAACTTCTGATCGCTTCGGCGCAACAACGCATCATCGTTTACGAAAAGAGCCATAAGAGATTTCACACCACCTCTCCAGTCAAAAAGAATAGTTCGGCCGATTACACACATATCTTCCTCTTGGACGACAAGAGTTACTGCACCATCCAAAGCAGAGAAAACGGAGAGCATATAGTGGCGGTGACCAATTTGAACAATTGGGAGGAGATCGCCACCTATAAGTTAGACGGAAGCGTAGAAAAGTGTTGGCAAGACAAAGAGAACAACCTTTTCATCAAGACCAAGGGAGGTTACCACCTCTACAAGGTGGATACCCGCACGAAAAGCATCAAACAGGAGCCGCACTTTCCCATCCACTCCACGGTGGAACTGCGTGATACCATGGGGGTAATTTGGTCGGCGGATAGCCATGCGGGCATACGAAAATCAGTCAATTTCGACGGCACATTGGCCATCGACCAAAATGATTCCCGACATATCATCCTCAGCCATGAGACGAAGGCGATGTTCGAGGATAACAGACGTCGCCTCTGGATCGCCACCGAATCAGGCGTTACCAGGATCTACGACGCCAACAACCAACTATTGGGATTCCTTGACAAAAGAGGATTCATCTCACGGGAGAACACCGCAGAGACATTCGGCACCGTCAACAACTTTTACCAAAGCCGAAACGGGACCATATGGATCGCCACAGACGAGCGTCTTTTCGAACTGAGAGAAACAGAGACGGGACGCTTCATCGTGAAGGAGTGCGTCGCTTCCGAGAACGAGTTCCAACCTCTCTCCCACCAATTCACCAGTATGCTGGAGGATTCCAAAGGAAGACTTTGGCTAGCCTCTTCCCACGGAGGTCTGCACCTCCTAACCCAGGAGGATGGCAAGTACAGATTCATCCACAAAGAGAACCGTTTTAAGTTCAGTTATCCACCCACAGTGGAGAAATCACACACCCTAATGGAGGATAAAAACGGCAACATTTGGTTAGGATCCAGCGAAGGACTCACCATCTTCTCCTCCGATTTTCCCTCTCCCGAAGAGATACGATTCTTCTTCTACAATACAGAGAACACCAATCTGACCAACAGTTGCATCTACGATATCTTCCAAGATGACAAAGGAAACATCTGGTTAGCCTCTTTCGGCGGAGGTCTTTTCAAGGTAATGGGAGACTTCATCCTCTTCCAAACGCCTGAGTTTGAGATTCTCAACCGCAGCAACAACCGTTTCCCTTCCGACCTTCTGTTAGACATAGTGGACGATGCGCAGAACAACCTCTGGGTACTCACGGAGGAGGCGATCGTAAAGTTCAACCCAGAGAGCAATGAGGCCGAGACATTCGGACTCATCCAAGGGGTACAAGGAGCGGACCCATCCGGCAAACGACTCCTACGAAGGTATGCAGGAACACTATCCACCTCTACCCAAAACGGGTTCTTCACCTTCAATCCGCAAGAGGCCAAACCGACGGACTACTCGCCGAACATTGTCTTCACTCGCTTCCTTCTCTTCAACAAGGAGCAGGACATACACGAAGAGAAATCAGTCGTGAAAACCACAGCCAATTACCTTCAGGAGATCACACTGAAACACAACCAGTCAGTGTTCTCCATTGGATACGCCGCACTGGATTACCGTTTCCCTGAACACATCCAATACGCCTATAAATTGGAACCTTTCGAATCGGAATGGAACTATGTGGGAAAACAAAAATTGGCCACCTACACCAACCTACCGAAGGGTGAGTACAGGTTCCTGGTCAAATCGACCAACAGCGAAGGCACATGGCACGAGAATACCCGTGAACTAAAAATCACAGTGCTTCCCTCATTCTGGGAGACAGGCTGGGCCTATATGATCTACGCCAGCATTCTGTTGCTCATCATCATCGCCTCCGCCTCCTTCTACCGCACCAAGACACAGATGCGATTGGAGCAAGAGATGTCCGATTCCAAGCTTCAATTCTTTACCGACATCTCACATGAGTTGAGAACACCGCTCACCCTTATCCACGCACCATTGGAAAATGTTTTGGAGAACGGCACCCTACGCAAAGAGGACAAGGAGCAACTGGAGGTGGTACGCACCAACTCCAACCGCATGCTTCGCATGATGAATCAAATCATGGATTTCAGGAAGATCCAAAGCAACAAAATGAGGCTACGGGTGGAGCAGACCAAACTGGGAGACTTCATCGCCTCCTGCAGCACCACCTTCCTGAAATTGGCGGACAACCGCAACATCCAGTTCACCATTACGGACGACACAAATGGAGCGACCTTCTGGGTGGACAGAGATAAGATAGACACCATCATCTTCAATCTGCTCTCCAACGCATTCAAATTCACCCCAGACGGCAATGCGGTATCGGTTCGGACCTATCTCTCCAACGGAGAAGGTGTAATAGAGGTGGCTGACAAGGGATGCGGTATGCCAAAAGACAAATTGCCGACCATCTTCGATAGATACACGACATTGCAGAACTTCTCCCTCACCAAACAGAGCGGAACAGGCATTGGACTCTCACTGGTAAAAGAGATTGTGGAACTACACAAGGCCACCGTCCAAGTGGATAGCGAGCCTAACGAGGGAACCACTTTCACCATACGAATCAAACCCGGCGTGGACCACTTCGACAATACCGTTGACATCGTCATCAATGACGACACGCAGAAGCGGGAAAGCGAAGCGGCCTCAACCAGCGGCATCACCTCGACCGAGAAGAGCCAAGAGAGACCTTCCTTGCTAATCGTGGAAGACAACGAACAACTCAGGGAATTCCTTCGCTCCGTACTTTCCAAACGATTCAACATCATAGAGGCGGCTAACGGAAGCATTGGATTAGAGAGTGCGGCCAGAGAGTTGCCGGACTTTATCCTAACGGATATCATGATGCCTGTCATGGATGGTATGGAGATGACTCGGAAACTCCGTTCAAACGAGCAGACCTCCCACATACCGATCATCCTGTTGACCGCCAAGACCGACATGCAAAGTAAGATAGAGTGCTTGAAGATGGGGGCCAACGACTACATCACCAAGCCTTTCAGTATGGCCTACTTGGAGGCGAGAATCGACAATATCCTCAAAGAGAGAGAGCAGTGGCAAACGCAATACAAGAGTCGATTGATCAACCAAACAGAGACGGGAACGGTAATCCTTCCAACAGACGAGGAGAAAGAGCAGGAACCGCTCAGCGGCAAAGACGACGCCTTCATGCGATCGATCGTGGAGATCATCAAAAAAAACATGGACAACAGCGAATTCTCCATAGATGATTTACAGGATGAACTGAAGGTGGGCAAATGGCACCTCACCGCCAAGGTCAAATCTTTGGTCGGGCTCACTCCTACTGAATTCATCAGAGAGACACGGTTGAGCCACGCCGCAGAGTTGATCGACAACAGCGACTACAACATGACTCAAATCACCTACATGATCGGCATGTCCGACTCGCGCTATTTCAGCAGATGCTTCAAGCAGAAGTTCGGCGTGACACCAACCGAGTATAAAAACAGAAAAAACAGATAACATATGAACATATACGACATTACATCTTTCGGCGGATTTATCTGCGTCATTATCCTTTTGTTAGCACTGGATTTAGGCGTTTTTCACAAAGAGGACCACGAGGTCACCTTCAAGGAATCGTTGGTCTGGACTTGCGTATGGATCACTATCTCTTTACTATTCAGTGGCGTCATCTACTGCTTCGGAGAATACATACATGGCATCACATCCATGGAGGCGTTGGAGGCGATCAATCAAAAGCACGGGCATGGATTAACGCTTCTTCCCCAAGCGGGGCTTGAGGAGAACCTCCACATATACCGCAAGGCGCTGACATTGGAGTACCTCTCCGGCTATGTCATAGAGAAGATGCTCTCTTTAGATAATATATTCGTGATGATCATGATTTTCATGAGTTTCGGCATCGAAAAGAAGTATTACCACCGAGTGCTTTTCTTCGGCATCATCGGTGCCATCATCCTCCGTTTCATCTTTATCTTCACCTGCTCCGCCCTCATTCATCAATTCTCTTGGGTATTGGCGATATTCGGTGTGATATTGATCATTTCAGGAGGCAAACTACTATTCGGCAAAGAGGAGGAGGAAAAAATCGATACGGAGAACCATCCAGTCGTGAAGTTCGCCTCCAGACATTTCAAACTTTTGAGGGAGTACAAAGGGCACAATTTCTTCGTGAAAAAAGATGGCAAACGCTACATTACCGCCCTCTTCTTGGTACTACTGGTAATAGAGTTCTCCGACGTGCTTTTCGCCGTGGATTCCATTCCTGCGATCTTCTCCATCACCAGAGATCCTTACATTGTATTCTTCTCTAACATATTCGCCATTCTTGGACTCAGATCGCTCTTCTTCATGCTTAGCAGCGTGATGGGTATGTTCTGCCGACTTCCGATCGGACTAGGCATCCTACTGGCCTTTATCGGCGTGAAATTGTTGCTCAACGTCTTCTTCGGAATTGAAATCGATCCTGGAGTATCCCTACTCATCATCCTATCCATCCTAACCTTGAGTATCATCGCCTCTCTGGTTTTCCCAGAGAAGAAGGAGGAAGAATAAAATGAGGGATAAAACAGAACAGAGGGCTGCCCACACCCATAGTGGACAGCCCTCTGTAATTTATGTGGACGGCAATTGAGTTATATAAACTCCTCGCCAATCTTCACCTGCGTATCGTTCACGAATTGACGGATACGTTGCTCCTCCTCCTTTTTGCAGATCAACAACGCCTTATCAGCCTCAGCGACGATGTAACCGTCAAGGCCTTGGATAACCGCCAATCTACCCTCTGGGAGAGCGACCACATTATTCTTGCTCTCGTACAAGAGTGTCTTGCACTTCAACGTCACATTTTGGTTCTCGTCCTTGTCGGCATGCTCATAAACAGATCCCCAAGTACCCAAATCGGACCATCCGAAGTTGGCCGCCAATACATGGACATTATTCGCCTTCTCCAAAATCGCGTAGTCGATGGAGATATTGGTGCACGATTGGTAGATGCTATCAATAAACGCTTGCTCCTTATCGGTTCCGTAACAATCTTTACCCTTCTCGAACTTGCGGTTCATTTCGTTCAAGTAGAGGTCGAAAGCCGCGATGATGGTCTTCACGTTCCACAAGAACATACCCGAATTCCAGAAGAAGTCACCGCTCTCCAAGAACATGCGAGCCATCTCAATGTTAGGCTTCTCGGTAAATGTCTTCACCTTCATGATATTTTGGCCACCAGTGATATCAGCCACCTGAATGTAACCATAACCAGTTTCGGGGCGGCTTGGCTTGATACCCAAGGTAAGGATATCGTCATGAGTGCTAGTATATTCAAGACCGCACTTAATGGTCTGAACAAACTCATCCTCCTTCAATATCAAATGGTCGGATGGAGAGACCACCACATTCGCGTCTGGATTCTCCGCCAAAATACGATTCATAGCGTACGCGATACAGGGAGCGGTATTACGTCTAGCAGGCTCCAACAAAACTTGGTTCTCTTTTAATTCAGGCAACTGCTCCAAGATCAAATCCTTGTAGTGGCTATTGGAGGCAATTAAGATATTCTCTTTAGGAACGATCTTCAAGAAACGGTCATAAGTCATTTGTAACAAAGAACGACCTGTTCCAAAGAAATCCAAAAACTGCTTAGGCTTGTTATTTGTGCTGAATGGCCAAAAACGGCTACCCACACCACCTGCCATGATCACGCAATAATTATTATTTTTCATTTCTCTATATTTTAAACACGGGAACGCTCCCGATTGTCGATTACAAAGCAAATAAATTACCGAGTCAAAAGACCGATAACTTTGCAAAAATAGCAATTTTATCGGGAACAAGAGTTACATTTCTGAAATTTAAACCACAAATATCATATAAATAGGGAGATAGAAAGATTCAATACCAAACATTAAAGTCGCAAACATTGTAAGATTCGCCCATTGACGAAAAAATTTTGAAAATATCCGAAAAATGCGCGTCAACCTATTGCATATTCAGAAATAAGCGCTACCTTTGCACCGCATTTGAGAACAATTTGTTCATTAATCGCCCAGATGGCGGAATCGGTAGACGCGCTGGTCTCAAACACCAGTGGATTCACTTCCATCCCGGTTCGACCCCGGGTCTGGGTACTCAACCTAACAAACAAATAGTTCTCATTCGCCCAGATGGCGGAATCGGTAGACGCGCTGGTCTCAAACACCAGTGGATTCACTTCCATCCCGGTTCGACCCCGGGTCTGGGTACTCAACCTTCGAAGTTCTCTCTTCGGAGGTTTTTCTTTTTTCACCCTACCCCAACCCACAGAGACAACCTTCGGCCCTCCTATCTTAGGAGAGGAGAAACATCATACTGACAAATTATGGGAAAAAAAGAATGGGTAGATCAAAAGACCTACCCAATTTCGCAAAGCTTACACAAATACACTCAGATAATGTTCACGTTTCAGTTCAGAATTAAACCATTATTACACTTTATCAATAATCGTTCTGTCATTGACGATACAAAGGTAGCGCATTTTGTCTAACTGAAAATACCTTGCATCGGAAATTTTCAAAAAAAAACTTAAAACGAGGCATTATTCACCGAACAAGATCCCGCAAACTTCGATATATTTGACAATCATCAAACACAGACTCAACGGGAACCCATTACGACTCCTGGGAAGGCGGATAACCAAACACCGCTCTATACTTTCTACTGAAATAGAGTGGATCATTGAAGCCGACGGAATAGGCCACTTCGGAAACGCTCCGTCCCTCTTTCAACATTTTCTGGGCACGGTGAAGCCTAAACTCCGTGATGATCTCCAAAGGAGTCTTATCCGTAATGGATTTCAACTTACGGGAGAGGGAGGATTTGCTCATCGCCAATTCATCCGCAATATCATCAATGGAGAATTCAGAATCCTGATAACGCTTCTCCACCACCTGCAACACGCCCCTCAACAGATCATTCGCCTCCTCATCGATGCGATCCTCCTCGAAATTGCGTGTCAACACCTGCTGTTGCTGTGTTCTACGCCACTGCAATATATTGTGCAATTTCATCAGCAACTCCTTGGCGGAGAATGGTTTGGTGACATAATCGATCGCGCCGCTCGACAAACCGCGCAACCTGTCGTCCTCGTCACTACGGGCGGAGAGGAATACCAATGGCACATTCATGGTCGGTTGTTCGCCACGCAGACGTTTATACATCTCAATACCATCCACGACAGGCATCTCCACATCGGAGATGATGATATCAGGGCGGCTCTCCTTCACGACACGCAAGCCCTCCTCTCCATTGGATGCGGCCACCACATTCACATAAGGTTTCAGCATCTCACAGAGGTTGTTCAATATCAACGGATCGTCGTCAACCACCATCACCGTATTACCATCCAACAACTCCGCATTCACCTCAAAAGTCTCTGACGAGGCCTTTGCAGGAGCAGAGATCTCAGCCAACTCATCCGACTTAGTCAACGTGATGACGATGGACGTTCCCTTTCCCTCTTCGCTCTCCAATTGAATTGCGCCACCGCTCTTGCGGACGAAATCCTTCGTCATCTGGAAACCAAGGCCAGTACCTTTCTCATTGTTCGTACCCAAAGTGGATTCGTGCCGTCCGTCACCCATCAACTCCTCGACTTTCTCCTTCGACATTCCCACGCCACTATCAGTAATGGACAATCGAACAACAGACAACTCCTCCGAAGCGTAAATACGGATAGAGCCACCCATCGGCGTAAATTTCACCGCATTCGACAAGACATTGCGGATAGCCGTTCCTATCATGCGCCCATCGGCAAAGACTTTATGTTTCACATCGGAAGTGTAATCCACGGTTATATTCTTCTCCGAGAGAACTCCATTCATAAGATCCAGAACCTCCGTCATAATTTGGTGAAGACTCACGTGATCCATACGGCAAGCCACATCCGACTGTTTACCCCTCGCCCACTCCAAGAGTTTCACCATCACCGACTGCAAATTAAACGCAGACAAATAGGTGTCATTCAACACTTTCCAAGTGTTCGGAGAGATCTCACGTCGCTTCACAACGCCCTCCAATGCGCCCACAATGGCGAACATCGGATTCTTCAAGTCATGTGCCACGACAGAGATCAAACGGTCCTTTTCCCGAAGCACATCCAAAAGCTCTTGGTTACGTTGTTCGATGAATTTTTGCTTCTGGCCCAATAATTGATTGCTCTCATCCAACTCCTTGGTGCGTTCAGCCACCATTTTCGACAAAAGCTCACGTTGTTTCACGATGGAACGGAAACGGTAGTAGAGCACACCGGCAACAATCGCAATAAGTCCCAACACCATCAGGAGTGTACACCACCATGTCTTCCACCAAGGCGGCAAGACACGTATGTTCAGCGTAATAATTTTCGGATCACCCACTCCGTCGCGACGCAACGCCTTCACTTCCAAGACGTAGTCTCCAAAAGGCAAGTGGGAGATCTTCACCTCCCGTTTATCCCCCAAATCCACCCATCGGCGGTCCAAGCCATTGATTCGGTAAGAGGCATCCACAATATTCAGTCCAGAGAAATCCAATACATCAAAAGAGATGCTGATATTGGTTTCATCATAATTCAAGACCAACTCCTTTGTCCGAGAAAGAGGAGCAGGCAACAGGTCGCTGCTCGGCAAAACACGCTCTCCAAATAAATAGAGATCAGAGAAAGAGAGATAGCTAACACCCGACGACTCACGCTTCAAAGTAGGATCAAAGACCATAAATCCTTCGGTGCTTCCAAAATAGAAACGACCTTTGGAGTCTTGGAATGCGGCGCGGGATGTGAAATAGTTGCGGTTGCGGCAACGGTCGTCCAACAAGACTTGATGATAGGTTCCACTGTCATAATCGAAATAGAGGATACCATTGGATCCGCTGGTCCAGAAGTGGCCATCCCTACCCAACAGGATCGAGGAGTAATGACCCGCTGGCAAGAAATCCAACGATTTGAATGAGGAGCCATCCGCCTCGAAACGAATGACACCGCGGTTACTTACCACGAAGAGATTACCCGCCTCGTCACACGCCCCCTGGAACATCATCAACGGATTGTGGGACTGCGTGGCGTCTATATCCGGATAGGTCGCCTTCATCTTGCCATTCTCCCAACGCCAGACGGTACGGGAGGTGACAATCCAACGCACGCCTTGCTTCGTCTCCATAAGATGCTCCACCCATCGGTCTTCCGAGGATATGGTGGAATCGCCTATCAACCGAACATGGTTCCAAATATTTTTCTCCTTGGAATAGCAATAGATACCATCACCCGCCAGTCCGACGCCCACTTCCCCATTCTGGAAACAGTGCAACACCTTACTGGTACTGTATGCGAAACCAATTCCATCGAAGGGGTACTGGGTAATCTTTCCCGTCTCCGTATCATAGGTGCAAGGGACACCTCCCCATGAGGCCACCCAAATCTTTCCATCGACGCCCTTCTGTAACGACAAGACATTATTACTTGTCAGACCATCCTCCGTCTGGATATGTTTCAGCAATTTCAAATCGGGAGAGAGCAGATAACAGCCATGGCCATCCGCGCTGACCACGATATTTCCTCGACTATCCTCCGCGAAAGAGGTTCCATCCACCAAAGGGAATCCGATATCGGACGAGTGCAAAGAACTGGACTCTTTCGACTCGCCATAACGCCATAAACCTGAATTCTGGGTACCGATCCAAATATCTCCGTCACGATCCTCGAAGAGCGTATGCACCTTCTTCAACTCGTCCACATTGATATTAATCGGCGCCTGCTTCTCAAAGCTCCATTTCCCGGAGCGGCATTCGCCACGCCAAAGTCCGCTTCCACTGGTTCCCAACCAAATCCTTCCCTTCGAATCCTTGAGAATGGCGGTGATGCACTTAAATGGGGTTTCGATCTGCTCCGCACGAAGAATCGTGCCGTCATCCCCTATGTGCACGACGCCCAAGGAGCCGATACTGGAAGATATCAATATGCGGTTGTGGTCCAAACGAACCATCGAGGAGACCATCTCATTGATTTCCGAGAGAAATGTGGGGCCACATCGCTTGAAATCCTTATCCCACACCCGGACGCCTGGGAAAGAACCAATCCAGATCCGTCCCCAATCATCTTCCAACAAACTGCAGGTAAAGATATCTTGGGTTGCTTGATAGGCAATAGGATTCTTGTCGAACAGACCACCCTCCTTATCGAACAGATAAAGTCCCGCATTGGTGGAGAGAATCGTTCTACCACCACTGACTGGATAGATTCCCGTCACACATTTATAGTATGTGGTGTCGAAATCCTTGGGCGCCAAATTATGGAAGGAATCGGTCATTTCATCATAGGAGACCGCCATTCCGTTGTTGCTTCCAAAGCAAACCGTACCATCATCCAATGTGGCGGAACGGATGATGTCGTTGCGAAACAGTGAAGGATAATCCTCGAAAAAATAGTTCTTGAAATGGACACCATCGAACTTATTCAAACCATACTCGGTGGCCACCCATAGGAAGCCATTCTTGTCTTGAGAAATGGAATGGACATAGTTACAGCTCAGGCCATCCTTCACCGTATAATGGTGGAACGAGGCCCACTCCATCGCCCTTAACGGAGAAAAAGCAAGCAGGAAAACAACTATATATCTTAAAACCCTAATAGAAAACATCTTCAAATATTTGCGACAAATATAGCAATTTAATGGTAGAAGAAAAAGCACATCTCAAAGATAAACTATCATTTGTCGGAAAATTTAAGGAAACAGATGCCACCGCGTAAAGAAAAAAGAAGTAAATTTGCACTTGCGAAATTAACTCGAGGAATTAACAATTAACAACAAGATATACTTATGGTAAGAGACACAGCAATTTTCGACATTATCGAAAAAGAGCATCAGCGTCAGCTTAAAGGAATTGAGCTAATCGCTTCCGAGAACTTTGTCAGCGATCAAGTGATGCAGGCAATGGGAAGTTATTTAACAAACAAGTATGCTGAGGGTTACATCGGTCACCGTCACTACGGTGGTTGCGAAGTAGTCGACATGAGCGAAGGTTTGGCAATCGAGCGTCTTTGCAAACTTTACGGTGCCGAGTACGCTAACGTACAACCTCACTCAGGAGCTCAGGCTAACGGTGCTGTTCTTCTTGCAGTCCTCAACCCTGGCGACAAGTTCATGGGCTTGGATTTGGCTCATGGTGGTCACCTTTCACACGGTTCCTTGGTTAACACTTCCGGTTTGATCTACAAGCCAGTTCCTTACTACTTGAACAAGGAGACAGGTCGCGTTGACTACGACGAGATGGAGAAGATCGCGAAGGCAGAGCGTCCTAAGTTGATCATCGGTGGTGGTTCCGCATACTCACGCGAGTGGGATTACGCACGTATGCGTAAGATCGCTGACGAGGTTGGCGCGCTTTTGATGATCGACATGGCTCACCCTGCTGGTTTGATCGCCGCAGGCTTGCTCGACAACCCATTGAAATATGCTCACATCGTGACATCAACTACCCACAAGACGCTTCGTGGTCCTCGTGGTGGTATCATCTTGCTTGGCAAGGATTTCGACAACCCATGGGGTAAGGTAACCAAGAAGGGTGTTATCCGCAAGATGTCCTCTATCTTGAATTCAGCAGTCTTCCCAGGTATGCAAGGTGGTCCATTGGAGCACGTGATCGCTTCAAAGGCTGTCGCATTCGGCGAGGCGCTTCAACCAGAGTTCAAGACATACCAAACTCAGGTGAAGAAGAATGCCGCTGTTATGGCGCAAGCATTCGTTGACAAGGGTTACGCAGTCGTTTCTGGCGGTACCGACAACCACTCTATGTTGATCGACCTCCGTCCTAAGTTCCCTGAGTTGACTGGTAAGATGGCAGAGACAGCCCTTGTTGCCGCTGACATCACCACCAACATGAACATGGTGCCATTCGACACTCGTTCAGCATTCCAAACTTCAGGTCTCCGTTTCGGTACACCAGCCATCACGACTCGTGGTGCAAAGGAGGAGTTGATGGTTGAGATCGTCGAGATGATCGACACCGTTCTTTCTAACCCAGAGAGCGAGGCAAACATCAAGTCAGTTCGCGAGAAGGTTAACAGCATCATGAAGGATTATCCTTTGTTCGCTTGGTAATTAGAATACAACGAATAGATAAGAAAGGCTGCTCAAATGATGATTGGGCAGCCTTTTCTGTTGAGAAATATGTGATGGTGTTTATATAGACGGAGTGATGATTACACGCCACTCGCCAGTATCTTCATTTTTGGCAATGTATTTTTTTTCTCGCAAAAGCTTTAATTGTTTATTGACAGCCGATTTATTTATTCCAGTCACGTCCATCAACTCTTGAATGGAAACAAATGCATTGCGAAGAAACATCTGCAAAATCTTGCTTGTAGTTTCAGAACGGAAGTTGATGCGTTCACCATCAAACCACCACACATTCTCACCCCTTTCTGTCAAGAAGCGTATATTAAACTCTATTTCCTCCTTCATAAGGTTCTGGAAGTAGTTCAAGAAATCAGTTATGTCTTCAATTCTTGCATTTGCCCCATCTGACGGGACGCTTCCTACCTTCAAGTCTGTCTTGTGCAATGCTTCAAGATATTCTTGTTTCTTCCTGCTACGCACTACAATCATCGGGTATCCATGACGGAACAGTATAAAATTTACCATCAATCTCGCTATACGCCCGTTGCCATCTTCAAATGGATGTATTCTAATATAACGATAGTGGAACAATGCAGCCAATTCTACAGGCGAGAGTGTCCCTCGTTTTTCTTCTTCATTATACCAATTCACAAGGTCGGACATCAAGGCAGGAGTCTCCTCTGGCGACGCATACTCAAAACGGTCACCATAACGCGTAATGACAGAGTTCGGACGCGACTTATATTGACCAGCATGAATAACATAACTCGTAGTCATACCACCAGGCAAATTTCTGTATACAGTATAGTCTTCTCGTAGCAGCGTTTTGTGAAGAGTACGAATGAACGACTGGCTCAAAGGCATTTCCTTTAGGCGAGACTCCTCCTTCATCATTTTCAGGCCAACATCACTTGCCTTCATTTCTATCACATCATCTACCCTAGCCTCACCTACAATCTTTCCAAACAACAAGAGAATTTCCGTTTGTCCGTATGTCAAAGTATTGCCTTCTATATGATTGCTGTTATAGTTGAAGTCGATAGAAAAGCGTCTGCTGAGCATTTCGTGATCTCTGGCAGAGAGTGGTTGCATGGATTGCCACACAGCCAATACGTCCGATAAAGTTGAATACTTCATATCTTATTTTGTTCCGTTTTTTTGCAAAGGTACACAAGTAATTCAAACAAACGCTATCTTTTACCTAAAAAGGTGGACCAAGACCACCTTTTTACGGAACATCCACTATTTTATGCATATATTTCAGCTCAAACAGTACACTTCGTCCACCTTTTCAGCAACATCAGATTCGAGGAATTACAATTCAGACAAAACCGTATCGCTAAAAGTATAGGAAATCATCAAATCATGCGGTTTATACGAGTCAAAGGTTCTTATACGTTTGCCCAATTCAAAAGCCAAACGCAAATCGTCTCCCGCTTCCTCTCCCTTCGCTTCACTACTCGTGATAGTGCGAATTTTCTTAATTTCATAGACATCACGAATGCCTTTCTCTTTTATGTACGGAGCAAATAGATGCAGATTGTCCAACGGAATTGTAGTTGGAAACTTAGGGCCTGTGTAATAGATGTTTGCCTCGCCTTTTTCAAACTTTTCAACATCTCGTTTCACGAGACCTACCAAGACCCTATCATGTACTGCAATCTCCGTTCCTTTTTGCGGTATGACTTCACGAACTATGGTAGAAGCCTGTTTACTCAACAATCCGTCAATAAACTCGACCAAAAGATCTTTGCTTTCGCCATCATCAGGGCGTAAAGGAAACGCACCAATATTGACTTCTCCAATCGATTTATAATATTTAGATTGCTCTATTTTTGTCTTCTCTCCTGCGCCAGGGAAAAGGATATAGCCTCCAATAACCTCTTTTCGCAATCGATTGTCACTTTGTTTATAGTAGATAGCATCTCTATAGCGATGCATCTGATTGATAGCATCATCTGGAGGGACATCTGTACCATATTCTTTACCTGCAATCCTATACTTCGCATCAAACAAATAAGTCATCTTCATGCCACTGTCTATGTCGTTTTTCGTCAGCTGCAAAACAATGTCCGGTTTCTGCGGCACAGTAGGAGAAACTAAATTTTGAATAGACAATGAATCTTCTCCATAATGAGTATCCTGATCGTTTTTCGGATTATAGATAAGCTCCGCTAACTGCACATTACCTTTTTCGAACAAGATGCGAGAATGTTCTCCCTTACCCAATTCATAAACAAATGAACTACTCATCTCCATACGATTAGGGTGCGACATTTTCACTTCGTCACCCATCAACTTTTTCACAATACGTGAAACTTGGATGAAACACCATATTTCATAAAGCGTCGCAATATCCTTGGTTTCCATTCGATACATTCCCTCATTGAGAGAGAACGACTTACGCAACAATATGCTTGTTCTATAGATTTTAGAATAATTGGTGTCGTTTTGCAATATTAGGGATTCTTGTCTCAGACCTTCGAACTTACCTACGGTGCGAAAGAAGGGATTTTTCATCAAATGGATCAGTTGCTTTCCCTGTTTTTCAAATTCATCTCGCTGGTTATCTGACAACTGATTGAATCGATTCACCCTCTGCAGTAGATCATCGAACTTCTTTGCAATAAAATGCAACGTATGTTTCAAGAAACGATTTTCGAACGTATTGTTGGAATTCTCCTGTTCTTGCACTACATACAAATGTCCAGACTCCCGCCTATGTTCGGCAAACTCTTGCTCTAACTGAGGCGTAAATCTTCGGATTTTGTCTGCTCGTTTATACTCCTGACGCGCCCGCAACCGATGGCGAGGACGTTCTATTATGTTTTTGCACGCACCAATAAATTGAGCTTGCACACTTTGAAAAACATTCCACCATATCAAATCAAAACTATCACCCGAACCTTCGCTGAAACTATGGCAAGTGCGTCGCAAATAATCAAGCGACAACATACGATATTCCTCCTCAATATCGGCAATGATTTTCTTCCAATGAGAGTGATAGTCTAACTTGGTGGAGAGCACTTCATAGCCAAAGAAAAATTCTTTTTGCTCACCTTTTAACTCATACGAGAAGCGAATCTCGCTCAGTCCTACGTCATTGCCATAATTGAGGAAACCAGACAACACACCATGTCTAAACCTAAAATGGTCGTTGTCATCAGCCCGGGCAGACAGATACCGAACATTTTTTATTCCCTCTTCAAAATCCACCCACACCGAATAGTCCGCATTGTCAAAAAACATCGCCTTTGCGGATTGTCCTTGCGTAATTTCACCCACTCCATCCAACGACACTGACTCCACCCCATCGCTCCAGGTGTAGTGTGAGGTAAGATTCTCCTCTTGAATGTTTCCCTTTGCCTTGCCATAGATGGCATCGAACTTTCCACACTCAATGTAGAGTTTGAAATCAGTATGTTTGATGGTAAGTAAATCCATAAGTTAACTATTCAAAAGCCATTATAACTTCATAACAACACGATTCTATTACGCAAAACTGAAAAAAAAATCTCGTAATAGAATCATGTAAACAATTTATTCTCAATTAATTACTAACTCCAAAACGATGTATATTGCGTACGATCCAACTTCTCCTTCATCTCTACAATCTTTGCCAAAGACACACTCTTTTCCATACCTTCAAACGTCTGTGTCAAGAGATCATCCAATTTGTTCAATACCCGTTCTGTTTTATCCGCATCACCCTCAATACGGCTCAATATCTTCATAGAGGTCATCTCATCGAGAGCATTGTTCAAGTATTCTTCACCACGGCACACGGCATAGACCAAGAACTCGTTACGAGTTCGGTAGGCTATCTTGAAAGGCGTCTTGTCGAGCACAGCATTTACCGCTTGTAGATATTCTATCACCTTGTCACACAAGTCTTTATTGGCTGAATAGACATCCTTACCCTCTACTGCGAACGGAATGAGGACACTTGGTTCTTCGTCTTTAGGACCTATATACCCAAACTCGCTGGCTGCATTTTCTTCCAAACCACCATTCAAATCCACTTCGTTCATCTCGATAGTCATAGCACGGTCAAGTACCTTGCGACTAAAACTAAACGTTGTTTCATCCATATTGACAGTACCTACCACAAAGAGGTTTTGAGGGATGGTAATACCTTCATTTCGGAATTGTTCCTTTATGGCCAGTGCATTTTCTGTTTTACAGAACGTCGCAGTAAGATAATCCACTAAATCAATATACCAATCCTTATCATCCTCGTTATAGATTGCCTTATTGCCTTTCAGCAACGGGTCCGTCACTATCTTCCCATCCTCCAGTTTACGACTCTCAATAACCGAAAGATATTCAGCAAAATACTGTTCCACTGGGGCAAGGTTCATCTCGTCCAAGCAGAGGAAATAAGGCACAGAAGGTTCGCTCCATGCCTTAGCCACGAACTTCAAGAAATCTCCTGCAATAAACTCAGGCTTCTCGCCAATACGGCTCACATAGCCTATCAACTCCGAGCTATCATGCCAGTTAGGCTTCACCTGAACCATTTCAAAATTGCGAGGCTTATGAGCTTTGTATTCATCATCTGTAGGTTGCCAGCACGCACGAGCCAACTCCCTCACAATTCGGCTCTTACCTGTTCCTGAAATTCCTGCGAGAAGAAGGAATGGCTTGGTACGGAGGGCGGTGAGGAAAGAATCTTTAGTATCAAGCATAGGATTCTTTTTAGGAAAGATATCTTCATACGAAATAGCAGTACCATTCCAATCAAAATACAGCCAATCTCCATTTTCTTCTTCCAAACACAAAAATTGATCTTTGTATTTACCCACTAAACTTTCCCATGCTTCAAGATAGTCTTCTAATGACTTCCCATCCTTCTCGTCATATGTGGCAACAACTATTTTACCTCTTCCCCAACCCGCATTCAACCTATTAGTACCAGAAAAGAGCTGCGATCTCTTAATCCTACTATAAAGAGTTTTTTGGGTAACAGCCGCATTTGTATTATATCCATGCGACTCTATTTCAGCAACCAAGTCATCAACATTCATAAACACTAGTTATTTCGTAACAATTCAATCATTTTTCCACACTGAATAATTCACATTTGAAAGAGACACTTCTGCAGAAGCGCCTAACGGAAAACCCATCAGATATTCTGCATTATCAGGAGAAGGTTTTCCAAAAACTTTCACAAAGTTTCTACATCCCTCATGTTTCATCATTGATGGTGCAGAATAATTAGCCATGGTTGTTGGTGTATGAATCAATCCAAAATCTTTCCCATATGTTTTTACTACCCAAGATTCTTTTCCCTCAAAAACTTCATCTAATTCAGACTCATCAACTATAGAAGAAGAAAAACTATGACTTAAATGTCTATTAACTAAAATTCTAAATGCAACAGCTGCAGCCCAAGGGGATTGTGCATTACCTATAGCTTTCAACTGTGCCCGTCTATTCGTTACTTCTAATTTTATTCCATGATCTTCTGGAGAATTATGCCAACACTTCGCAGACAGCTTGGGCAAAGACTTATCTGCCTTTGCTATTTTTTCAAATACAGAATAATCCTTAACTGCTAACAGCCAATAACGATCTCTTCTATGTGGTGCTCCTAATTCTCCACATGACAACTTACAACGCTCTACTTGATATCCGACCGATTCTAAATCTTCTTTAGCTTTTTCAATTGCCTTCAAAACAACATTCTCACCAAACACAACAGGAGCATTTGATTCTCGGACAAATCTGAACATTTCTGGCCACAAATTCTTTTCCGCAATGTTTTTACCATGTGCAGCATGACTGAAAGCCTGGCAAGGGAAGCCACCGCAAAGCACATCAAATTCTCCTTTAAACTTGCCCCCATCTAATTTAGTCAAATCACCATAGATAGGAAATTTTTCCATCCAACCGTCATCTTGGCGCTGTTGGATTATTTTGTTACAAATACCAACACTAAAACAAAAAGTACAAGACTAAATCTTGAAAGGTGTTGATTATGTGTGAGTTGCAAAAAGTGCAAGAAAAAATAAAAAGTACAAGGTGGCGCAAATGGGTGGCTATTGGGTTACAGATTTGGGTGGCAAAATTGTTACATCGGCAGAAACGGTTACATGGCACAAAAAAAGGGGTGATTTTCACCCCTTTTCTCTTTCAAATTTCTCC
>JAZRZA010000002.1:0-27589 GCA_045601045.1 Paludibacteraceae bacterium
TCAAATCATCGACGCTGTTTTTTTGCCCCGTGCAACATCATTAAAATCTGACGTTCAAATTTAAACTTTTCAAAATTGTCAAATTGGGCCGTATTTTTGCCTTAAACATCTAATTTACAACCTGTTCACCGAACGCTTACAATTCACCGTTATTTCTATTTAACATAATACTAATTATATAACAAGGCAATTTACCTAAAAGGTAACCGTTCAAATCTCCGAACTCTACGAAATCCGCAAATCCTACAAAGACTATCCATTCCTCACGCCCGAGAAGGTTTATCACCGAAAGAACAATCTCTGGCAGCCATGGCACAAATTGGGAACGTTGCTGAATGAAAAGATAATCGTATCACATAAGTTAGTGAGCATTATGTTATTAGATATAAAATTTAGAAATTGATATGCGTACTTGAAATTCGTTTCACCTACAACAATATTGATAAATAACAAATATTCCTACAGTTTTTATTTTTTTTTAAATTGGAATGTTGTATCTTTGCAACACTTTTAGGTGTTAAGGTTATTTATACTATCAGTTAAGAAATGAAAATACTTTTTGTGATTGATGCCTTTCTGTCACACAGCAACGGCACAAGTATCTCCGCGCAACGTTATGGAGAGACGCTTCGTTCATTTGGTCATGAAGTGAAAGTATTGACCAATGCGGAGACGCCCTATCCGGATTATATTATTGCATTAAAAGAGGCTAAAACGCCCATTGACGGACTTTTGCACGCCAACGGTTATCAATTCGCCGCACCTGATGAGAAAATCATCGACACGGCACTGGATTGGTGTGACATCGTACATGTCTTTACACCATTTATGTTGGGATGCAAAGTGAAAAAAATGGCACTATCCAAAGGGAAACCGATTACAGCCGCCTTCCACGTACAGGCGGAGAACATCAGTTCAGGATTTCGCGTTGGAAAGGTGGAATTCATCAACCGCCTGCTTTACCGTCTTCACTATCACACCATGTACAAAGGGATTAAATTGATACATTGTCCGAGTCAAATGATGGCTGACGAATTAAAGCACTATGGTTTCGACAATGATTTACGGGTGATCAGCAACGGTATTTCTGATGATTTCGTCTATTATCGTCCCGCGAACGAGGATAAATTCCCCGGTAAAATCGTGATTACCATGGTCGGAAGGTTGTCTCCGGAAAAAAGACAGGATCTACTTATCAAGGCTGTGAAGATGAGTAAATACGAAAAGCAGATACAACTCCAATTCGCAGGCGTCGGCTCTATCGAAAAATATTACCGTAAATTGGGTAAAGAGCTGACCAATGAACCTGTTTTCGGATATTATACCCGTGAGGAGCTTATTAATTTGCTTCACGATACACATCTATATGTCCATGCAAGTGATATGGAGAGCGAAGCGATTGGCTGCATCGAGGCCTTCGCGACAGGATTGGTTCCTGTCATCTCCAATAGTCCACTGTCGGCAACCAAACAGTTTGCCTTAGATGAGCGTTCATTGTTCGAGGTGGGAAACGCTGCGTCGCTAAAAGATAAGATCGAATATTGGATCGAACACCCAGAAGAGCGTCAAGAGATGGAGGTAAAATATGCGCAGGAGGCGGAGAAATACCGTCTCACCAAGGCGGTACGTCAGTTTGAGGCAATGTTAAAAGAGGCGATGGCATGATAAACAGCAGAATTCTAGCCCTCTTCATCACAATCTGGGCCTCTATGGCCTTCTCATGGGCAGACGGTAAAATAGACACCATTCGCTTTGTGACCAAAAGAGCGGACAAACCCCGTTTTTTAACCGTATATACCCCACCCGGCTATAATCCGGAAAAGAGTTACCCACTACTCTATTTATTGCATGGCATGCATGGCAATCAGTATTCTTGGGAGAACGAGGGACATATCAGCCATTTAGCGGATAGTCTGATCACCAACGGAATCATTGAACCGTTGGTGATCGCCACCCCTCTCTGCATCGTGAACGATACTATGAGGGCTTACCAACTCCCCACTTATCTGAAAAGTGGTTACGACTTCAATGTGCATGTCAGGAGAAGGGAATTCGAGAAAATATTCCCGGAGATCGATGAATATGTCAAGCAGCACTACTCTGTGGATCGGTCAATGATCGCGGGATTGAGCAGCGGAGGCAGACAGGCGTTAATGCTCAACAAAAAACAACATTTCGAGGTGGTTGGTTTATTTTCCCCCGTCATCATGCAGTACCACGTTCCAAGAAAAAATGTGGGAACAACCTATTGGATGCGCTGTGGAGCCTATGATATGTTTATTTTGCGCTCATTAAAAGCGAACCATAAAATGAAACGGAAGAAATTACCGCACGATTTTAAAATCACCAGAGGTGGACACGGTTGGAACAGCTGGCGTAGACATATCGAGGAGTTTTTACTGAACACATTCCCTACTTCACAACAACCCTAACCTTTACTACGCCTCATGATCCATACTCTAAAATGAAATAATGCAAAAAAAAGCTGCCGTTTGTTTGGAGGATTAAATATTATGCTCTATACTTGCGCCATGATTTGATTAAAAGTATCTAATTTGTTTGAAGAATCAATTTAACATTGTAGATCACGGTTCTATCCATGATATGGACCGTAAGAAAGGAGGAGACTTCGCTTCATAGTGTGTGAATCAGGAAGGGAAGCTTTGTCTTCATGCCTTCCAAGGCGATCCTCAAAATCTCATCCAGCACAACTTTCCTCTCCGCATAAAACAGAGAGGAAGTAATGCACACCTACGCACTAATTAGGCATAGGTACACCCGATATTTGTAATGTTTAACTGTGAAACAAAACAGAAAGAAAGTATGAGCAAAACAAACAAGAAACTTGCATTAGATGATCTTAACGAAGCATTCAACACCATGTTCCCTGACATGACGAACGAGGATGAGACGCTAATGGAGGAAGGTCAAGAGAGGGTTCATGCGGAAATCCCAGAGAGTTGGACCATTGTCAACGCCTTGAACTATGTGGTTTTAGAGGTGATGGGCACCAAACTCTCCGAAGATTTCTGGAAAAGGTGCGAACCAGCGTTTGACTTCCTCACCGAGAGGTTGTCCATGACCAAATGGCAAGTGCTTTTCATCTCCATCATGTCAGAAAAAGGCAGTTCGATGTCTTGGGCCGACTTTGCTAAATATGTCGGCTGCACCCGCCTCTCCTTGATTGGCGAAGCGGAGGCCATGGAGGAGCTAAAGAAGCGCAAATGGGTCTCTTCCTGCCAATACAGAGACTGCGATGGTTTTACTGACTCTTTCTATCTCGAAGATGGTGTGGTGAAGGCGCTTAGCCACAACGAGGTTTTCGTACCCGAGGATTTGGAGGGAATGGACGAACAGACTTTCATGGAGAAGTTGCGTTTTAAGCTGAACAAATGTGAAACAGCCACCCCCCTCGAAGCGGAAAAGGCCTTGGATTGGATGTTAGATGCCTGCGAAGCGAATCCGCAACTCCCCTACTGTGAACACGTGCTTACCACCTACAAGACCAGGGAAGAGCGAATGATCTTACTGATCTTGGCGGGAGATTACGCAGGCTATGGCGACACAGAGGATGAAGGCGTGAAGATCGATATGCTTGATCGATTGATTGACGAGGATTTCACCTATGACCACATCCGTCAGATGCTCCTCGATGGCACTCATCTCATGATCAGAAGTGGT
The DNA here is from genome assembly GCA_045601045.1 of Paludibacteraceae bacterium. Lineage (GTDB taxonomy): Bacteria > Bacteroidota > Bacteroidia > Bacteroidales > Paludibacteraceae > UBA1181. The sequence continues at coordinate 3,682 of JAZRZA010000002.1, forward strand.
TTATTGGAGCCTAAATGCGAAGATGGCATGGCGCTCAATGACCATTTCATCTTGACCAAAGGCGCGAAGACCAAACTTTTCCCTGTATTCAAGCCTAGCAGTAGAAACACACCACAGTCCTATCTCTCACGACACATGAAGAGCCATTCAGCCATTCAGGCGAAGGACCTTTTCTACAACGACACTGAGCAGGAGCAGATCAATCGACTGGCGGATCTGTTGAGCGAAGAGAAGTTGGCAGCTATCCGAAGCCGCTTGGAGGAGAAAGGTATGCGTAAGGGATTCTCTTGTCTCTTCTACGGTCTTCCAGGCACGGGAAAGACAGAGACCGTCCTACAGTTGGCACGACTTACCGGTCGTGATGTCATGGAGGTGAACATCGCCGGTATGCGCGACAAATACGTGGGTGAGAGTGAAAAGAACATCAAATCGGTATTCGTCCGTTACCGAAAGGCTTGCGAACAGAGCGCGGTGATGCCTATCCTACTCTTCAACGAGGCGGATGCACTAATCAACAAGAGAACAGAGAATATCGAACATTCGGTGGATAAGATGGACAACGCGATGCAAAACATCATCTTGCAAGAGATGGAGAATTTGGACGGTATCCTCATCGCCACAACCAATCTCACCTGTAATTTGGACAACGCTTTCGACAGACGTTTCCTTTTTAAGGTGGAGTTTCAGAAGCCTTCCGTGGCGGTAAAAACGAAGATCTGGCGCTCCATGATGGAGGGTCTTTCGCAAGAAGAGGCTCAACGCCTTGCCGCAAAATATGATTTTTCAGGTGGTCAGATTGAGAACATTGCCCGCAAACAGAATATCGAGTACATTCTCTCGGGTGAGAAAGCTTCGCTTGATCGTTTGGAACGTTTCTGCAACGAGGAGTTGATCTCCAAGCGAAACACGCACAATGCGATTGGGTTTAAATAGCCCAATCGTACCCTTTTTTCTCGTTCAAGAATTTAAATTCATTAACTAAAAATAAAATACTATGTTTTCAACGATTTTGAACACCCTTCCATACGTATGGATGTTGATCAAGTGTATTGTTTGTGGAATTGCAATTTTAGCGGTTCCTGTCTGTTTGGGTTACCTGATGCTAAGGTGTTGGGAGTGGATAAAGGAGAAAAGGTAATCTGCCTCTCCTCATCTCACCGCACGGACACTCCTACCGTGGCAACGGTAATTATTGAATCGATTGAGCGATCGGTCGTAGAAATTATAGTAGTGAGCGTTGTACGCATTCTCCAAATCAGTGGTAGAAGACCAATATCCGCCATAAACGCCGCGATCCGTTATAGAAGCACCTTCGCCGAATCCAGCGGCCGGCAAGAAAATCACATTGCCATTGATCTTCGAAATACCCACTTGGCCAATGGCGCCCAAGCCACCGAAGTTCTCTGTCCAATGCCATTCACAGCCCTCTACCAACTCAATCAATTCGGCCACTGTAGGCGTACGCCACTCTCCACCCATATTCACAGTAGCAGCGTCATCATCAGCCAATAACACCCGTTGGCCATCAGCGGCACAATACTTAATCAAGGTTTCGTATGTTCCCAATGACCATCTGTAATTTTTCCAAGTATAGTCGGATTTAGGCGTAGTCTCACCCCATGCGTAGAGTTCGCCATAGCCCGTAGGCTGCGAAGCGCCCACATTGCAAGTGGCCCACTGAACACTTAATCCGAGATCAACATATTCATAGTCATCCGCCACGCCGCTCACAGTCGCGGAGAGATCCTCGCCAAAATGAACCTTCACCTCCTCTTTGCCACAAGAAAAGAGGAGCAACAAAGAGAACAACACCACAATATATAGACGAAGCTGCTTCATATACAAAATCGTATTTATTAAATAAACGATGCAAAACTAAATTATTCAAAGATAGACAAAATTTCATAAAAGAGAAACCCATCGTCACAAATCGTATAGAAAGAACAACGGGAAGAAACCTTCCGATTTCCTCCCGTTTATGCAAATCGCACGACAAACTTTTATTGATATACCGTTCTCAAATCCTTCACGCGAACCGCCTTGCCCTCGCTTTGCGGCAAAGTGCCCAATGGCAACAACTTAACGTGCGGCGTAAATTACCGCACGATTTTAAAATCACCAGAGGACATGGTTGGAACAGTTGGCGCAGACACATAGAAGAGTTTCTAGTACATACTTTCAGTGTGGAAAAATAGCGTAGGAGGCAATCGAACAATCATAAAAAATCATACCTTTGGGGTTGGATATGATGGATCGAACAATCAACATAAAAAACATGGTCTGTCCTCGCTGCGTAAAGGCGATCAAAGATCTGCTCAACAGACTTGACATCGAGTTTGAGGATGTCATCTTAGGACAAGCTACCCTAAAAAACAGGCTCACGTCGGACCAAACCTCGATCCTCCGAGAGAAGCTTCTGAACGAGGGTTTTGAACTTTTGGATGACCGTCAATCCGCCGATGTGGAAAATATCAGATTATCCGTTATCGAGTGGGCTAGGTTAGAGGGGCCACATCCTCCCCTATCCGATTTCCTACAAAATAGGCTCATGAAAGAGTACAGCGCAATCAGCAAATTATTCTCACAGATGAAATCCATGACAATAGAGCGATTCGCGCTGCTCCAACGCATAGAATATGCTAAGGAGTTGGTGAGCTATGGCGAAAAGTCTTTGAGCGAGATCGCTTGGAATCTCGGATTCAGCAGTCCTGCCCATTTCAGCACCCAATTCAAGAAAGAGACAGGCATGTCGCCGAAGCAATTCAAAAACATGCATCTTCAACCAAGGAAATTTATCGACAAGATATAAGTCTAATCCATAATTATGTAAGTGGAACAAAGACATCTGAGGTACTTTTGCGCTCAAATCATCCATAATTATGCAAGAGATACTTCACTTGATCAATGAAATGTCGCCCTACCTTCTTTTTGGCTTCCTTTTAGCGGGCATTCTGCACGCTTTCCTTCCGCCAACCTACTATCGTCGGTTTTTAGGCAAAGGTTCTTTCCGTAGTGTTATCAACGCAGCCCTTTTCGGCATACCACTTCCACTCTGCTCTTGCGGCGTGATACCAACAGCCATGTCTTTACGGAAGGAGGGTGCCTCCAAAGGTGCGGCCGTCTCTTTTCTGATCGCCACACCCCAAACCGGCGTGGATTCCATTATCGCGACTTATAGTCTTATGGGATGGCCATTCGCCATTATCCGTCCCATAGCCGCCCTATTCACCTCACTATTGGGTGGCACACTGATCAATTTCTGGGACAAAGAGGCCAACACCACCAGTCCTTCCCATCAAGAGTGCCCAGCACCCCACTCTACACTACAGCAAAAATGCATATCGGCACTGAAATACGGATATGTTGAGATGATGGAAGATATCGGTAAGTGGCTCGTCGCCGGACTCCTTATCGCAGCCCTTATTACCCTTCTGGTTCCAGAGGAGTGGTTCGTCGTCTTTAAGGGAAACACATTAGCCTCAATGCTACTAGTCTTGCTCATCTCGATGCCTATGTATGTATGCGCCACGGGCAGCATACCAATTGCGGTGGCACTGATAATGAAGGGGCTGACTCCGGGAGCGGCGTTAGTGCTATTGATGGCTGGCCCCGCTTGCAACTTCGCGTCCATGATGGTGGTGCGCAAGGTGTTAGGAACGAAGAGTACCCTACTCTATCTTTTCAGCATCATCATGGGAGCCATCGGATTTGGCGTCTGTGTCGACTATCTTCATTTTTCTGAAGCCATCGATTTCTTGGGCCACCTCTCCGCACAGCAGGCTTGTTGCCATCAAGGTGATTCATGGTTCGCCTGGAGCTGCACGGCACTCTTGACGGGCCTCCTCGTCAACGCCTTGGTATTACCCAAGATAATGCACCGTTCATTCATTAATCACACTACAAATATGGAAAGACAAGTTTATCACATCGAAGGCATGAACTGCAACCACTGTCGCACCTCAGCAGAGAAGGCGCTTCTCGCTGTAGAGGGAGTCACCCACGCTACCGTCGATTTGGCGACCAAAGAGGCCCAAGTGGAGGGAACGGCAAGCAAAGAGGCTCTTGCGAAGGCGATCAGTGAAATTGGATTTACGTTGAAGTAAATGGATTTCCAAAAAAAAAAATGGGCTGAACCTTCACAAGGCCAGCCCATTTTTATTGTTCACTATTGACTCAGTCAAACGAACAATTCTTAATTGACTTCGTCGAACGAACGTTTCTTAATTATTGATATACCGTTCTCAAATCCTTCACACGAACTGCCTTGCCCTCGCTTTGTGGTAAAGAGCCCAAAGGCAACAGCTTCACGTTCGGCGTAAGCAAGATCTCATCCTTCAAACGACGGGTGATATCTTTGGTCAAAGCACCCATATCGGCAGGTGTTTCGTTGTATTCCACCTCGACGGTCATGTTATCGTTGTCGTTATCGGTAGTCAAAGTGATTAGATAATTGGTGGAAAGCTCCTTGAACTGCATCAGAATCTTTTCGATTTGTATTGGGAAGATATTGACGCCACGAAGCACCATCATATCATCTGAACGTCCCTTCATGCGATCCAAGCGGATGTGGTTACGGCCACATGGACAGGTGCGTCCCAAGACACGGGTAAGGTCACGGGTACGGTAGCGGATCAGCGGCATCGCCTCACGGTTGATCGTGGTCAATACCAGCTCGCCAATCTCTCCGTCTGGAACAGGCTCCAACGTCTCCGGATCGACGATCTCCACAATGTAGTAATCCTCCCAGAAGTGAAGTCCATTCTGCTCCTTGCACTCGAAAGCGACACCAGGGCCGCACATCTCGCTCATACCGAAACTGTTGTAGGCCTTAACGCCCAACATATCCTCAATGCGCTTGCGTTGCTCCTCCGAATGAGGTTCCGCACCGATGGCAAGGATTCTCAACTTGGTGTCTTTACGGGGATCAATGCCCTGTTGGTCCATCACCTCCTTGATACGGGTGACATAAGATGGCACCGCATGGATAGCGGTTGTGCCGAAATCTGTGATGAATTTAATTTGACGCAAGGTGTTGCCGGCTGCGGCAGGAACGGTCAACATACCTAAACGCTCCGCTCCATATTGGAAGCCTAATCCACCGGTGAACATACCATAACCCGATGAGTTTTGGAAAACATCGCTCGGACGCAATCCAACCATCCACAGACAGCGCGCCACCGCATTGGCCCACTCGTCCAAATCTTTTTGTGTATGGAGAATAACCGTTGGGTTACCAGTCGTACCGCTGGATGAATGAAGGCGGACGCACTTCTCCAAAGGCACACTCGCCAATCCGAATGGATAGGTATCTCTTAGGTCTTGCTTGGTTGTGAAGGGCAATTTACGCACATCATCGACACTCTTGATATCTTCGGGCTTCACACCCATCTCCTCAAACTTCTTCTTGTAAAAAGGATTGTTCATGCAATGGCGCATGGTCTCCTGCAATCTTTTCACTTGCAACGCCTTGATCTCCTCATGGGAAAGGCACTCCTTATCAGGATGCAAGTATTCGCTACTCTCCAACATTATATTTATTTGTATTAGTATTTAGGTTAAGTATTTCTAATATTCTATGTAAAATTAGGTCTTATAATCCTTAATCGCAAATAAAACGACAAGAAACCTGCGGCTTTGACGAATTTTACATGAAAACAGATGACAAATTTGGTTTTTATTTGCCACATTCTTAAATTTGCGTTAAGAAATATTAACATTTGCAATTATTAACCATGTAAAACACCAACGATGCAAAAGAGAGTTTTATCTATCATCGCGTTGGCAATGCTCCTTCTCTCTCCTATTCATGCCCAGGAGGTAAAGGACACAACGCAGCTAGCTCCTTCACAGCCGCAGACGGAGCAGACAGCCGAACAAGAGGCTGCCGAGAAGAGTAAGTTTAAGAAAATCATGTCTGAAGTGGCTGAGCACATCAAGATTCACGGATACGCTCAAGCGGGTTATACTTATCAGAAAAAGGGAGATGACAAGGGTACCAACACATTTGATCTAAAACGTACCTTACTTTGGGTAAATGCCCAAATCATAGACAGATGGTCCTTCCTCTTTATGCACGACTTCAACTCCCAAGTGCAGGAGTTCTACACAGACTTCCGTATCACCAGAAACAACGCGCTCTCCGTGCGTTTCGGACAATTCAAAAACGCGTTATCCCTCGAAAATCCATTGTCCCCCACCGCTATGGAGACCATCGATGTCTATTCAGAGAGTGTCACTTTCCTCACAGGATGCGGTAGTGACCCTTTGATGGGTGTCCAATATGGCCGAGACCTCGGTCTATCCCTCTTCGGAGAGACCAACGATGGAAAATTCCGTTATGAGTTTCAGGTGATGAATGGTCAAGGAATCAACAAGAAGGACAAGAATAGGAACAAGGACTTTATCGAGCGCATTGAGTGGCGGCCAGTGAAAGGGTTGAACATCGTCGCATCCGCACAATTAGGTAAAGGACATGCCATCGACTCATCCCTCTACAATCCAGACATCAAGGTAGGAGAAGATTATACCCGCAACCGTTATTCAGTAGGTCTGGGATATACTTCAAAAGCCTTTAACGTACATGGAGAGTTTCTGCAAGGTAGAGATGGCGACGCCAGAAGCTTAGGTGGATATGTCACGGGTAGCGTAGCGCTCATTCCGACCAAATTGGATTTGATTGGTTCATACGACTTTTTCAATTTCAACACCGACTTGGATATGGATCAACACAAAGGTGTTTTCGGCATCCAATACTGGTTCTACAAGAGATGTCGCGTCCAACTGCAATATGTTTATAAAAGCGCCTATACCGCAGGAAATACCTTTGTACATGGCAACAACCACGCGTTGATGTGTCAAGTCCAAGTACGATTTAATTAAGAATTAAAATCAATAATCCTATGTTAGTAAAAATTATTCTTACCATTATTTTCCTATCGATTATGGTCGGTGTGGGTATCCACTCACGCAAACAGGCCAATAGCGTCGATGGCTTTGTATTAGGTGGAAGATCCGTCGGTCCATGGTTGACCGCCTTTGCATACGGAACTTCCTATTTCTCCGCCGTGGTCTTCGTAGGCTACGCAGGACAGTTCGGATGGAAGTATGGACTCTCCGCTTCCTGGATCGGTATCGGCAACGCCTTTATCGGTTCCCTTCTCGCATGGCTCGTTTTAGGCCGTAGAACCAAACTGATGACGCAACACATCCAGAGTCGTACCATGCCAGACTTCTTCGGCACCCGCTACGACAGCGAAGGGTTACGAATCGCAGCGTCTATCATCGCATTCGTATTCCTAATCCCTTACACGGCAGGTGTTTATATGGGAATCTCCAAACTCTTCGAAATGGGCTTCGGTATTCCCTACTCCTACTGCGCCGTTATCATGGCGTGCTTGACTGCGGTCTATGTGATCCTGGGCGGTTACAAGGCGACAGCTATCAACGACTTCATCCAAGGCATTATCATGCTCTTCGGTATTGTGACCATCATCGGTGTCATTTTGAACCACCAAGGAGGTTTGACTGCGGCGATCGGCAAGATGGCGGAGGTTACTCCTACCGCGCACGACATGGCCGATAAATCAGGATTATACGCTGCTTTCCAACCTGGTGATTTCGCCTCCTGGTTCGGTCCGAATCCGTTGAGTCTCTTGGGCGTTGTTGTCCTCACCTCTTTGGGTACTTGGGGATTGCCTCAAATGGTGGGTAAGTTCTACTCCATCACCGACGAGTCCGCCATCAAGCGTGGTACCGTCATCTCCACGATCTTCGCCTTGATCATCTCTGGCGGCTGCTACTTCTTAGGTAGTTTCGGTAGATTATTCCCAGAACCTGCCTTCAGCGAGGCAAAGGGAAAATATGCGTTCGACTCCATTGTGCCTTCGATGTTGGAGACCCTACCCGACATTCTAATCGCCTTGGTGGTCTTGTTGGTGCTTTCCGCCTCCATGTCAACCTTGGCAAGTCTCGTGTTGACCTCCTCTTCCACCATGACCTTGGACATCATCTACCGCGACAAAAAGGCAGATGCGGCTGAGGTGAAGGATGGTGAGATCGATGCGGAAGTGGCAGAGAAGAAAGAGAAACGCAAGGTGGTGGTGATGCGTATGTTGATCATCTTCTTCATCGTCATCTCCTTGATGATCGCCTTGAACCCACCTCAATTCATTGCTCAGTTGATGGGTATTTCATGGGGTGCCTTGGCAGGTGCTTTCTTGGCGCCATTCATGCTAGGACTCTACTGGAAGGGAGTGACCACACCAAGTGTTTGGGCTTGCTTCATCTGGGGTGTGGGCCTTACGGTGGTGAATATGTTGATGGGCAATAAACTGCTCAATCCGATCGATTGCGGCGCAGTAGCTATGGTCGGTGGATTTGTGGTAGTCTTTCTTGTCAGTTTGGTGACAAAGAAGATGAACGGAAGCCTTGTGGATGGCATCTTCGAGTGTTATAAGAAGTAAATCCATTCATTGTCAGATATAAAAATAACCGAGACTGTCATGAGGCGGTCTCGGTTGTTTTTTAAATATACTTGTCCATCAGCAAAAAGTCGCGCAAATGTACTTGATGAATGCCTGGATACTTATCGGCACAAGGGAACTCATCCATTGAGACTACATATTTAGGATAATTGTCATTGATTGATGCTAAATTACCAAACTCCCGGTCTATGGTCTTATCTGATGATAATAGGTAACACACTTGAACGTATATTTTTCCCTCGTGGTTTTCTGCGACAAAATCAATCTCTTTATCCTTCAATCTACCTACAAATACTTTATAGTTTCTGGAAAGTAACTCTTTGAAAACTGCATTTTCTATTACTTTGTTAATGTCCAAACTTGGGTTCACATTCGTCAATACATTTCTAATTCCAAAATCTTCGAAATAGTATTTCTCCCCAATCTCAAAAATTTTCAATCCTTGTAAATTCAATCGTTGTACTCTATGAATTAAGAAGCTAGAACATAAAGCGTTAAGATAATTCTGTACAGTTGGAACAGTCATATCAATCTTTTGCGATTTAAGGTAATCGCAAATATTTTTGGCTGAAAAAGTTGATCCTACGTTATCGGCCAAATATTGTATAAGTCGTTCTAAAAATGATATGTTTTTAACCTTGTACCTCGATACCAAATCCTTTAAAAGAATGGTTGAATAGATGCTTTTTAAATATTCAGCAATAACATCATCGTTTTTAGGGAGTTGGTAAATAAATGGCATTCCTCCATATTTCAAATAATCTTTTAACGATTCGGTTGACGACTTGGTTTGATTAAACAGAAGGTACTCTCTGTAACTCAACGAGTTGATGTTGATTGAGATATATCGGGCCGACAAATGTGTAGCCAAATCTCCACTCAGCATGTTTGCATTACTTCCGCTACAATATATGTCGCAATTAGCCTCGTTAAGCAAACTTCTTAAAGCCAGTTCAAACTCACTTATTTCTTGAACCTCATCCACAAACAGATAGTTGGACTCTGTTGTTAATCTTTCTACTACATAATTATAAAGGTCTGACGATGTTTGAATGTTGCTAAACTCAAACTTTTCTTTGTCAACATATATAATATTTGCCTTGGGATTATTCTCTCGAATAATATTGGCTACCTGTTCCATAACGTAGCTTTTGCCTACTCGCCGTTGTCCAACAAAAACTTTGATAATGTTCTTATCTATAAACGGAAGCACTCTTGCCATGTATGACTCTCGTCGTATGTTTTTTTTCTCGCCCATAAATTCTCGTACAATAAGTTTTAGCCTATACTTTAAACTTTATGCAAAGTTAAAAAAAGTTTTCGTCTACACTTTAAACTTTTTATAAAATCAGAAAAAGTTTTAGTTTGTACTTTAAACTTTTGGCAAATCACCAAAGTATTCTGCAGGAAATATTAATATGCTACGCTAAAGTACGTATAGAAAGTCTAAAAGTGGTAATTTATTAATATTGAGCATTTTATAGACTTTCAAAATATGATAATCTAAAGTTATACTTTGGATTATCATAAAAATCCCTACGGGATAGAAACCTCTTCATCCCCCCTCCTACGACTTTAGGCGTTATATATTAGTAGATGCATATTGGTGCGAATTCCCCGTTAGGGGATAAACATATAACAACCGAGAATTGTCATGTGGCAGCCTCGGTTGTTTGGTTTTATAGCGCCCTCAAAATTTCAATAAAATCCGTTATCGTGTACGCTCCCTCAAATTGTATTTTATCGAAAACCATAAAATAGCGATACCCATCACCTGCTTTGTTGGCCCAATAGGTTCCGACCTCAATTTTGTTACGACTATCGGAGTTGTCTCGATCATCACCCTTGGTTTCCACTAATATAGTTTTACCGCTTTTTGTGCGGACAATAAAGTCTGGGTAATGATTGATGAACCCGTTTATACAAAACCCAGAACCTCTTTCAGGATTGCGATGCCAAAATAGGACATTATCCAGGTTGGCAATGGCGGAAATTGTACGATATTCAAAGTCGTTAATGTCCCCTTCTTCCGTATAAAGACCTTTGGAAAGTCCAATGGAGGTTTTGCTAAGGGTCATCTGCTTCGGCAATGTGTACTGGCAATCGACCTTGATGTGTCCTTTATCCAAAAGTTCCTTGAATTTCCTCTTTTGGTGCTCGGCAATCAATGAATCAATTTTTGTTTTAAATGCTTTAATAGTTTGGAATTCATTGTCAAATAGATCCATTAATTCTTCGTCCGATTTATCTTTCAACACACTCGTTATGTAATTTGAAATGTGTGGTTCATGCACTTCGTCGAAATGGAGTTGTTTCGCTATTTTACCAACTAATTCGCGTCGTTTCACGTCTATTCCAAATCCAACAAACATCTCTCTGACAGCATGTAATTGTGAATCATTTAATGTGTATTGTTTAGGAACATATTCTCCCTTGTTTCTTTCTTCCAAATCAATGCTCACCGCCTCTTGCTGTGTTCTCGTAAAGTTTATGTTTTTATCGGCTTTTTCCAGTTCAAATCCTTCGGTCAACATGGTTTTGGTAATCGGAATCAACTCTCCTTCTGAATTAAAGATGGATCCCTTATCGTTTTTCCTCACAAACACTGGCAATTTCATATCATCAGCAATTGCCTTGAAATCTTCTTTGATGGTATAATACTTCACTTTGTCTGCTATTTCTTGTGGAATGGATGTGTCTTCTGACTCTTTTGTATCTTCTTCGTACTGCTGATTGGCTTTGTGCGCCTCTGAAAGGACATCATTTATTGTATTGGTGGAGGTGGTTGCCTTTACTTCTACCTCTACTTTGTCGTCTGCGTCATTCGACTCTTCATTCGCACTCTGCAGTTGTTCTTTCAATTTGCCTACATCAAAACCGATGTCGTCGCTTTCATCTGCTTGGTTCTCCTCTGGAGTTGGTGGTGTACTATCGTTCTCTTCTGTTTGAACATTCGTTGCGAAAACACTCTCTTGTTTAGGTTCTTCTTTTGCCTCTGGCTCTTCAATTGGAGTGGCTACTCGATAATCTTTGGAAGAGAAACCTGCGTTGTTCAAACTGCGGATAACAGCCTCGATCGTTTCCCTAAAATTCTGTGATGATGTAAATACATACGACAAGTTCAAGAACTCATCGGCATGTTTGGTGGTGTATGGCAAACGAAGCACTCGCCCAAGTATTTGTTCTACATCAATTTTGGAAGTTTTATTGGCCAATGACGCAAGCACGTAGGCGAACGGACAATCCCATCCCTCTTTTAGGGCATTGACGGTTATGATATAACGCACCTCGCACGTTTCACTCATCAAATCCAAGTTCTTCAATTCGTCCTTCTCCGCAGTTTTGATTTTAATCTGCTCTTCTGGAATTCCAGCAGCAACAAGATTTTTCTTCACCTTCTCAAAAGTTTCACTATCCTTGTCCGATTTGGGTTGAGCCTGAAACAAAACGATTGGTCGAATATACTTTCCACCCTTTTCTCGCAATGCTATGGCTCTTTTCTCCAGCGTTTTCTGTAATTGTATGGCATCAAACAACACATCATTCGTACTATCGCGATTGTAAAGCACAACAGGCAATTTCACCATGTTGGCATCTTTCAGTTTCTTGGCATCTACAAAGCTGATAATGTTGCTTTTGTCTCGAGGTGTGGCAGTTAGATCAAGGATGAAACTTGGATTGATCTGGTTGAACATTTCAATGCGTAGTTTTGCCTCAAAATTGTGGCTTTCATCTATGATTACCACTGGATTCAAGTGCGCCAATGCTTGTATGAGCGAGGTCTCGTCTGCTCCTTCTATCTTGTTACCTGAACCAAATGCGTTGGCGTATTCTGTCAGTGATGAGTTCTCGCGAAACACTCGCCTTCCGTCTTTGTTGTTGGCGGCAAACGACTGAACACTCAACACGAAAATGGTGAGTTGCTCGCGTATCTGCGAGGGTTGTATGCCTGTTCCGCTCAAAGCCGCTTCCTTATCCACAACCACCACTCTGTTGTTGAAATGACTATTGATTCTCTGGCGATAGGGATGATTCGGATTGCTCAAATTTGCGTACGTCTGCTTTAAGATAGGATCACTTGGCACAAACCAAGCAACCACTTTGGGCTGTTCGCTTGGCAAATGGTCGAAGATAACTTTCAACGCATTGCTGGCAATAAAGGTCTTTCCGCCTGCAGTTGGCACTTTGAACATCACACGAGGCACGCCCGTAATGGTATTGTCGTAGGAGTGAATAAACTGATTCCCTTCGATGGTGGAAATATCTATGCCCCGCTTCATCCAATAATTGGCGTACGCCTTCTGCAAGTTGTTATCCTCTTGCAACTGCTCCATAAACGAAGCCAAATCGTTTAATGTATCTTGCTGATATTGCTTTAGTTCCATTGTTGTTACGTATTAGAAGCGACGTATGTCACGTGGTATTTTCTTGAAAATAATGTGGTGGTTGTTCAGCCATTCTTTGTCTATCACGCACTGGTCTGCATAAACGACATAGGTATCGGCTTTGCGTTCCACAATGTTCAGCGTATCATGGCTGAGGGTGGTGATACGGTCGGGTTCGTAATAGAAATAATAATCCGTGCCATCGTGGTTACCCAACAAATAGGATTGTGCGTTCCCCGTAGAGACGGTGTGCACACCGTCTTTACCATACGGCATACGCGTTTCCGAATACCAAATATATTCGCGCAATTTCTCCACGCCCACCGATTCGTTTAGGTTTTGGTCATCCGTAAAAATAGGTTCACCCAATTCGTAATAACTGAACGAACCGCCAGTTCCCTCCACAGCGTTCTTGCCCTCGCCATAGCCGTTGATGACACGACGCACACGTTCAGCAGTGATGTTCTCTGCATAATCTTCCATCTCCACCAAAATGAATTTACGGTTGCCCCCGTCCTGCTTGTTTAAGTTTAGGACAGCGTGGGCTGTGGTGCCACTACCGGCGAAGGAATCGAGGATGATGGAAGTCGAAGAAGAATAAATTGATAAAAGATATTGAACAAGGGTATATGGTTTGGGATAGTCAAAAACAACGCCCATTGATTCCAACATATACTTGTTAGTTTCTGTGGTTCCAATACTCTCAATAACAGTCTGAATATAATGAGATGGCCTTCCGTCTCGCCGATAGTAAATGACTCCATTTTTTGATAAGTAAAATCTCAATTTGGAACCATTTTCTTCTTCAAGAGGCTTGAAATCATTATTCATAAATGATTCTAATTTTGCATTATTCATCCAACCTGAAAATACTCTACAATCTTTAATTAACTTTCCATTTTTAACATTCATATCATCAATTCGTACAGGATACGATACATTATGTTTTTTTGTCATCTCTCGTGTAATATATCCAGTCGAAGAAGCATCATTAAACAATTTTTCAAATTCAGAATGTTTGTTTTTTTCTAATTCATCTATTTCACAAGGGAAGCCTTTCTTTAGTGTAACAATTGAAGGCGGATTCTTAGCTCCATTTTTCGTTATTGAGTTTTCGGCAAAAGAATTTAAAATTTTCGAATCTGATGATGTTGAAGGGTCAACGACATAATTTGTTTTTAAATGATTTTTTACTTTGGCATAACACAAAATATATTCATGTAAATGTGTTATCTCATCCTGATTGTCTGTGTGGCCATCATTTACATACCAAATAAATTGTTTGACAAAATTCCCCACTCCAAAAATCTCATCACACAGCAGTTTCAAATTTGCCTGCTCATTATCGTCAATAGAAATAAAGATAGCACCATCGTCAGCCAGAAGTTGGTGAAGAAGTTTCAAGCGAGGATACATCATGCAGAGCCATTTGTCGTGTCGGCTTAGGTCTTCCGCCTCTTTGCCCACCACTTGCCCAAGCCATTTCTGTATTTTGGGAGAATTTACGTTATCGTTATAGACCCAGTTTTCGTTTCCTGTGTTATATGGAGGATCAATATAGATACATTTGATGCGACCTTCGTATTCGGGCAGCAGGGCCTTCAACGCCTCAAGATTGTCACCGTGAATGATTTTGTTTTCTGTAGAGACGCGATTAATCGCGTCTCTACCACCGCCAACGATTGTTTCGCCGTTGTTAAACGCATATTTTTTATCAAGGGTACGGTAAGGCACATCGTGATGGTGATTTACCACCGCTTCCTTACCTATCCAGTTGAGTGTGGGCATAGGCAATTTGTTTTTAGGTGCGTTTGCATTTCCCTAAAAACACTCGGTCCAGCCAAGCACAAAAAAGAACGTGGACAAATCCTCATCCACATTCCGTGTGCTTGGCCAGACCCATCACAATCAGATAAGGAATGTCCACGCCATACGACGCAGACATTCGCAACTATCTTCTGATTGTGATTTCCTATGCGGCCAAGCTTTGGAATGATTTCAGAATAGCAGCAAACGCTATGATTAATAATATGTTAGTCTAAAATTTTTTCTGGTTCGTAAAAAACTATTGTTTTATCTGTTACTTAAATAAATCAGAATGTGTTCCCGTGTTGGTCATAATCATTCGCAATTCATTGTTGAATTGTTCCCAAACCAAGAGCCAATCTGGTTGAATATGGCATTCCCATTTGCCAGCGTACTTTCCACTTAGTATATGTGGTTTATATTCCTCTGGCAGAGAACCTTTTTCAGTTAATATTTTGATAGCGTTGAAAATCAAAGACATATCAAGACCTCTTTTTTGGCAAAGTTTGAGGTCTTTTTTGAATCTATTAGTGTATTCTATGGAATACATATCAACCTAATATTTGCTTAAACATGTCTTCCACGCTATCCGCTTTATAGACTCTACCTTCACGAATGTCGTCCATGGCTTCGTCCATACCACACTTCTTCTTCTTTTGAGGCACAATAGTTACTCCGTCAATCAAAGAAAGAATCTTTTTTAGACTTGCTAAAATTTGTGGATTTTCTACATTTATCACTATCTGTTGCATATATATTGTTTTTTTTATTTTTAGCGTCTTTAACAATGATAACTAAATCGATTAGCATTCAAGCAACTGTGTATAGTTTAATTTCCCAAGCACTGCTTGGAAAATTGGGAACCGAAGATATAACAGCCTCATATTTGAATGTTCCCATATTGGCCTAAACGCCTACTATGCAAATATAGTGATTCTCACGAATATTTCACTCATACCTTGATCCATCTTTCGTGATAAGGAAATCTATGGTATATTCGTAATCCGAGTAACTCCAGAGTCCAATTTCATAGAAGAGTCCATCCACTTCTTTCACATAACCCAGTTCGTGTGTTTCGTTGTAATAACATCTGAATCCAGACTCCTCTACGATTTGTATAAAACTCTCTTTATATTTTGGTTTATCTTCAAACCTCCATTCAAATTTATCATCCAACAATTTAAACTCGCCGACACCCTCGTAAACGCATGGGAAATACTGCGTATAACGCGTCTTCGTTTTAATTTGTTCCCATGATACTTTAGAACCTATGGTAATACCATTTACCACATCAAATTCGCCTTTATTAATCAACTTTTCTGGTTCAATATTACTGTATTTGATTTTTGAGTAATCATACTTACTCTTATCCACTACAGTGAAATAGTATCCCCATTTATTATCTATATCACCAGAAATGACCGAGACACCATTGTTACCGTTCCACTTAAAAAAATCGAAATAATAGCAAACATTGTAGTTGGCCTCTTCCAGAACAGTCTTATATTGGTCCGCATAAAGATTGATAGGATTGTTAGGAGAATAATCATTTAGGCTTCCATTGATATCCGGTGCCCAGAAAAAGATACTGATCTCTCCTTGTTTGGTTGGTTTAATAGTTTGGTAATAACCCGTTTCAGGACCTGGACAAATGAATCGTTTAGCGTATTCATTAATCTTACAGATCTCTTCCCACGTGATATGCTCCTTGATGACAGGAACAAACACTTGAGTATTCTCTGGTTCATCATCATCCTCGTCGTAGTTATGATTATTGTTGATAGAGATGGAACAAGAACTCATCATGAAAACAACTGACATGATAAGCGTTGACAAAACTCCTAAATTTAAAATTTTCTTTTTCATATATAAAAAAATATTGTAACTCATTATCAATTGGAATGATTTCAAGCAATTGTGTCCAGCTTAATCTCGCAATCACATCAGTTCGTCAAATCCGAACTCCTTCTTCAACCGATAGCCTAAACCTGTAACCACCGCCAAAATTTCACCATTTTGGTTCTTTACTTTAATGTCGCAATAGGGCAATTTGTGGTGGTTCACCACCTCCGAACACTCCGCCACCAGGCGATCGCCCAACTGGGCGGATTGGATGAATGTAATCGTATTGGAAATGCCCAACGAGAGAATGCCATGCGAGTTGGCTACTGCGGCGAAGGCGAGGTCCGCCAAGGTGTACATTACGCCACCTTGGCAAACGCCTGCACCATTCAAATGATTTTCTGCAACGACCAGTTCGGCACGGGCATAGCCTTCACGCACCTCCGTAATCTGCGCCCCTATGCTTTTAGCGAACTTGTCATTGTTGTTCAAATTTTCCAGAAGTGTCATCCCTGTAATTATTAATGATTCTTCTTAAAGGCTTCGATACGCTCCTTGAACATCGCCTCCTGCTCCTTCTTGAAGAAAGAGGTGCAGACACGTACGCCTTGCTCGTTAGAACCCATGGTATCCAACGGGAAGACTGCGATACCGTAGTACATCAATTCGCGTGTTAATTGTAAATCGTTCATGCCCGGATATTGTACGGTGAAATAGAATCCATCCGCCAATGGTGCGCCCATATCATTGTCATAGACAAGATAGAATCCGTTGGACAGTAATACATCTTTCATGTATTTAGCACGACGACCATATTCTTTTACATCGTCTAAGAAATTATACTTGCCTTCGCATGCAGCCTCCATCAAGGCAGCCATCGCATGTTGTACGCTGTGAGTGGTTCCGCTGGAAAGCGTATACATCAATCGGTTGCAGAAGAAGTTACCAAACTCTCCTACCCCAAACTTGTCTGCTAATGGCTTGTAAACTCTCTTGTACAATTTGTTGCTGATGCAGGTGACGCCAATACGTTGTCCTGCGTAGGAGAAAGCCTTGGAGCCAGAAACCCACAACACATAGTTGTCGGTGTATTTTGCTACGGTTGCTTGATAAGGCGCTTGGAATGGATGTGATAAATCACGACGGAAGTCCATCGCGAAGTAGGCCAAATCTTCCAAAATAATTACATCGTATTTATCCGCCAACGCACCGATACCCTTCAACTCGTCCTCTGTAAAACATACCCAAGATGGATTGTTCGGATTGGAATAGACAATGGAATTGATGTTGCCAGCCGATAAAATCTCTTCCAGTTTTTTGATCAGATCAGCGCCACGATAATCATGAATGTCCAAACCGACATACTTCAAACCAATCACATCACATTGGGTTGTTTGCACAGGAAAACCAGGTTGTATAAACAATACAGTGTCCTTTTTTGTGCCTGCACATGCATGATAGATGGCTGTAAAGGTGGCAAATGTTCCTTGCATGCTTCCTGTGGTAGGAATACAGCAAAGTGGCTCAATATCAACACCTATGAATGCTTTAACAAACTGCGAAGCGGCATTCTTGATGCGTGGGATACCACCATTCGGCGGATAGACGGTCGCACAACCGTTGGCCAAAGCCTCTTGCTCCGCCTTCAAAGCGATCTCTGAGGGTTGCAAACCTGGTACACCCATCTCCAAGTGGATTACAGGCTGCCCTGTCTTCTCTTCCAACAATTTGGAGAGGGCTTGAATATCACGAATGGTCGCTTTGGAGAAGTCTCCCAACGCCATGCTATCCATGGCCTCTGTGACAATTTTATAATCTAATGGCGTATTCAATTTAATGATGATTAAGTAGTTTGAAAAATAATAAAAATACTCACTAAAATTTTCAAGAGACGCACAATGGTCTGCGCGTCTCTTGAATCAATTATTGGAACTTACGTTTATCGTTTACATGTTTTGCCTTACCAATGGAACGCTCAATGCTTCCTGGAGGCAAGATATGGATGTTTGGCTTAATGCCTACCAAGCTGACGATACGGTCGTAGAGAGGCTTGATGAACGGCATCTGCTTCTCTGGGTTCACGCTGAAGAACTCTGGACGAAGCTCAACATCCAAATCAAATGTGTCTTCGTTGTTCTTACGATCCACTGTGATGAAGTAGTATGGGGTGAACGATGGGAACTCCGTCAAAACGGTTTCGATTTGAGATGGGAAAACATTCACACCGCGAATGATCATCATATCGTCCGAACGGCCCAAGATACGATCCATGCGGACCGCTGTACGACCACACTTACATGGCTCGTAGATCAAACGGGTCAAGTCGCGGGTACGGTAACGAAGGATAGGCATCGCCTCCTTGCAGAGGGAGGTGAAGACCAACTCACCGAACTCACCTGGAGCGACTGGCTCCAAAGTGTCTGGGTTGATGATCTCAGGGAAGAACATATCCTCCCAAAGGTGGGTGCCATCTTGGCATTCGCACTCGCCGCCGACACCAGGACCTGACATCTCGGTCAGACCATAGATATCGATCGCCTTGATATGAAGCTTAGCCTCCAACTCCTTGCGCATTCCCTCTGTCCAAGGCTCAGCACCGAAGAATCCGACACGAAGCTTCATATCCTCGATGTTTACTTGCTCGCTCTTCTCGATGCACTCAGCCAAGTGAAGCGCATAAGAAGGGGTACAACAAAGGGCGGTTGAACCGAAGTCCTTCATCAACATGATTTGCTTCTCGGAGTTGCCGGCAGAGGTAGGCAATTGAACCGCACCACGCTTGTTGGCACCGTCATGCGCACCCAAACCACCTGTGAACAGTCCGTATCCGTAAGATACTTGCACAACATCGCCAGGGCCAACGCCACCGGCAGCCATCACACGGGCAACACCCTCCGCCCAATTGTCGATATCATTGTCTGTATAGGTATCCACCACCGGTTTACCTGTTGTACCCGAAGAGGCGTGGATACGACGGACATCGCTCATCGGCACAGCCTGCAATCCGAAAGGATACTCATCGCGCAAATCGTGTTTGGTCGTGAAAGGCAACTTCTTGATATCATCGATGCTCTTAATGTCTTCCGGCTTCACGCCACGTTCATCCATCTTTTTCTTGTAGAATGGCACCTTCTCGTAACAGGTCTTAACCACCTTGATCAAACGCTCACTCTGTAATTTGCGCATCTCCTCGCGGCCCATGCACTCTATTTCCGGATTATGTATCATATTCTGTGTTTTTATGTATTAGATTTTAATAATGATTACCGCTTACTTTTTTGACGCTTCCACGCCTCGGTCGAACGCCTTCAAATTGGCCTCTACCACTGCCTCACCCTTGCGTGCGAAGATGACGCTCACCGCCTTACGCAACTGCTCAACGCTCAACACCTCAATGTAGGGCGCAGCCATACCCAACAGCACCATGTTGGCGCTCTTCGGGCTCTTCAGTTCCGTAGCGATTGCCTCGATATCCAACTGAACATTGTTCATCTCGCTTAATTCGTTCATCAAAGCGGCCTCGTCTGGATAGTTTGGAATGTTGACGAATGGTTTGGTATTGGTGATGATGGTACCGTTGGGGCTCAAATAACCGATGTAACGAAGGGCCTCCATCGGCTCCATGCTGATGATGACATCCGTCTCACCCGTAGGGATTTGATCACTCCAGATAGGATCGGTGGAGAGGCGCAAATTACTTTGCACATCGCCTCCTCGTTGGCTCATTCCATGCACCTCGGCCTGCTTCAAATTGATGCCAGCTTCGGTAGCTGCCTCACCTATGATCGTCGCGATGGAGAGGATTCCTTGTCCACCCACACCGCAGAGTATAATATCTTTCTTCATTGTCTTATCTCCTTCTATTTGTTGTTTTGCTTCGCGCGTTCACGCGCATGACGCGCAGCCACTTGGATACACTCGCGGCGTGGAATGATGACACTCACGCCCTTGTAGTTGATCTCCTCTCGCAGGATTTGGGTGATCTCCGGCATGTTCTTGGGCAACGGAACCACCACGCGCACATGCTCTGGTTCAACGCCAAGACCCAAACAAATCGCCTCGTATTTGTTCAATCCGGCACTATCCTGCCCTCCCGTCATACCAGTGGTCAAATTATCGCTGATGATGATGGTGACATTGCTCTTGTCGTTCACCGCATCCAAGAGTCCTGTCATACCACTGTGGGTAAAGGTGGAGTCTCCGATGACCGCGATCGCTGGCCAAAGTCCCGCATCGGCGGCGCCCTTCGCCATGGTGATACTTGCACCCATATCAACGCAGCTGGCCAACGCTTTGAATGGCGGCAATGCGCCTAACGTATAACAACCGATATCTCCGAAGACACGGGCGTTCTCGTACTCTTTCACCACCTCGCCGATGGCAGCGTAAACGTCACGGTGTCCACAACCTTGACACAATTGAGGCGGACGACCCGCCATGTTTTGCGCAGGATCGAAAACAGGCTTGTTCTCCTTGCCCAAAGCCAACGAGACATTGTCTGGATTCAACTCGCCTGTACGAGGCAATTTTCCAGTCAAGCGGCCCTCCAATTTGTAGGATGTGTTGACCAATTTCTTCACCTCCTCCTCTACTACTGGTTGGCCATCCTCCACCACCAAGATCGATTTGCATGCGGCTGCCATCTTTTGGATCGCCTCCGTTGGCAATGGATATTGGGTGATCTTCAGGATCATATAGTTGGTCTCATTGTTTTTGATACCGTTTAAAGCCTCGCGGACATAGTTGTAGCCAATACCGCACGCCACGATTCCCATCCACTTGCCATTGTCGCTGTTGTTGATGGTGATCATATCGTTGGTGTTGGATTCGTAGCTCGCCTTCAACATATCCTCTTGCTTGCTGATCAAGTCCAAGTAGTTGCGGCGCGCATTGCCAGGAAGCAATACCCAGTGGGCATTGTCGGTTGATGGCGTCAGTTTGTTTTGATCGATCGCCTTGCCTACCGTAACGGCGGCGCGGCTGTGGGCCAAACGGGTCACGACACGAAGCATAACTGGCTCCTTCAACGACTCGGAGAGTTCGAATGCGGTGCGCATCATATCATAAGCCTCTTGTTGATTGCTTGGCTCAAAAATAGGAATCATCGCAAACTTGCCATAGAAACGGCTATCCTGCTCATTTTGGCTGGAGTGCATGGATGGATCGTCGGCGGCCAACACCACTAAACCACCATTCACACCCGTGATGGCACTGTTCACAAATGCGTCGGCGCAGACATTCATACCGACATGTTTCATACAAACCAAGGCACGCTTTCCGCAGTAACTCATTCCCAAAGCAGCCTCCATGGCTGTCTTCTCGTTTGTACACCAACGGCTACGTACGCCTCTCTCAATCGCCTCTTTATTCGTCTGAATAAACTCTGTGATTTCGGTGGAAGGGGTTCCCGGATAGGCGTAAACACCGCTCAATCCTGCGTGAATCGCTCCTAGGGCGATGGCTTCATCACCGAGCAAAAGTCTTTTTTCCATGATATATATTTAATTTTAAGATCAAGGCACAATGCCTTTGACACTCCTCTCTCACAAAGATAATTTAAATTTGTTAAACATCACGCAAAATAGCACAAGAATTTCTTGGAATTGAGGGGGCGCTTAAATGATAATAGAGTATAATACTATCACTTATCAGACCAGTTGCGTTTAGAGGTTAAATGATAGCTTAGGTCACAACTTATTTTCTATTTCCCACGATAATAATAAATCCTTTTTAATAATAATAATAAATCCTTTTTAATAAAAGAGAATCGCAGATTGGGGACGATAAATCATCATTGTAATCATCATTCTCACCATGCTTAATAATCTTGGATGCAAGTATGGCTTCGCAATCATTGGGGGTTGTGACGATATTATTCATATCAAAATAATTCCCGAATCTAGGAGCCCAGTAAAGATGCCAATAATATTTGTCTCCTAGTTTTTTCAAACTTCCGAAATAATCGAAATCCTCCACCTCATCTCCTTCATTCCGCTCAATGCTTAATCCGATGCTATTGTGCCCACATTTGTATATGTATAGAGCGCATTCAAACTCTCCGATAGAAAGGGTAACTTCATCCGAATTGATCGTTAATTTAAAATCTAATTCTTCCGTTCCTTCGCAGGCGAGGTCGGAACATTGGTAAAGTTTACCCGTATAGATTCCGTTCCAATCCTCTTTTTCCTTGATAGGAATATGATTGGTTTTACTTTTGTCGTAAAGAATGGGGGCATAGCGGTTGTATTTCGTCATAGTCCAAGAATCCACATAGCCTTTTTTCCCATCAATTTCTCTGTAAGCTTTGCTTTCCTGCGTTAGAAACTTGTTATCACGTAAAACGATATTTTTTCCTTCTACAGTCAAAGTGCCGAAATCGCTAATGGCATCTTTGTCACAAGATTCGTATCCTTCCTCTTCGATAATATCCTTCACTTGTAATTTTAGGACCTTTTCTCCTGTTTCCTTGGCGGAGAGTATAAATATTTGTTTATATTGTTCCTCTCCATAAGTGAAAACTATGCTATCGAATGAAACGACGTTCAGTGACATGTTATGATTATTTATATAATACTCTTCTTCTGGATCCAATTCTCCGTAGAATGTGTCGAACCAAGAGAATGGCGTCGTATCAATCTCTAAAGCACTGGGTTGAACGCTATCTGAGACGACAACGATGGAATCGGACATGCCGTTGCCGACATCCGACGATGTGGTTTTCTGCTGCTCAGATGTGCCGCACGCCGCCAAAAGGAGAAGCGTAATTCCTGACGAAAGGAAAATTTTTGTATATTTCATATAAAAGGGGGATAATATGATTATATTATTTCAGTCTGCGAAATCAACTCAATCTCGCCATTCGTGAACTCAAAGGCAAGACCATCATCCGTTGTGGGGGATTCGCAAAGCCAAGCGATGCGGCCATTGGTTTTGATGAAGAGTTTTGTGAAATCCAAGAGACCTGGCACCACATTTTCACGTGTCACATTTTCACGTAAAAGGCTATCCGGCAAATCAAGGTATTCCACAAAGTCATCATATCCCTCCAAATAATAATCCAAAGTGGCATCCTTAATACCCTCCCAACGAGTTGCATTGAGCTCTATAAACTTCTGGTAAGAGGCACGTTGTTTGTCGCTTACTGGCTTACCGTAGGTACGAATAGTCACTGGCATTGTACATACCGCTCCCGCCAAACGGACAACCACCTCTTTGCTCCATCCCGTCGCATCCTTGAACAGAACACCACACACCTCATCAACCACCTTCTCCTCGTTGCGGTAGTTCCTCAATTGCTCAGGCTGCATGAACTGAATCTGCGCCTCTGAAAGCAACACACCCATGTACGAGTCATTCCATGCCGTATAGCATATCCATCCATAATTGCCCGCT
>JAZRZA010000003.1:0-15940 GCA_045601045.1 Paludibacteraceae bacterium
CGTTCTTTATCAATTTTTTAATATTAGAAACAATGTTTGGAGTCTCATCTTCATAAACGATTGCATCTGAATTTCTGAAACAGAAATTTAACTTTTCTTTGCTGACATCAATGCCGATAAACAAATTCTTCATATCTTGCAGAAACTTTAGCGGACTTTGGACGTTGATTCATTGCCTACAAACCTTATCGTTACTAAGGCATATTCTTATTCAGGTCTTTGAATCAACGGAGTCGGACGGTCTAAAAAGATATTGGGGTCTTACCCATTTGCCAAAATTGTGAACCGTCCGACTTCCATTGTCCTTTGTTTAGTAATACTATTATATCGTCACAAATTTATAATTTTGTAGGTGAATTTTTAACTTGAATAATGACTTTGCAAATCTAAGGTTTGTCAATATAACAAGAAAAACGAAATGAAGAAATATTCTCATGCATGGGTAGCATTCATGGCTATCAAGCGATTGGAAGTGATCGCAAACACAACAGATGAGACTGTCGTAAAGGGCGTCAGCGAAGAGGTTAGGAAACATGCGAAGAGCCTATGTAAATGGTTCATGGACCACAGAGACTTCGTCATTGAGGGAGCATGGTATCCTGACGATGTTTTCAAGGATATGAGCACCAGCCACATCATCAAGTTCAAACCAGGCGCGAGCGAATACAACACTTTCCGTAGCATGCCCAGCACACATGCCATCTCCGCTTTGATGAAGAAGAACTCCCCGCTTTACCAAAAACCATACAGCATCGTACAAGGCAACTGCGCGGACCGTTGCGAGTCTATCGCGCACAGTATTGTGGACAACTTCAAGATGCTCCAAAAGGAGGACCGTGGTTGTCCGATCGTGACGACCCACAACCACATCGCGATGCGTTTCTTCATATTGAGCCACTACGTGGCCGATTGCCACATGCCGCTCCACTGCGACTACCGTCCATTCTCCGACGAGAAGGGCATCCATGGCTCCATCGAGAAGAAATGGGAGGACCAAGTAAAGAAATCCTACAAGATAGACACGGCCAACAACCGCTTTTACTATGGCCCGGACGGTTACCCTTTGCCGCTAACCACGACATCGTTGATGAATGCCGTGGAAGAGGAGATCGCCTCCCGTCCATACGTGCACGGTTGGGGATCAGGTAACTCCAGCACATGGGACTACATGAGCGGTGTGGCACAGCACTCCTACCTATTCGCCTACTACCTCGTTCCAGAGAGTTTCCCTAACACGAAGACCATCACCGAATTTATGAAGGAGACAGAATGGGGACAGCATTTCGACGAATACAACAAACTGATTTTCAGCGATGCCATCGATTCCATTGCACGAATCTGGTTGCACGTTTGGATCAAATACAAGAGTTGGATGAAGGAATAGAACTATTCCTTCTCCATCCTAACCACAAAATCGAACGACATGAAAATCGCCCCAACCCGAACAATTCTATTTTGTCTCTTGACGGCCCCTCTCCTCCTCCACGCCAAAGGGAAGGAAGAGATCGCGCCGGTCATCAAGAGCATCAGCGCCTATTATCCGAACGGAGATCAAAAAGGAGCGGTGAAAAGCGTGCATCACTTCGACAAGAAGGGAAGACTTACCGGATTCCAACGTTTCTACCCGAACGGAAGTCTACAAGAGGAACATATCTTCACCTACGACAAAAAAGGAAGGACCACCAGCACCCATGATTGGAACTACCGGAGAGGATTCCACGAGACGCTCAACAAATATGAATTCAACGGGAAGGGACAAGTCATCGCCTCCTTCTTCTACCAGAACGGCGCGCAAGTGGACCAGAAGCACTATCTCTATTACAAGAAAAAGCCCTCTATGCTCTATATCCACGACACACATGGCAAACTTATCCGCAAGGAGGAGTTCCAAGGGGATGTACGCAGCGCAGAGCCTCTACAACTCTATCCCGTAGAGAACAATCATCTCACTCAAACGGAATACTACGAACCGTAGAGATATGCAAAAAGACACAAAACACCACAAAACATATAAATATTATTGGTATATATCAATAAATTACCCACAAACACCTGTATATTTATTCTAGTTTTTACCTAATTTGCTAAACAGACACCCAATTATTAACATATACATACAAATACATACAAAAAAAAAGGAATGAATATTCATACATTGCAACATTCTATTCATCATATCAATTTTCAAATATATTAATATTATTATATTTTTGCGGTGACATACAGGTTGTGAGTTATAAAATCTAATGATATGGACAGTGTTGAGTTTAGCATATTTGAGGACTTTGCCAAACAGATATTTGGAGAAGACCAGGAATTGGGGTTGAGCCAAGAATCCAAAGAATATATCATAAACCGAGCCCGAATCATCAAACTCGAAAAGGGTGAATACCTCCAAATCGAAGGGGATGTCAGCAAGTTTTGGGGTTATGTCATCAAAGGCTTGGTTCGTGTCTATTACCAACAACACGAAGAGGAAGTCACAGAAATACTCGCCATCGACGGGGATGACTTTATGGACGTGGAGAGTTACTTCGACCAAAAACCCAGCACCCGTTACATACAGATGATGGAACCCACCACCTTGTACGTATTCCGCAAAATGGATTTTGACGAGGCTGTCTCTTCCAACATGGAAATCCGCAGATTCTTCCGCATCGCCACAGAGAAAATCTTGTTGCGCAAGAAGAAGCGAATCGAAGAGTCTATCTTCAAATCAGCCAAAGAGCGCTACGAGACCCTGATGGAAAAGAAATCCAACCTGCTGTTACGTACGCCTTCCAACGTGATCGCCTCCTACTTAGGCATCACACCAGAGACTTTGAGTAGAATAAAATCCAAAAACAGATAAAAAAAGGTTCACGTGAAAAGAGTCGTCATCAACAAGAGTTTGGTTGCCAGTGAGGTGCAACGCTATGTAGGTCCTATCGACTTGAGCGAAGAGACCTTGAACAAATTATTGCAACTATCAACCATCGAAAAGATCAAGAAACACGAGGTTTTCATCAAGCCAGGAGAGACAAACAACCGATTGGGATTGGTGTTGAAAGGCATGGTGCAGATATACCACTACATCAACGAGAAAAAACTGGTAACAGATTTCTTCGCCAGCGAGGGTTGTGGATTCTTCGATGGGAATAGTTTTGTGACGGGAGAACCCACACAATGCTATTTTGAGGCGTTGGAGCCAACCGTTGTGGCATTTTTCGACAAAGAGAAATTACTGGCAGAAGGAGAAAAGGATCCGTTGATAGACTATATCTATTACAAAGTGCTGCAATACGCCATCAAATCGACCAACCAGCGATTGAACTCCATCCTTCACGACACGGCGGAAGAGAAATACGACAGTTTGGAACTTCGAAACCCAGGATTGACCTCCCGTATCAGTTCCATCAACATCGCCTCTTTCATCGGCGTTACACAAGAGACTTTGTGCCGCATCAAATCTAAACAAGACACCGTTTTGTTTTAGACCAACAACGGCATTTGCATAGGAAAAGAGCTCGTGATGGAACATCACAACACGCTCTTTTTCTCCAACTATATCAACAGGAGTTTCAGCTCCTCTCTTTTTAATGTTTCCATGCAATACGAAATCAGGCAAAACGCACCCCAAGCGGATTTTTTGCCTTACTAAATTTTAGGTATCACAAAAAAATTTTGACTAAAAATAATCGTTTTCTTCAACATATCGATATAGATATTTGATACCGACAAAACTCTTTCTTTAAAAATATCAAACAGCAATGTGCATGCAATAAACAAGTGCACTAACATCTGAATTTTAGCGTGTTAGAGGGGGTTTGCGCAAAAAAATTTTATGTATTACATTTGTTGACGAAAACAATAAACTATTAAGAAAAACTGGGTTAAAAACGCAATTTGTCATTATGTAAACTATCAATGGTATGGATGTTGTAGAAAAGAATAATTTTACCGGTTTTCTCAAAAAAATTTACGGAGAAAACATCGAGTCGGAACTCTCGGCAGAGTCTATTGAGCTATTGAAGTCCAAGACCCGTGTCATTCGCCTTAACAAGGGTGAATACTTACAAATCGAGGGTGACGTATGCAAATATTGGGGTTTTGTAAGCGAAGGGTTAGTTCGTATGTACTACTTGAACCAAGACGAAGAGGTGACTGAGCAATTGGCGCACGACGGAGACGTATTCTTGGATTACGAGAGTTTCTTCAACCAATCGCCAAGTAGGCATTTCGTTCAAATGCTTGAGCCTACCACGCTTTACCTATTCCCTCATTTGGAGTGTGAAGAGATGTGCAAGAACAATAGAGAGATCAATCTATTTTTCAGAAAGTTGACCGAGAACCTATTCTTGCTTCAAAAGAAGAGAATCAAAGACACCATCTTCAAACCAGCCAAGGTTCGCTACGAGACTTTGATCGCAGAAAAACCAAACTTGGTATTGAGAGTGCCTTCCATCTACATCGCCTCTTACTTGGGAATCACCCCTGAGACGCTCAGTAGAATTAAGACCAAAATGAAATAATCTGGAGACGAACTACGCTTATGAAAAGAATAATCATCAATAAAAAACTGGTCGCTGATGAGATTCAGCGATTCTTGGGTCCTGTGGACTTGAACGACGAGACCATGACCAAACTATTCAAGACCGCTACCATCGACAAGGTGAAGAAACACGCTATGATTCTCACCCCGGGCGACCAAAGCGATTACATCGGTTTGGTATTGAAGGGTATGGTGCAGATATATCACTATTTGGACAACAAATTGGTTTCCGACTTCTTTGCGGGAGAGGGATGCGGATTCTTCGATGTGGAAAGTTTCCTTACTGGAGCTCCATCTGAGGTATCCATCGAGGCATTAGAGCCTTCGGTCATCGCAAAATTCGACAAGAAGCAATTTCTTGAATTGTGCGAAGAGGATCCACGCATCGACCTAATTTACCGCAAGATACTACAATACGGCATCACCATGTCCAACCAACGATTGGACTCTCTTCTCCACGATTCAGCAGAGGATAAATACATCAGTTTGGAAAACAGAATGCCAGGCTTAACCTCACGCATCAGTTCCATCAACATCTCCTCTTACATCGGTGTTACCCAAGAGACTCTTTGCCGCATCAAATCTAAACAAGGCATCCTATTCTAAAAACAGTGATAAACAAATGGAGAGAGCGTCGCATGCAATTGCGGCGCTTTTTTTATGCCGCGGATTTTACTATTTTTGCATAAACAAATCGCAGAAGCGCATGGACGTAAAGATTGAACCATCATGGAAAGCCGTTTTGGCGGACGAATTCGAGAAGCCCTACTTCTCGCTGCTCACCCATTTCGTGAAGAAGGAGTATGCATCAACGACCTGCTACCCTCCCGCTTCTCTGATTTTCAACGCTTTTGAACTCTGTCCTCTCGACAAGGTGAAGGTGGTCATCATCGGACAAGATCCCTACCATGGTCCAGGCCAAGCGCATGGACTCTGTTTCTCCGTCAACGATGGGGTGCAATTTCCGCCCTCATTGGTGAATATCTTCAAAGAGATCGAAAGAGATCTGCAAATCCCCTTCCCCGCTTCCGGCAACCTTACAAGATGGGCCCAGCAGGGGGTATTCCTCCTCAACGCCACGTTGAGCGTACGTGAAGGGAATGCGGGATCCCACCAAAACAAAGGTTGGGAGGAGTTCACAGACAGAGTGATTAAAGAGATTTCGGACAAGAAATCCAATGTCGTCTTCATGCTTTGGGGCTCCTATGCGCAGAAAAAGGGCGCCATCATCGATAGCAAAAAACATTGCATCCTAAAAGCGGTCCACCCGTCACCGCTATCGGCTTACCGAGGTTTCATCGGTTGCGGCCATTTCAGTTTCGCCAACAAGTACCTTTCAGAGAGGGGACTTACCCCTATCAACTGGTAACCCATGCTTCAATTCGTAGAGACACACCATCCATCCGCCCTGTATGACTTCGCGGAGAGGCTATTGGTAGATTCCTTCCCGCCGGAGGAGCGGCCGACGCTTGCCGACTGGCGAGAACGTGCCACGGATTCCTTCCACCGCCGCGTCATCTTGAAGGAGGAGCAACCCGTCGGACTACTGACCTACTGGACATTCTCCTCATTCACCTACATCGAACACTTCGCCATACTCCCCTCGCTTCGCAATCAACAATTGGGAGGAGAGGCTTTGGACCAATTTATTCAAGGGAAGGAATGTGTGGTCTTGGAGGCGGAACTACCCACTGATTCCATCACCACACGCAGAATCAACTTCTACCAACGACACGGATTCACCATCGCTCCCTACCCCTACCTACAACCCGCCTATGCGGAGGGGCTACCCGCTATTCCGCTACACATTCTATCTACGAAGAAAATCTCCGCTATCTTATTCGAGGAGATAAAACAAACATTGCACGCAGAAGTTTACGGGAAACAACCCAAATAAATCAGTGTAATTATTACACTTTAATAATTTTTATTATCTTTGCATTCCAAAGAGACACCTGTTTTAAATCTCAAAAAAATTTAATTTATGAAGAAATACATCGATATTAAATGCGACTTCGCATTTAAGTTTTGCATGCAAGACGAAGTGATCATGAAATCGTTTCTAAACGCTATTTTAGAGGGTGAAATCGACAAAATCACAAGTGTTAAATATGAAAACGTGGAGATGCCGAAAGAGCATGAAGGAGAACGGGGCGTTTGCTTTGATCTACTCTGTACCACAGAGAAAGGAGAAACAGTTCTGGTGGAAATGCAGAACACAGCACAAAAGTATTTCAAGACAAGAGCAGCCTACTACACCTACCAATTGATGCGAAGACAAATCAAACGGGGGGATAACTGGAACAAACGGAAAGAGGATATCTCTCCCATCATCGGAATTTTCATCATGGGAGAATCTAATGGTCAATTCCATAAAGCCATAACCAGATGTAGCGAATACGATAGAGATGAACTAATCGAGAGTTGGGACCGCATTCACAAATTTTTCTTATCTTTGCCTCACTTCCAATTTGACGAAGCCAACATTACGGTTCAAAATATATGGATGGAATTATTTAAAAATCTTGGCAATATGGATAGAATCAGCCCTTCAGTATATGAGCGTGCAGACGAAGGTTTGTTAAAGCTCCTCAAAAAGGCGGAATCCGCCGCACTCACCGACGAAGAAATAAATCTCTACGAAGCGAGCATGAAACGCTTAGAAGATGAAATAGACATGAAAGAGTACGGATTCGAAATAGGCATGGAGAAAGGGTTGAAAGAAGGGATGAAAAAAGGCATAAAGGAGGGCAGGAAAGCAACGATCCAACTGTTACTGAGTAGCGGCATGTCACTTGATGAAATACAAGAGAGGCTACAACTCTCCGAAGAAGAGGTCAACGAACTGAACTGAATCTATAAAAGACTGATATAAACAAAAGGGAGATAAGAATCCGCCTACCAGCGCTCTTATCTCCCTCTATTTTTAACCACCTTATAACCCCAACAGATCCATCGCATTTTTATAGAGAATCGCATCACGCTCTTCCGCTGTCAAGGGAAGCTTGTTGAAACGTTCCAACTCCTCCTGATGGTCCCACATCGGATAATCGACGCCAAAGAGCATCTTCTCCACACCATGGTTACGAATCATCCGCATCGCCTCGTCCGGCGTCAACTTCCACAAAGAACTGGAGGTGTCGAACCAGACATTCTTGCCGACCAAATACTTCTCTGAATCTTCCCATTGGGTATAACCGCCAAAATGGGCAGCCACCACCTTCAGGGTCGGGTGTTTCTCCAGCACATGGGCGATTCGTTTAGGGCCGGAATAATCGTAGCGATAATCGCCCGCATGGACCAAGATCGGCATCTTCAAACCTGCAATCACCTCGTAGATATCATCCATCTCACGAAGGTCTATCGGAAACTTTTGGAAATCAGGATGAAGCTTAATACCCATTAAACCAGCGGAGTAGATACGAATCAGTTCGTTCTCATAATTCTCGTATTCAGGATGAATCGTTCCGAAACCGATGAATTCAGGATGGCTCTCCACCTCACCGATGATGTAATTGTTGATGGACTCCACCTGATGGGGCGCTGTCGCGGTGGAGTGTACAATGTATCGGTCTACGCCGATGCGGCTTCCACTCTCCAACAGACTTTCGGGACTTCCCTTGTATTTCATCTGGATATTGTAAAATTGACCGATTGTATCACTGGCCTTTTCCGCTATCTTCGCAGGATATATATGCGCATGAAAATCAATAATCATATCTTCAATTCTTGATTCTAAAATTGTCGCGAAATTAATAAAAAAAATTCACTACCTTCGCATAAGATTTATCGTTGTCAAAAACAACACACTTATTCGATGAGACACAAGATTTACGCTATCGCATGGGCCTTCGTTCTTCTATTGAGCGGATGCGGCAAGGAGGCCCCTAAACAAACAACCGACACTTATTGCTATATGGAGTCAGACTCCATCACGGGAGATATGGAAAACCCTGCTGAAATCTCTCCAGAGATGACCGCAGCGGCCGACACCACGAAGTTGCCCTTCTCCAAGGACTCTATCCTCATCCAAAGTAGAGGTGGTTCACCAAGCGACTGCAAACTGTTGGTTCCCCCTATTAAGGTGAAGGGTATCTACATCACGGGTGCTATGGCGGGCACAAAAAACATGAGCAACTTGGTGGAGTTGGTGACATCGACAGAGATGAACGCCATCGTCTTGGACATCAAAAACGACGGTGGAAACGTCACTTACAAAATCGAATACGAGGATGCCAAAGAGATTGGCGCCTGCATCAGATATGTGAAGGATATGCCAGCACTCATAAAGGAACTGCATGAGAAGGGCATCTATGTGATAGGCCGCATCGTCTGTTTCAAGGATCCTATCTTGGCCAAGAAACGCCCTGAACTCGCGCTTGTCAAGGCGGATGGTTCTCCCGTATCGGACGGCAAGGGCAATCCTTGGGTGAACCCATTCAAAAAGGGTGTTTGGGAATACATCTGCGGTTTGGCGGAGCAAGCGACCAAGGATGGTTTCGACGAGATTCAGTTCGATTATGTGCGCTTCCCGATCGGAACGGACGCCAACCAAGCCAACTATGGCGTAGATCTGACCACCTACTCCAGAGAGCAAGGATTGACTGACTTCTTCGCCTACGTGGAGAAACGACTTCACGCCAAGGGAATCATATTCGGAGCGGATCTCTTCGGAACGGTCATCGGTAGCACCACCGACCGCGACCGCACAGGGCAAGACTACATTCGAATCGCCTCCATGACAGACAACATCTGTCCGATGATATATCCGTCGCACTACGCGAACAAAACCTTCGGATTGGACGTACCGGACGCACACCCCTACACCTGCATCAAAAAGGCGTTGGAGTTGTCGCAAGAGCAACTCAGTAGAGACTCTCTCCCCAAAGCGAGGGTACGCGCCTGGCTACAGTGCTTCTCAGCTCCTTGGGTGAAGGGGCATATCAACTACGGCAGCGCGCAGATCAAGCAACAGATCCAAGGCGTTTATGACGCTGGCTATGACGAATGGATCCTTTGGAACGCATCCAACCACTACGGACAAGTGAAGGGGGCGCTATCCATGTTAAAAACGCCGGAGGAGAATATTCAAGAGGAAAATAAAGCAACGAAAGTGAGCCAAGACACCCTGACAGAAAAGGAGAAAAACCCACTTTCAAGCAAAGATAGTTTAACGATTCAAGAGAAAGAATAGCGTCGGCTCAACAGAGAGATAGGTTTCTAAACTCTTCTTTCAGCAAAAATGCATAACTTTGCAGAAAGTGTTTTTTTATGAAGATCGTAAAAGGAATTTGCATCATCATGGGGTTTCTCGCATTAGGAGAGAGCACCTCTTTGCTGATGAATCACTTTATACCAGGTAGCGTGCTGGGGATGATTCTGCTCTTCTTAGCGCTCGTCCTAAAAATAGTCAACTCTGAAAGCATCCGCTCCGTAGCGGAATTTCTCACCAAAAACATGGGCATCTTTTTCCTGCCCGCGTTTATGGGGATCATGGATCAATGGGGGCTCATCAGCCTCAACTTCTGGGGATGGATGACAGTGATGTTCGTCTCCACCATTGCGGTATTCGCGACCTCTGGATGGATCGCTAAGATCATCATCCGCATGACAGGAAAGGAGGGAGAGAAATCATGAAGGAATTGATTCTCAACACACCAGCCATGCTTACACTAACGGTAGGCGCCTATCTTTTCGGTGTCTACTGCCGTAACAAGACAAAGGTCTCCCTACTCCACCCTTTCGTCATCTGCATTCCCATCATTATCGCCGTTTTGAAAGTGATGGATATCTCGGGCGACGACTACATGGAATACAATAAATTCATCATTTTCCTACAAGGTCCGAGTGTGGTAGCCTTGGGGTTATCGATTTACGACAATTTGGCGACCATCAAGAAGAACATGGCAGCCATTCTATCCGCGGTCATCGTGGGAAGCATCGTGGGAGTAGTCAGCGTTTACGGCATTTGCGAACTTATAGGATTAGACACCATATTCGAACGTTCCTTGGAATCCAAATCGGTCACCACGCCTATCGCGATGGATCTGACCGCCTCACTGGGGGGAAACATCTCACTTACCGCCATCTCGGTAGTACTCTGCGGATTCATCGGAGCCGTTTTCGGACCGCTGATGTGGAAGATATTCAGAATCGAACATCCTGTGGCGAAAGGTCTTGCCATGGGTTGCGCTTCCCACGGATTGGGCACCACACGTGCCATTGAAGTGGGCGCGTTGGAGGGTGCTGTCAGCGGATTGAGCATCGCGTTGATGGGTGTTGCCACGGCATTGGTGATTCCCATTTTTAACAGTCTCGTCAAATAATTGATTAGCGTTATCGGTCTGGCAACCAGACCGAATAGACCATGGAAAGAGCATTGAAAAGAGTATTTGTCAGTATCATTCTCCTGACCTTCACTTGCGGCTTCGCCTTCGCGAAAGAAGGCGGGACAGAGCGTCGTGACTCTATATCAAAGGCTGCCCAGTTCTTCGTCAAGGCAAGGACAAAGATTGACTTTCTCATCGACAAATACCAAACTTCAAAGACAGACACCACCTACATTTGCCGACCTAAAACGAAATGGACTTTTCAGTTGTACGGGGATCTCTACGGTCACGACATCGGCTTTATTCAACCAAGCCGAGGAAATTACGAGTTGATGTCGCTCTGCAAATCCTCCTTGGGCATCAGCGCCGCCTATCGAGGACTCTCGGCCTCTGTCTCTCTTGATCTATTGAAGGTATGGAAAAAGAGATCCAATATAGAGTACAACATCAATTACTATGGCAGTTGGTTTGGCGTAGATGTTCAATTGAGCCGCATCACCACCTTTAACGAAAAGTTCGGAGAGACCAAAAGATTGTGCGAGGGCTCCTTGCTACGCAACATCTCACTGAATGGATATTACATCTTCAACCATAAGAAATTCACCTACTCCGCGGTGTTCGACCAGACTTGGTTGCAAAAAAGGAGCGCGGGCTCTCCGCTGTTAAGCGTCACGGGTTATTTCAGTTCCACCCAATTCGGTTCGACACCCAATGAGGAGCCTATACGATCGCTCGCGCCCCAACGCCTGAATTTGGCCTTCGCGGCAATCGGAGCGGGATACGCCTACAACTTTGTGCCGCGTGGGGGTCATTGGCTGATTCATCTCTCCGTAGAGCCTAGTATGACTGTATGGAAACGCACTAGAGCCTATGTGGACGACGGGACCTACCTCTCCTCTTTACGTCCCTACAATTTCTACATGACGGGGAGAACAGGGGCCACTTACTTCCTCGACAAGTTCTTTATGGGCATCAATGGCATTGTGCAGATGTACGAGGCGGGACAAATCAACGGCATCCACATTGAACATACCAAATTCAAATGTGGCGCTTTTGTAGGTGTGAGATTTTAGCGATTTCTGACGAATTTGCCCGATTCCAAACCATTAACCGGATAGACCTCCCAGAAGCCATCCTCATGGACAATGACAGCCACACCAGCCATATAGTATAACCAGCCATACGGAGTGTTATTTTGACCGTATTGCGTGCCATACTGATTATTCCAATCCGAAAACATATCGCCATTATCTGTTGCCCAACAGACCAAAGGCACCATACACAAATCGTGGGATCCCACAAATGAGAAAGGATGGCCTTCGGACTTTTTTACGATCCAATTAATAATTTCCTCACATCTATTGGTGCATCCAGTCTTATCGTTTTTATAATAATCGCGCGCATGTCCCCAATCATGATCTCCAACCTTCACCTCTGAAAAATAGTTAGTCATATCAGAACCGTGATAGACGGATGTCACACCTTCCCATTCATCACCCTCAAACAACGTAGTTCGGGTGCAACCTGACGCGCCACGTGATTGACCGATAAAATAGGCAGTTTCCATGGCACGCTTCACATCAGTGGAAAAATAGCCGTCGGTTGAGGCATCTTCGAATGGTGCCCCTTGAAATTTGGGTGCCGCGACTTGCTGCAAAATATCCAATCCATTCTGATTTAGACCTACTTGCTTACCAGTAACATTATCTCGTTCGGAATGGCGGACGATAAAAATCACACGGTCGCCTTCTGAGGTTCTAACATTCTTGTATATGGTGTTGGCGTCATTGAAATCGGTGGTGCTGAAATTAGAGTATGAGGCTGCCACTCGTTTGAAAATTTTACCATCAGGATTCTCTGTATCCGCCCCTGTCGAAGGATCAGTTATGGTCTCTCCGCCCTGTTCAGGCTCCGCTGTCTCATAGGTGTTTCTGGAGAGACGGATATTATCAATATAGACGCCCTTATCACGTTGTTTATACTCTATTGCTCTCTCAGGGTATTCAACCCATCCTATTGTCGTACACTCAATAGCGACAATGTTGGATTTGTCTATTCCTGTCAAATAATTACTAATATCAGCTTTATCTATGGTTATTCCAGCTACTGACACACCGTTACTTCCAGAAGCGACACCATTTCCTGTAATATTAATCCATCTCGAATAATTACCATTACTATCTTTTAAACGAAGGGCAAAACAATTACTCTGATTGGTAACATTGTAAACACCCTGAGGCACGGATTTTATTGACATACTTAAATATGCGCCATCTGTCAAATCCAAAACTTTTGGTGATGTTATCACGAAGCATGCTAGACGCTGTGTGTTGTCAGGTTCTCGTAATACTGCGCACAATTCGCCATTGGAAGCTGACAACTCATACCAGCCAACACTGTTATTGGCCACATTCCCTATTCCATCAGAGAAATCCTCCACCCATGTTGTGATCTTCTCCACAAGCGGAGAGGTCACCTCTAACACACCATCCAAATAAGTGATTTCATAATTGGCTGTACGGAGCTCCTCTCCAGATTTTATCACGGCGTCACTGGCCACATTGGCAGAACGTCCCTCCTCCGTCTGCGAGCCGGTCAATGTCACGCTCGCTATCGCGTCACACGATGCCAGGGCACCACTTGCCGTTGAGAAACTATTTTCCGTCAACGCGCTCTCATCATAGGTTTTACTTCCGCTGCCAGCCGTGATGGTCAAAGGTCGCTTATGAATGCTTAATGTTCCGACATTGGTCTTAACATTGGTGTATAGTTCCGCATGATCCAATGTATAGGTGAAGGTGTTGTTATTCGTATAATTCGCATCGTAATAGGTCACACCTTTTGCCGTGCTAGTAATGACCAACCGATCACCATTGGATAAGACAAATGTTTTACCATCCACAGAGGAGACGTTCTCGCCTCCCATTGTCACCGTATAAGTATCATCCTTGTGTTCCGAACAGTCATACGTCCAACTTTTAGATGCTGACGAAATGATCAATTCAGTGGTGATATCATGGTACGATTTCATTTTGGCCATGAGGGTTTCGACCTGGGCCGTCAAGGCCTTGTTTTGCGCAGCCAAGGAATCCATCTGTGCCTGCATTTTGGCCATCATATCACTTAACTGCATCAAATGTGTCTCAGTGACATACCTCGCATCGTTTTCAAAGGCGCTGACCACCTTTGGCACCTCTGGCACGTCCGTTTTCTTCGCATAATCCGTAGCGTCTTCCAATTGAGCGACCTTTGTCGGAACAGATGCGCTCTTCGCATATTCTGTCAAATCCGATTGAGTCAGATATTCGCCTTTGGTTTGATAAGAGGTAGCGGCTTCTGTCTTACTCAACAATCCTTCAGTGCTTGGCAATTCGCTTCTCGTCGCATAATCCGCGTCATTGGTAAATGCGCTGACATTGGTAGGAACGGTAGGAATTTCTGTTTTCAGAGCGTAATCCGACAATTCTTCATGGGTAACTAAGCCATCCGTCGAAGGAATTTCCGGCAAATCTTCTTGGGTAAGATATTTGCTCAAATCACTGGATTTTACATAATCCTTCAGTTCAACACGTTTTACATAATTCGCATCGTTATCAAAAGCGCTCACCTTGGTAGGGACAGTTACGGTAGGAACCTCTTCTGCGGTAATATATCCCGCATCATTAGTCAGTTCGCTAACCTTCGCAGGAACCTTTGGAAGATCACTCTTCTTCGCATACTCACCCATGTCTGGCAGATTCTCTGTCTTAGCGTATTCCACCAAATCCTCGGTTCTTGCGTAACCTTCCAGACTAGGAATCTCTGAAGTCTTTGCATAACCGTCCAAGCTAGGGATATCAGTTGTCTTTGCGTAACCCTCCAAACTTGGCACCTCGCTCTTCTTAGCGTACTCACCCATGTCTGGCAGATTCTCTGCCTTAGCGTATTCTGCTAAATCTTCAGTCTTTGCGTAACCTTCCAGGTTTGGAATATCAGTGGTTTTAGCGTAACCATCTAAGCTAGGAACATCAGCTGTCTTTGCATATCCTTCCAAACTAGGCAACTCGCTCTTCTTAGCGTACTCACCCATATCAGGCAGATCCTCCGCCTTAGCGAATTCTGACAAATCCTCGGTTCTTGCGTAACCATCCAAACTAGGAATCTCTGAAGTCTTTGCATAACCCTCTAGGCTAGGCAATTCGCTCTTCTTAGCATACTCACCCATGTCTGGCAGATTCTCCGTCTTGGCGTATTCAGCCAGATCTTCGGTTCTTGCGTAACCTTCCAAACTTGGGATATCAGTAGTTTTGGCATAATCGTCCAAGCTAGGAATGTCCGAGGTCTTTGCATAACCCTCCAAACTTGGCAATTCGCTCTTCTTAGCATACTCACCCATATCTGGCAGATTCTCTGTCTTAGCGTAAACTGCCAAATCCTCGGTTCTTGCGTAACCATCTAAGCTAGGGATATCAGTTGTCTTTGCATAGCCTTCTAAGCTAGGAATATCAGTTGCCTTCGCGTAACCTTCCAAACTTGGCACCTCGCTCTTCTTAGCGTACTCATCCATATTTGGCAAATCCACTGACTTTGCATATTCTGCCAAATCCTCGGTTCTTGCATAACCTTCTAAGCTAGGAATGTCCGATGTCTTTGCGTAACCTTCCAAACTAGGCAACTCGCTCTTCTTAGCATACTCACCCATGTCTGGCAGATTCTCCGCCTTAGCGTATTCTGCTAAATCTTCGGTTCTTGCGTAACCATCTAAGCTTGGGATGTCTGATGTTTTTGCATAGCCCTCCAAGCTAGGCAACTCGCTCTTTTTAGCATACTCACCCATATCTGGCAAATTCTCTGTCTTAGCGTAAACTGCCAAATCCTCTGTTCTTGCGTAACCGTCTAGGCTTGGGATATCAGCTGTCTTTGCGTAACCTTCTAGACTAGGAATGTCAGTTGCCTTCGCGTAACCTTCCAAACTAGGCAACTCGCTCTTCTTAGCGTACTCACCCATGTCTGGCAGATTCTCTGTCTTAGCGTAAACTGCCAAATCTTCGGTTCTTGCGTAACCATCCAAACTAGGAATCTCTGAAGTCTTTGCATAACC
>JAZRZA010000004.1:0-1325 GCA_045601045.1 Paludibacteraceae bacterium
ACTGATGGGAACGCAGTGGATATTCTGTTCCGGAATGATTTGGATTTCCGTGATGCGATGAACAGAATATTTGTGGTGTCGCTTGGATATGATGTTGTAATTCTGGCATTTTGCCTTATGAATACGCATGTGCATTTTGTGCTTTACGGGGAGTTTGATGAGTGTAACAGGTTTGCCCATGAATATGTGAGGAGACTGTCAATCGATCAGGCCCACAAATATGGGACATCACATAAGATGGAAGGTGTGGATATCAATGTGCAAAATGTGGATACGGACTATTATCTAAAAACGGTGATATGCTATGTGATCCGCAATCCATACGTCGCCGGGCTTGATTTCAATCCCTGGGATTACCCTTGGTCAAGCGGCTCCCTGTATTTCAGGAAGGAGACATTATGGACCTCTCCGGTTTATGTGTCATCGGCAGGTGCTGTTGAACTCCGAAGCATGTTCCTGAAAGACATCCAGTCAATCCTGAAGACAAGAGACAAAGAATTTCCGAATGCCAGGATTGTCGATGGGATGGTCTTCCCTGGAGAATACGTGGCAAGCGATTTGGTTATGAAAATTTTCAAGACGGTCAAAAGTTTCAACTACTTCCTCTTCAAGACAAAGGATATCGATGTTGAGTCCCGTGGCGGCGAAATATCGCGTCTCAGCCTTCCTTTGCAGGATCTGAAACAATTCAGGGATGAACAATGTTTGAAGATGTATGGCAGTACCAACTTGCGTGGCCTTGATACAGGACAACGGATATTGCTTGCCAGAAAATTGAGGTCAATGTATAATAGCTCCGCAAAACAGATTGTGCGTTTGTGTGGACTTGTGTACGAAGAGGCAAAAGACTTGATTTGACTTTTGCCGTGAGAATAGTTTGTGCTGTAGCGGGAAAGGGAATGCCGGCTCGAGGATGTTGTTGAAAGTTTTGTGAAATTTGTTTGGCGTTAGAATCGCCAAGCGGGGGCGTGAAACGATATCCGCGAAGCTTAACGGGGAGAAATCGCCGCGTTAAGCGTCACAATATCGAGCAGGTAGTATATATTCAAGACTTCGGCCCCAAACGAATTTTACGAATCATGCAATTAAAAGTTGAGGCGTCAAGTGAATGCTGTAATAAGACCAATAAGCTCCGGACTGAATGGAACGGAGTTGAGGTGAAAGAACCGGGTGGTTGGTTTTTAAATTACCCGGATTTTCACGATGGCCTTGCGGATGTGGCCTGCGCCGATGAGAGGGGCGTGTGCCATATCCGGTTCGAAGACTGTCAGTGTGCCGGCGGCTCTCGTGAGGATGGCGTCAGGCTCGTCGTCGTAGAGGATGCA
>JAZRZA010000005.1:0-45319 GCA_045601045.1 Paludibacteraceae bacterium
AAACCGTGACAGGTTGTCACGGTTTGAAAATGATGGCACACGATGGTAAGATGCGATTGACTGATGTGGCAGACCAAGAACAGATGTTTCGTCTCATCCAATCCATTCCATCCCCTAAGGCCGAGCCATTCAAGCAATGGATGGCGCAAGTGGCATCCCAGCGTTTGGACCAGATGCAAGACCCGGAGTTGAGCATAGACCAAGCCATTGCAGACTACAAACGTCTTGGCTATAGCGACAAGTGGATCAATAGCCGAATCAAGAGCATTGAGGTGCGAAAGGAATTGACAGATGAATGGGATCGTTCAGGCGTTACTGGTCAACAATACGCCAGCTTAACTGATATCATCACCAGGGAATGGAGTGGTATGACCTCACGCCAATATAAGCAACACAAAGGGTTAAAAAAGGAAAACCTTCGTGATAACATGACCAACGTAGAACTGGCTCTGAATATGTTGGCCGAAGCTTCGACTACTGAGATATCCAAACAAAAGAATCCGAAAGGCTTTGCTCAAAGTGCCGAGGTGGCAAAAGAGGGTGGAAGCGTTGCCAAGGCAGCCCGAAAACAGTTGGAAAGTAAAACAGGGAAGTCTGTTATATCTACGGATAAGGCTAGCGATTACTTGTTACCTTCGGAAAACAAAGAAGATTAGCCATGCGAATCCTCATAGAAGAACATCAGTATCCGGCTTCTCTTGTAAATCCTGTCCTCGAAGGAATATCAAACCTTAGGGATGTGGATGGCAGAGTGAGCGTGAACTATGTGGGTTATTTTTATAATCCAAGGTTGAGGGATTGTGTCTTCATTCTTCCCAAAGTGCTGATGGAAGGCGAACTGGTGTTTGGGCATTGTGCGCCAGAGGATATCATCAATATAGAAGATCAGACGCTGCTCTCTTCTGAAGAGTATAAGTTCATCTACGAACTCTCTGTGTGGATTTATCGAGCCATCTGCGTCTATAGGGATAGCGCTATTGATAACACTATCATCCGACAGCAGATAGTTCCTCAAATGAATAAGGGACGTTTGCACCAATGCAATACATTCCTTGACATCTTATTGGCATTGCAGAAATTCAACCGAGAGAATCAGGATTTCTTCTTCTTTGTTTTAAGAAACATACATTCAGGTTACAATAAAATCAATTGGACTCGCACCATTTCGCATTCAAATGCGTTGGTCCAGCAGAACACGCCAATTTATCTCAATCCTGTAAACAAAAAGCGTAAAATCAATTTTGACGAAGAACTTTTAATCATCTTTTTCTCCATCTTAAACTATATGCGGGAGACATACGGATTCCCCGTGCAGATAAATGTGAACTTCCAACTCATCACGGGTGAGATGTTCAAGAACTACATGGAAGGTATGGGCAAAATCCGCATGATGCAGATTAAGTACAAGTATTTCTCCGACAAGGCGCTTTATCTATGGGAACTCTGCTATGCGTTCTTCGACCAAAGCAAAAAGATAAATGTGGAGACCAATGACAAGGAGTACCTCTTAGCCCAAAATTTCAATATTGTCTTTGAAGCCATTATTGATGAACTCATTGGTGACCGAAAGTCTATTCCAAATGAATTGATCAATCAGGGTGATGGCAAACGGGTGGACCACATGTATAAACATAAGAATCTGACGAACAATGAGGATGAGAAGACAATCTATTATATCGGAGATTCTAAATACTATAAACGAGGGCATGAGATAGGAAAAGAATCTGTCTACAAGCAGTTCACCTACGCAAGGAATGTAATCCAATGGAATCTCGATCTCTTCAATGATGGTAAAGAAGAAGATCAAAAAGAACATCTAAAACTACGTGATGAAGAGACGGAAGGTTATAACATTATTCCCAACTTTTTCATCTCTGCCGAACAAAAGACGCTCGACAAGAACGATAGTATCCAAAAGACTGATAATGTAAAAGATGTTTTTTCTTCTCGTCAGTTCGAGAATCGCCTTTTTGATCGGGATACATTCCTCATAGCCCATTATGACGTGAATTTCCTTTTTGTTGTTGCCTTGTACGGTCGCAACGATAGTGGAGAGAAAACGGCATGGTGTAAGAAAATTAGGGAGATGTTTAGAACGGACATACAGAATATGTTGGAAAAGAATTTTTCCTTCCATGTGATGGCCCCACATCCAGATGTTAACGCTTCCGCATATATTGAAGACCATTTCCAGCAATTGCTTGGTAAAGTATTCACTCCGTACGATAATAGTGGGGTGGTTCGCTATTATTCCTTGGCACTTAGCAACGATGCGAAGTTCAAGGATGAAAACGAGGCTTTGATAGCTCAGTTGGAGGATTCTTTTTATGTAAAGTCCTGCAATATAGGAGATAACCCAAGTAAGATACTAAAAGATGTAATGGCCGTTCCTGTTGACGTAGTATCAAGGTCCGCTACAACTACGAACTTCCTCACCATGCACTATCTTGAAAAGTACCTTGACAAGAAAATCCTGATAGGATGCTATACGAGCCAAGAACATCTGGATTGGATTCTAGGAAATAACGACAGAGGTTCGCTTATTTACAATGTCCGTTTGGGCAAAGATGTTCCAGGAGGTCAGGTGAAGACGCAATTGGATAAGACGATTGTCAGCTTTGTCGTGCTTTATGAATATGGGAAGGAGCCAAAGAATGACTATCGTGTATTCCGTGTTCACCATCATGCAACGATGACTGCAGACCGACTAAAAAAGTCACTATATCCAAGTGAACCTAATGCCG
The DNA here is from genome assembly GCA_045601045.1 of Paludibacteraceae bacterium. Taxonomy (GTDB): domain Bacteria; phylum Bacteroidota; class Bacteroidia; order Bacteroidales; family Paludibacteraceae; genus UBA1181. The sequence goes on from JAZRZA010000005.1 coordinate 2,745, forward strand.
AGAAATACTTCTGTTATGTATTTGATGAGGAGGTGACATTAGGCCAACTGGATATCACTTCCCTCGTCTCTGAAGATGGTGCTCCTGTATTTATAAGCGGAGAAGATCTTTTGAAATTCCGATTATCGATTTGAGTCAACTTTTTAGAAATGATAAGAATCGTGGCTTTTGCCCCTTCCTGGCGAAACGGTAGTCGCAACAAGGTTGAAAACATCCCTCCGCTTTACGCCTTGATAAATTTGGCGTATCGACAACTATTTTGTACATTTGTTGAAAATAACAATGATTAAAATATATCTGTAAAATGGAAGGGAAAAAACAAGAAATTCAGCTTTTTGAAGACAAGAAAGTTCGCTCAGTTTGGGATAGTGAAACGGAGCAGTGGTACTTTAGTGTGGTAGATGTATGTAATATCTTAACTGACCAATCAGATTATGACCATGCAAAGAACTATTGGAAAGTACTTAAATTTAGATTGGCCAAGGAGGGTAATGAGTCGGTTACAAATTGTAACCAACTGAAATTGGTATCCCCGAAAGATGGTAAGGCTTACAAAACTGATGTTGCCACCACCGAGCAACTCTTTCGTATCATCCAATCCATCCCATCCCCTAAGGCCGAAACATTCAAGCAATGGATGGCGCAAGTGGCATCCCAGCGTTTGGACCAAATGCAAGATCCGGAATTGAACTAGCGATTATTTGTTACTTTCAGAAAACAAAGAAGTCTTCCTTCTTTATTCTCAAAAGAATTCACTATCTTTACGGAAACTATTAACACGATTAATAATCTTAAAAAAAGGAAAGGTATATGGGACTTCTTAATGACGTATTCTCAACGATCGGGAAGGTAGCGCAAAGCGATGCAGCAAAGGAGATCATCAAATCAATCAACAATGGTGGCGCGAAGGATATTATCAACTCCATCAACAATGGAGGTCAAATCGACATCGCGGCAGGTTTGAAATCCGCCCTCAAAGTGGGTATCGAGACCGCAGCTGCCAACCTCGGTAAGAAAGACGGTTTCTTGGCAGACGCCGCCGTACGCATCGGCTTGCCTGAAGAGGCGATCACCATCTTCAACGCCGTGCAATCCATCTCACAAAACCAAGCGATTAACTCCATCCTCAACACATCAGGCGTTTCCATCCCTTCATCAGAAACGGTGGTGACACTATTGAACCGTGCGGCAGAGGATGCGGCGCCTAAGTCAGTCGACATCTTCGCAGACGCCATCACAGGCATGTCCATCGGAGACGCGAAGAACATCCTCTTCGGAGCGGATGACGCAGCCACCAGTTATTTGAAGGACAACACCTTCTCCCAATTGCAAAACGCATTCATTCCATCCATCACCAACTCACTCAGCAGCGTGCAAGTGGCCAACACCACACCAAATCAAGCGTGGGCCACATTCGCCACTTACAACAACAAATTGGTGGAGGTAATGGATAGTTCCGCAATCAAGACCGCCCTCGAATTGGCTCGCATGACAGGCGTGCTCAAAGACGAATACTTCGAGATGCTGAGAGGAATCAAACCAGTCACATCCGACCTCTCCGGCTACATCACAGACAAGGCCCTATCCGGACTCTTCACCAAGGTGTCGGAGAAAGAGTACGACATTCGTCACAACGCCGGCGCCCGTGTCAACGACGTGCTCAAAAGCGTATTCGGACAATTGGACAAATAATATCCATCATAGATCAGAGAAAAAGCCCCGTAGTTTGCGGGGCTTTTTTTATGCGGAAATTACTATATTTGCATAGAATTAAATATGCGGACAATGAAAAAATTCACAATCATACTCATATCGTTGCTATTCGTTCCCCTCTGCTGGGGCGAAACCAAGAAAGACATCAAGACCTACGAAACCGCTGTGCTTCTCATGAACGAGGGAAAGTACAAAGAGGCGCTGCCGCTCCTGAAAGGGTTGGTAAGCTCCAACAAAGAGTTCGTGGATGCCTCTTGGTCATTGGCGGAACTTTATAGCCGCATGTGCGACGACGAGAAGCAAATCGCCACCTTGGTCAAAGTGGCCAATCCCAAACTCCCCCGCTACTACAACAGCGTCATGCGTCTCGCGGCAGCCTACCATAGCCTATGCGACTACAACAACGCCATCAAGACCTACCAAATCATTCCGACCACAGAGGCGACCTACTACAAAAGAGCGCAGATCGCCATCAAGGAGTGTGAAGATGCCCTGGAATTAAAGGAGGAACCCGTACCCTTCAACTTCAAGAACATGGGAACCGCCATCAATACGGAGTTCGACGAATATTGGCCCAGCCTCACCGCTAACGAGGGATACTTCTCTATGACGCGTAAGCTAAACAAAAGACAAGGTCAATCCGAATTCGGACGAGGCATCCACGAAGACATTTACCTCAGCAAAAGGAATAACGGCGTCTGGCAAAACGCAGTAAACGTGGGCAATGCCATCAACACCATCGGCAACGAGGGCGCCCAAAGCATCTCCTTGGATGGACGCTACCTCTTCTTCGTCGCCTGCGACCGCTCGGTCGGATTAGGCGGATGCGACATCTACTACTCCATCCACGAAGGAGACAAATGGTCACCAGCCATCAACTGCGGCACACCAGTAAACACCCGTTACTGGGAGACTTCGCCCTCCCTCAGCCCTACCGGAGACGAACTCTACTTCGCCAGCACACGCCCAGGCGGACAAGGCAAATGCGATATCTGGAAATGCAAAGTATCCATCCAAGCGGATGGCAAACTCAAATTCTCCGACCCAGTGAATCTTGGACCAACCGTCAACACCAAGGAGGATGAGCTCTCCCCATTTATCCATGCGGACAACACCACCCTCTACTACTCATCCAAAGGTATGAAAGGTTTGGGCAACTACGACATCTACGTCACCTACAAGGACGGCAAGGGAGGATGGACAACCCCTAAGAACATCGGTTATCCCATCAACACCTGCAAAGACGAGACCGGATTTGTCGTGAACGCATGGGGAGACAAAGCCTACTTCTCTTCCGACGGACAAGAAAAGAACTGGAAGGGCCGCGAAGTGTACGAGCTCACCTTGGCCGAAGGAAACGCAAAGCCCGCCAAGCAGATGAAATTCACCACCGGTAAGATATTAGACTCGGAGAAAAAAACACCCATGCAAGCGTCCATCGATGTCTACGGATTGAAAAGCAACAAAACCATCTTCCGTGCCGTATCAGACAAGGAGAACGGAGAATTTATCGCCTGCGTGCCAAGCGACGAGGAGTATGGCGTGAACGTCAGCAAGAAAGGATACCTCTTCTTCTCGGAAAATTCAGACGAGAACGGCACCATTGTCAGACAAAACACGAACAAGAACGCCAAGAAGGTGGATCTGACCCAAAACGACAAGGTGGAGTTGGAAAAGATCGAGGTAGGCAAAAAGATCACCCTCAAAAACATCTTCTTCGATTTCGACAAAGCGACATTAAAGAAAGAGTCCCACTTCGAGTTGGACCGTTGCGCGCAGTTCATGAGAGAGAATCCGACCGTGAAGATCAAACTCTGCGGACATACCGACGCCAAGGGTTCGAAAGAGTACAACATGACGCTTTCCGACAACCGTGCCAAAGCGGCCTACGACTACCTCGTCAAGAAGGGCGTTCCCCCTACCCGACTCGAATACCAAGGATTCGGCGCGGATCAACCTGTAGCGGACAATAGCACCGATGAGGGAAGAGCCAAGAACAGAAGGACGGAGATATTGATCACGGCGAAATAAGAAAGAGGCGATGCATCGCATCGCCTCTCAACGCCTTAACTCTATAATACTCTTAACTATTAACTATTCTCCACACGGTTCACAGAACTGATTCCTTGGATCTTCACCAAGTGGACGCAGAGGTTATTCACATCCTCCACATCGTGGACATAGACCGTGATGGAACCCTCAAACATACCGTCATTGGTCTCCACATGCACCTTGTTCACATTCACCTCGTGCTCCTCTGTGATCACCTTCACAATATCACTCAACATACCCAAACGGTCGATACCCTTCAACTCAATGGTCGCAGGGAACGAAAGCATCTTATGCGTCTCCCAAACAGCGGAGATGATACGTTCACCATAGTTCGACTTCAATCGCATCGCCACCGGACATTGGCGTTTGTGCACCACCAACATACCATCCTCCTCCATAAAGCCCAAAATATCATCTCCAGGGATCGGAGAGCAACAGTCCGCGATACGATAGGTGACACCTGAATTATCCTCAGTCAAAGTCAACGTGTTCTTAACGGAAACCTTCTTATTTCCGAAGATAGGCAAGTCGAAAATACCGTTATCCTCCTTTCCGCCACCAAAAGTCAACTTCCAGTACTTCATCCAACGGCTTTGGCTCTTGGATTTGAATACCGTACTCATCAACTCTTCCAGGGAGACCATACCCTTACCGACCTTATAGAGAAGATTCTCCTTCTTGGTCTCATGGAAGTGCTCCATGATCTTGGATATATTATCAGGGGATGGCGAGAGATTATTCTTCTCGAAAAATGATTTCAAATCGTGTTCACCCTTATTCATAAAGGACTTGTACTCCTTCTTGAAAAGCGCGCGAATCTTAGATTTCGCACGGGCTGTCGTCACATAATTGATCCATTCCGAAGTAGGATTTTGCTTCGACGACGTCAAGATCTCCACCTGGTCACCACTGTTCAGCACATAACTGAGCGGCACCAACTTGTGATTCACCTTCGCGCCGATGCAATGCATACCAATATCCGTATGCAAAGAGAACGCGAAGTCAAGCGCGGTAGAGCCCTGAGGCAATGTCTTGATATCACCATGAGGTGTGAAGACAAATATTTCAGAGGCAAAAAGATTCAATTTGAAGGTATCCAAGAAATCAATAGCGTTCGGCTCAGGATTCTCCAAAAGTTCCTTGATGGTCTGCAGCCACTTCTCCAATTCGGAATCATCCTTCTCACCCGTCTTATACTTCCAGTGAGCGGCGAATCCCTTCTCCGCGATATCATCCATACGGCGGCTACGGATCTGCACCTCCACCCATTGTCCAGTAGGACCCATCACAGTAACGTGCAACGCCTCATAACCATTCGCCTTGGGTGTATTCACCCAGTCACGGAGACGCTCCGGATGGGGCTTATAGACATCTGTGATAGCGGAATAGATCGCCCAACAAGTCTTCTTCTCCTCCGACTCCGCCTCAACATCGAAGACGATACGCATCGCCAATATATCAAACACCTCCTCAAAAGGGATGTTCTTGGCCTGCATCTTCCGCCATATAGAGTAGATGGATTTCACACGAGAGTGAATTTCGAATTGGAAGCCCAACGACTTCAACTTTTCCTGCAAAGGTTTAGAGAAGAGTTCATAGAGTTTATCACGCTCCTGCTTCGAATTCTCCATCAAATGAGACAACTGCTCATACTTGTCAGGATGTTCGTACTTGAAGCTCAAATCCTCCAACTCCGTCTTCAAGGCATACAATCCCAGACGGTTGGCCAAAGGAGCGTAGATATACTGGGTTTCACCCGCAATTTTGTATTGCTTCGCAGGCGGCATGGAACCAAGCGTACGCATATTGTGCAGACGGTCGGCCATCTTAATCAATACCACACGGATATCATCGGACATGGTCAAAAGGAGTTTTCGGAAGTTCTCCGCCTGTGCGGAGGCTTTCTCGCCGAAGACACCACCCGAAATCTTGGTCAATCCCGCCACAATAGAGGCGATTTTAGGGCCAAAAAGATTCTCGATATCCTCTACGGTGTACTCTGTATCCTCCACCACGTCATGTAACAAGGCGGAACATATAGAGGTGGAACCTAGTCCAATCTCACCCGCTACAATACGGGCCACCGCAATAGGGTGCATGATATAAGGTTCACCAGAGCGTCTTCTCACGCCATGGTGCGCTTGGCAAGCGAATTTGAAGGCCTTCTCAATGATTGCCACTTTACGACGATGGGCCGAAGCCAAATAATCCGCCAAGAGAGCCTGGTACTCAGCCTCGATCAATTCGTTTTCCTTTTGAATCTGCAATTCATCCATAACTCACACTACGAAAGAAGAAACAAGGCGACCTAAAAGCCGCCTTGTCCCTAATAAATGAAAATATCGTTAGAATTTCACCTCAACAAACTTGCCATTTACCTTCGCCCAAGTATTACCCTCGCGATCCAAGTAAATGTTATTCTTGTTCTTCTTCGCCAACGCGTAACCATCGTTCGCGAAATCAGAGATGTAATCGTAAACGCACTCTGTAATAGGAGCGCCGAACTTGTCAACCAAACCGAACTTACCGTCCTTCTTCACGCAAGCCACACCGTTCTTAAAGTCCTTTGCAGCCTCGTAAACGAAATCAGTAACAGCAGCACCACTCTTGTCGATGTAACCATAACGCTTTGAACCACCGATATTCTTTGAAACGGCAGCCAAGCCCTCATAGAACCAAGAAACGGAACTGTAAGATGGCTCAATTACCATGTTACCCTTGGTGTCGATGAAACCGTAAAGGTAATTATCGTTAGCCTGCGCAGGAGCCAAACCTTCGTTGAAAGCCTTGGTGTCGGCGTAAACCTCACCGTTCATCTTCTTTCCACTCTTGTCAATGAAGTAGCAAACGCCCTCAGACTCCTTTACTGCGGCATAACCGTAGCTGAAGTTGCTAGCTGCCACATATTGAGCAGGGACAACCTCCTTACCCAACTCATCAACGAATCCATACTTGTTAACCTTACCCACACGAGCAAGACCCTCGCAGAATTCAGAAGCTTGATCATACTTCGCTTTTACGACCAATACGCCAGCCTTCTCATAACCATACTTGTTCTTTCTCATCACACGTACAGGAGCAGGCCACTTCTTATTCATTTCAGCCTTCGCTTGAGCAGCGCACTTGCTTGAAGGGTAATCATAGATGAATTGTTGGTAAGCAGCCTTGGTGTTCTTAGCTTGAACATCCTTGTAAGCCGCAGCGATCTTCTCTTCCCTTACGACTTGTTCCGCCGCATCGTTCACACGACGCTCCGCAGCGGATGCCATTACAGCCTCACGCTCCTTAGCCTCTGCCTCCGCACGAGCGGCTGCCTCCAATTGAGCCTCCTTTTGAGCGGCTGCCTCTTCTCTACGACGAGCTGCAGCAACATTCAATTGAGTAGTGACATCATCCAAGATTTGAGTCATCTCAAAATAACCGTTATCTTGGATAGGGTTTGCTGAGAAATATTTTGAACAAGCTGCTTGAGCGCCTGTCAAATCACCCTCTTGATACAAAGCCTTCGCTTTCACATAGTTCAAACGAGGGTTTGTTTTGTTCAATGCCTTCTCTGCGGCGTCAATAAACTTCAAAGCTGACTTGTAATCACCCGCATCGAAATAATCAACTGCCCTATAATAGTTCTTGCGCGCAAGTTTTTCCTCGGAGCTGATATTCTTGTTATCGGCAAATACCATCATGGTACCACTTGCCATCAGCAAAAATAATACGATCTTTTTCATTATCTAGAAATCTTATTTTTTACACATTGATTATTCGTCTTGACATACACGGAAACCGATGTTGCCACTCTTAAATTTCACTGGAACCTTTTCTGAAGCGGTAATGACGCAGTTAGAAGCGTCATCTGACCAAGAACCACCCTTCACAGAACGGGTTTGGCTATTGTAGATATCGGCTACCCACTCGCTTACGTTACCAGTCATATCGTAGATACCCAACTCATTTGGCGACTTTTGACCTACAAGGTGAGTCTTATCCTCAGAGTTGTATGAGCACCAAGCGACATCGCTCAAATTGTCTCCACCACTGAATTGAGTATTCACGGTCATCTTACCACCCTTAGCGGCGTAAGCCCACTCCTCAGAGCGAGGCAAACGGAACTTCATACCAGTTTGCTCAGACAAAACCTTCACAAACTCCATCGCCTCTTCCCAAGTGATATTCTCCACTGGAGCGTCTGCATTACCCATTCCTCTGAACTTAGATGGGTTGGAGTGCATCACACGCATCCATTGTCTTTGGGTGATCTCCGTCTTACTCATGTAGAATGACTTCATGGAACCTTGACCCTCAACATAGATCAACTCCAAGTCTCTCACGTTACGGTTAGACTTAGTCTCCATATACTTTTGGATCTTCTTCACGCGGTTTGCAGGGTAAGCGAACTTCTCGTCAGACTTTGCAGCCTTCTGATAGAAAGGAAGCGCCTCATCCCACTTCTTTTGCGCGTAAAGGCCATCACCAGTCTCAATAGCATCCAAGCAAACCTCGTATGGCATAGAAGTTGATTTCCAGAATGCAGGAGAGTTCTCACTTACAGCGAACTCACGCTTCTTGTTGCTTGTATAAGTCTTAATAGCGTTGACTGTATCCTTCTTCGCCATGTAAGACTCTGCCAAGACACGCTTGTTGTACTCATCTGTAATGTAGTTGAAATCCTCATCATCCCACTTTATAGTTACAGAAGTGTTCACCAAATCAATCTTTGTAGAAGCGGAGAACACACGACGGAAGCTCAAAGAGTAAGCATAGCCAGGAGCCTTAGGATCCAACTTGCCGCTAGTGATTCTTGAACTCTTGAAAAACTCGTCCAAAGCGGCGTCAGCAATAACGACACCTGGCTTCTTGATATCTTGCTTACCGATCACAAGATCAGTGAAAGATTCTTTCCAAGACAAGTTCGTTGGAATCACTGGAGCGACATTCGAACCAGCCTTCTCCAACAAATCCAATGTCAATTTAGTCTTCGCTGAAGCGATATACGCCTTTGAGCTCTCTGAATAGAACATAATGGTGTAAGTACACTCAACAGCCTTTGGCGCGATCAAATCATAACGAGCTTTCAAATCAGGATATTTCTCCAATTGAGCAGCTGTGATCTTCTTTCCTTTCACTGTATAAGAAGGAGTGTTTGACCATGTCATGCTTGCGGTGCAAACCGGATCACCCATCACTTCCTTGTAATTCACATCCACCTTGTACTCATCCAACAGATAACTGTTCTTACCTGCCACGTACTTTTCCTTGCCGGAAATAGACCCAGTAAGATTAGCCTCCTGTGCCTGTCCCCATACGGCAGCTGCCGACATAAGCACAGTCAGCATCGTTAAATAAATTCTTTTCATGAACTCTTTATTGTTTTTAAATTATTGATATTCACATCACTGCAATCGACTCTATCCGTCAAAGCTAGTCCATCTACGGTATCGGATCACTCCAGACTCCGCATAAACCTCACAAAGTTAATAAACTTCATCATATAATACCGCAAAATTGCCACAAAAATAATGCTATGTCTAATACAATCAAAAGAATGTTGATAAGTTTTCACTACACAATAATAAAAAATAGAGGCACTTGACCTATTTTTGCAGAAAGGGTTTGTACAAACATCAAGCATGAAAAGGGACAGATGTTCAAATAGCAGAAACGAAGAGGTGATCGGACGATACGAAAACTTCAAGAAGGGAGGCAATCTCGGCTACTTTGAGGTGGACGAGTTGGAGGCCATCATCAACCACTACATGGAGGATGCCAACCCTGAAGAGGCGATGAACGCGCTGCGTTACGGACAGCGTCTCCACCCCAACAGCACCGCCCTACTCACCAAACAAGCACGGCTCTACGCGGAGACCGGCGAGACGCAAAAGGCGCTGTCGCTGCTGAAATATGTCCAAACCATCGATTCCGGAGATGAAGACGCCATGTTGCTCAAAGGAGAGATTCTCCTACGAAAAGGAGCGACTGAGGAGGCGTTGGAGATTTTCCGCAAACTGGCGAATGAGGAGGGAAACGATTGCGACATCCTGCTCAACATCGCCTACGCACTCGACGACCACCGCCTTTTCGACGAGGCGCTCGGATATTTGAACAAAGCACACGAGGTGGAGAAGAACAACACGGACGTCCTATACGAAATTTGTTACTGCTTGGAGCAGAAAGAGCGATTCGACGAAGCCATCGTCAACTACAACGCGATCCTCGACATCAACCCCTACTCCAACGAAGCCTGGTTCAATCTGGGGCACCTCCACCTCTTCCACGAAGACTACGAGCAGGCCGTCGAGGCGTTCGACTACGCCTACGCCATTACCCCCAAGGATTACCAATCACTCTTCCAAAAAGCCCAATCGCTCTTCCAATGCGGACGATACCAAGAGGCGGCGGAGGCCTTCGAGGAGTACATGGATCTAACCGGAGAGTCGGCGGACAAATGCGTCCTGATAGGAGAATGTTACGAAAAGATGGGCGATATCCTCTCCGCCAAAATCTTCTACGAGAAAGCTTGGTCGCAAGATGAGGCGAACGTGGATGCCCTCACAGGACTTTGCATCTGCGCCATAGAACTCAACGACGAACAAGAAGCGCACCGCTTTATCGACAAAGCCTTCAAGGCGAAGGGAGAAACCGTGGAGTTCTGGATATACAAGGCGGAAGCCTATCTGGTCAACAGCGACAAAACCAACAAGGAGAACGCAATCTTCTGTTACCAAAACGCTTTAAGGCTCGACCCGGAGCAGCTCGATTCGCTGGTCTCCATAGGAAGCCTATACGCGGACTTGGGCGAATACAAGGCCGCGCTCAATTTCTTCGAGAGGGCCAAAAGAGTAAAAGACGACACGGAGGGACTTCCTATCCTGCTCGCCATCACCTTCTACAAGATGGGCGACTACGAGATGTGCAACAAATACCTGGAGGAGGCTACGAAGAGCAATCCAATCTCACTGCAAGGATTCATCGACATTTGCCCAGAGGCCATAGATGATCCGAACATCGACCTCCCCATCAACCTATAATCACCATGTGTGGCATTAATATGACAATAAGAAATTTATTATCGAAGAGATCACTCATACTCCCACTGATCACCGTTCTGCTGATGAGTTGCGACAAGAGCGAGCAAGATTACCGCTATGTCATCGTGAACAAAACAACCGCCGAAGAACCAATCGAGATCCAATACAATGTGGAGGGTGTCTCCGAAACATTGAAACGAGTGCTCCAACCAGGAGATAGCGTTGTTTTGGCCGAGCGTTCGGAGATTCGAGGCAAAAAGATCTGGGACATCGAGACCAGCGTCGATATCTACAAAGTGAAGCATTTGCAAGCATACAGCCAAGACCAATCGATGATTTCGGAGGAACTCGCTTTCCGTAAACTTTGGAAGGGGCCGGAAAACACGGACAATGTCGGCATCTACCAATTGGATCTATCCGACGAGCACTTCGTGCTTTCCAAACAGGAGGGGTACACCTATTGCATCAAGAACGAGATGAGAGACACGATTTTCTCCACTTCACACTTGAAAACAATTTCAGGAGAGAACACCACCCGTTCGTCGGACACCATATTAAGAGGTACCACACAATCCATCGGTTCTGTGGACATCTACACCTACAGCGAAGATTTCAAAGGGGAAAAGAAATATAAAACACAGAAAATGACAGGGCTCTCCTCCATTTTCTTCCTTTACAAGAATAACAGGTACACCATCAGCAAGACCAAAGACACTGCCTACTTCGAGATAAGCAAAGACACTTGCACCTTGGTCATAAGCGAAAATATGAGCTACTTCAACAAATAGGTAAAACAAAATTCCCATGGAAAGATACGGTTTAATAGGTAAAATATTGGTTCACTCCTTCTCCAAGAAATTCTTCACAGAGAAATTTGAGCGGGAGCAATACGACGCGTGTTACGATTTATTCGAACTTCCCACCATCGACTCATTCACCGAACTCATCCAGACGGACGGTCTATGTGGTTTGAACGTCACGATTCCATACAAACAAGAGGTCATGCCATTCTTGAACGAATTGGATAGCATGGCGGAGGAGATCGGGGCGGTCAACACCATTCAGGTCAACCACATCGGAGGGAAGATCAGTCTCAAAGGGTTCAACACCGACGCCATCGGATTCGAGAACTCGCTCAAGCCGCTACTCAAACCATGCCATACCAAAACGCTAGTCTTGGGCACAGGAGGCGCCTCCAAGGCCATTATATATATATTAAGGAAACTAGGAATCGAGCCTCAATATGTCTCCAGGAAAGGACAAGAGGGAATCCTCTCATACAAGGAACTCACCCAAGACGTGGTAGCGGAGCACAAGTTAATCGTCAACTGCACGCCAGTCGGCACCTTCCCTAAAGTCGATGAGATGCCGGAGTTTCCCGTAGAATTTCTCACCCAAGACCATTTGGTCTATGACCTTATATATAATCCGGAAGAGACCATGCTCTGCCGACTTGCCAGAGAACGCGGAGCCGTCACCAAAAACGGATTGGAAATGTTGCACGGACAAGCGATCGCCGCTTGGGAAATTTGGCAGCAAAGAATCAAGGGATAACCGAGCATATCAATATGGAGAAGGGCTGATGTCAACAAGCGCATCAGCCCTTTTTCCTTTTGAGAGAGCAGCTCACGCCGTTACAAATTGCTCAAAAAGCACCCCTTTGTCTTACAATTTGTATCGTAAAACGACAAAAAGTTGGAAATTTTCTAAAAAAAGTGGCGAAAAAATTTTTCAGTATAGAGGAAAGTGGTATATTTGCATTCGTAAAATTTACGTGCAAAAAACTTACTAAAATAATTACTAACGTTAATTAATTTAACATCATGGATGCAAAAGTAAAAGAATTCATGGACAAGGTGATCGCCAAGAATCCAGGCGAGGCTCCTTTCCACCAAGCAGTTCAAGAGGTAGTTGAGTCATTGTTGCCATACATTGAGCAACACCCAGAGTACAAGAATGCTAAGATTCTTGAGAGAATGTGCGAGCCTGAGAGAGTAATCATCTTCCGTGTGCCTTGGATCGACGATAAGGGTGAGTACCAAATCAACCGTGGTTTCCGTGTTCAAATGAACAGCGCCATCGGTCCTTACAAGGGTGGTATCCGCTTGCATCCTTCTGTAAACTTGGGTCTTTTGAAGTTCTTGGCTTTCGAGCAAGTTTTGAAGAACTCTTTGACTACTCTTCCAATGGGTGGTGGTAAAGGTGGTTCAGACTTCGACCCTAAGGGCAAGTCAGACAATGAGGTTATGCGTTTCTGCCAAAGCTTCATGACTGAGTTGTTCCGTCACATCGGCGCTGACACTGACGTTCCTGCTGGTGATATCGGTACAGGTGCTCGTGAGGTTGGTTTCATGTTCGGTCAATACAAGAGATTGAAGAACGAGTGGACCGGTGTTTTGACTGGTAAGGGTCTTGAGTTCGGTGGATCTTTGATCCGTCCCGAGGCTACTGGTTACGGTACTACTTACTTCGCACAATATATGTTGGAGACTAAGGGTGACTCTTTGAAGGGTAAGACAGTTGCTATCTCTGGTTCAGGTAACGTTGCACAATACGCTGTTGAGAAGTGTACTCAATTGGGTGCTAAGGTTCTTACAGTATCTGACTCTAACGGTACTATCTACGATGCTGACGGTATCGACGCTGAGAAGTTGGCATTCATCTTCGATTTGAAGAATGTTAAGCGTGGTCGTATCAAGGAGTATGCTGCTAAGTATCCATCAGCTAAGTACTACGAGAACGCACGTCCTTGGCAAATCGCTGAGATCAAGACTCTTGATGTAGCTATGCCATGCGCAACTCAAAACGAGTTGGACGGTGACGACGCTAAGGCACTTCTTGCTAAGGGTGTTAAGGTTGTTGCTGAAGGTGCTAACATGCCTTCTACTATCGATGCTGTTAACGCATTCATCGCCGCACAAATCCTTTACGCTCCAGGTAAGGCTTCTAACGCCGGTGGTGTTGCAACTTCAGGTTTGGAGATGTGCCAAAACTCTGGCCGTATCTCTTGGACAGCTGAGGAGGTTGACAACAAGTTGAAGGGTATCATGAAGAATATCCACGACAACTGCGTTAAGTACGGTAAGTGCGAGAAGACTGGTGTTGTTAACTACGTTAAGGGTGCTAACATCGCTGGATTCGTTAAGGTTGCTAACGCAATGTTGGCTCAAGGTCTCGTTTAATAAACAGACAACATAAGGAAAAGTCCCCGTTGTTCACACTTCGGGGACTTTTTTTAAAACTTTATAAAAATATAATACAATGGAAAAATTAAAAGTTGCGGTTGTCGGATATGGCAACATCGGTCGCTTCAGCGTAGAGGCGGTTCAAGCAGCACCAGACATGGAATTGGTAGGTGTTGTACGTCGCGACGCATCCTCAAAGCCAGCTGAGTTGGCTGCCGTTAAGGTGGTTTCTAACATCGACGAATTGGGCAAGGTGGACGTGGCTATTCTTTGTAGTCCAACAAGAAATATCCCTGAGGTTGCGAAGAGCATCTTGGCGAAGGGTATTTGCACAGTTGATAGCTTCGATATCCACGGAGAGGTTTGGAACCTTCGTCAATCTTTGGACGCAGAGGCAAAGAAGTACAATGTCGCTTCCATCATCTCAGCAGGCTGGGATCCAGGAACAGACTCTGTAATCCGTACACTTTTGATGGCAATGGCTCCTAAAGGATTGACCTACACCAACTTCGGTCCAGGTATGAGCATGGGACACTCTGTTGTCGCACGTGGCAAGAAGGGCGTTAAGAACGCGCTTTCCATGACGATCCCTAAGGGACAAAGCATCCACAGCCGTATGGTTTACGTAGAGTTGGAGGAGGGCTACACAGCTGAGCAAGTTTACGCTGAGTTGAAGGCCGACGACTACTTCGCACACGACGAGTTGCACGTAATCCCAGTTAATAGCGTAGATGACTGCAAGGATATGGGTCACGGTGTATTGATCGAGCGCAAGGGTGTTTCAGGAAAGACACAAAACCAATTGTTCGAATACCGTATGCACATCAACAACCCTGCATTGACTGCTCAAGTTTTGACATCTTGCGCCCGTGCGGTTGTTAAGCAACGTCCTGGTTGCTACACTTTGCCAGAGATCGCTCCTATGGATTTGTTGGCAGGCGACAGAGAGACTTTAGTTAGAAGTTTAGTATAAGACTACATATAGTCGAAAGACCTAGGCGCGGTACCGAAAGGTGTCGCGCCTCTCTTTTTTTTGATAACCTATGCCTCGTTTGGGCATACCATAAAAGTTCCTTTGTCATACATAATAACTAAATAATTAACAGTTATGGAAACGAAGAAATTATTTTTCATGGAATGTCACTTGGCAGGACGCCAATACTATGACGCAAACGAAGTGTGGGATTCGCTGAAAATAGGCACTGTGTTAGCCTTAGAACGTGATCCGGATAACAAATACGACCACGAGGCAATCCTTTTGAAATTCGTGGATCCAGACACGCAAAATGAGTATAAGCTCGGATACATTCCAAGCGTCCACAACAGTCAACTGGCTGCATTAATGGACATGGGCTGGGGAGATATTTTCGAGTGTAGAATCAGTCAAATCAATCCACAAGAGCACTACGAAAGGCAGATCCGCATCACTTTGCAGGTAAAAAAGAGAGCATAACCATTCCGTTAGGCAGACAACCCTTATCGATTGTCTGCTTAACGCCTTTTAGGGCCTCTATTATTTCTAATGAAACGGCTATTCCAACTGCGCCACTTGCTTTTGGTATACTCTTGCGCGCGTAACGAATTCTTTTCCGTCTTTTTACGGATATTGGCATTCCGTCGCTCCTCCTCTTGGTTGTTCCAAAACTCGTCATCCGGCGTGTACTCTTCGTCCAAATTCAATTGCCAGAGGTAATAGTTGGTCTCCTTGACCAAAAGGCGAGAGAGCAACAGCAAAGAGATCAAGTTTGGAATGGCCATCAAACCGTTCATGATATCGGCGAAGTTCCAAACCACGCTCAATGAGAAAACCGATCCGAAATAAACCATGACGACAAAGATAATTCGGTAGTAAATAGTGGCCTTCTTGCCACCAAGATATTCCACCGCCTTCTCTCCGTAGTAAGACCATCCCAAAATAGTCGAAAATGAGAAAGTGGCCAAGCCCACCACCAAAACCAATGGTCCGACGAAAGGAATCGTTCCGAAAGCGGCACGCATCATGCCTGGACCCTCTTCACATACCATATCGGGATTCGCATGCAGGCAGCTGACCAAGACCAAACCTGTGATCGCGCAAATCACCACCGTATCCCAAAAGGTACCTGTCATAGAGACCAACGCCTGTCTGACCGGATTCTTGGATTTAGCGGCAGCCGCCACAATCGGAGCGGAACCCATTCCCGACTCATTGGAGAACAATCCACGCGCCACGCCATAACGAATTGTGATCAGCAAAGCACCACCTACCGCACCACCGCCTACCGCATGAGGATGGAACGCTGAGGAGAGAATCATATTCAACGCAGGAAATATATGGTTGTAGTTACAGCACAAAATATAGAAGCAGCCCAAGATGTAGAAGAGCGCCATGAACGGTACCAAGAAACCGCAAACCTTTGAAAGGCTCTTCACACCACCCAACATCACAGAGCCAACCATCAAGGCGATGAGAAGGCCTGTCGTGGAGTTCCCCACGCCCAATTCAGTATTCAAAACCTCCGCGACAGCATTGGCCTGTACCATATTACCGATTCCGAAAGAGGCAAGTGCGGTAAAGATACAGAACAATACCGCCAACCACTTCATCCCCAAGCCACGCTCCAAAGCGTACATCGGACCACCTAACATCTCTCCGTTAGAGGTCTTCACCCTGAATTTCACCGCCAACAATCCCTCGCTGTACTTGGTGGCCATACCTAACACACCCGTGATCCAGCACCAGAAAACAGCACCCGGACCACCCAATGCGATGGCAGTTCCCACACCTACGAGGTTACCCGTTCCGATAGTTGCCGCCAACGCCGTCGCCAACGCGCTGAATGCGCTTACATCGCCACTCATTCCCTTCTCATTGGAGAATGTAAGTTTAATCGCTTTTACTATATGACGTTGGGGAAATTTAAGAATATAGGTCAAATAGACATGGGTACCCACCAATAAAAGAATAAGGGGCCATCCCCATAACAATCCGCTGACCTCCCTGATGACCTGCTCTAATGTTTCCAATGTTATACTTTTTGAATATTTATGTGCAAAAATACAACTATTTGGTCAAACACAGCACAAAAAGAAACTTCAAAGTTCATCTTGGCGCCATTATGCAGACAAAAAAAAACCGCCGTCCAATCAGGACAGCGGTTTAAAAACACATATTACGCTAAAAACACATTGTAATCACCTCATACTCTTTTCAGCCTACCACAGGTACTTGAATTACGAGGGCCTCATTCGCATATAACCACAATGTCTTGTTATAGATGAAAAACTGTTATTCAAACGTATCACTGGGAAAGAACCATATCAGAGGATCATTCATACTCTTTTACCGGTCAATGTATCTCTCCCAAAGCATTACAAAGATATGCCATCCCGCAGAAAGGCACCCGATAATATCGTTGCAAAAAATAGGACTTATGGCTCACTTGCTATTATTTTCCCATCAGTTTCCTGACATTGACACAATAATACAAATGGCACATCCCAAAAAGTCCTACTTTAGCGAAAAATTCATATTGTCAATTAATGTTTTGAAAAACACAATTTTATGAAAAACACAAAACTTACTATTTTAAGTGTCTTGTTCGCCTTGCTTGGAAACTGTTTCCTTTCCATGGCGAATCCAGATCCAAATTTCCACATTTATCTCTGTTTCGGACAATCCAACATGGAGGGCGCCGCACAACCAGAGAGTCAAGACAGAACCTGCGACAGCCGATTTCAGATGATGTCCACAGCCAACTGCGGACAACGTCAATTGGGCAAATGGTACACCGCCACACCACCATTGGCGCACTGCTCTTCAGGCCTAGGTCCAACGGACTATTTCGGCCGCACATTGGTACAAAACCTAAATTCGAACATCAAAGTTGGCGTGATCGTCGTTGCGGTCGGCGGTGCGGACATAAAACTTTTCGAAGAGGACAAAGCGGAAGCTTACGTGGCAGGAGAGGCCACATGGTTCAAAAACCTCGCCGCATACTACAATAACAATGGTTACAAACGGCTCCTGGAATGTGCCAAACTGGCCCAAAAGGATGGCGTCATCAAAGGTATGCTGATCCACCAAGGCGAGACCAACAACATGCAACAGGATTGGCCTTACCGGGTAAAAACCATCTACGACAAATTATTGAAAGAGTTGGGCCTGAATGCGGCTGATGTGCCTCTATTGGTAGGAGAAACCCGCCAAGACGGCGCCTGCAACGGCCACAACGGAGTCATCGCGAAGATGCCGAGCGTCATCAGCAACTCCTACGTCATCTCCTCTAAGAATTTGGAGGGGATGGCCAACGACCGATTCCACTTCACAGCAAAGGGATATCGAGAATTCGGCAAGCGTTATGCGGAGCAGATGCTGAAACTACTGCCAGCCTCCGACAAAGGGGGAAGCAACAACACAAACACTAACAACACAGGAAACAATTTGGAGAACCAGCCGGTCACAGGCGCAAAGGGTGGAACCAACTACTATGTGAACGGCCGTCAAGTCTATGTTTACGCACCGCAAAATATCAGATCCAACCGTCCACTGCTCATCTCCATGCACGGTATGAACCAAGACATCAACTACCAAAAGGGACAAGCCAAGTGGGAGTCGGTGGCTGATACCGCCAACTTCGTGGTGGCCTACCCCTCTGGAGAGAACAAATCATGGGATATCAGCGGAGACAAGGATACCAAGTACTTGATCGCTATCATCGAAAAGATGTCGCAAGATTATAAAATCGACAAGAGCCGTGTCTATCTGAGTGGATTCTCCATGGGAGGAATGATGACCTACCATGCGATGAACAAGATCCCGGACTACTTCGCGGCCTTCGCCCCAGTCTCAGGCTACCAGTTCGGCAACCCTGTCAACGCCAGCACACGCGCCGTGCCGCTTATCCACACCCACGGAACAGCGGATGATGTGGTTCACTTCGAACCAAGCGGAGGACAGAGTGGCGCGCAAGCCGTCGTGGAGGCATGGCAAAAGCACAACAACTGTAAAACAAAAAAGGTAACCACCGTCAACACGGCCACCAGAACCACCTATAGCGGTGGCGACTGCGATGCGGATGTCGTGCTGAACGCCATCCCCAACAAGGGACACTGGCACTCCAACGACGCCTACAACACGACCCGAGAGATTTGGCTCTTCGTCAGACGCTACACCACTGAATGCAACTCCAGACCAATCGTCATCACTCCGCAGACACCGTTCCATGGAACGCCCGCACCTATCCCTGGTAAAATCGAAGCCGAGGAGTTTGATTACGGAGGACAGGACGTCGCCTACAACGACAATGACAGCCAAAACAGGAATGGCGGCGACCGCCAAGAGGGGGTAGATATGAGCAACACCGCCATCGGCTACACCGAGAAGGGTGAGTGGATCAAATACACCATCACAGCAGAGAAGAGCGACACCTACACAATGGATGCCTATGTCGCCTCCGGCAGCGACGGTTCGTCGTTCCAACTCTACATCGACAACAAAGCCGTCACCGACGAAATCGCCGTTCCTAACACGGGCGATTGGAGCACCTACACCACCGTTTCCGCCAATATCGGACAAATCTCCGAGGGCAAACACGAACTGAAACTCCTCATCACGGGCAGCTGGGTGGACATGGACTATATGATGTTCAAACCTGCCAACACCACCAACGTCAACATCGTGACAGAAGAGTTGGAGAAGGATGACCAATTCGAGGTGATGGATCTTTTAGGCAGATCGGCGGGTTCCCTAACCACAGAGGAGCTACCGGCACTCAAGAAGGGCATCTATCTGCTCAAAGGCAACAAGACCCATAACATACACAAAATAATCGTTACCCAATAACGTGGGGCTTACAAAAAGAGGAGAGGGACTGGTGCACGACACCAGTCCCTCTTCTTGTTCGTTGTCGGACGTTTATCTCTTCAATGCCTCAATCTCCGCCTTCAAAGCCTGATTCTCTTTCTCCACACGGATCAAGTGAAGCGTCAACTCCTCCACCTTCTCCAAAAGCAAGTTAGTCATTTCAGAGACACTCATCCCCTCGCTCTTCAATTCAGTGGCAGAAGGTACACCTGGTAAATGTTTGTTCGCCTTCACATAAGCCTCCACTTCACTCAAGGATTTCAAATCATAGTTCTCCTCGAAAACATAGTCAGCGGCGTTATTCATATCCACCTTGATGTCATTAGCACGAAGTGACTTGGCATCCACCTCAGCCACCTTCAAAGATTTTTGACATTCAATCGTTCCGTTTACGACAAGGTTACCATTTTTAACCAATAATTCGCTTGTTTCAATTGTAAATGGGATAGGAGTACTCTCAAGAACGCTTGGTCGCTCCACTGACAATTTCCATCCTTGAGTCTCTTCATCAAATTGGAAATACATACGAGGATTATTCTTATACGATTCGACGACACCCGGGTTCAACACCAAAGAGGTTCCATAAAATTCGCCCGCATCCGTAATTTTCGCTGTTGGACGATATGCATCCGATACTTTGGGCGCAATATTCAATTCACCACCTCTAAAATCGTAAGCAGACGATTCAAACATCAATGGTACTGGGGGGCGAGTGGTTGTTGGAGTAGATACATATGTCGCTATCTTCCAAGATGACTCACCAAGTAGAGAGTCCAACTGAAAGATCAAGTGATTACAGAAAGCGTCACCCGTTCCTTTCACACGAAGACTGAGCGGAGACTTTGGAAAATAACCGCAATCAAAATAGATGCTGCTAGGATAGGTTGGATGCTCCACATAAATATTAGAGGCGTACACATTCTTTTCAAAAACAGTCTCTTCTTTAACTGTATTCACGCCATAAACCCAAGACGCAGACAACGACACCAATGCGACAGAAATGATACTTTTATAATTCATAATCATATATTTATTACTATTTTGTCTAAATACAGTTGCAAAGGTACAACAATAAAACCACCACATCTCTTTTTCAAATAAAATTATTACCTTTGTCCATATGAGGAAGATTGTAACCATTTTATTATTAGCGACATTGCCGCTTTGCGCATTCGCCAGAAGGCACAAGGACAACACACGCTCCTTGCGCGATTCCATTGTCATGGAGTCCACCAAACATCTTGGCAAGAAGTACCAATACGCAGGGAAAGGGCCCAACCGTTTCGATTGTTCCGGATTCACGGGCTACGTGTTCCGTCAGTTCGGCTATGAGCTGGCGGCCGCATCCGCATCACAATACCTACAAGGCGATAAAGTCTCCGTAGAAGACGCGAAAAAGGGTGACCTTATCTTTTTCAAAGGCAGCAACGCCAAATCCAAAGGAGTAGGACATGTCGGCATCATTTGCGAAGCGAATCCCGACGGGAAGAACACCACCCTACGTTTCATCCACGCCTCGATAAGCAACGGCATCACCATAGACAACTATCCTGAAACAGAATATTATCGCATCCGTTTCATCGGCATCAAAAGGATCATCGGAGAAGAGGTGCAATCTTTAATTGTTCCAGAGATAGAGGATACCACGGCACAACAGCAGGAGGTGGTACCGCAGCCAGAGGATGTGAAGGAAGAGAAACAAGAGGTGATAACGAAAGATACCGTCGTGACGCCCACCCTTCCCGAAAAACAAGAAATCGGTCCTCAAAAAGATACATTGTTCCACATCGTAAAGAAAAAGGAGACGCTTTTCCGCATCGCAAAGATGTATAACTGCACGGTAGAAGACCTTATGAGATGGAACCATCTCCACGACACCTACCTAAAACTAGGTCAAAAACTATACATCATGGAGGAGGAAGATGTGAAACGTGAGGCACGGCCTATCATCACGCCTGTGGAAGATGTCATTACGCCACCTTCACCGGGAAGTGACACAACCCTTCACACAGTGGCGCCCAAAGAGACGCTCTACCGCATCTCAAAAATATACAACTGCACCGTAGAGGAGATTCAGGCATGGAACCACTTGACAGGCACCGCGCTGAAGATTGGACAAACCCTGATTATCATTCGAAGAGAATAAGATTCTTACTTATTCCCGCCAAACCTTTTGATTACATTGTAAGCAGTATAGAGTCCCAATTCGCCCGCCTTGCTCAAATCGGAGATGCCCTCTTCCCGTCGTTTCAGATAGATATGTGTGAGCCCTCGGTTGTAGTAGGCCTCGGCCAATGTAGGGTTGAGCTCTATTGCACGGGTAAAGGCAGAGATGGCATCTTCGTACCTTCCCTGTAGAACCATCACGAATCCCATATTGTACCAAGCAGGCGCGAAATCAGGCACCAAGTCAAGCGTTTTCATCAAATCCTTCATCACCAAATCATAGACCACGGACTGCACTTGAAGCGCATCCTCTCCTTCCAAATCGGAACGGGTCTGGTATTGTTGGTAGCGGATGACCGCACGATAAAAATAGGCAATCCATAAATAGCCCCCATTCTTTCCGTTATCATCTCTCAAATCAATGGCGGCGGAGAAATCCTCCATCGCGCTGTTCCAATCCGAGATTCCATCATAACAGATCGCACGGGCCAATAGCGTCGAAGTAGAGGATCCGGGCTCTTCCGACAAACGACGCGTCAAACTATCAATTCCGGCAAAAGCGCCCTCCTCAATACCAGACGGAAAGGCCTCGTCTGTCAACCGCAACTTCAACGGAACGATTTTCTCGCCATTAAAGGCATTGACTTTCTTGTCGAAATAGAGATATCCACCCTCGGAAGCGCTACTCTTTCTTGGATGTGTGGTCAACTTCAACATCGGTAGAAGATTAATGTGGAAATTAACATTTTGCACCCTACCCCTCGATTCGTTCTTATAAGAGAGACGTCGCATCTCCTCCCGTTTGTCCATCACCACCAAATCTCCATGGCGGGCCAAATCTTTCTTCTTTTTGGGAGCTGAGAGATCATCCACCTTCTTTCCCGACTCCTTTTCAAGCTTTCGCTGTATGACATAGGCGGTGTTATAATCAATCTCCGCCCCGTTTTTATCCTTCATTTTAGATTTCACCTCCGCACGCATCTGATAGGCCGGATAGTAATCCGGATAGGCTTCGATGATGGTGGACAAATCGCTCACAGCCGCCTTATAACGGCCCATCCGATGGGACAAGATGGCTCGATTATAGATGGCGAAATAGTTACCTGGTTCCAAATCTATCACCTGATTGTAATCGGCTAAAGCCTGCTTGAAATCACCAGATCTAGTACAAAGAAGGGCTCGGTTGAAGTAAGCGGAGGTGCAAGATGGATCCAGTTGGATGGCATAATCGTAGTCGGCCAGTGCCTTGACAGAATCTCCAGCACCCGCCAAAACCGCTCCACGGTTGATGTAATATCCCACGCAAAAAGGCTCCAAACGAATCGCTTCGTTCAACTCCAAAACGCCTCGCTGATGATCTTTCATCGCACCCAGGACATAACCTCTGGCCGCATGGGCATCGGCCGAGAAACGGTCTAACCGCAACAACGACTCGAAATCTTGAAGCGCTTGTAAGGTGTCTCCTTTTGAAAAATTGGCATAACCTCTTCTCAGGTAGGCCTCTTTGAAATTAGCGTGATGAGAAATCAAATCAGAATAGACGGCAATCGCCGAGTCCCATTTCTCCTGACAAGCATAGACAGTTCCCTTGAAAAGCGACAGGTATTTGTTGTTGGGTTCCAGCTCCAAGCCTTTTTCGAAGTCCGCGATAGCCTCGTCATAGCGTTCCAAAGAGAGACGGGCCGCGCCTCTGCATCGATAGGCATCCACGACAAAGGGGTTCCGCTCTAAGGCCATGTTACAATCTTGCTCCGCACCCACATAATCCTCTAAGCTGATTTTCGCCACCGCACGATAGAAATAGGGATCCGCCATATAAGGCTTCGCATTGACGACTCGGTTGAAATACTGAATAGCGAGGACATAATCCTCGAAATAGATGGCGTTGCGACCTATCTCCATCATCCGCTTCGTATTGATCTGCGCGGAGACATTCCACGCCATTAATACAAAAAGAAAAATCCACTGTACTCTTTTCACGATCATCTATCTATTCTTTTTCCGCATCAAAGATAGGGAATCCCCTCCGTCGACTATTCTAACATTGGTTAAAAAAAGACAAATCATCCAAAAATAGCGGAGAAAGCCTCTTCAACTTTTCGGGCGCAGACCACCTCGATATTCCATTTCTTCACATCCAAATTCTTGAACTCAGGTATAATGATCCGCTTGAAGCCTAACTTTTCCGCCTCGGATATACGTTGTTCGATGCGGTTGACGGGACGAATCTCGCCCGAAAGTCCAATCTCTCCCGTCAGACAAGTCTGGGCATCCACGACCACATCCATATTGGAGGACAAAATCGCGGTGATAATCGAGAGATCCAACGCGGGATCATTGATCCGCAAACCGCCCGCGATATTCAGATAGACATCCTTCTGCGCCAGTTTGAAGCCCACACGCTTCTCCAACACTGCCAATAACATATTGAGGCGTCGGATGTCGAAGCCTGTGGTAGAGCGTTGCGGCGTACCATACGCCGCCGAACTCACCAACGATTGCACCTCAATCAAGAAGGGACGGACTCCCTCTATGGCCACACCAATGGCTGTGCCACTCAAACCTGTATGGTTGTTACTCAACAACAATTCCGAAGGATTGGAGACCTCACGAAGCCCCGATTGACGCATCTCGTAGATGCCCAACTCGGAGGTGCTTCCGAATCGGTTTTTGATAGACCGGAGTATACGGTACATATAGTGTTGGTCGCCCTCGAATTGGAGCACCGTATCCACGATATGCTCCAACACCTTCGGTCCCGCGATATTTCCCTCTTTATTGATGTGGCCCACCATCAAGACCGGCACACCGCTCTCCTTCGCGAATTTCAGGATAGCGGCAGCGCACTCTCTCACCTGAGAAACGCTACCTGGCGAGGATTCCACCATCTCGGTACTGATGGTCTGGATGGAATCGATCACCACCAAATCGGGTTGGACATTCTGTATATGGACAAAGATTTGCTCCAATGAGGTTTCACTCACGATGTAGCAATTGGGATTCGCCTTGTCGGAAAGACGGTCGGCACGCAATTTGAGTTGCTTCACACTCTCCTCGCCTGAGACATAAAGGATCTTTTTGTTGTATAGGCTCAATGCGATTTGCAGAATCAACGTGGACTTGCCGATACCAGGTTCTCCACCGATCAAAGTCAACGAACCTGGCACGATTCCACCGCCCAAAACGCGGTTGAACTCATTGTTTCCCGTATCGTCACGGGGCTCCTCCGCAGTCTCCACCTCATCAATGCGAACAGGTTTCGACTTGCCGTTATCCGGAATGAAATTCAATGTCTGCGCACTCTTGGACTCCTTACGAACCACCTCCTCCACATAGGTGTTCCACTCACCGCAGGCTGGGCACTTACCCACCCATTTCGCAGCTTCCGCACCACAGTTTTGGCATACATATACCGACTTAACCTTTGCCATAAAGACGTTTTATCACTGTTATCAATTACTCGAATGTTAGCGTCGCGGAGGTGTTGTTCACATCCAACGTCACGGTTCCGCCCAATCTCATGGCATTGTTGACCACATCGTGTCCGACATTAATGCCATACATCACAGGGATACCCAAATCCTTCACTTTTTCAAGGATGATCTCATTAACAGGGGCATCAGAACCTTGTGTCATCTTAATGAAGTCGCCAACCACCAGACCTTTGATGCAATCCAATTTTCCACTCAATTTCAAATTGGTCAGCATACGGTCCAAATGGTAGTTACTCTCTCCTGTATCCTCAATCAATAGAATCGCGTTCTTCGCATTCAAATCAAATAAGGTACCGCCCAAACTATAAATCAGGGAGAGGTTACCGCCCACCAGACGACCCTCTGCCTTTCCTAAACGGCAGTTCGCGTTGGTGGCGATAGAATAAGAGACTGGTTCTCCGAACAACATCTTACGCAAACTCTCCACACTAGCGGTATGCGTCATATTATTGACCATCGGTCCGTGAACGGTCTCGACGCCCAAATTGTTCAAAGCCACATGCAAAGCGGTCACATCACTGTAACCAACCACCCATTTAGGATTCTTTTGAAACTTCTCCAAATCCAAAAACGAAATCACCTGCGCGGCGCCATAACCACCACGAGCGGAGAAAAGCGCTTTGATGTTCGGATTATCCATCAATTTCTGCAATCCAATGATACGTTGCGATTGGGTTCCCGCATAACGGCCATCCTCGGCGTAGAGATTCTCCGCCTCAACGACAGCCAAGCCCCAACTTTTCAAGGTCTGGATACCATTGGCCATTTCACTTTGGGACACCTTGTTGGATGCGGCGAATACCGCCACCGTATCACCTCGCTTCAAATAATCGGGACGCAAATCCTGCGTAATCTCCTCCTGATTCAAAAGAATCGTTTGGTAATACTCGTAATTGTATACATTCTCATCCGTGTTGTAATAATAGTTCTCCTCATACACCTTCTTACAGGAGGCACACAACAACAAAGAGGGAACCAAAGTCAAAAATAGTCGTCTCATACTACACATTATTATTTACATACTGAGCCAATCGCAGCTCGGCATAACTAAACTTCTCATCACATAGTTGACGCAAATCCGTCAATTTCTGATCAGGATGGTTGGCGACGAAGGCCATCGCCTTCTCCAATGTCGCCTTCGGGCAGAGATCCTCCGCCGACAACAAATCCTTCTGGAGACATTGGAAGAGGTGTCCCTCGATCGTACTCAATCCCAAACCGCGTTCTTCCGCGATCTCCGCCAATCCTTTCCCCTCCCGATAAAGACGCAAGGTCACCTCATAAGAGGGAATCTTCTCCTCCTTGGACACGATAGGTTTGGCCACCACATCGAAGAGGTTTCTGTCCCGACGATAGTCATATTGCACAACGCAATCATCCACAATCGAGAGAATATCCGCGCCATAATGCTGAACGGTCGCCTTTCCCACCCCCTTCACACGGAGTAACTCCTCCACGTTACGAGGTAGAATATTCGACACATTCACCAAGGCGTTCTGCGACAAGACCACATAGGCAGGTACTCCCTGCCGACCCGCCTCGTCTTTCCGCCATTGTCTCAACTGTTCGTACAATTCAGGATACGCGATATCCTTGGAAACTGACTCAATGGCACTCGCCTTCGGCTTGGCCGCCGCTTTGGCAGAGACTATCACATTGTTACGACAATCCAAATAGCGTTTCGGATCGAATCCGCACGCGCAAGCCGCCAAAGTGGCTTGCTTCTCGTCGTAGGACTCCTGTATCGCGCTCAACAGATCATTGAAGTGTTTCGCCAAATCCTTGTTGTCGGTCTCGATAGCCACCAACGCTTCGAGCAACGAAGGTACGACAGATTCACATTTTTTGGAAAAATATTCGGCCGCTTTTTGCGTTCTTTCAAACAATTTTTCATCCGCGTCAACATCCGGACTCTCATTGGCCAGCATCGTAAGCTGCTGCACAAAACGCATCGCCACATCATCCACCTCCTCTTTCAGAAGAGGCAAAGCCTCGTCTATCAACTTCAAAGTGGCAGGATACAACTTGGCGAATGATTCAACCATCAACCGCTGCATGGAGAAGAGCGGTTGCATCAATCCATAAAAGGAGAATTGTTCACCAGCCAACTGTATGTAATACTCCTTATGCAGCTGGGCCATTCCCGCTTCGTCCGGTTCACGGCTCTCCATCTCCTGGTTAAAATAATCGACTCGGACATCATGCCGGATAGAGGCCATTGTGATAGGAGAGCTAAGTACCAACCCTTCCAACCGTTTGCAGCGGCTGAGCGCCACATAGACTTGTCCGTGCGAGAAGGAGGCACCCGCATCGATGATCGCCCGTTCGAAGGTAAGGCCTTGACTCTTATGGATAGTGATCGCCCAAGCGGTCTTTAACGGATACTGTTCGAATGTGCCATCCACCACCTCTACGATCTCCTTGGTCTCCTTGTTGATTTCGTAGCGGATATTTTTCCAGATCTCCCGATCCACGGTGACGGTGGCGCCCGTAGTCTGATCCTCCACCACAATCTCCTGATCGTCGATGTGCTTCACCACACCTATTTTACCGTTGTAGTAGCGTTTCTCCGGAGAGGAGTCATTTTTGATGAACATCACCTGCGCATTCTTCTTCAAAACCAAATGGGCGTCTGTCGGATAAGCGTACTCGGGAAAATTGCCGGTCACATCGGCATCGAAATGGTAGGACTCCGTCTTTAACGCGGAGAGTTTTGTCTCATTGATCTTTTGCGCGGATGAATTGTGGGTGGTCAGTCGAATGTACCCATCCTTGTCGGAGGGGTTGAAGTGCGGCATGCAGCGTTTGTTCAAATCCGCCAACATACTGGTGTCCACCCGGTTCTCCCGGATACGGTTCAATAAATCGATGAAGGCCTCATCGTCCTGACGGAAGATATGCTTCAACTCCACACAAGAGAAACGGGTCTTCAACAGGGCTCGACTACTGAAAAAATAGGGCGTGTCGTAAACCTCCCCCAACATCTGCCACTCATCGTCCTTCACCACGGGCGTCAATTGTTGGGTATCCCCGATCATCAGAAGTTGCACCCCGCCAAACGGCGACGAGGATCGACGTACCCGACGGAGAACATCATCAATACAATCCAGCAGATCCGCACGGACCATACTAATCTCATCGATCACCAAAAGATCCAACGTCCGGATGATGTTCAATTTCTCCCGCCGCATCCGGCCCACCTCCTTCGCCAAGTCTTTCTTGCCCGGCAGATAAGGGCCAAAGGGGATTTGAAAAAAGGAATGGATGGTCACACCACCCGCATTGATGGCCGCGACACCCGTAGGAGCCACCACCACCATCCGTTTCGGCGAGTGTGTCCTCAATTGCCTTAAAAATGTTGTCTTACCGGTTCCCGCCTTTCCCGTCAGGAACAGATTGGAACCCGTCTCGGCGATGATACGGCGAGCCAGTTCCAATTGTGGATTAGTTTGCATCATAACAGTAGGTTTTTTATCATAAATCTTATCTTGAATGAATTATCATTCCATCTTCTCGAATCGGACAGCTACCCAATCACCCTGTTTTTCATGGGAAATCCGCTTCAAGCCATGCTTCACCGCCTCCGCCTCGATGACGGGGATATCCGTCTCATAGAATCCGCTCATATACAGCAAGGATCCGATATGGAGTCGTTTAGCATAATGTTGAATATCTTGTAAAAGTATATTACGGTTGATATTGGCCATGATGATATCGAAGGTCTCCTCCCGAAGCGCATCAGCGCCTCCCAAACGGATTTCGATGTCAGGTGTCCCGTTGATGACGATGTTCTCCTTCGCGTTCTCGTAGGCCCACTCGTCGATATCAATTCCCACCGTACGGCCTGCGCCCTTCTTCTGGGCAAGAATGGCCAAAATAGCGGTGCCGCATCCCATATCCAAGAGACTCTTTCCCGAAAGGTCATTGCCGAGCAAAGCCTTCATCATCAAGGTAGTGGTGGCATGATAGCCAGTACCAAAAGCCATTTTAGGGTTGATGATGATATCATATTTGGCAACAGGCACATCCTTATGGAAGGAACCGTGCACCACACACTCGTTTCCGATTACAATAGGCTCAAAATAATTCTTCTCCCACTCCTCGTTCCAATCCTTATCCTCAGCCGCTTTCGCCTCGTAACGGATTCCGTTGTCGTATGGAAATTCGGAAACCACATTTTTAAGGGCAGATTCGTCGAACAGATTCGTCTGAACATAGGCGATCAAAGCACCCTTATCCACAGAGAAACTTTCAAAGCCAATTTCGCCTAACTCATTGGTTAACAAATCCTTTACAAAATCCTCTTGGGAAGAAAATTCAAATTTCACCTCAACGTATTTCATCGTTCATAAATATTAATTCGTCGATAATATCGGGGAAATTGTCCATATCATTTTGGGAACCCCAAACTTTAATATAATTTCGTATCACTGAAACGAAGGAATGATTTCAGCAACGAAGATATATTTATTATCTTTGTAAACACAAAAGTAAGTTTTTGAATTTAAATATAGGAGGGTAATGCCATGAAAATTCTAAAATTCTTTATTTACGCATTAGGGATCGCAGCCCTACCGCTCAATTCATTCGCAGTGGTTGACGATATCTACTTCTCTGCCGCCGACGCTGAGAAACAGGCAGAAGAGGAACGTGCTCGCGCACAGGCAAGAATAGAAGCTCGCGAAAAAGCAAAAAAAGAGGCCTTGGAGAAGACAAAACCCTACCAAACCATGGTCATCAAGAGCAAACAACAACAAGATGTGCGTGTCAGCAACGACACCATTTTTGTAGAGGATCCATCTATCGTTGGTAACGAGTTCTACACCGACACCATTTTGGTGGAGAACGGTGACGACTACACATACACCGACAGATTGAACCGTTTCCATGACGCGGGAATTCCAATGTACGATGTGGATAGTGAGGTAACCACCATCAACTCGTCCTACGTATGGGGCAATCCATACTACATAGTTGATCCATACTACAGCTATCCTGGTGGATGGGTATATTACCATAGTAATTACTACCCTCACTACTACTCACACTACTATTCATCGTACTACTGGCCTCACTACTACGGTTGGTATGGTCATCCGCACTACTATTATGGCTATAGTCACTATCCATATTACTATGGACACCCATATCACCACCACCACTACGACGGACATGTCGCTCATCACGTAGGCGACCGTCACAACCTCACTTCGCCACGTCACACGATGACAGGCAACCAAGTTAGGAATAGTGGAACTCGAATCATCAGGAGTCAAGCAAGCACTGCTTCCGCACGCAGCGGTAGCGCTTCAACCTCCACAAACGGTGGTACTAGGGTTGTCAACAATGGTACTACTCAAAGAAGTGGCGGAACCGTAAGCAGAACAAGCGGCAGCACATACAGATCAGGAGGTTCATCTTCTACCAACAGCTATAGAAGCGGTTCTTCCTCTTCAAGAAGCGGCGCTAGACCAAGAAGCAATTCTTCTTACAGCAACGGAAGTTCCTCTTACAGCGGCAGCAGCTCCTCATACGGAGGCAGCTCTTCATACAGCGGCAGCAGTTCTTCCAGATCTAGTTACTCTGGTTCTTCCACAAGATCCAGCTACTCATCGGGATCTTCTTCCAGCAGTTCAAGCTCATCTAGATCCAGCTATTCTTCTGGATCCCCTTCCAGCAGTTACCGCAGTAGCAGCGCAACATCCCGTAGCGGAGGCCGCAGATAAAATGCATAATGAGGGGATTTCCCTGGTCACTCTTCGAAATCCCCTTCAATTACTTTCCTATTCAGATAATAACTTAAAACGATACGATCATGAAAAAAATAATTGCAACCATAGGACTTGCCGCATTGACAAGTATGGCGTTCTCCCAGAACGTACTTGACGCAGTGGTCATCACTCAACCAGATGCCGTCATCGGAACCGCACGTTACGCAGGTATGGCGGGAGCCTTCACCGCATTGGGAGGAAACGCCTCAGCCATCAAGGATAACCCTGCCGCATTGGGTATTTATAGAAGCCACGAGATCACCTTCTCCCCAACACTCTACATCAACAACGATGGTGAGGTGAATGGTGCATTGAACAATTTCGCGTTTGTGGTGAATCTAGGAGGAAAGAAAGGTAGAACCAGCGGTTACATCTGCTCTTCCTTGGGAATCAACTACAACCGCATCAGCAATATTTCCCGCTATTCCAGAAGAGACGAGCACTCTAGCGGTTCTTTGACAGACGATATCGCATATATGGGAAGTCAAAACTTGGTCAACCAACTCGCTTACGAAGTAGGATTGATCGAGGATGATGAGCAAGGCTTATCTTATTCCGTTTATGGAAACAATGACGTCGACAAAAAGCTCTCCTTCATGGAGAAGGGCCACATTGGCCAATGGGACATCTCCTATGGTTTGAACATCGCCAACCGTGCCTATTTAGGTGCAGCCATCGGTATCAACACCTTGCGTTACAAGCAAACTTCCTTGTTCACGGAGATCTCCGACACCAACATAGACAACGGTGTAATCCTAAATGACGAATGGCATTTGGATAACCTTTACGAAGTGGAAGGACAAGGAGTAAACTTCCGAATAGGAGCGATTGTCCGTCCAGCGGATTTTCTTCGAATCGGAGCTTCTTTTGAGACCCCAACCTATTACAATCTCAAGGAATACAACTCCATCGAGGTCAGCGACAACAACACGATAGCCAAGGAAGACTACGGTAACAAGCCTGCCTTCTACGATATGAGAACCCCTCTCAAATTCAAAGCTGGTTTGGGATTCGTCATCGGAAAACGTGCCTTGATCGACATCGATTACCAATACGCTAACTACAAGAAACTCCGTTTGAAGGTCAATGATATGAACTTCGACGACGAGAATGATCTTGCAGAGGAGCGCATGAAGAAGACCCACACCATTAAACTCGGTGCTGAAGTGCAAGTAGTGGATGGATTCTTCCTCCGTGGAGGTTTAGCGTTCGCTTCAAGTCCATTCAGCAACTACACAGAGGCGGAGGCTAGAAATATCGCTAATTTCAGAGCGCTAACTTTCCCTCAACAATCTGTATACGTAACAGGCGGTGCTGGTTACAAGGGAGACCACTTCTACTGTGACTTGGCTTACGCATTCAGAAACACCCACAATCTTCTCTACGACTACCTTCCACTCAAAGCGGACGACAGCGTTTTGGAAGAGGGATTGAAGACTCGTAACATCATCGCAACCGTAGGTTGGAGATTCTAATAAAGAGACAACTCACGAAAGGCGCATTGCTTATCACAATGCGCCTTTACTTTTTCCGCAAATGAATAGACTCACAAAGATACTGCCTATTTTCGCAGGTTTACTTCTGCTCAACTCCTGCCTCACCCTAAAAGGCAACGAAGGAACTCCTGCTGAACTTATGGTCAAACAGCAAAGGAAGAATAGCCTAGTCGTCGACCACGACCACTACACCCTTTCCCTAAACAAAAAATTACTGGTCCCCAACTGGGTATCCTGGGAACTCACACCCGACGAGGCGAAGGCAAAAGGGATCAAACGGAACAACAATTTCTCTGAAGACACTCAGGTGGAGGAGAAGTATAGGGTATCCAACAACGACTACACAGGAGAGTTGAACCACACGGATGTCAAACTTAGTCGTGGCCACATGGCACCATTTGCCGACATGAGATTCGACGCCAAGGCGGCGGACGAATGTTTCTATATGAGCAATATGTGCCCACAAAGCGCAAAACTAAATGCGGGAGATTGGGCGACTCTCGAAAACATCTGCCGTGAGAAGTGGGCCATTCAGGAGGGAGGCATATACATCGTCTGCGGCCCCATATTCAGAAGCAAAGATCCACAAAGAATAGGTAAGACGCACAAAGTGGCAGTTCCGGACGCCTTCTTCAAAGTGGTGTTGTCACTCAAAGAGGGCGAGGAAAAAGCGATAGGATTCATTTACGAGAACAACAACGACAACCAGCCCATGAGACAGGCGGCCCGTAATGTGGATGAGATAGAGAAAATCACCCACTTTGATTTCTTCCATTGGTTGCCCCGCAAACTGGAAAAGAGGATAGAAAAAAAGGCGGATTTATCCGAATGGAAACGGTGATCAGGACTCCGCCTTCACCGTCTCCAACTCATCGGAAAGCAATTCCCACTCGTACATTTTTTGCTCGAGTTCATGCTTCCGTTTCTGGTATTCGTCAAAGAGAGCGCTATTGGTAGCGTTCTCCGGATTTTGGAGTTCCGTTTCAATCTCAGCGATACGTTGCTCTATGGAAGTAATGGCAGCCTCCGCGTCGGATACGGCCTTCTCTGCCTTACGGATTCGCTTGGTGAGCTCCTTCTTAGCCTCATACGAGAGTTTGCTCTCAGAAGGTATCTCCTCTTTCACGTCACTCTTTTGTGTTTCCGCTTTACGCTCCAACTCCTGGAGCGAGGCCATCTTCTTCGCTTGCAAGAAATCGTAGATTCCTCCCAGATGCTCCTTGATCTTATGGTTGGCGAACTCATATACCTTGTCCACCAAACCATCCAGGAACTCTCTATCGTGCGACACGACCACCACCGTGCCGTTAAAGGCTTTGATCGCATCTTTCAAGACATCCTTCGAACGCATATCCAAGTGGTTCGTAGGCTCATCGAGCACCAAGAAATTGACGGGTTCCAAGAGCAGGCGAATCATCGCCAAACGGGTACGTTCTCCTCCAGACAAGACTTTGACTTTCTTGTCGGAAGCTTCGCCACCAAACATAAAGGCTCCTAAAATATCACGGATTTTCGTACGGATGTCACCGACAGCCACATGATCAATCGTCTCAAAGACAGTCAGGTTGTCATCCAACAGAGACGCCTGATTCTGCGCAAAGTAACCGATCTTCACCAAATGGCCCAATTTCAACATTCCCTCGTAAGGGATCTGCTCCATGATACACTTCACCAATGTAGATTTACCCTCACCGTTCTTTCCGACAAAGGCTACTTTCTCACCACGCTTAATGGTGATGTCTATATCATTCAATACGACATTATCATCATATCTTTTGGTCAAGTGTTGCGCCTCCACCGTAATCGTTCCCGAATGGGGAGCGGGCGGGAATTTCAGACGCAACGCGGAATTATCCTCATCATCCACCTCGATGATGTCCAACTTCTCCAACTGTTTGATACGAGATTGCACCTGATTGGATTTGGTCGCCTTGTAACGGAATCTCTCAATGAAATCCTCCGTCTCCTGAATCTGTTTCTGCTGATTCTCGTAGGCACGTAACTGCTGCTCACGTCGCTCCTTTCGTAACTCGACATATTTGGAATAAGAGACCTTGTAATCGTAAATTTTACCCAAGGAAATTTCAATGGTACGGTTGGTCACCGCATCTATGAAGGCTCGGTCGTGGGAAACCAACATCACCGCACTGCCACAGCCCTTCAAGAAATCCTCCAGCCATTGAATGGACTCGATGTCCAAATGGTTGGTAGGCTCATCCAACAGCAACACGTCAGGTCTTTTCAAAAGGATTTTCGCCAACTCGATACGCATACGCCAACCGCCACTGAATTCGCTGGTTTGTCTGTCAAAATCGGAACGCACGAAGCCCAATCCCATCAGCGTCTTTTCCACCTCACCCTTGAAGTTGTTGACACCCATCATATCCAAACGTTCGTTGGCATGGGTCAATCGATCGATTAATTGCTGATAGGAGGCGGACTCGTAATCGGCGCGTTCCGCCAACTCCGCCGTCATGTGCTCTATCTCCTGCTGCAATTTGAAGATGTCGGAGAAAGCCTTCTCGGCCTCTTGCATCACGGTGACGCCATCGTCGTGAATCATGTGCTGCGGCAGATAACCGATCGTCACATCCTTCGGAACAGAAACACTTCCACTCGTCGCTGGCTGAATACCGGCGAACACCTTCAACATCGTGCTCTTTCCCGCACCGTTCTTGCCAACCAATGCAATACGGTCTTTGGGATTCACCACATACGAAATATCATTGAAAAGCGTGACGCTACCAAAACGTATCGTCAGTTTATCTACTGAAATCATCTTCTATTCTTTGTTATCCAATCAATAATAGTCAATCACACGTTCAATAACGCTTACCGCGGAATCACCCCTGAACTGAATCTTCTTTACCCAATTGGACTTTTTATCATACTCATACGTATACGATTCGCTAAAAAACTCATCCTCTTCAGAGGAAGGAACACTGCTCACCAAATCACCATGAAGGTTGTATGCACACTTCAATTTAAAATACAACGACTCATCCGGATTCAAAACAGACATCTCAATAAGTTTTCCCTCCTCGTCATGCGTCTCCTTGCGCCAATTCGCTAAGACACGCTCCTCATTGTAATATTTAAAATCAGTCACATCCCCCCTGCGGTTCTTCTGAACCACTGTCTGACCAACCATCGTGCCCTTGTTATTGATGGTAGTGCAAGTCTCTATGAGATTCTCATCGTTGTATTCCGTGTTGCTGGCGCGGAGCATATAATTATCCTCATCCAGTTCATACAACAACGTCACTCTTCCTAACAAGTCATACTCATATTGGGAAGACATCTTCAAAGTACTTCCTCCCTCATAAAAACGCTTGAAGGCCAATAATCCATTCTCGCCATATTCGTAACGATTCATGGCTACCGTATCACCATCTCGGTCCAAGAAAGCTATCGACAAATATTTCCCCCTCTTGTCAAACACCTCCGTATAGTCCCACTCTCCCTCTCCACGAAAGAATGTGCCTTTCTCAATGGAACCATCCTCTCCTAAAACGGCATGGAATTTCTTTTCAGAAACGCTCTTCACGCTTCCTCTTAAACCTAAATCCTTCAAATCGTTGTCGGAAGCATCGCCTCCGCAAGAGACAAGAGCGAGCGCTAAAACTAAGAAACTTGCTACGAAACCTTTTTTATTCATTATTATAATTTATCTATTAATTCAAGATCCATCTGCTTCTTGTCCAAATTGGTCTTCTTGATACGAACCACCACTTCATCACCCAATCGATATGTACGATTG
The DNA here is from genome assembly GCA_045601045.1 of Paludibacteraceae bacterium. Taxonomy (GTDB): domain Bacteria; phylum Bacteroidota; class Bacteroidia; order Bacteroidales; family Paludibacteraceae; genus UBA1181. Next base: position 39,249 of record JAZRZA010000005.1, read on the forward strand.
TACTTTCTGCCGGTCAAGCAATAGTTCTTCTCGTCAAAGAAGTAGAAATCATCATCCAGATCACGGATAGGAATCATTCCCTCGCACTTATTCTCATTCAACTCCACATAGACACCCCACTCCTGGATGCCGGAGATCACTCCATTGAACGTCTGGCCGATCTTATCGGACATAAACTCCACCTGTTTGTACTTGATGGAAGAACGCTCCGCATTGGCCGCGACTTGTTCCATATCGGAACAATGCTTACAGTAATCCTCGAACACCTCCTGACTGGCACTCTTCTCTCCCTCCGCATATCGATCCAACAAACGGTGCACCATCATATCCGGATAACGTCTGATAGGAGAAGTAAAGTGTGTATAGAAATCGAAAGCCAAACCATAGTGGCCCACATTCTCTGTGGAATATACCGCTTTGGCCATAGAACGGATCGCAATGGTCTCGATCAAGTTCTGCTCGCGCTTCCCTTGCACATCATCCAACAATCTATTGATAGAGGCGGAAACCTCCGTATTCTTTCCCGTGGTCTTCAACTTATAGCCGAAACGAGAGATGAACTGCGACAAATTGAACAATTTCTCAGGATCCGGCAAGTCGTGGATACGATAGACAAAGGTCTTTGGCTTGGTCGTTTTGCTCTTCACCTTGCCGATATGCTCAGCCACTGTCCTATTGGCCAACAACATAAACTCCTCGATCAACTTATTCGCATCCTTCGACTCCTTGAAATAGACGCTCAACGGCTTACCCTTCTCGTCAATTTCAAAACGCACCTCCGTACGTTCAAATGCTATCGCGCCTTTGGAGAAACGACGCTCACGCAATTTCTTCGCCAAGGCATCTAAGGTAAGGATCTCCTCTTTCATATCACCCTCGTGGGTTTCGATGACTTGCTGGGCATCCTCGTAAGCGAATCTTCTATCGGAACAAATCACCGTGTGGGCGATTTGGTACTTCAAAACATTGGCGTCGTCATCCATTTTAAAGATAACAGAGTAGCAGCACTTCTCCTCGTTAGGACGCAAAGAGCAAACTTTGTTACATAGACGCTCCGGCAACATCGGGATGGTCCTATCCACCAAATAGATGGAAGTAGCACGTTTGTAAGCCTCCTCATTGATGATGTCACCCTCCTTGACATAGTGGGTAACGTCCGCGATGTGGACACCCACCTCCCAGGTACCGTCCTCCATCTTTCGGATAGACAAGGCATCATCAAAGTCCTTCGCGTCGGCAGGGTCGATGGTGAAGGTAGGTACCCCGCGCATATCGACACGTCTGGCGATCTCCTCGGCAGAAATCTCCTCCGAAATTTTGTTCGCCTCCTCCTCGACGATTTGAGGATAGGAATATGGCAAACCATATTCGACCAAAATCGCGTTCATCTCCGCATTGTTATCTCCAGCGGCACCCAATATTTCAAGCACCTCTCCTACCGGATTACGATCTCGTTGCGCCCATTCGGTAATCTTCACAATCGCTTTATCACCACTCTTACCGCCCTTTAACTGATCCAACGGTATGAAGATATCACTGCTCAACAAACGGTTATCTACCTGCAAAAAGGCGAAATTCTTGGAGACATCCAATTTGCCGACAAACGTGTCGTGACCTCTTTGGAGCACCTCCAACACTTGACCCTCTTGAATTTGACCCTTACGACGGGCGAATAGACGGACACGAACCGTATCACCCACAATGGCCTTGTTCATATACTTATCCATGATAAAGATATCCTCACCTCCCTCATCAGGAACAAGGAATACCTTACCACCTGTACGACGTTCCAACTTGCCAATAATAGCACCCGAACGGTTATCGATACGATATTTGCCGCTTGAAGGTGAAATCAGAAACTCCTGCAACACCAAATCCTCCAAAAGTTGGATGAGTTGACGCTTTTGAGCCATAGTGGAGACACCGATTTCAAAAGCGACTTGTTTATAATTATAGGCTTGAGAGGCATTTTGCTCAAAGAAACGCACCGTACGGTTCAACATTTCCTGCTTGGTAATTTGTTTACCACCCGCTGGCTCACTCTTTTTTGAGTTTTTCTTTTTTGAAGCCAATGATGCTCTCGATTTTTTGATTGATTTTGCCATAATCGTTCTTGTTTTAATAACAATGCATCTTATAATACATTGTCCAAATTTAATAAAAAATAGCGTATTTATCCGCTTCAACAAGATGAAATTTTTATTACTTTATTTTGCAAACGCGAAACTAGTTCCACACTACGCAGTCTACCTGCGCAACCGAAAAAAATCATTTAATAGAAGCGAACGCCTTGCCCAAATAAGCTATAATATCGCTGGCTATTAAACTCTCTTCACTCTCCTCCGACAATGCGCAATCGCCAGCCTTGCCATGCAACCAGACACCTAAGCGCGCCGCATCGGCGGCCGGATACCCCTGCGCGAGCAAAGACAAAATAATTCCCGTCAAGGTGTCTCCGCTACCAGCTGTCGCCATGCCAGAGTTTCCCGTCGTGTTAAAATGCAATGTGCCATCCGGCAAAGAGACCGAAGTGTAGGCTCCCTTCAAAACAACAATTACCTTACGTCTCACAGAGATCTCCAATTGCGACCGCCAACGCTGATACCCACTCGTTTTTTCCCCAAGAATTCGCTCAAACTCTTTGGGATGGGGTGTCAAGATCGTATTCTCAGGGAGAAGCGACCACAAAGAATCATCCATGCCTAAAATATTCAAAGCATCCGCATCCATGACCAATGGTTTTCCTTCCAACTGTTCAAGCAAAGACTTCAAGGCGGATTTCGTCTCCTCAGAAGTGCCTAATCCAGGTCCGACTCCGATGGCATTGTATTTAGACAAATCAGGCACGGCTGAAAAACATTCGGCAGATGGATCAGGGTTTACGATGGCTTCCGGGAGAGTGGTTTGCAAAATTTCACGACATGAGTCGGGGACTCTCACGGATAGCAATCCACAGCCCGATCGCAAAGCAGACTTTGCTGCCAAGACCGCAGCTCCCGACATCCCCTTACAACCCGCCACCAACAAAGCATGTCCATAAGTACCTTTGTGGGAAAACTTGCCCCTCTGGCGCAACATGGATTTTGCGTCTGAAAATTCCGTCATGGAAAAAGGCGTTTCTGTTTCCGCAATCGCTTTGGGATGCAATTGAATATCCAAAACCTTCCACTCTCCTATATAGGTTTCATTTTCAGGCAAAAGGAACGCCAACTTAGGGAATTGGAAAGTGAATGTCCGCGAAGCCTTCACGACGGCACACGCGTCATTTCCGCCATTATCCTCTCCCATTAGGCCGGACGGCAAATCTATGGAAACAACAGTTTTTCCCGCATCATTCACCTTCTCCACAATCTCCTTGTACAAACCAGACAAAGGTCTATTCAAACCGGAACCGAACAACCCATCGATGACACAATCCGAATCAAGGACAAGTTGATCCGCGCTATCAATAGAAATCACGCTATGAGGGAACCGACTGACTAAATTTTCGAATGCAATGGAACAATCCGGAGATAAATGGTTCTTGGGATTTACCAAATAGACAGAAACAGACCTGCCTATCATCTTCAGCAAACGCGCCACAACTAAAGCATCACCTCCGTTATTACCACTACCCGCTATTACACAGAAGGTGGTCGTATCGGTCACACTAGGTAGCAACGTATCAAAGAAGGCACGGGACGCCCGCTCCATTAACAAATACGAATCAATGGGTTCATATCGCGAAGTTAATGCGTCAATTTGTTTTATTTGGTCTGTTGGGAATATCTTCATTGTTCATTGCTTTATCCAGCACATTGATAAGCTCAGATTCATCATCCACGCCACCATTCGCAGCCTCTTCCAATGCGGACACCGCACGTCGGAGATAAGCTTTGGCAGCACCTGTCACGACGACATTATGAGTCAATCCATCTCTCTGTTTTTGAGATATGATATTGTGACGCAACAATTTATCGCCTAAAACATCATAATAGGAAGTCAAGAATGGCTTTAAATCATTTTGTTCATCAAAGAACCACATAAACTTTTTAGGGCGAGGAATTACACTAGCCATAAAAATCGCCTCTTCCGGCGTCAAATCCATCGGTTCTTTCGAAAAATAGAAATGAGACGCCTGTTTAATACCGTAAACATGAGGGCCCCACTCGATGATATTCAGATAAATCTCAAACATTCTATCTTTAGAGAGAAGGCGGTTATTCTCTATCATCCATACGATCATCGCCTCCTCCAATTTACGAGACAAAGTTTTCTCTTTGCTTAACCAAAGATTTTTCACCAATTGCATGGAGATGGTGCTTCCACCGCGCACAAAACGTTTTTCTTGAATATCCTTCGCAATGGCGGCATTCATAGCTGTTTCCAAAAATCCTTTGTGTACATAAAATAAGCCATCCTCGGAATAGAGAACCGAATGACGCAAGTAAGGTGATATTTCTTGCAAAGGGGTGAAATCAGGGTTAGCAGGACCTACCAAAAAAGAGGTCTCCTCTATACCATCTTGATAGACATGATAGGTGAAAGGCTGAGCCACATCTCTAAAATCAACCATACCATACGATGTAATTTCAAAATTTCTTTTCGTCAGCGAAGAGGAGAGTCGGACGCTATCCACCTGATTGAAATCCAGATCAAATGAAAAATCATACGACAAATCCCCCCTTGTTTTGATGCCGCCAATATGAGGAAATACACTTGATGGGAAAGCGTCAAAGAGACGTTGCGCCTCAAAGAGTTCATTTTTTGCTCTTACGCGTATCAAAGGGAAACTATCCTTTTTTTCGTATAAAAAATAGGTGAATAATTCAAACCCATTAAGAGTCAAAAGGCTGGAACTATCCAATTCAACACGTTCATAAGGTTCCAAATTGAGTTTTAGCTTATACTTAAAATCACAGGTATCCAACAAGACGGGCTGGGAAGCAAGTCTTGAATAATCAATGTTCAAAGAAGTGAGATTACACTCTCCTATCCAATTCTCGTAATCTTTATCGGATTGAAAGCTAAAGGAGAGTGTGTCGAATGAGAAGGTCAAAACCTCTTCCCCTCGTGACAATCTCACAGGGAAGGAATTAGAATTGCCTGGATAAATCTTTACGAAATTCTCTTCAGAAGAAAGATCTCCTATCATACCGGAAAGGATGAAACTCTTTTCCGTTAATATCCCTGCTTGGTTGGGCACACGGTAGATCACCTGACTTTCTAATTGGTTGTTCTTCAAGAAAGTTTCAGGGAAAGACATCCTTGTTAGATCACCATCCTTATACCAATACACCAAGACATCAGATATAGACAATGTACTGGGTAACAACCTTAAAAAATCCTTGTAATGTTGAAAAAAATCGGAGAATTTCGAAGAACTCGATATTTTCTTGTCTGTCACAAAAGATGAATCATTACGGAATAAAGGGAATCGTTTATTTCCATAAGCATCATTAGGATAGATACGAACCCCTTCCATCTCGAGTGCATCAATACGAGCGGAGAATTTAAGCAAACCCATCCAATCAAACTTAACAGAAACCTCGTTGACTGTCGCAAATGTATCTTGTTGGGAAGTGAGCCAAACCAGGCCAGAAACATTCATCTCATTAAAGTTCTTCATATTAAAAGAACGCACAACAAGATCTGAAGATGTACGCGACTCAAACTGCTCAATCTTTTTTTCAATTACAGACCACAAAATTTGATCACGTTTGAAATAGAGAGCGAATATAGCCGAGAATACAACTACAAATACTAAACCAATGAGGAAATATTTCTTGTGATTCATCTGTAATATAACGTTCAGATAGCAAAGATAATTTTTTTGAAGGGATAAAAAACAAGAAGATGACTTTTTTAGCATTTTTTTAAGGTTTAATCTCTTATATATATCAAAAAAAGAAGAAGGTTATATTTCAGAAACAGGGGCAACGCTCCGGGCACAAAAAAAGGGGACGTTCCGTTAGGAACATCCCCTTCAAGACGGCGGCTACCTACTCTCCCACAATGCGCAGTACCATCGGCGTGAGTGGGCTTAACTTCTCTGTTCGGAATGGGAAGAGGTGGAACCCCACTGCAATAAC
>JAZRZA010000006.1:0-1062 GCA_045601045.1 Paludibacteraceae bacterium
TTGGGCTTTGTAGAGCCAATGCCGATTCAAGAAAAGGTAACACCTTATCTTCTAGGGGAAGGAACAGAGGATTTAGTCGCATTAGCCCAAACAGGAACAGGAAAGACAGCAGGTTTTGGTCTGCCTCTCCTTATGCTGACAAACAGCAATGTAAACAAGATCCAAGCATTGGTACTATCTCCGACCCGCGAGCTTTGCATCCAAATTTCGAACGACTTGAAGAAATTCGCAAAATACATCAATGGGTTAAAAGTCGTACCTGTTTACGGTGGTGAAAGCATCGTCACACAATTCAGACAATTGGACGTACCACCTCAGATTTTGGTGGCTACACCAGGTCGTTTGATTGACCTCATCGAAAGAAAGAAGGTGGATTTATCCAACATCAAACATCTCGTACTCGACGAGGCGGATGAGATGTTGAACATGGGTTTCCAGGAGGACATCGAAAGAATCCTCCAAGAGACTCCAGAGGAGCGACGCACCCTTCTCTTCTCGGCAACCATGCCGAAGGAGATCGCGAACATCGCTAAGAAGTATATGAAAAATAGCGTGGAGATCGCTATCGGTAGAAAAAATTCAGGAAACGAGAATGTAGAGCACATCTACTATATGGTGCACGCAAAGGATCGTTACAACTGTTTGAAGCGCGTCGTGGACATCAATCCGGACATCTACTCCATCATCTTCTGCCGCACCCGTCAGGAGACCAAAGAGATCGCCGACAAACTGATGCAAGACGGCTACAACGCCGACGCCCTACACGGAGACCTCTCCCAAGCGCAACGCGACACCGTGATGCAACGTTTCCGCATCAAGAATCTCCAAATTTTGGTGGCTACCGACGTGGCTGCCCGTGGATTGGACGTAAGCAATTTGACACACGTCATCAACTATAATCTTCCAGACGATATCGAGAGTTACACCCACCGAAGCGGTCGTACCGGCCGTGCGGGCAAGAAGGGTATCTCCATCGCCATCGTCCACACCAAGGAGAAACATAAGATCAGAGAGATCGAGAAGACCATCAACCGCACCTTCGTACAGGGCAAAGTGCCTACT
>JAZRZA010000007.1:0-75242 GCA_045601045.1 Paludibacteraceae bacterium
ACCCAAGGACATCTGGCTGGAAACGATTAAAAACTTAGGCAATATGGAGAACTTGGATCCCGAAATCTACGAAATAGCCGACGAGGCTTTACTGAAACTCATCGAAAAGGCGAAGGTGTCAGCCCTCTCCGAGGCGGAGTATGCCCAATACGAGGCTGAACTAAAGGTCCTCTCCAACAGAGGCACCGTGGAGCGCTATGGATTCGAACAAGGCATTAAACGAGGTCTGGCAGAAGGTAGAGCCCAAGGTATTGCCGAAGGACGAGTCGAGGGAAGAGCTGAAGGAAGAGCTGAGGGAGAAATCTCCGAACGGGCTAAAAACATTGCCTCGCTGAAAGCATACGGCATGAGCAAAGAAGAAATTTCCCAAGCGTTACAAATTCCATTAGAAGAGATAAACTAAGCGTTCAAGAGAGAAAAGCACGGTCATTTGGCTGTGCTTTTCTAATACATAAGCAACACAAAAGAACGATAATACCTCTAATCATCTATAAATATATTTCGCAACCCTTTGATCTCCTTGCAACCTCCACAAACAAAAAAAAGACGCCGTTAAGCGTCTTCTGTCTTTTTTAAGTACCGCAGGCGGGACTTGAACCCGCACGAACATTTCTGTTCAAAGGATTTTAAGTCCTTCGTGTCTACCATTCCACCACTGCGGCATCCTTGGAGCGAAAAACGGGACTCGAACCCGCGACCCCAACCTTGGCAAGGTTGTGCTCTACCAACTGAGCTATTTTCGCATTTTATCTTTCGCTAAACGCTTAATTGACTGAAACAAATCTTGCCAAGGTTGATTCCTTTTCCAATTTATTGGGGCAAGGTTGTACTCTACCAACTGAGCTATTTTCGCATTTTATCATTTCAAAACATCTGGAAGAGCTCTCCCCTTCCGTTTTGCGATGCAAAGATAATAATTATTTTTTATTTTCCACCAACAATTCTTTTAATTTCATTCAATTTATTTAGTGCCTCAATAGGCGTGAGATTGTTGACATCCAAATTATTGATCTCATCACGAACCGCTTCGAGGATAGGATCATCCAACTGGAAGAGGCTAAGTTGCACTGCCTCAGGCTTTTTCTTGGCAGGTTTTCCGCCGTCAGAGATCGGATTCTTTGAATTGCCCACCTCCAACTGCTCCAAAATCTCATTGGCACGGTTCACCACATTATTAGGCAATCCAGCCAATTTCGCCACATGAATACCGAAACTATGTTCGCTTCCTCCCCTTACCAACTTGCGTAAGAAGATCACCTTGCCATCCACCTCCTTCACGGAGACATTAAAATTCCGGATTCTGGAGAACAACTTCTCCATCTCGTTCAACTCATGGTAATGGGTAGCGAAAAGCGTCTTTGCTTTTGCCTTCGGATGCTCATGGATATACTCCACGATGGACCATGCGATGGAGATACCATCGTACGTACTGGTACCGCGGCCCAACTCATCAAAGAGGACAAGGCTGCGTTGCGAAAGGTTGTTGATGATGCTGGCCGCCTCGTTCATCTCCACCATAAAGGTAGATTCTCCCATCGAAATATTATCGGAAGCTCCCACACGGGTAAATATCTTATCCACCACACCGATGGTTGCGGCATCCGCAGGGACGAAACAACCTATTTGCGCCATCAAGACAATCAAAGCAGTCTGCCTCAACAAGGCGGATTTACCCGCCATATTAGGACCTGTGATCATAATCACTTGTTGGGACTGGGAGTCCAACATCAAGTCGTTCGCCACATATTTCTCGCCAATCGGCAACTGTTTTTCAATTACGGGGTGACGCCCTTGTTTGATATCAATCACCTCACCGTCATTTACCACGGGACGCACATAACGATTCTCCACGGATGTCTTGGCGAAAGACATCAGGACATCCAGTTGAGCGATGAGGTTCGAATTAACTTGAATAGCAGGAATAAAGGCCGACAACTCCTCCACCAACGCATTGAACAATTGGGACTCAATCGTCAGAATCTTCTCCTCCGCGCCCAAAATCTTTCCTTCGTACTCCTTCAACTCCTGGGTGATATAACGCTCGGCAGCCGTCAACGTCTGCTTACGGATCCAATCCTCCGGCACCTTGTCTTTGTGGGTGTTGCGCACCTCAATATAATATCCGAAGACATTGTTGTAACTTACCTTCAAACTAGGAATACCCGTACGTTCGGACTCACGTTGCTGCAATTGCAACAGGTAGTCCTTGCCAGAAAAAGCGATGTCTCTCAACTCATCCAACTCCGCGCTGATACCTCTAGCGATCACACCGCCTCGGTTGACCATATTAGGCGGATCGTTGGTAATGGTACGCTCTATCTTCTCGCGGATGGCGGGACATGGATCCATCTGCTTGCCCATGCGATGTAAGGCCTCGTTCTCCTCGATCGCCAAGCAAGCCTCCTTGATAGGCTCGATCGCACCCAAGGCCACCTTCAATTGCACCACTTCACGCGGTGTCACGCGGCCAACAGCCACCTTGGAGATGATACGCTCCAAGTCGCCGATGAGCGACATGTTCTCATCGAATATCTCCTTCAAATCAGGTTGCTTGAAAAACTCGTCCACAATATTCAGACGCTCTTCTATCGGCTTCACATCCTTCAATGGGAAGGCCACCCAACGCTTTAAAAGGCGGGCGCCCATAGGGGTCACTGTTCGATCAATGATATCAACCAAGTTTCGACCGCCCGCATGCATCGTGCCATAAAGCTCCAAATTACGGATGGTAAACTGATCCAACCACACATACTTATCCTCCTCAATACGGGAGAGTTGCGTGATATGTCCAATCTGGGTATGCTGCGTCATATCCAAATAGTGGAGAATCGCACCCGAGGCGATGATACCCAATTGCAATTTCTCCACACCAAATCCTTTCAAGTTTTTGGTCTCGAAATGTTTCAGCAATCGGTCATGGGCAGATTCGGAGGTAAATACCCAATCCTCCATCTCATAAGTAAAGAATTTTCTGCCGAAATGCTCCTCAAAAAGATTTCGTTTGGTCCTTTCAAACAAGACCTCTTTGGGCATAATACTATTCAAAAGTTTATCCACGTATTCGCAAGACCCCTCCGCTGTGAGGAACTCTCCCGTGGAAATATCCAGAAAGGCGACGCCCGCGTTCTTCTTCTCGAAGTGGACCGCCGCCAAAAAGTTATTCTCTTTGTGATCCAAAATATTATCACTGACCGCCACACCCGGCGTCACCAGCTCGGTAATGCCTCGCTTCACGAGTTTCTTGGTCAATTTCGGATCCTCCAACTGGTCGCATATCGCCACACGCTTACCCGCGCGTACCAATTTAGGCAAATAGGTCTCCAATGCATGATGCGGGAATCCCGCCAACTCAACCGACTGCGCGGTTCCATTGGCACGCTTGGTCAAAGTGATGCCCAAGATCTCAGAAGCCATCACAGCATCCTGCAAAAAAGTCTCATAAAAGTCACCCACACGGAATAAAAGAATAGCATCAGGATGCATCGACTTAAATTCCATATACTGCTTCATCAAGGGAGTTTCTACCACATCTGCCATCTATCTACTCGCTTACAATTACCAGTTCAAAAATATGGTTTACAAATACATCGGTGCGGCGAACTGCTTCACATCATCCACGGTAATCTCACTACCGCACATAATCACCATACGCTCCACCGCATTTCTCAACTCACGGATATTACCGCTCCAACGGTACTTCTTCATCTCCTCCAAAGCATCCGATGTGAAAGACTTTTTAGAGATACCCTGTTCTTCGCAGATGATACCCAAGAAGTGATCCACCAAATCGGGAATATCCTCCAAACGCTCGCGCAAAGGCGGCACATGAATCAATATCACACTTAAACGGTGGTAAAGATCCTCTCTGAAATTACCTCGTTCTATCTCCTTCAACAAATCCTTGTTGGTGGCAGCGAATACACGCACATCCACCTTCACACTCTTATCGCTTCCCACACGGGTAATTTCGCCCTCTTGCAAAGCGCGCAACACCTTGGTTTGGGCAGCCAGACTCATGTCGCCGATCTCATCCAAGAAGAGCGTTCCGCCATTCGCCTGCTCAAATTTACCGATACGCTGCTTCACGGCAGAGGTAAAGGAGCCCTTTTCGTGGCCAAACAACTCACTCTCAATCAATTCCGAAGGGATAGCGGCGCAGTTCACCTCCACATAAGGATTTCCGCTGCGGTTGCTCGACATGAAAAGCATCTTTGCGACCACCTCCTTACCCGTTCCGTTCTCACCCGTGATCAAAACCTTGGCGTTAGAACCAGCCACACGCTCAATCACAGAACGAAGATGTTCCATGGCAGGGGAATGTCCCACCATAGCCACCTCTTTGGATATTTTTTTCTTCAAAGTCTTGGTCTCTTGGACCAATGTTTTTCGTTCCAAACCATTACGGACACAGACCAATAGACGATTCAAATCCAACGGTTTCTCAATAAAGTCGAAAGCTCCCAACTTCAAAGACTCCACGGCGGTGTCAATGGTGCCATGACCTGATATCATCACAACCGTTTGGTCGGGATTCTCTTTCTTAATTTGCGTCAACACCTCTATGCCATCCATTTTAGGCATCTTCACATCACAGAAGACCAAATCGAATTTCTCGCTCTTCAACAAATCGAGACCCTTTTGTCCATCCTCCGCAGTTACAACCGTATATCCTTCATTTTCAAGGATATCCTTCAAGGTATTGCGAATACTTCTCTCGTCATCTATTATCAAAATATCCATAACACTACTCCTCTTATACTATTTCGCGATCAAAGAGGTCATCGGAGTCTTCGTGCCAGAAACATTATCCAGCATTACCTTCACATAACCCACTTTAATCTTCGCCTCGATATACAATGGCACATGATTCTCGTCGTTGGAAACATAGACCGCCATCGCATCCTTGTCCTCGAAAATATCACCCGTAATCATTTGGGGTTTGAATTTCAAGGCCTTATACTTACTCTTATTTCTTAATTTAATGGATTCCTCTCCACAATATTTGAGCGTCAACTCATAAATCTCATTGTCAAAAACCAACTTGAATGGAATCACCGATCCCGGTTTCAATTTGGACATATCCACATTACGGAAATGGTAACAAGTCGTGATCAAATCCAACACATCTTTCTGGACATTCAACGTATCCTTCGTCACCTTTCCCTTGCGGTTCAGATTCATATATACTTTCGAATCCTTTTCCGCATCTTGCCAATCGAAACGATAACGCTTGTCGCAGAAATAGGTATCCTCATGTTTCACCTCGCTATACCTCAAAGGAAGAAGTCCCTCCCGCAATGTCGTAACGGAAAAAGTATCGCGGATTTGACACATCTTGTCGAAGGAACGGATGGTATAACCACACACGCGGAAATCAAAATAACCGACCTCCTGCTCTGTCCTTTCTTTGACCATAAATTCCGCATTACCCGCATGAATCCAAATAGGACCCAAGTTGTAATAAATATAATATAGCGCACGCTCACCTCCCTTAAAGGCATATTCATTGTTGAACAAACCATCCGCAGAGAAAACGGAGAGAGAGCTCAACATAACCAATATGGATAATATCATCCTTTTCATCATACACTATTAGATTTAAGTCAACAATAGTTTTGACACTCAACCGATCAATCGGCATGTACCTTTGTGAACATACGGCTCCAACGGATATTCTTTGGGAAGGATTTATCCTTATCAAGGGACAACCAAATAAGGATAGGTTTTCCTACTATATGGTCCTCTGGCACATATCCCCAAGAGCGGGAATCAGCGGAGTTGTCTCGGTTATCACCCATCATCCAATAATAATCCATCTTGAAAGTATAGGTGTTAGACTCCTGGCCATTGATAAGGATCTTGCCATTCACCACATTCAACTCGTTGCCCTCGTAATTGCGGATGATCTGCGCGTAGAACGGCAAATTTTCCAAAGACAATTGAATAGTCGCGCCACGCTTCGGAATCCAAATAGAGCCGAAATTATCACGGGTCCATCCATTATCGATGTATGGGAAGACATCATTCTTAGGAGGAAGCTCCTCCCTGATGGAGATAAATCCACTCGCTTTGCTAATGGTCTCCACAGCCGCCTTGGTAAGCGGCAAGTTATAAACGTATGGCCAATTGCCATTCTCATCAGGCTGATAACCCCAAGCCGACAAATCCACACGTTTTATCTCATTCATCAATTTCCTGTCAGCGACGCTAACATCCATTTTTTCGAACAATTTATTCGAAATTGGAGAGGACATCTCCACGAAATAATTGGACTGCAAACCCGGAATTTCTATCTGTCGCTCGCCATTTACGAAAACAACGCCATCCACAATCTTCAAAGAGTCGCCTGGCAATCCCACGCAACGCTTCACATAGTTCTCGCGGCGGTCAACGGGACGCGTCACCACCTCGCCAAACTCCGACGGATGATTCCAAATCACCTGACGACCCAAAGCACGGACCAAAGTGTAGTAGTCAGGATTTTGAACCTTCAGAGCCACCGTGTCACCGGCAGGGAAATTGAACACTACGATATCGTTACGCTTCACAGTGCCAAATCCCTTCAAACGCTTGTATTCGCATTGAGGATGCTCTATATATGATTTCGTGTTGATGAGCGGTAAAGTGTGTTGCGCCAAAGGGAAAGAGAGCGGTGTCATTGGACAACGAGGTCCATAACTCATCTTGCTGACAAACAAGAAATCGCCCACCTTCAAAGTTTTCTCCAAGGAAGGAGAAGGAATTTGGTAATTTTGGAAAAAGAAAAGATTAATCACATAGACAGCAACCAATGCGAAACCGATAGCGTCTACCCATCCAGCCAACCATTTCAAGAATGGATTGGAGGAGTTCTTCCAACCTCCCCAAGGGATGAATTTAGTGATATAAATATCCCAAGCGAACGGAATCAACAGCAACAGCCACCATGCGCCCGACCATACGAGGAAGCCCAGGATGACAAGGAGCACAAACCCAAATTTCGCCCACTGCTTCGCATCCGCAGCACGCAAACGCTCCATAAATGATTTCTTTTCAGAAGACATATACCGTTTCGGAATTAAAATTTCAACATATCAGACATGCCAAGGAAGCCCTTCTTTCCAGCAGTAAACTCGGCTGCGACCACCGCGCCCAAAGCGAATCCTTCGCGGCTTTTCGCATCATGCGTAATGGTGATGCTATCCACTTCCGATTCGTAACGGATGGAGTGAATGCCTGGCACCTCTCCCTCACGGATAGACTTGATGGCTAAATCGGTAGAGGAGTTCTCCTTCTCTTTGGTCCAAGCGTTCTTTCTGTCCAAATTCTCCAAAATGCCTTCCGCCAATGTGATGGCCGTTCCGCTTGGGGCATCCAATTTATGGATGTGGTGAACCTCCGTCATCTCCACATTGTAGTTGGTGAATCCATTCATGATTTGAGCCAACTTCTTGCTGATCGCATTGAAGATAAAGACACCAATACTGTAATTTGACGACCAAAACAAGGTCTTGCCACTCTTCTCGACCTCATCCTTCAAGGCCGCGGCATCCCAACCTGTTGTGCCACTAACAACAGGGACATTCGCGTCGAAGCACTTCTTCACATTTCCCAAAGCAGTGTCTGGTTTGGTGAACTCAATAGCGACATCAGCGCTCTTGAAAGCCTCTGAATCAAAATCCTGTAAGTTGTCAATATCTATGATAGAAACTAATTCGTGTCCTCTCTCTTGTGCAATACGGCCAATGATTTTTCCCATCTTACCGTAACCGATCAATGCAATCTTCATAATCCTAATTATTTATCATTTTCGCAAAGATACGAAAAAAGCACTCAATGAGTGCTTTCCCGTAAAAAATATTCTATCCGGCGGGACGCTATTTTAGTCATTTTTAACCACGATCCCACCGCGTTCAAATCCCTTGAAGGAAGATTAGTTTCCTCCCAATTCAGGTCTTTTGTCAGGCTCCAAAATAGTACCCGCCTTTTTCTCGTTCTCCTCTGCCTGATCAGCCTGCTCCTTTACCAAATCCTTTGCGTTCACCAAGATGTCCATGTCATACTTCATCGTGTCCTTTACGTTGCCCGCATCGTCCTTGACCAACCAATTGCCATGACGCTTACCATTTACAAAAAAACCTTCGACAACAGGGAAATCATGACCCTCATAGAGTTTATACGGACCATCCTCAACACCCATCTTGTAGGTGGATTCTGAATACAATTTTCCATCTTGCAACAGACAACGCTTCACGCCGTTAGGTTTTCCCTTGGTGTAAGGAGTCGCCTCTATCAATTCGCCCGTCTTGGCAAAAACCTTCACCGTGTCATTCAAGACGCCACGCTTGTAGTGCTCAATGAGAGAGACCTTGCCATCCACATAGTAGATCCACTCGCCCTCTTTCTCCTTTCCGACGTAGGCGCCCTGCGCGGATTTGGTCAGACCATCCGTTTCATAAATCACGATGGCCGATGTCTCGTTTTGACCATATTGCTGAATAGACTTCAACACGCCGTTCTCATAGTAGCGCTTGAAAGTACCCACTGGCTGGTCATCCTTGAACTGACCCTCATAAACATAGTAACCATTTCCGTACTCCTTCTTCCAAGGTCCTTGTTTGCGACCTTTGTGATCCACCTCGTTTATCGCGAAAGCATTAGAGAGCGAAAGCATCCCAATGATAAAAAAAGCAATGTATTGTCTCATATTCCAAATTTTGGTCAAACACAAATATACGCCATCAATTTCATATTAAAAACATAAAAAGACAAAAAAATACGGGGGCAGTAGTAAAACTGTCCCCGTATTACTTTGCTATACTAATCGTGGATTATTCAGCAACAACCTCGAAGTTGATCTCCGCAGAAACCTCCTTGTGCAATTTAACGGTAGCCTTGTATGAACCAAGCTCCTTAACTGCATCGTTGATGACGATAATCTTTCTGTCGATCTCAAATCCCTTCTTAGCCAAAGCCTCAGCGATTTGGATATTGTTAACAGAACCGAAGATAGTACCAGTAGCGCTAGTCTTCGCACCGATTGTCAATGAAACACCGTTCAACTTAGCTGCCAAAGCCTCAGCGTCTGCCTTGATCTTCGCCAACTTGTGAGCGCGTTGCTTCAAATTCTCTTCCAATTGTTTCTTAGCTGATGGAGTAGCCAATTCAGCCATGCCTTGAGGAATGAGGTAGTTACGGCCATAACCGTTCTTTACCTTTACAACATCATCCTTGTAACCCAAGTTTTGTACGTCTTGCAATAAAATGATTTCCATTATTCAGTCCTCCTTTTTTATTTCATCAAATCGGTTACAAATGGAAGCAACGCCAAGTGACGTGCTCTTTTCACTGCTTGAGCCACCTTTCTTTGATACTTCAAAGAAGTTCCGGTGAGACGACGAGGCAAAATCTTACCTTGCTCGTTCAAGAATTTCTTCAAGAACTCAGGATCCTTGTAGTCGATATACTTGATACCGCTCTTCTTGAAACGGCAATATTTCTTCTTCTTAACATCCACAGTTGGAGGGGTTAAGTATCTGATCTCTGATGAATTTTGTGCTGCCATGATTAAGCCTCCTTTTCTTTGTTAGACTTCAAGCTTCTTCTCTTTGCCGCATACTCAACTGCATACTTGTCGAGTTTGGTTGTAAGGAAGCGAATTACTTTCTCGTCACGACGATATTGGGTCTCCAATACATCGATAGTGTTAGGTTCTGCCTTGAACTCTACCAAACAGTAGAATCCAGTAGTCTTACCATCAATAGGGTATGCCAAGTGGCGGAGGCCCCATTGCTCCTCGCTGATAATCTCAGCGCCAGCGTTTGTCAAAACGCTCTTGAATTTTTCTGCCGCTTCCTTCATCTGATTGTCAGACAAAACGGGAGTCAAGATGAAAACGGTCTCGTACTGATTTAACATATAATTATTTATTAAAATTTATAATTCCCCACAAAAGGGAACGCGAATATAGACATTATTCCTGAAATCACAAAAATTACGTGAATTTATTTGCGGCACATCTTATTCGGCGCTCTTTAGCTTCTCCTTACCCATCATCTGAAACTTAATGGCCTCGGACAAACCGAACTTCACAGCTCCCTTGATGATCTCCGAGTTAGCGGCGGAGATCTTCTTGCCGGAATTCGTCTTGAAGAAATTAACGTAGGCGTTCAAATCCGCCTCCGTCATGGTAGGATATCCCAAATCCATCATTAAAGTCTCCAAATTCGCGGAGAAATAATCTGAAAGCGACTTGGTCAACTTCTCGTTATTTCCACCCATCAGATTGAGCATTTGAGAAACCATGATATCCATAGATTTTTCCATTCCAGATAGCTTGCTATACTCATGGAATACCTTTTGGTATGCTTTAGGAGCGGCCGACTCCACCTTTCCTGTTTTTTCACCCATGGCGATCTTCGTGAGATCAGGCATCATCTTCGACATCATTCCCTGTTGCGCCTTTTCGTCCGCATAGATTTTAGAGTGCTCCTCCGCCAATTTTCCCGCTGGAGAGGTGTAAAACTCAATAGCGTTCTTCAAATCCGCCTCAGAAGTCAACGGCTTGTAAACAGACTCCATCCAATCAAGGACATCATTGATAAACACCTCATCATAATACTCAGCCGACAATCTTTTCGCGGTGGAATCCGCATATCCCATACTAATCAAAATCGGAGAAAAGGAGGTGACAATCTTCTCCTTACTATCTATCACACCACCCGAAACCTCGGCCAACTGTTTAATCGTCTCACGATAACTATCCTGCGCGAAGCAAGAGAGCACGCCACTGAACAACACACAAAAGGTCAACATGAAACCCTTACGCAAAAAACTCTTTTTCATACTTTCTATTTTAATTAAATTTTTATTATCCATTCAAACTATCCTCAAAATCCACACCCTTCTCCAGTCCTTTCATAAAGGAGGGAGGATTCTTTTCATACTGTCCACGAAGGTATGGTTCAAACTCATCATCCACCCATAGCAGAAAATCACCGACACCATACATAATCACCTCAGTGGCCTTCGAGAAACGCTTACCCACCTTTGTGGCATAGAACTTATTGATGAAATCCAAGTCCGCCTCGGGAAGGAGCCCATATAGCGCATCCGACGCCAAGACAATCCAGTTCTTGTCCATATACGAAGAGATGAGACGGGCGGATCGGTCATTGCCCTTTTTCTCGAAAAACGAGGAGAAAGAAAAATCCTTCTGTCCAGAGACCTCAAGATACTTCTTCGCTTTTTTCAAATAGCTCGACGGACATAGGCTCTTTTCCTCCACCATCTTACCATCAACCAACATAGAGGATATGGACCTTACCATCCGATCCTTCATCTTCGCGGTCAAGGCGGAATCCGACGGATTCCTCATACGATTCAGCACCGCACGTCCATAATCGTTATCGAAATAGTCCAACGCGGATCTCAAATCAGCCAAAGAGACATATTCGCAATAGATATTGAAAATGTAGTTGCTCCTCACGGAATCCACCACCTCCGTACGGTATCGATTTGAAATGACCACAGCCTCTTCCCTGGTGTATCCTATGGCCATCGATTTTTCCACAAAACGAGATTCATAGCTCGAAGGAATATCCAGTCCATCCTCCGATATGATGTCCAATCGCATGCATTCGATCCAGAGATCCACATAGAGCGAATCGGCAACGTCATCACACTTCGCCACCCAAGAGAACAGAAGAAGGGGAAGCAACAACATCATCCTCCGCCAAGAGACAATATTTCCGCGCATTTTCATTGTCAAAAGTATATATTTGCGAATATACTGAAAAAACACGTCACAAGGCATGCATCACAAAAAAAATTTGGGTGACCCTCACGGGCAACCCAAACATAACACTGTATTACTTTTAAAATACTACCATTGAAAAACACAATATCCTAACGGCTTTACCGCTAGATTATTGCATGTTCCTATCATAAAATTTCGCTTGTTCAATCTTAACACAACGCAAAGATAATAAACTTCTGTTAATATGTCAAAATCTCCAAACCATTTTCAGTCATCAAGAAGGTATGCTCCCACTGAGCGGATGGCAAGCCATCGCGTGTGGTGACGGTCCATCCGTCGATGCGGCTGAAATTAACAGGGTACTTACCCATGTTGATCATCGGTTCGATGGTGAAGACCATACCTGGCACCAAAAGCATACCGGTGCCTGGTTTGCCGAAATGATCCACTTGAGGCTCCTCATGGAAAGCCAATCCCACACCGTGTCCGGAGAGGTCGCGTACCACAGAATAGCCATTCGCCTTCGCATGCTTTTCAACCGCCGCGCCTATGTCTCCGACAAAACCGTAAGGCTTCGCCGCGGCCATACCGATTTCGAGGCACTCCTTCGTCACATCGACCAAACGCTTCTTCTCCGGAGAGACTTCGCCGATGCAGAACATGCGGGAGGCGTCGCTGTAATAACCATCCAGAATGGTGGAAACATCCACATTGATGATATCACCCTCCTTCAAGATAGTCCTCGGATTAGGAATGCCATGACAGACCACCTCATTGATGGAGGTGCAGACGCTCTTGGGGAATCCCTCATAATTGAGCGGCGCAGGTATCGCCCCGTGCGCTGTGGTATAGTCATAAACCAACTTGTCAATATCCTCTGTGGACATACCCGCCTTGATTTCGCGCTCCACCAAATCCAATACACCGGTGTTCACCACGCCGCTTCGACGGATACCATCGATTTGTTCAGGTGTCTTAATCAGTTTACGAGAGGGAACCTCAAATCCCCGAGACTCGTAGAACATCACCTTTTTTTCTAACTCTGTGGCCTCTCTGTCCTTAGGCACGAACCACAATCTACGTCCTTTTCCCATATCGTGATAATCTATAGGTTACTCCATGATTCTCATCTGTTGACGAACAGATTCCTCGTGGATCGCCTCGAATATTGTTCTTGTAAATTCTCCGTCCAAATTCATGGCGGAACCAGTCTCCATACGCTTCTTGATGATTTCGTCGTAACGTTCGGTTTGGAGAATTGGCATAGCATGCTCCCTCTTATAGATACCGATCTCCTTGGCCACACGCATACGCTTCGCCAACATCTCGGTAAGATCCATGTCAATCTCGTCGATTTGCTTACGCAACTCCGCCAAACTCTCGGTAGTCTGGTTGGTGTTTCTTATCACCAAGTTGTTCAATACAAGCGACAAGACATCTGGCGCCAACTGCTGGGAAGCATCGCTCCATGCCTTATCCGGATCGCAGTGCGACTCAATAATCAATCCATCGAACTGAAGATCCATCGCCTGTTGGCAAAGTGGAGAAATCAAGTCCCTACGGCCTGCGATGTGACTAGGGTCGCAAATAATAGGCAACTCGGGAAAACGTCTGTGCAACTCGATTGGAATATGCCATTGAGGCAAGTTACGGTATAATTTCTTGTCATAGGTACTGAAACCTCTGTGAATAGCGCCCAAGCGCTTGATGCCCGCATTGTTCAAACGTTGCAAAGCGCCAATCCACAACTCCAAGTCCGGATTGACTGGGTTCTTGATCAAGACAGGCACATCCACGCCCTTCAAGGTGTCGGCAATCTCCTGCACCGCAAATGGGTCCGCAGTGGTACGCGCGCCGATCCACAGCAAATCGACACCGAACTCCAAGGCCTCCTCCACATGCTTCGCTGTAGCCACCTCAGTTGCGGTCAACATTCCTGTCTCTTGCTTCACCGCCTTCATCCATGGCAACGCGACAATTCCGTTTCCTTCGAATCCACCCGGTTTGGTACGAGGCTTCCATATTCCAGCACGGAATATCTTCACACCATTCTTCGCCAACTGCTTGGCTGTCTCCATCACCTGCTCTTCCGTTTCGGCGCTACAAGGTCCAGCGATTACCAAAGGACGCTTATCCTCAACACCGGTTAAATTAAGTTTCTCTAATTCCATATTTTGTTTTTATTTATTCCTTATACTGTTTGCCTACCGATTTCGTACTCACCCAAGATGCGTAACTCATTCGCCAATGGCCTGACTGCGGCAAGAGCCTCAACATATTTCTTGTATGACTCGAATTGCAAATCGATGTAGAACTGATACTCCCACTCACGTCCGATGATCGGAGTGGATTGGATTCTGGTGAGATTCATCTTATAGAAAGAGAGGACCGCCAAAATCTGCGACAAACTTCCCTCCTCGTGGGAAAGTACCAACAACAATGAGGCCTTGTTAGGGAATTTATTCACATTCATCTCCTTCACCTTGTTCTCATCAGCGATGATCAAAAAACGGGTGAAATTTCGCTTGTTGGTCTCAATACCCTTGGCCAAGATCTCTAATCCGTAGATTTCAGCGGCCAACTCACCACAGATGGCAGCCTTTCCCATCTCCTTGTTCTCCGCTACCATGCGGGCACTCGAAGCGGTATCGTCATATTCCACCGCCTTAAGGTGGCGGTGTTCGCCCAAGAAGGTCTGACATTGCATCAAGGCGATCGGATGGGAATAGACCTCGTGGATGTCACTGATGTCTTGGTTAGGCAACGCCACCAAATTATGCTTGATGCGCAGCTTCTGCTCTCCAGCGATGCACAATCCGCTATCGGCCAACAGGGTGTGGTTCTGCAACAGACTTCCCGCAATGGTGTTCTCGATGGCCACGATACCAATCAAATCCTTATCGGCGCGAACCGTTTGGAAAAGATGAGTGAAATTATCACATGGAACAATCTCCACATCCTCTCCTCTAAAATATTCCCTTGCTGCGATATCATGGAAACAACCATCAATACCTTGGATAACTACCTTGTTTTTCATACAATTCATAATTAAAAAGTCCCACCCTGATGTTCAAGGTGGGACTCAAAATTGAAACAATAACGAACCTCACCTTATGAGAACATAAAGTAAAAGGAAAAGAAGTAGTAATAAAAACTCTTATTCGTCATCGTTATTTTCTATTTTCGAGGCGTTGCCGCCCTCCAAAATTCATTTTATGGTACAAAGATACAAATTATTTCTTTATAGTCACTATCCTTGTGATTTTTAGCGACTCAGAAATTAATGCATCGAAATTTAGCGAAACGACCGGAACATCGTTAGATGCTCCATTCGTAACCATCTTTTGTATCCTTCACATTGAAGCCCAATGCGGTAAGCTCATTTCTGATCTTATCACTGGTCGCCCAATCCTTATTGGCCTTGGCTTGCTTACGGATCTCAAGCAACAAATCGACAGCCCCCTTGAAGGCATCGCCGTTGGAATCGCCATCCGAGGCGAGTTTCAAGCCCAAGATATCCATCAAATAGAGTTGGAACAATGATTTCAACTCTTCCAAATCCTCCGCGCTGATGGTTCCTTTTCCGTCTGTGACGGTATTGATAGCCTTAGCGATTTCAAAGAAGTAAGAGATCACAATTGGCGTATTCAAGTCGTCGTTCATCGCCTCCTCGCACTTCTCACGCATGCCTTTCACATCGACCGTTGACTCAGCTGATGGCGTGATCTTCATCAAACGCGCGTACGCGTCGGTCAAACGCTCCAATCCCTTTTCGGATGCCTGCAAAGCCTCATTACTGAAATCCACCGTGCTACGATAGTGCGCCTGCAAAATGAAGAAACGGATGGTCATTGGAGAGAAGGCTTGTGTCAGAAGCGGATGGCTTCCGGTGAAGAACTCATCCAATGTGATGAAGTTGCCGTATGATTTACCCATCTTCTTTCCGTTGATGGTGATCATATTATTGTGCATCCAGTAATGAACGGTCTCTTTGCCGAGCGCGGCGGTGGATTGCGCGATCTCACACTCGTGGTGAGGGAAAATCAAGTCCATACCACCACCATGGATATCGAACTCCTCGCCAAGGTACTTGGTTCCCATAGCGGAACACTCCATGTGCCATCCAGGGAATCCATCGCTCCATGGAGAAGGCCAACGCATGATATGCTCTGGTTGCGCGCACTTCCACAAAGCGAAGTCCAACCCGCAACGCTTCTCGTTTTGTCCGTCCAACTCACGGGTGGTCTCCAACAAATCGTCGATATTTCTTCCGGAAAGTTTTCCGTAGTGGTGATCCTTGTTATATTTCTTCACATCAAAGTAAACGGAACCTTGACTCTCGTAAGCGTAACCAGCCTCCAATATCTTCTTCACAAAATCGATTTGCTCAATGATATGGCCTGACGCATGCGGCTCGATGCTTGGCGGCAAGACATTCAAAGCATCCATCGCCTTGTGGTAACGGTTGACATAATATTGCGCCACCTCCATAGGCTCTTTTTGCTCCAATCGAGCCTTCTTGGCGATCTTATCCTCGCCCTCGTCGGCGTCATGCTCCAAGTGGCCCACATCTGTGATGTTGCGCACATAACGCACTTTGTATCCAAGAGAAGTCAAGTAACGGAACAACACATCGAATGTGATGGCTGGACGAGCATGACCCAAGTGACCGTCACCGTAAACGGTTGGTCCACAAACATACATACCTACATGGGGTTCATTCAACGGCACAAACAACTGTTTGGTTCTACTCAACGTGTTGTAAATTCTCAACTTATGTTCCATCTTACTAGTCTATTCTTTGATTTTACGCGAAGATACAAATTAGAGTTAAGATTTAAGAATGTAGAATTAAGAATTTTAATCCTCTCCCAACATCTTCTCCGACTGGATCACGCCATAATAGTAAAGCGAGCATACATTGCCCTTCTCATCCCTGCCATCCCAAGTGATTTCGTAGATATTATCCTTCTTCTTGACCTGTATGGTAGAGACTTGCAAATCCACCATTTTATCGTAAACCAATGCTCTGGTGGTATTCTCTTTGGTGATTTCATAATTGCCTGCCCAATCGTCCGAATTGGAGTAGTAGGTCATATAGTCGCCTGTCATAAGGCGAAGCAGTTCGGTTTGTCCCTTGTCAAATGCGGGGATCTCCACATAAGCGCCCGCCTTCTTGAAAGCGTTATTGGGAGAACAAGTGCCATCACCGTTGGGGGTATAAAACCCATTGGTGAAGAGATGAAGGATATGCGTCACGCCACCATCCGAAAAGTCATAACCATCAACACAGACGTCAACGGGCATCGCCACACCACCCACGGTAAAAACATTGTCGCCCTTACGGGAGAGCTCCTCCACATCATTCGCGTCCGAAGGATCGGTACAAGCGGATAAAACAGAAACAAACAAGGCGGCCAATAGCCAATAGAAGCCCCCTTTCTTAACTCTATTCGTCATAAGATTCTTAAAAAAGGGAGAGATACCCATTAGAGCATCTCTCCGAAAAAAAATTATTCAAATATCTCAACCTCCTCACTCTTGCTCTTCGTACGCTTTCTGTCGACGGAGTAAGAGAGCATCAACTCGTGGGAGGTGCCCGCCATGTGGTGGATTCTACCCAATCCTAAATCGATGGTGTAACCCAAACGGAACCGGAAATACTCCACACCCAAGGTGATTGCCAACGGATTGGATTTCATCTTATCGGACAAGTCCGGATGGTAGGTCAAACCACCCCAAACGAAGCGGTCGTAGTAACCTGTGACATTCAACTCCACCACATTGGTCTTCGCATGGTGCATATAGGTCAATGAAGGGGCGATGTCCCACTTATCATTCACTTTAAACATGTAACGTCCATAGATATTCAAGTGTCTACCTTGCAACATGGTGGTAGAGGCGGAGTCTAACAAGTGTGTCATGGAGGCACCCACCAAGAGGTTGTCGTTCATGGCGAACTCCACACCGAAATCAACATCCGGACGCACCTTGGAATCATCGTCAGGAATGGTTCCGTCATACATTTCAAGGATGTTCTCCACCGTATAAGCACTCTTGTCAAACGCGGAGCGTCTGATACCCAAGCCCAAACCCAAAGAGACAAGCATGTTGTCGGCAGGTCGCAACATATAGGCATAAACCGCCTTAATATCCAAGAAACTGCGGGCGATACCCAAGTTGTCATACGATACGGTAAGACCTACACCCGAATTGATTTTGCTGATGAATGTGTGACCATTGAACAACAATGATTTAGGAGCATCCTCCACACCCGCATACTGATAATGTCCCAGCAAGAATAGGTCAATATCCTCCACGTTACCCGTACCAGCAGGGTTCTTATTGATACGAGAGTAGAACTGTTGGGAAAGCAGCAACTCCTGTTGAGCGTTCGCCATGAAGCACGCCGCAAGAAATCCAATGATAAATAATATCTTCTTCATATCTTATTCCTCCCCATTCTTTTCGTTAGCACTCTCCGCAGGTTGTTCCACCTCGGGTTCTATCAATCTCACCTCAACACGACGGTTCTGCTCGTGTTCTGGTTCTGTTGCGGCATTCGGAATAATAGGCTCCGTCAAACCTTTACCCACTGTCTTCAATCGGGAAGCAGGGAAACCTCGCTTCACCAAAAGTTTAGCCACGGTCTTGGCACGATTCGCGGAGAGCGTTTGGTTGTACTCCGCAGATCCACGTAGGTCAGTGTGACCACTGATCTCGAACACTCCGTCAGGATACTCGTTCATCGCATCCACCAACTCATCCAATTGCACCTCGTATGCAGGCTTCATGTCTGACTTATCCAAATCAAAGAAGCAGAGCACCCAAAGGAATCCCTTTGGCTCCGACAATACCACCTCCGGATCCAAATCCTCGTCGGCCACTGGACGATAGGTTGCGGCGGCATAAATATCCGCAGCGCCCTTGCCTCCTGCCCGGTCGGAAATGAAGAAGGCACCCTTGCCCTCTCCGAACACGACGTTGTAATCATCCGCGGAAGAGTTTACCGCATCATTCAGCGCCACGGGCTTGGAACAAGATCCATCCTTACGGATACGTGAATAATAGAGATCCAAACCGCCCAATGTTCCCTCACGGTCGGAAGAGAAGAAGAGCAACGAGTCGCCGACTACCAATGGATAATCCTCTTTCGCCTTGCCATTCACATAGATAGTGTCAATAGCCTTCGGACGGCTCCATACGCCATCACTCTCACGGTCAATATACCATAGGTCTCGGGAACCTTGACCCGCTTTGAACTCGCCGGAAAAATAGATTCGGTTACCATCCTTACCCAATGACGGGTTGTAAAAACCAGATGCGCCCCTACCCTGTTGCACCCAACGAGAAACCACCAACGATGAGTTCTTATGAGTCAAAGTTTGGGCGGATACACCCTTAATGGTCAGGATATTCACCTTCGTCCAATTACCCTCTATCCAAGAGGCCTCATAAAGGTCATTCTTCTCCGATTTTCCCTTCTTGGAGAAATAGATTTTCTGACGTGCCGCATCGTATGCGAAAGTACCCTCTATGCCTAAGCCCATCAATTCAGGGCACAACACCAATGAATCGACACCTAAATCCTCCCTTACACGGAAAGTGTAGGCTGAATCATTTCTGAAAAAGGCAATCGAACCATCCTTGTAGGCGGACATAGGCATCTCCGCCGCGGAGGTGTTCTTGTCGGAAGAGGCAAAGTCTCCCCAGCTGCCATCCACTCTATCCACTACTGCGCCTGCCTCCAAAGCGGAAGTCAGAAGCACCACTGGAACTATCAAATTTCTTATATATCGTTTCATATTCATCTACTTAAAATTTTGCGACTTCCAATGTTCCTTTCACCCACTCGCCGTTAGGCATTCTCACGCGGTAGTAGTAAGTACCCGGTTCAGCGATCTTACCTCTGTATGTGCCGTCCCAGCCATCCTCACCGACGTAAATGGTTTGTTGGTAACGATTATAGATCTCCACAGGGAAACCGCTACCCACCAAGAAGGTGTTGTTTGCAGCCTCCATGCCATCATTATATGGTGTGATCAGATTAGGAATGATCACTCCCACGGTAACATATTGCACATCGGATGGATCAACACAAGCATTACCTGCGACTGGTTTCACTTGGTAACCCAATTTGCCATTGACAGTCGTCTTATGCTTCAACTCGGAAATGGATGTCTGGCCGATTTGCGTACCCTCTTCTGTCCAGATAAGGTCACCCATATAGTCTCCCGTCTCGGCTTTCAAGGTAATGGTTCCACCCAATGTCACCTCGGCTGGAGATGCGCTCAATCCAAGTTTCAAGTGTTCTCTGATCAACAAAGTATCTTTGTTGGAATCGCTCCATACACGGTCCAAAGCGTTTTGGCAATGGTCGATCGCACGCACCTCAAAATAGTAGTTCGCCTCTTCCACCAAATCGATGGAGAAGGTATCAACCTCGGTGTATCCGATGGAGTCTCCATTCAAATACCAATAATATGACAACGGCTCCACATCCGCAGGGATTGGCGTAGCCTTCATCTTGAGGGCAGTGGTGTCGCCATCCAAACAGATGGTATTGGTTGCCAACTGCAACGACATCTCAAATGGCTGAGAATAGATTACACGCAAAGAGGAATCCGCGGCATGGATGGTTTCACATCCATTTCGGACATCCTTTCCTGTCGCCAAATCTCTCAATATAGCCTCGTCAGATGCGACAAAGACGCGGAATTTTGTGCTTCCGATAAATTCACGATTCTCCTCAGTGGCTACCAAAGAGATGAGGTTGGATGTTTGAATCGGACCGAAGTCTTTCCAAACATTGCCACTCTTCGCGTTCTTGTATTGGAACAAATATTTAGGATTACCGATGTATTTGTCCAAACCGATTTCGTTGAATGCCACCAAATCCAACTTTTGTCCGATACAAGCGAATACGGTATCCGCATCCGGATGGGTTTGCTCGATCAACTCCACACTTGGATAGCACAAGCTAACAGAGATGTCGTCAATCAAAATATCGTTACCCCAGTTGGCGTCGCCACCCTCAGAGTTGTTGTAGAGGCGGACCTTGTAATTTCTAGTCTTCGCCAAGAATCGGAAAGAGAGATTCGCCCAAGAATCAGGGGTCAAGCTCTTGTAAGTTTTATGTTCACGTGGATAGATATCACCTGACGCAACGGAGTGTATTATGTTGTCCTCCATGTCAAGAATCTCCAAACGGACATTCACCGGTGTACGGGAATCCTCTTTGTAAGTGGCGTTGTTGATGAATGCGGAGAAGATCAACCATACATCCACCTCATCGCTCAACTCGCAGTTCAACGAGAATTCTCGCTCATAGATCAAGGCACCGTTCAAACCTGCGTTACAGTTCACGAAAAGCATACCACCATTGGTGTCACCAGAGGTGTGGTCCTCTCCTTTCCAGTAGTCCTGTCCTCCGGCAGTGTTCGGTCCATCACACAAATATGGATTAGGCACAATCGCATAGTAACCATCATCCAAACGATACTTTCCGCACCAATCACGGGAAGGGTTGATTACCAATGGATTCAACAAACCATACTTGTGATCCTTCACACGGTTGAACAAATCGGGTGCCCAATAATTCTCAATTGAATTAGTTCCCGCCACGGAATTGTAAGTGACATAGTTGTTGTTGTCATCCATCACCACATAGGTGGTAGGATTTTTGAAATAACCGAAATCATCGGCCCACAAAATTTCAGAGTCGAAGTTCTCGTCGCATCCATAAACCTTTCTTACAGAGAAAGTTTCCGCAGAATAGGCTTCCGTGATTCTGCCAGAATAGACAGAGGTTCCTATCACCTTCACTCGGAAGATGGCACTACGAGGCAAATCAAATCCCTTCCATTCAGGAGAAGCGGAGCACAACGTATCCTTCCATTTCGAGGATGCCGCATCTTCCAAATTCTTGTATTGCAAACAATAAGTAGCGGATGCGAAATCATCGGATACCGCGTAAATATCCAGGTTGCCATTTTGGCCAACTTCCAACTCATCCGAACTGAATATCTTCGCATTGTCGCCCGGTTGCGCGTAGCATGACAATTTAGGTCGTTGGAAGGTAACCAAGATAGGCGCAGAACGAAGCACCGTATCCGCTGTAGTCGTCTCATCCACCTGATAGGTGATGGTTGAGAGCAATGAGAAGTAGGTGCTATCATTCGTCAACAGAGTCTCCGCCTCACTGGTGATCAAACCAGTCGGTGTCCAAGTGGAGGCATCGCGACTGCTCTCCCAACTATATTTCACTTGCGCGATCTCGGAAGAGGAACAAGCCAAACCAGAGAGAGAAACCTTCTCGGTAGGAGCTGTGAGCACCACCTTGTTAACCGATGCTTTGGAAACGAAAAACTTAGAAGTAGGCACCGCAGCGACTACCTCATAAGGGGTAACTCTCGTATTGATATAAAAAGAATAGTTCCAACTTTGACCACTGTTATCCACCTTCAGACGCCAAGCGGGTTGTCCATCGGTCGCCTCATAGTAGAGCGCGGAAATTCTTGACACCAACTGCGTATTATCCAACGGCGTACCATCTCTCATAATTTGGAAATGGGCCGGAGACCAATTATCCATCGAGAGATTCACTTTATACACAGTCCCGCACTCATCCGCCTCACTCACAGTGAAACTACGCAGCGCATACCAGTTATTCATCGTGAAGGTTTGAGCCTGCAAAGAGAGCACGGAGAAAAAGAGCACGACAGATGCCATCCATCGCAACACATCTCCTCGCCTACGGCAGGAACCTTTCCTTTGAAAAAAAAGATTTGATTTCATACCTATATACATTTATACACATAATCTAATGTAAAGATAGAATAATTCTTAAATAAACTGAAAATTTGGGGAGAAAAAAGCGATTGAAGAGGACATAAAAAGAAAAAAAGACGCATTGGGAGAGCCCCGAATGCATCTTTTATTATTAAAATCGACCTTTATAGTCGACCTATTTCACAACAACCTTATGGTAAGTCTTGCCCACCTTTACCAAATATAGGCCATGATAATGTAATGGTATTTCATAATCAGACGCGGTGGCGATTCCCTTGAAGAGCGTTACACCATTCAGATCCACCACTTGCACCGAAGTACCCTCCGCGTTGAGCAGATGGAGTACCCTATCCTTCGCATAGAGCTTCACAGATGGCGTCTGCTCCGTCATGGAGTCGCCCACTTGTGAAGAGAATACCGCGCGAAGGGTAAGATCCGCATCTGGCATCAAACCATCCACCGGCATTCCCTCCCAACGAACAAATTCAGCGCCCGCCTTGGAAGGTTCTCTTGGTAACGCGATCACATCACCGCAACGCATGTTGTTCTTCTTACTATACTGCACGCCATCCACCTCAAAGACAAGGGTGTAGTTGATATAGAGCCAATTGGCCACCAGTTCCAAGTTATTGGCGTAACTGCCCTTGGCGATCTTCGTTATATTCTGCTTACCATCGTTCCATCCCCTGAACACTTTACCTCTCTCATCCAAGGTAGGCAAGAGCAGGTCTTCGTCATAGATGGTGTAATACAATGTATCCACAACCTCCGAGCCATTTGACAAAGCGATGTAGTAGGTTGCCACGTCGTAAACAGCCTCCACTTCAATGTCTTTGGCCGGCATTCTTTGTGGAACTCCAGCCCAATATTTGAAGTTATAGCCATACTTGGAAACGCCTCTGGATGGAGAGATTGGCGCATCATACAAATAGCGGACCGACTTCACCACTTGTCCCTCCGACATATAGGTCAATGTATAACCTCCACGGGCATAGTAACTGGTCACATTGACGTTACGGGCTGGCATATAGAGAGGTGTCTCGCTCCAACCACTAAACGCGTAACCCTCGATATAATCGTCCGGGTCTGGCAATTTCACAATGGAATCCCCCACATAAAAGGTATCTCTCGCATAGATATCATTGCCCACATAATATATCATTTGGAAAGACTTACGCTCCCACACAGCCACCAACTCCACATCCGACATGAAGTTCTTAGGATCAAATGTCGTGTGGATTTTTGTGCCATCCGACCAACCGATGAAATCCAACTTCTCTTCAACATCCTCCAATTGAGGCAAAAGCACCTCATCCTCGATGGTATATTGAGTGCTATACATCACAGCGCCCTCCGCGCTTTTTAAGACTAAACGATAGTTAATCGGTTTCCACACGGCATTTACCACCAAGTCTTTTCTTGGCATATATTCCGGCACGTCAATATCCCATCCATCAAACTGATAGCCCGCCTTGGCCTGTGGTGTCCGAACCGACGCGACATATTGTCTGGTACGATTGCCCACCATAATACGGAAACTCTTGTACTTGACATTGTCCACACGGTATTCAAGCGTGAATTCGTTCGAAACAATTGTCCAAGAGGCTTCCACCGTCACATCACTGGCCACTTGGTCAGGATGGAAAATATAGCGGTCACTTTGTTCCTCGTAATCGAGTGGTTCTCCATCCAATGTCCAGCCATTGAACAATTGTCCCGGACGCTCATCCAAAGCATCCAAATAGAAGTCTCCATCCTCGACGGTATAAGTAATCGTACCTGCGTCTCGACCTTCATCAACCAAGAATAGGTTAAATGTGATGATACTCCACTTCGCCTCTACCTTCAAATCTTTTGCAGGCATCGTTGACGGAAGCACGGGATCCCACCCCTTGAACAAATATCCGATCCGAACAGGCGCGGCGGATGGCACAAGAGACTCGCCATATTTCTCCGAAACACGCTTCCAAAGTTCACCATCCGATAGGTAATCAATGTGGAAGGTGGCGAGTTGCCAAGTGGCGGTCAATGCCATTGAACGGGTGTCCGATGTATTCACATGTGTCACTTGCGTACCGGTCTCATCCACCCAACCAGTGAAGTCATATCCCTCTCGGACGGGAGCATAGGTTGCCAAATCAATCTCCTTATGATCCTCCACCGTATAGGTGAAGTGACTAAATGTATCCAAAGTCACTGTATAGGTGAGCAATTCCCACAATGCCTCGACGGAAAGGGTATCCAATGGCAACAAAAGCGGCAATGGAGTGTCCCACGCAAGGAAATCGTATCCTTTTCTCACTGGATCGGATGGTGCATCGTACGCCTCATCCGCATAACCACTCAAGGTATCTGATTTTACATTGTATCCATAATCGAAGAGGATGGCTGTTGGTCGTTTGGTGACCGTTAGCGTACCCTCGACCGTCTTGATCAAATAGTTGTCGGAAGAGGTGTTTTCTTTCAACGTATAGGTGAAATGGTTAACTACACTACCTGGTTCAGTAATTGAATTTTCGAGAACAAATGTAGCACCCTCACCTGGCGCGAAACCATCGCCACCTACAGTCACGGTCGCATTGGCAAGAGGCATGCGGTCGTAAACCTTCTCCTCGGTCGCGCTAGTCAATACCACCGTGCGAGGAAGGATGGTCAACAACCCATCCACACTAGTACCAATGGTATAGTTCTTCGTGACATCCAGGGTTCCACGAACCACCTTGATCTCTTTCACCTGATTTTTAGCGGAACCTGTCTGCGTCACCTCTCCCGATACCACGGCAATGATTGAATCACCTTTCGCCAAAACATTGGATGTATAGGCGAACCCAGCATCTGTCAGCGGCGTTCCATCATAAATCTTGCTAGCGCTATTCGCCGTGATAACCAACGCCTTCTCAATGGCCAATACAGTCAATGTGCCGTACTCCACCTGAATGTCGTAGTTATCCGCCTTGGTATTACTTCTCAACTTATAGGTGAACTCATTCTCCGCAGAACCAATCTCCGTGATGGAACCTGTCACCGTATAGATCGCACCCTCTCCATAAACAAATCCCTCCTTGCTCTCATCACCAACCACATTCACAGTAGGTTCTGTCAAAGGTTGTCCGTCATAGGTTTTCTCCGCTGATTCGGAACGAAGGAGAACTGTGCGCTTGGTCACGATCAACTTACCCTCCACAGGGGTGGTGAAGGTGTAGTTATCTGTCACATCCAACTTATCTCCGGTCTCCACATCGGTATGAATCACTCGATAGGAGGTTACCACATTGGCCTTCTCACCCACATTCGTGATCGAGCCCTCCACCACTGCGGTCAAAACATCTCCTGCCACCAAAACATTTGGTGTATATCGGTAACCGTCATCCGTCAATGGGGAACCATCGTAGGTGATTTTGGATGAGCTTGCCGTGATGGTGATAGGGGTGGATATAGGGGTAATCGTCAAATTACCGTCGCTCTCAATTACGAATGTGACCTCGCCGAAATTGGCATTGGTATTGCTGAATTGTTCGCTCTTCAAATTCATAGGGTAGGAACCCACTGTAACGCCAGACGCGACACTATCTTGACTATATTTGAAATCGCTCTTTTTGTATAAATCCGTATCAGCCTCAAAGGAGAAGCCAGTCACCTGCTGCGCATATCCATTGTAAGGCAACTCTTTCTTGTTACCCGAGATTTTGACAATTACATTCAATGGTTGGATGGTCAAAGAACCGTCCTGCGTGATAACAAATTCCACCGTGTAGTTATTGTTCTTATTCGCAAAGTCCTCACTTTTCAGACCCATCGCGTAGGTGTTCACGTCGGTGCCCTTCGCCGTCGAGTCGCCAGCGTAGCTGAAGTCACTGGCCTTGTAGAGTTCCGTGCTAGCTTTCCACTCGTATCCTGTCGTGTCTTGCTCCTCACCGTTGTAGATCGTCGTTTTGGTATGGCCCGCGATGGTGACCTTCACCTCCAACGGATTGATCTTCAACCATCCGTCCGTCACCTCGAAGGTGACATCGTAGTTATTGTTATTATTCGTGAACTGCTCCTTCGCCAAGTTCATCCGATAGGTGCCGATCTCCTTGCCCTTCGCAAGCGAGTCGCCCGCGTAGCTGAAATCAGCAGCCTGGTAGAGCGTTGAGTTGGCGCTCCACTCGTAGCCTGTCGTGTCTTGCTCCTCACCGTTGTAGACCGTCGTTTTGGTATGGCCCGCAATAGTGACCTTCACCTCCAACGGATCGATCTTCAACCATCCGTCCGTCACCTCGAAGGTGACGTCGTAGTTCTGGTTCTTGTTCTTGAACTGCTCCATCGTCAAGTTCATCTGATAGGTGCCGATCTCCTTGCCCTTCGCAAGCGAGTCGCCCTCGTAGCTGAAATCTGCCGCTTGGTAAAGTGCCGAGTTGGCGCTCCACTCGTAGCCTGTCGTATCTTGCTCCTCACCGTTGTAGACCGTCGTTTTGGTATGGCCCGCGATAGTGACCTTCACCTCCAACGGATCGATCTTCAACCATCCGTCCGTCACCTCGAAGGTGACGTCGTAGTTCTGGTTCTTGTTCTTGAACTGCTCCATCGTCAAGTTCATCTGATAGGTGCCTATCTCCTTGCCTGCCGCGATCGAGTCGCCCGCGTAACTGAAGTCAGCCGCCTGGTAGAGCGTTGAGTTGGCGCTCCACTCGTAGCCTGTCGTGTCTTGCTCCTCACCGTTGTAGACCGTCGTTTTGGTATGGCCCGCGATAGTGACCTTCACCTCCAACGGATCGATCTTCAACCATCCGTCCGACACCTCGAAGGTGACGTCGTAGTTCTGGTTCTTGTTCGTGAACTGCTCCTTCGTCAAGTTCATCTG
Organism: Paludibacteraceae bacterium; assembly: GCA_045601045.1. Lineage (GTDB taxonomy): Bacteria > Bacteroidota > Bacteroidia > Bacteroidales > Paludibacteraceae > UBA1181. The sequence continues at coordinate 27,372 of JAZRZA010000007.1, forward strand.
ATAGGTGCCGATCTCCTTGCCCTTCGCAAGCGAGTCGCCCGCGTAACTGAAATCAGCAGCCTGGTAGAGCGTTGAGTTGGCGCTCCACTCGTAGCCTGTCGTATCTTGCTCCTCACTGTTGTAGATTGTCGTTTTGGTATGGCCCGCAATGGTGACCTTCACCTCCAACGGAGTGATGGTCAAAGTACCACATCCCATCACTGTATCATAATAGCAAGTTACATCCTCCTCTCCACGAAGGATTCGGAAAGATTTCACCACATTCGCCGCTGATCCAGCATCTGTGATAACACCTTCAATCTCAACATCGGCAACGACATCCCCCTCTTCCAACTCACCAATCACCACATATTTCTTTTGCTCCAATGACTTACCATCGTATATCTTCGTCGAATCAACCGCCTTCACCGTAATCTTTTGCGTCAACTCTTGTATGCTCACAAGCTTCGACTGTTCACATCCAAGCGCATCTGTCACCAACAAAGTGTAGTTACCATCGGCTAGACCATCAATCTCTATCGAAGCGGTCTCCCGCTGACCCAACGCTTGGTCCCCTAAAAACCAAGCGAATGTATAAGGAGCCACGCCACCCGATACACTTCCCCTGATAACGCCATCATCCACACCAAAACACTTCGCCTCGGAAGAGAGAATATCCAATTTCAAAGGCGATCCCTTACAACGTTTTCTAAACTCGCAAGCGCCCACATCTATCGAAGCCCCCTCAAAGCGAGAATCTCCCCAAGAATCTAACTCTCCAAAATCCAATCTACGACTATTATACAAAGCATCACTACCCGCATCAATACAAGGAGATGAGAATCGCAATGAATAGTCACTGTTAAGTTTTGGATCCGTAGTCACACAATGATCCATAAATGCCGTCACAGAAGAAAAATCACCCGATTGATAGAGAATAGAGTTATGGATTTTACAATTTTCAGAATCAAGAAATCCATCCACGCTATTTTGCGCAAAGGTGGAGTTGATGACGGAACAATCCTCGCCAATATGTTTAATTAAAATTCCTTGGGCGGGAGCAACGGTACTCACCTCGTTCTCCGCAACGATGGAATTGACAATAGAAGAGTTGTCTAGTGAAAATAGACTTACCTCACCCTCGCCACGAACACTATTATTTTGGAATTTGACACGGTTCAATGTGGAACTATGCAACTTAACCAGAGGGCTTGAACTGTTGTTATTTTCCCAGACACCGCCTGTCACCAAAGACTCGCGCAAATCAATCAGCACCGAATTCTCAAAGCCAACCACGCGGACATCATCATCCATTTCAAGGTGGGCTTTGTTTTCTATCCCGAAGACGACCCCATGGAATCCAGCATCCGACCCATCAACAATCACATTGTTAAAACGGATATAGGCTCCTTTAAAAAAAAGCGTCCCCGCGCCCTCCGTGAAAATCAATCTGTGTCCATTTCCATTCAGTATGAAATCAATGTTAATGGATTCACCGAACGAAACGTCAAGCACCATATCCGACTGAAATTCAAGCACATCATCTTTTCGCAAAGCGAATGATCCATTAAATTCGGAGAGATTGGCGAGCGTGGCCTCCTTAACGCCACCCCTATAAATATCCACCTGGGCAAACACAGAGGTTCCAACAAGCAATATAGTCAGTAAGAGAAATATCTTCTTGAAAAAATTCGACAACTTCATAAACCAATGAATAGCAATACAACAAGAGAATTGCGGTCTGATAAATCACTCAACTTAAATCCATTCAACCACAAGTCAAACACAATCCTTAGAAATATATTTTCAAAACGCAAAAATATTAATTTTTGACGAAACAGAGCACAAGAACAAGGAAAAATATGTTACACAACACAAAAGCACAAAAAAAGAGGGCGTGCCCGAAAGCACGTCCTCAATGATATAGAATTTATCGATAAATTACTTAACGATGATTCTAGCAACTGCTGCGTTGTCAGCTGAAACAACTTGTACGTTGTAGATACCAGCTGCAAGGCTTGGGTTTACAGTTGTAGTTCCCTCGATGCTAGTAGTGTAAACAACAGCACCAGACATGCTAGAAACAACAACTTGAGCCTTACCCTCAGCAACAACTGTAAACTCACCGTCCTCAACAACTGAAGGGTAAACAACGATTGCAGACTCAGAAGAAGAAGCGTTAGAAACGCTAGTCTCTACAGGATAACCCTCGCCAGACCAAGGCTTAGCGTAAGTGAAACGAAGAGATGCCAACTCACCGGCGAAACCGTTAGCGAACATCAACTTAACCACGTGAGTACCTGCCTCCTTGAAGAGGATACCGTGGTTAGCCTTCTTGGTACCAGAGTTGTTAGATGCACATGGTGTCCAAACGTGGTCCGCAGCAGCAGCAACTTGATTGTCCTTAACAGCGAATGGAGCGAACTCGTCCTTTTCGATAGCCTTCTCTGCTGTTGCAGAAGAAGCGTCGATATCCACCATAAAGGTTTGGCTTGCGTGGTCAACCAATGACATAGCGAATGAAGCACGAGCTGTGTAAGTAAGTTTACCTGTCTTCTCATCCATGGTAGCCTCACCATAACCTACGTTACCATAAGGCATACACATCTCCAATGAGTAATAACCTGGATCCTTTACCTCGAAGGTGTAGTTCAACCACTCACCAGAAGATACCCAAGAAAGACCGGTAGCACCACCCCAATTACCATCAACCATTTGACTTGTCAAATCGACACACTCCCATTTACGAGTGTTACACCATGCACGACCAGCGTAACATTGGATAACCTTACCCTCCTTGTTACCAGCAGGGTCGTGATCCAATGCGTCAACCAACTTCAATGGGTCATACTCCTTACCCTCCTCGTAGTTCTCGTCAGGGGTGTTGTTTGCATCGAAGTAAGTGATATCCATAGATCCACCTGGCTCCTCGTCTGCTGCCTTAGGGTTTTGGTCATAAGCGTCCAAGTTCAATTGCTCCTCTACAGACTTCTTAGACAAAGTGTAAGGAGTACCACCGAATGCAGCACCCTTGATGATCTCAGGGTTCAACTCACCACCGAGCACACCTACGATGTACTTACCTGAACGTGACAAGTTGTCACCACCAGAACAACCGCTCTTGAAGGTAGAAGAACCCTCAGCCTTGTTACCGTATGACCAGTTACACCAGCTGACGATTTGTCCTGATCCACCTTGACCGTTACACATTGCCAAGAATTGGTCAGCAACAGTCTCGTTGACGTCGTTCCATCTATCACCTTGGTACAACTCTGGTTGAGCGTGGGAAAGACCCCACTCAGAGACGAATACAGGCACCTTAGTGGTAGCAGGCAAGAACTCAGAGTTCAACAATTGCTTGTGAGCGCCCTCGTTTGCATACAAGTGGAATGCGTACATCACATTCGCCTTGTCAGTTTGAACAAGGTGTCCACCTTGGATTGTTTGAGAATTGATGTATTGGTCCCAGTTAGGAGTACCAACGATTACGATAGGCTTAGACTTATCGTATTGAGCGATAGTAGAGATCACAGACTCAGCATAAGACTTGATATCACCAGCACCGCAACCGCTTGGCTCGTTACACAACTCATAGATGACGTGCTTGTAACCCTTGCTAGCAACCTCTTGAGCTACTTGGCCGAAGAATTGTTGAGCGTCACTAGTGTAGGTCTTAGGGTTACCGCTATTACCAGCAGCCTCCAAGATGTGCCAGTCAACGACGCAGTACATTCCGTTTGCCTCAGCAGCAGCCATCAAAGTCTTGATTTGGTCGATGGTGTACTCACCATAACCAGTCTTGAAATACTTAGCGAGACGAACGACATTAGCACCCATACCCTTCATTCTTTGGATATCAGTACCACTCTTAACACAGTTCTCATCGTAGTTACCGAAAGAGCTCCAACCTTTCAATTGGACAGCCTTACCAGTCTTACTACTTGACAATTGTACACCTTTCAAAGTGAGGTTACCCCACTCCTCGATGTAATTGTGGCTTGCATCAAACGCATTAGCGAGCATGGTAGATGCAGCCATAGCACAAAGTAAAAATACTTTCTTCATTTGCTTATACAATTAATTAAACATAAAAATAATCTAAACTCAGACCGCAAATTTAGTAAAAGAAATCGAATGCGAAAATTAAAAGTGTTAAAAATAGATATTTTGGGGGAAGATGGAACATGGAAGACAACATATATCACAAAATCACGTACTATGTTAAATTTTAGACGTTAATGTTCTAATCCTCATCCATAAAACAACAGATTCGTCCGGAATGAAGATATAACAAACAGGTTTATGGAAAAAAGAGAAGAGCCCTATCCATTCCGTCGGACGAGCTCTTCATCAAGATTCAAAGACACATAATAAAGCAACATGAATCCAAACACATAAAAGCAGCATGAATCTTTACGACAAAGGAAATACCTGTAGAGAAATTCCACAAACTGGATAGACGGATGGGGCAAAACAATCGACGAATGGACAATGAGGGACGACCAATTTTTTTTGCGCATAATCTCTGCAAGGCAATTTGTTGCGGAATAACAAGTATCGGTGCGACACTATCTCCAATCAGCGTTGAAAAAAAATGCCTACCCGTGATGACGGATAGGCATTTCGTATAATATAACGGCAAGGTTATACTTGCGACTCTTTTCTTCTCTCCTCCAAAATCTTAGCGTTGCGCTTCACATCCTCTTCAGAGATGTTGTAGAAGAACAAACAGATCAAAGAGAAAACCGCACTGATGATTGGGAACAATGCGAACACCACCAAGATCATGTTGCGTATGCTATCACTCATGTTGATGTCATTTGCCACATATCCAGCGCTTGCCAATACCACACCTGGAATCATAGCCGCCAGGGTGTTACCCAACTTCTGCGCCATGGTGGCAGAAGAGAATATCATACCTGTGGCGCGACGACCGGTCTCCACCTCTGACTTATCCGCAATATCGCCGTACATACTCCACATCAGATAGTTAGATGGGCCGATGAAGAGCGTGAAGAGAATTTGCAACAAAATAATGGTTGCCAAAGACTCTTTTCCAACCACAAGGAAGAGTGCCGAAACGATAGATGACAAGACAAAGCAACCGATCCAAGTCATCTTCTTTCCGAACTTATTCACAATAAATTTAGAGAGAATGGTCGCTACGATGGTTACAAAGGCACCAGAAGCGAACATGAAGGCAGAGAATGTCTCCCACGACATCTCAGCTCCGAAAAAGGTTCCGATTAGTTTGAACGAGAAACCGTCAGCTGACGCAGGATCAACATACATCGTGGCGAGATAATATTTGCAGTAATAATTAATCAACTGGTTGTGACAAGTGGTGAAGACCAACATCATAATACCCGCCAAGGTCAACATCACCCAAGGTTTGTTACTCACCAAATCCTTTAAATCATCGATTAACTTATTGTTCTCTTGCTTCACAGGTTCCACTCGTTCTTTGGTGAAAGTGGCGGTACAAAACAATAAGATTGCGGCAATCACTGCATAGGCACAAACCACATAGAAGAACGCCGTCTTCCCTTGAAGATGCAAAGCATCTGAAACCAACTTTACCGCAGGCAAACAGAATGTACTGGCAAAGAACCATCCGACCTGAGCGAATATGTTACGAAAGGCGGATGCGGAATCGCGCTCATTGGGATCCGCACTGATGACGCCCAACAAGGCACCATACGGCACGTTCACGACTGAATACATCAAACGAAGCAACAAGAAGGAGAAGAATGCATAAACCAACTTCAAAGTTTGGTTGAAGTCAGGTGTGTAGAAGGTGATGATCGCAACTGCGGCGAAAGGAACAAAACCATAGAAAATCCAAGGGCGGAAACGTCCCATCTTAAACTTATGCCTATCGGCGACCGCTCCAACTATCACGTCGAAAAAGAGATCAATCACTGTGACGATAGCCATCATAGCAGTCACCGTTCCAATCGGCAAGCCGAAATATTCGGTGTAGAAGAAGGTAGCCATACAGGCTACAAAGTACCAGATGAAATTACATCCCATGTCGCCCACGCCATAGGAGACCTTCTCTAAGAAGGAGAGTTTTTGATTGTTTTCCATAATGATTAGATATTAGAATTAAAACTTAAAGCAACATGTATCTTTCCCCCTTTACAGAATCAAGAAACACTATTCAAAATAAATGTTAAAAAATGAGAAATACAAACAAAGCGACTGTTTTAATATCATTTTATAGACGAAACGGCGGAATTTATCGACGAATCGGAAACCGAACGCACTTTTACTTGCCTGAAAGGCAATATTTCAGTAACCGATTGCATCGACGAAGGAGATGCTGTCGGATAAACGGAACTCGGAGAAGATAGTCTGGAAGCAGAGGCGTGGCACCCACAAAAAAAGGCCTACCCGAAAGATCGGATAGGATAAGATAAGATAGTATAAGAGACTATTTCCAAATAGGCTCCGTCTCCCAACCTTTAGGAAACCCCATAGCCGCAAGATCAATTTCGGGGAAGTCAACGAATAGTCGTCGGAGTTTTGCAAGCATATCGTTACTTGGGGATATAATATCTAGAAAATACTTGACGATGCAAAGGTTGAAGTATATTCGTAACTCATCAGTTGGCAGAGTAATCCATGGACGCATCATTCTGTTGGGAATGGTTGCACGAATTGTATTCTGCTTATTCCATACTCTAGCATGATGACAGCACGCATTACGTGTAAGAGTTATTATCGTCATCCAGGATTCAAATGGATCGATTTGCAAACCGAAAGACTGCGAGATGCGTTTCTTGATCTTCTTATTCTTAATGTTCCCATATATGTTAGTGACAACACCCAATGGAAGAATCTCCGCTAGAATCCATGCAGGTGGATAGGGATCAGAATAGGTCTCCCTGAAATGTACAATGAAATCCTCACGTGAACGACGCAGTTCCACGTCAACAAGAGACATTGTGCGATTGAACTTGCTCTGATCTACGAAATTGGAAGCATCGGTCATCCAAAAAGGATTGCCCGTCATTTCGCTTGAAATGTTTACTATGGCACACCTTATCGCAACTTCTATTTTCTCAATCTCATTGAAAATAAGAAGGCGAAGCCTCTTATCAAACCGGTACAGCATCATCACACGCTCAAACGTTGCATTTGTTTTGTACCTGTGCAAATCTTTTGGAGTTCTCAATAGTGGGTACATGTACGCAGAAAGACGATAGTACCCAATGTGTATCAAATAATGTTCTGCCGATGTAGAATCCACGACAGACAATCCCCGTGATTGAAGCAAAACCACCAAGTCATGCGGGTTCGTGTATTTTTTGCTGAATGGAGTCGTTGTTGTCATAGTTGTCATATATGCAAACAAAAAAAACGACCCGCACATTTGAGCATCGCAGAGAGGCTTGGCGGGTTCTAGTGTCGCAAAATTAAAAAGATTTTATTATTCTAGCAATTTTTCCCGAAGAAAATAAATTCAAAAAGGCTAAATTTCCGCAATCAAAATCCCCAAACTTTAAGTTCTCATGCAAACGTACAGTAGAAAATTCAATGTTCAACTTTAGAAATCCTTAGGTAAAAACTTTTTAAGTTTCTCTGCTGAATTCATCGACGAATCGGAAACCGAACGCACTTTTACTTGCCTGAAAGGCAATATTTCAGTAACCGATTGCATCGACGAAGGAGATGCTGTCGGATAAACGGAACTCGGAGAAGATAGTCTGGAAACAGAGGCGTGGCACCCACAAAAAAAGGCCTACCCGACGATCGGATAGGCCTTCTGTAGAATATACTAAGTGAGATTACGCCTCTTTATTAGCCTTCATTTCAGCCAACTTGCGTGAATTCTCTTGAATCTTAGCCTCGTCGATGTCGTAGAAGAACAACGCAATGATTGCGATCACAGCACCAAGCAATGGCAACAACGAGTAAATGTTCTTGATAGAAGAGATAATATCCTCACCCAATTGAGTGTTAGCCACGAATCCAATAGCAGCCAACGCATACAAAGGAATTGAGTTAGCCAAAGAGGTTCCCAATTTTTGTGCCATAGTAGCGGAAGAGTAGATCAAACCAGTCGCACGACGACCTGTCTCCACCTCAGCGTTATCAGCTACATCAGCATACATACTCCACATGATGTAACCACATGGGCCGATCGACAAGGTGAACAACAAGTTCAACAAAAGGATAATACCGATATTCTCTTTAGGCACGAAAAGTAAGCAGAGTGAAAGTGCGGACGCAAGAACGAAGCAACCCAACCAAGTTGGTTTCTTACCGAATTTCTTCACCACTGTTTGAATCATGATAGTACCCAAGATGGTAAGAACAGATCCCAAACCTAACAAGATGGTAGAAACGATCTCCCAGTTCAATTGGAATCCGAAAAGTGTTCCATTAACAACGAACTCTGTTTGGCCATCCACAATCACGGTATCAGCCACATAATACTTAGCGTAGTATGCAACCAAACCATTGTGAACGAATACGAAGAACAAGAATGCGATACCTGCAACAGTCAAAGCAATCCAAGGCTTATTCTTACCCAAATCCTTCAAGTCATCTGACAACTTAGAAGTCTCTTTCTTCACTGGCTCCACACGTTCTCTTGTGAAATAGAAAGTACAGAACAACAAGATACCTGCGGCAACCGCATAAAGCAACGCTGTAGTAGCGAACGCCTCTTGTCCTGTTTGGTGAAGATGGTCTTGAATCCAACGAACGATGGTAAATACGAAACCGTAGCTAACAAGACATCCAGCTTGCGCCAAGATATTTCTGTATGCGGAAACGTCTGTTCTCTCTTGAGGATCAGCTGAGATAACACCCATCAATGCACCGTAAGGCACATTTACCACTGAATACATCAAACGGAAAGCAAGGAAGGTCAAGTAAGCGTAGATCAACTTACCAGTGTCACCCATGTCTGGTGTACGGAATGTCATATAACCAATGACACAGAATGGTACCAAACCGAACAAAATCCAAGGACGGAAACGACCCCAACGAGAGTTCTTTCTATCCGCGATCGCTCCAATCACCACGTCAAACGCGATATCGATGAGAGAGATGATCAAAATCATGTTACCTGCAACCACTGCATCTAGACCAAAGTACTCAGTATAGAAAGCGGAAGCGATGCATATCAACCCCCAAAAGAAGTTACATGCCATGTCTCCTACACCATAGGAGAATTTCTCTAAGAAAGAGAGCTTTTGATTGTTTTCCATGTTTTAAAATTATTATTGATTTTACTTTAATTCATCACGATTCAACCTCACAGGAGAGACACCTTGGAAAGGAATCTCACCGCACAAAGCCTTCACCACCGCCTTTTGCGTAAAGGTGTCGCAGCTATATGCGTTGATCTTAGTTGGAACGATCTCTTGGTACAGTTCGTTCATATAAGGGTTCGCATACGAGATCGCGATACGCTTATTAGGATCCAACGCATTGGCAGTCCAAACGGCATATGCCTCAAGGTCCTTCAACAAGCCCGTTCCGAATGGATAAAAGTAACGGTAGTCGAAGCTGACAATACACTTGTCATAACTCTTGATGGAATCGATTCTCCCACCCCATTGGTACCAGTGAGGGTTCACGAAGAAATCGACATCGAAGCCACGCTTCTCCAACTCTCTTTTGGTCACTGCAAATTTTTCCGGGTTCATTTCCATACCCACTTGAATGATAGCGATACGCTTGCCATCCTCAGCCTTGATAGGGAGCAAATTGTTGCTATTCTCCACCAAAGTCACCGACTTTTCAGCGATGGCGTCACCTGTTTGCTTCACAAATTGTTTAGCCTCTTCAGTCAATGGAGTCTCCAAAGAATCAGTCTTCTCCAACAATCCAAAACGCTCACGCAATGCCCAAACGCGGGAAACTGCATCGTCCAAACGCTCCATTGGAATCTCGCCACGCAAGATACGTGCCTCGACAGAGTCCATATAAGCCAAGCTTGGCCAAAGAACGATGTCCGCACCAGCAGCGAAACATTGAATGGATACCTCCAACTCATCCTTATAATAACCCGCACAAGCACCCATGTTCAAGGCGTCTGTAACGATTACACCTTTGTAGTTAAGTTTGTTCTTCAACAAATCGACCATCAACTCCTTGGAAATAGTGGCAGGAGGGAATTGACCTTGAATCTTTTCGGTTTGGTAAGCTGGCATTCTGATGTGGCCCACCATGATGGTAGCCGCCTCGTTGTCGATCAAGCCCTTGAACAATTGTCCAAAACTTGCGTTCCATTCCTCTTGCGACAAAAAGTTAGTGGAGGTCACCAAGTGTTGGTTACGCATGCTGACACCGTCGCCAGGGAAGTGCTTCACGGTTGAAATCACACCTTGGCTATGCATACCGTTCATTTGTCCCTTCAAGATTGGCAAAGCTTTCTGAGCATCATCCGATACGGAACGTTCTACCACCAAGTCTTGAAGAGGATTCATGTTCAAATCGCAGACAGGGTGCAATAACCAGTTGAATCCCATCTCTTTTGCCTCCATCGCAATGGATTTACCAAGGTCGGAAGCCAAAGCGCTATCGCCAGCAGCACCCAAAGCCATACCGGTAGGCAACTGAGTATATTTGGAGTAGGTTTCACCTATACCTCTTTCGAAATCTTCACTGACAAGCAAAGGGAATTTAGACGCCGCATTGTACTCCTTCAAAGTCGCGGACATCAACGCCAATGGATCTTGGCCCTTCGCACGCGGATTGAAATACCAATCACACATGAAGATGCTGCCAACTGGATACTTCTCCATGAATGACTTGATGGTTCCCTCGCTTGTAGCGGACTTGTGCGCCTCAAACAAACATTGCACCATCATGGTCTGTCCGATCTTCTCACGAAGACTCAAGGTCTTCCATGTCGTATCGGTTGCTTGGAACTCATAAGTGGCTTTTAGATCCACTTGGGGTTGCTCCTGCTTACAAGAGGCAAGGGCAAGAGTCGCCGCAGCCACACAAAAAAAGCTTTTAACTTTACTCATCTCGCTTGATTGTTTAAATTATATTTTCTTGGTTATTTTGATTAAAAGAAAAAGGGAAAGACGAATCTTCTTCGTCCTTCCCTAATTCCATCTTATTTTGTATACAAATTACTTGCCTTCAATACAGTTGAATCAGCTGCGCCCGCATTCACAACAGACAACACCTTCTTCACATACTCTCCTGAAGGAGTCAAATCGTTCCACTCCTTCTTCGCGCAAGCGCCTGGCTTCAAAGCGGAAGAAGATCTTGGATCATCGGAGAAGCTCCAGTTACAGAAGCTGACCAATTGCTTGCCAGCGTTGTTACCGCTCAACAATTGCAACCACTTGTCTGTTCTATCGATGTGCAAATCACCATTACCGTCAGCGTTGGTCAAACCGAACTCTGAGCAGAATACTGGCAATTTGCCCAATACATCGTACATGTAAGAATACATGTTGTAGTAATCAGGCTTGCCACCTTGAGGGAATCCCTCGTTGTGCTCTCCTGAATAGAAGTGGAAGGTGTACATCACGTTGTCGTATTGAAGTCTTGCGTCACGGGCAGGCAATGGGTCTGAAAGGTCCTTACCATTTCCTTGATACATACCCTCCTTCAAACATGCATCCACCAACTGGTTCCATTGAGGAGTTCCCACCATGATGATTGGATGAGCGGCACCTACAGCGTCGTACTCCTTTTGGATGGTAGGGATGATTGTATTCGCGTACTCGGCGATCATATCCCAAGAAACGATTGTATCCTTGGTACAAACCCAAGTTTTCTCTGGATCACCCTTCTCGAGACAGTTGTTAGGTTCGTTGCAGATCTCGAAAAGAACGTGTTTTTTATTCGCGTATTTATTAGCCATGAATTGGAAAAACTCTTGTGCGCCAGCGTACTTAGGATCCAATGGATTACCTGGTGTCAAGATATGCCAATCCACCAAGCAGTAGATACCCATCTTCTCGCAGAGATCCACAATCTCGCACAATTTCGCGCGGAACTTCTCAGGGTCTGTGTTGTAACCCTCCTCCTCAACATACAAGGCGAAACGCAAAATGTTGATGCTCCAATCCTTTACCAACAATTCAACAGACTCCGCAGTGTAGCAGTCCGGACACCATTGCCATCCGTGGGTACTCATACCAGCCAATTGAACAGGGTTACCAGCTTCGTCGCAAAGTTGATTGCCTACAACCTTAAGGCTTCCATATTTCGCAACAGGAGATCCTTCTGGATAGCATACCGCACCAGAGCAACAAGTGCCACCATTGCCATTATTGTTATTGTTGTTTCCACCACAGCAAGAGGCCAACGAGATGAGGGCAGCCGCAGCGAAATATAATATCTTCTTCATTGTCAGAATAAATTTATTTGTTTTTGAGAAAAAAAGGAAGGTAAGCCCAACCACCAACGGAAGGGCTTACCCTTAATTATTAACCCATGATTACCTCTACAGTGTTCTTAGAACCTGCAGGTTGCATAGGCACTACATTACCAGCGATCTCTTGACCGTTAAGAATCATCTTCTTAACACCCTTTTGTACGCCGTTGTTAGTTACAGTGATCTTGTACTCAGCGCCACGGAAGATACGGTTAACTGAGTAACCCTTCATATCTGACTCCAAGCATGGATCGATTTGCAATCCCTTGTAAGAAGGCTTGATACCCAAAAGATATTGGCTCACGGTCAACCACATCCATGCGGCAGTACCAGTCAACCAAGAGTTCTTACCCTCACCTGGCTTAGCCGCATCCTTACCAGCTACCATTTGGCAGTTTACGTAAGGCTCAACCTTATGAAGCGCTTGATCCTTCAAGTATGCAGGGCTGATCTTCTTGAAGAGCTCCCATGCGTCGTTACCACGTCCGGCAACGGTCTCACCGATGATCACCCAAGGGTTGTTGTGGCAGAAGATACCAGCGTTCTCCTTGTATCCAGCAGGATATGAAGAGATCTCACCCATTTCAACATGATAGGTTGTATAAGCAGGGTTGTTCAATACCATACCGTGCTCGCAGTCGAGGTACTTCTTGCAAGAGTCGATAGCCTTGTCGACCATACCCTCTTCCAAACCGATACCGGCCATTGTACAGAAACCTTGGCTCTCGATGAAGATCTTACCCTCTTCACACTCGTTAGAACCGATCTTGTTTCCGTAGAAGTCGTATGCGCGGAGATACCACTCGCCATCCCAACCATGTTTCTTAACAGCCTCAACCATTGAGTCGATGCACTTTTGAGCGCGGGCAGCCTCATCGTTCTTGCCCATCTCCTTACACAACTCAACATAGTCCTTACCAGTCACAACGAACAAACCAGCGATCATCAAAGACTCAGCCTTTGAACCTACTGAATTGTTCTCAGTTGTTTGGAATGACTCGTTTGGATCCCAAGAGAAGCAGTTCAAGTTCAAGCAGTCGTTCCAGTCAGCACGGCCAATCAATGGCAACATGTGAGGACCGAGGTTGTTCACAACGTGGTTGAAGGAGATCTTCAAGTGCTCGAACAAAGATACCTCTGTGCCTGGCTTGTTATCAAATGGTACTGGCTCATCCAAGATAGAGAAGTCACCAGTCTCCTTTACGTATGCTGCGGTACCGAAGATCAACCAGCATGGATCATCGTTGAATCCACCACCGATATCATTGTTACCGTGCTTAGTCAATGGTTGGTATTGGTGGTAGCAACCACCATCAGGGAATTGAGTAGAAGCGATATCGATGATACGCTCACGTGCACGGGAAGGAACTTGGTGAACGAAACCAACCAAGTCTTGGTTAGAATCACGGAATCCCATACCACGACCTACACCGCTCTCAAAGAATGAAGCTGAACGAGAGAAGTTGAAGGTAATCATACATTGATATTGGCTCCAGATGTTAACCATACGATTCAATTTCTCATCGTCTGACTTAACAGCGTAGCACTCGAGCAACTTATCCCACATAGCAGCCAACTCCGCGAATGCGGCGTCAACAGCAGCCACGTTAGAGAAACGGTTGATTGTCTCAAGCGCCTTCTTCTTGTTCACGAATGTAACGTCAGAAGCTTGGGAAGTTACCAACTCACCGCTCTTCTTACGAGCCAAATCCTCTTTGCAGAACTTCTCCTCTTGCTTGTTCTCTACATAACCGAGAACGAAGATGTAATCCTTGCTCTCTCCTGGCTTCAACTCCACCTCGATGTAGTGGGAAGCGATTGGAGACCATCCGTGTGCCAATGAGTTACCTGGCTTACCTGCCATAACACATTGAGGATCAGCGAACTCATTGTAAAGTCCGATGAATGACTCACGGTCAGTATCATAACCGTCGATCTTAGCATTCGCTACAGCGTAGTATGCGTAGTGGTCACGACGCTCCTTGTACTCTGTCTTGTGATAGATCACGCTACCGTCGATCTCCACCTCACCGGTAGACCAGTTACGTTGGAAGTTCTCCATATCGGTTGCGGCATTCCACAAACACCACTCAGCGAAAGAGAACAATTTGATCTTCTTGGTATAAGTAGTAGTATTCTTCAAAGTTACCTTTTGAACCTCAGCCCAAGTCTTCAAAGGAACGAAGAAGAGAACTGATGCCTCGATACCGTTCTTAGAACCGGTGATGCGGGTGTAGTTCATACCGTGACGGCACTCGTAAGAATCAAGCGGAGTCTTGCAAGGCTTCCAACCTGGGTTCCAAACTGTACCGTTGTCGTTGATGTAGAAATAACGACCGCCATTGTCCATAGGCACACCGTTGTAACGATAACGGGTGATACGACGGAACTTAGCGTCCTTATAGAAGTTATAACCTCCGGCTGTATTTGAAATCAAACCGAAGAAATCCTCGTTACCAAGGTAGTTGATCCAAGGGAACGGGGTTGCGGGATTGGTGATGACGAACTCACGGTTCGCATCGTCGTAATGTCCGAATTCCATGTTTTAAAATATTTAATAATTTTCTTAATTCAAATATAGGCGCATTTCCATACGTCGCACAAATATACTACAATATTCGGTTTATACAACACTTTTTAACAAAGGATTTTGCCGAATACCGCTCACATTTTCCGAGAATTGACAATGCGTTCACAAAAGAGGAACCACATCTTTTATCAAATTCACTACTTATAAAGTTTTATCATCCATCTATCCTTCTTGGTAGCTGGACGGAAGTTTTTGTAATAGGCGGGATAACCTGTGACAATCACCTCGATTTCTGTCTCCGACGCATGAACGTCGAAATGGGCTGCCACCATCACATCAGCCTTGTACTCCTTCTCGGCGTGGGCCAATGCTATATCCTTGTAAATCTGAATCTTGTCCATGGAATTTTTATCCATCTGCACCTTGAAAGTCTCCTTGTAAGTAACCTTCTCATTGCCAATCATCTCCAAATCCGCGATTATCGGATTCATAATGATGCCATGGCTTGGCTCCACCATTTGCGAATTACTGCTCTCATCGTAAGAGAATGGCTCCTCCTTCTCTTTGGACTTCGCGTTCACGACGAACGCGCTGGTCAACATGGCTGCGCCAAGCGCCAATTTCAAAATATTATTTCTCATAAATCTGCTAGGAACAACTCGTCCCATTTTTAGGTTTACACATGCACTGATAGGCCCAAAGCCCATTTAAAACACAAATATATAATAAATGAGAATATAACCTAACTCCTGACATTTAAATCTTAACTCCTGTCCCAAAACGAAGGGCACCCACAAGGAGTGCCCCACGTCATTAATATCACATCAAAAACTGTTATTCTTTCACGATTCTCTTCACAGAAACACCCTCGGAGAAGATTACCTTCACATAGTAAACGCCAGGATTCATTCCGCTCATATTCAATTCCAATTGGTTAGATGCGAGAACAAAGCGACCTGTCACATCGTAGAGTTGAACCTCATTTGCTTGCTTGCCAGCAGGCACCACCACAGACAACTCGTCAACAACAGGATTAGGATAGATATAAATCTGCTCGTCGAATGATACATTCTCCACACCATCCTCCTTGCATGATTGGTAGCCTTTCTTCTCGGCCAACTTCTCCTTGAGGTAGTCACCTGCGGCCGTAGACGAGCTCCAACCATTGGATGCGCATGCGCCAATGTTCAACAAAGAAGAGGCATCACCATCCGCAGCGAACTTACCATTCATCCAAGAGATACGGTTGTCGTTCAAGAAGGCGATCCAATTATCCGCCTCATCTGGATTGATTGCATTTCCGTCGGCACTAGAGAGCAAACTAAGATCGGTCACAACCAATGAAAGTCCCTTACTCTTCGCACTGCTCATTGCGTCTTGCATTGACTTACCGTCTCCACCCGCAAATATTTGAAGGCCGTATGAGATATTCTTATAGTTCAACGGACTCGAAGCCACTTCTGCCAAATCTTTCTTCTGCACACCACAGATGATGACCTTGGAAGGGTCGATCGACTGGATCACAGGGACGATGCTATCGGCATAGGTCTTCACCTTCTCCCACTCCACAGTCGGATTGCTGCAAATCTCGAACATCACATTGTCGAAATCAATGTATCTCTTCGAAGCAAATCGCCAAAACTCCTTAGCGTCTTGGTAATTGGCCATTGGATCGCCATTAGACAAATGCCAATCCATCACAACATACATACCGGCACGGGATGCGTAAGTCATCGTCTTATCCAACAAATCGCAGATGGCGTCTTTGGTCATCACCACGTCGCTTCCTGTCGCGCAATATCCACCTCTACCATTATCATAAACCGAGACGCGGTAGATGCTGGCTTTCCAATCATTCGCCATTGACTTATATGGAGCGTACGTTGATAGACAGCTCTTCGACAAAGGCGCATTGTCGGTTGTTAATCCTCTCAACTGTGTTATGTTTCCACACTCATTTACCCAAGAGGATCCCTCCACGGAGATCAAACCGTTGTGGTAAACGTCAGAACCGCTAGGCGACTTCACGGCAGCCAATGGAGAGATGATTGTCTCAAACTCTCTGTTCTCGACCTCTACGCCTTGGCAAGACTCGTATGCCTTTGGTTTTCTCAAATAGTTGATGATATACTTGCCGGAAACAGACAAATCCATCCAATTCTTCTTAGCGACCGCACCTGGAACCAATGCGGCTGAGGTCTCGTTCTTATCCACGAAACTCCAGTTGGCCCAACTGATCTTATTCTTCTCCATCCACTTCATCCATACATCACACTCCGCGGCGAAAACACCACCGTTACCATCTGCCTTTGAAGTACCGAACTCGGTCACAAAGATAGCCAACCCCTTGCGCATGGCTGCCTCCGCCTTTTGGATCAAATAGTCGCCGTGCGTACCTGCATAGAAGTGAAGAGTGTACATGATATTGTCATACTGCAAAGGATCCTCGGCAGCCTTGTCCACATCCTGGCTCCAAGTAGGAGAACCGCAGACGATGATCTTGTCAGGGTCATTCTCGCGGATGACAGGGATCACCGTGTCCGCATACTTCTTCACCACGTCCCAAGTAACAGAGTTACCATTAGGCTCGTTGCAAATCTCGTAGATCACATGGATATCATCTTTGTGCTTCTCGGACATATATTTCCAGAACGGAACCGCAAAATCCAATGTGTTGTTAGGGTTGCCACTACCTCCGTTCAATACGTGCCAATCGATCAAACAGTAGATACCCAACTTGCCGCAAATCGCAACAAGTTCGTCAATATATATGTTAAACTCTTCAGGGGTCTTCCACTGTTGGCCATCTGTCATACAATAACCTCCCCACTCGTGGGTATAAACCGCGATACGGAACAAGTCGATGTTCCACTCATTCACCATCGTGGTGATAGACTCCTCGGTATAAGCGGCTGGCGTCCATGCCAATCCGTGGGAACTCATACCGCGCAATTGAATCGCTTTACCGCACTCGTTTACCATCTGCGTTCCGCTTACAGAGAGTTTACCATTGTGGAACACTGGAGAACCTTCCGGATAAGAGGTCGCACTACGCAATGTAGTGGATGGTTGTTGTTTCATCCCGTTACTCATTTCATCGTTTTGATTTTGCTCACCTGCAAAGCATACCGCATTTGCCGAAAATAACAGCGACACCGCGAGCGTAGCCATCGCTTTCATGGTCTTAGTAAAACCCATAACACTTACACTTTAAAACATTAATACTTTAATAGGCCAGCCTGATTGGCGTTCCGCAAGCGCTACCTCGAAGAGACACACAACCATTCGGACGCAAATGTAATGGATTTTTTTGAAAAACAAAAATTTAAAGAATTATTGAAGCCCGATATCTCGATAGAAATCCATTCAGGCAGGTTTATTCTGAAAGATATTTCTCCATCAACCTCGACACCGCATACTCACCCAACTGCTCTCTCTTCAACTCAATATAGCAGGATCCCTCGCGATGCAGAAAACGCCCCTCCGCACGGAAGAAGGCGGCATGGATATTTTGGTGAGTCAGGATATGCTTTTTCACCACGGGTTGGCCGATTAGACGCAGGTCAGAGAAATCCTCCGCCAAAGGCGCCAGCCAATCTTCGTCACCCATTTCAGTCAACGGACGGGGCAACTCCACCATCGGATACTCATACAACCCTTGCCAAATACCTTTCCCCTCGCGACGACGCAAGTAGGTATATTCACCATCCTCCATCGCCAAATAGACGAAGTAGCGGTCGCGCGACACCAGTTTTTTCCCCTTCTTCGGGTACTCCACCGCTTCGGAGGATCCGCTCAAGGCGCACATCTCACGCAAAGGACAAGCCTCGCAATTGGGTGCGGTAGGCAAGCAGATGGTCGCGCCCAAATCCATCATCGCCTGGTTGTAAAGGGCGGGGCGCTTCCGATCCATCACCTCTTGGGAGAGCGCCATGAAGGCTCGTTTCCCCTGCGGCGAATCGATCAACTCATCCACACGAAAAACGCGGGACAAGACACGGTAGGCGTTGCCATCCACCGCTGGATAAGGCAAATCATAAGCAAAAGAACATATCGCGGCGGCTGTGTAATCCCCCACCCCTTTCAGGGCACGCACATCCGTATACTCCTTAGGGAACACACCACCGAATTTCTCCACCACGCTCTTCGCCGCCTCACGCATATTGCGGGCACGGCTATAATAGCCCAACCCTTGCCACAGCTTCAAAACCTCATCTTCCGAAGCCTCCGCCAAGGTCGTCACATCAGGGAATCGTTCAATAAAACGCTTGTAGTAATCCATACCCTGCACCACACGGGTCTGCTGCAGGATAATCTCCGAAACCCAAATCTTATAGGGATCCTTGGTCATGCGCCAAGGTAATTCTCGACCATTTTTCAGGTACCAACCGATCAATTCACGGGCAAACTCCATAGTTTACATTTTCAAGTAAAAATCCCTGGTTAGAGCGATATAATCGGCTGAATATTGGTGACGGCCAGCCGCCTCGATGATCAATTCATCACACTTCGTATCCAAATCCTCCGCCATGGAGAACTCCGCCAATACCCGCTTGGACAAAGTGGTTGGCGTAGGCAACACATCGGTGCGTCGCACACAATGCAACCCTACCGTCGAAGCCTGGCGCTCCATGTCCGCAAACTCAGTTGTCGGCACGATGACGGAAAAGGTTCCCCCGGGATTCAAGAGAGCCGCCACCGCTTTCACCAACTCCCCATAGGAGAGAGAATCGGTATGGCGCGCCCAGCTACGCTCCTCCTTCGGAGATTTCAGCGAATCCTGGAAATAGGGCGGATTACTCACGATTCGGTCAAAACCTCTCCCCGCCTGCTCCGCATAAGATTGAATCGGGGAACAAACCACTTTGATTCGATCTTGCCAAGGAGATTCCTTCACATTCTCAGCCGCCTGACAAGCCGCCGATTCATCCAACTCCACCGCCACGATCTCCGCTTGGGAGCGTTGGGCGGCCATCAAAGCCACCAATCCAGTCCCAGCGCCAATATCCAGAATAGAGGATGCCTCCTCCACCCCACACCAAGCGCCCAACAAGACACCATCCGTACCGACCTTCATCGCACAGCGGTCTTGTCTTACCGTAAAACGCTTGAACTGGAAATAGGGGTTGGGCATCGTCTTGGGATTTCATCGATTAACGGATTCCGTATTTCAACTTCACATTGGTCAAGACACGTTTGGTGTCCAAAGTGAAATCGCTCTGCATCATCCATCCGTAGTATCCTTGGTCGGTCAACAAGACCTCCGCCAATTTGCGGCCCTTGTACTTACCGAAGTTGATGATCTCCTCGTTCTTCTCGTTGTAAATAAAGCGGCCCGCAAAGTCCACGTTATTGTTGTGGGCAGAATATTCAGAGAGGAACTCGATGTCGTTCTGTAAGTCAGGATAGCGGTCCAATTGCGCCTTGAGCACCTCGTAAGTGGCTAGGATATCGGCCTGCGCGCCGTGCGCTCCCTCCAACTCCTTGTCGCAGTAGAAGCGGTATGCGGCGGTCAGGGTGCGTTGCTCCTTCTTGTTGAAGATCACTTGCGCATCCACGAATTTACTCTTACGGAGGTCAATGTCCGCATCAGCGCGCAAAAACTCCTCCGCCAAGAGAGGCACATCGAATCGGTTGGAGTTGTAGCCACCCAAATCGCACCCCTTCATCCACTCCGCCAATGATTTGGCGATCTGCTTGAAAGTAGGTTGGTCCGCCAAATCCTCATCGGTGATATGGGTCAAATCGCTCACCTCTTTCGGCAAAGGGATTTGATTTCCGTTGTCATCCACAGGTTTCAGACGACGTGTCTTGATCTCTTGATCACCATTCGGCATAATTTTTATAGCGGATATCTCGATAATTCTATCTTTCGCGATATTCAACCCCGTTGTCTCCAAATCGAAGAAGACAATCGGTTTCTTTAAATTCAATTCCATAAGCGTATTATCAAAAGAAAGACGTGACACCTTCCGGGCACGTCTTCCACATTATTCTTTTATTAATGTACCACCTTTCATTAATCGTTCAACATCATTGGCATCACAAGCATGCGGGTCTCCGCATTCTCGTCTTGTGTCAAAGGAACAACCAATCCCGCTCTGGATGGATCCGCCAATTCAAGCACCACCTCGCCACTTGGAAGGTTGGATAGAATCTCCACCAATAGGGTTGAGTTGAAACCAATGCGCATTGGCTCACCGTCGTATGAGCAAACCAAATCCTCGGTCGCGGAGATGGAGAAGTCGATATCTTGCGCGGATACTGTCATCTTATTAGGTTGCAACTCTACCTTCACCAAGTTCAACGCTTGGTTGGAGAAGATGGAGATACGACGCAATGTATTCAACAAAGAGAGACGATCCACGGTCACCTTATATGGATTATTCTGCGGAATCACCGTCTTGTAATTAGGGAATTTTCCCTCTTGCAAGCGGCAAACCATCACATAGTTCTCAAAAGTGAATACCGCATTCTTGTCGTCGAACTGAATTTGGAGGTTTCCACTCACCTTTGGTGTGATGGCACGCAACAAATTGGTTGGCTTCTTTGGCAAAATGAAACTGCAATCCTGCTCGCCACGTGCGGAGATGGTACGCATACAAGAGAGTTTCTGCGCGTCTGATCCCACAAATGTCACATCATTCATCGTGATGTCAAAGAAGATACCATTCATCGATGGTCGATTCTCGTCGTCAGCCGTCGCGAAGATGGTTCTGTTCAAGCCCATATTCAATATATCAGTTCCGATTGTCAATTGGCTCGCGCCATCGTTCAAAGTTCGCATCTTCGGATACTCTCCACCATCTTCCGCTACCAAATTGTAGACACCGGATTCAGACTTGATGCTGGTGGCGAGCGAACCCTCCTCCACGTTGAACTCCAATGGCATATCACCGAACTCCTTCAGAATATCCAAAAGAAGTTTGGATCCCAACGCGACACTACCCGTACCTTCCGCGAGGTCCAAATCAATAAAGGTTTGCATCATTGTCTCCATATCAGCGGCAGTCAAAACTAGACGCTTTCCTTCTAATGTGAAAAGGAACTTATCAAGGATAGGCAATGGACTTTTAGGATTGATCACACGGCTAAGCATTTGAAGATGAGCCGACAAAACCGAACTTGAAACAGTGAATTTCATATGAATATGTTTTTGTTATTCTTTTTTTATATTTGGGCAAAGATAACAAAAAAATAAGAATCAAGAAATTTTGTGGCAGACATAGTTTTTTATCGTCTTTCCTTGTTGATTTCATATTTTGTGTATTTTTTATACATATTTTACTTTGGGAATTAAAAATTATCGTTACATTTGCATTGTGATTATTCACGAAAGTTTTTTAATCTTTAATTAAACATTAATCTATGTCTGTTAACAAAGTAATCCTTATTGGAAATGTGGGCAGAGACCCCGAAGTACGCTACGTGGACAAAGACGTGGCAGTTGCGAATTTCACATTAGCGACCACCGAGCGTGGTTACACATCAGCATCTGGACAAACCGTACCTGATCGTACCGAATGGCACAACATCGTGGCTTGGAGAGGCCTGGCGAAAGTGGCGGAAAGCTTCATCCGCAAAGGCTCTTCCATTTATGTGGAGGGAAAATTGAGAACGCGCACTTGGGTAGACGAGAAGAATGGAGGCGTCACACGATACACCACAGAGATCTACGCCGATAACATCGAGTTGCTAGGTAAAAAGCCTGAGGGAGGCGTAGCGCCATTGGCAGTCGCGCCGACCGCAGCCAACACAGCTGTCGAGACACCGCCACCAGCAGTGGAGGACGCCAACAACTTCCCATTCTAAACTCGAAGGGAATTATATTAACATTAGATTTTCAAACAAATAGTTAGATATTGGGGAGAGTGTATCAATTTGATATGCTCTCCTTTCCTTTTAGGGTGGTAGGATAATCCACGTGTTTAAACTAAATAGATAACAGATGGACATCTCATTTCTAAAAAATTAGAAGCGCAGACCTATTTCTTAATTCTTAACTCATATTTCTTAATTAAAATTATTATCTTCGCAACGATTTACAATATAAATGTTTCAATCCTTATGTTAAAGAAAATCAGAGTTGTAGTCGCGATAGCATGTCTAGCTCTTATCACTTTATTGTTTTTAGATTTCACAGGTACATTCGCTAACCATTTCGGTTGGTTGGCGAAAATCCAGTTCTTGCCAGCCGTTTTGGCGCTCAACCTGGTGGTTGTCTTGGCATTGGTCCTATTAACCCTCCTATTCGGCAGATTATACTGTTCCGTCATCTGTCCACTCGGTGTGATGCAGGATATCTTCACTTGGATGGGCAAAAAGGCGAAAAAGAACCGATACTCATTCTCGGAGAATAACAAGAAATTGCGCATCGGAGCATTGGTGGCCTTCGTCATCACTTTGCTTGTTCCCGCCACCTCATTCATCGCACACTTGGTGGCGCCATACAGCGCCTTCGGACGCATCGCGACCAATCTTTTCGCCCCTATTTACAGAATGTGCAACAACGGATTGGCAACCATCGCGGAGAGCAACAACAGTTATATGTTTTATAAGGTGGAACAGGTGATTCCATCCTCCATATCCATTATCGTGGCTTTGGTCACACTGATCGGACTCGGCGTAGTGGCTTGGCGATATGGCAGGGCATGGTGCAACAACATCTGTCCAGTGGGAAGCATATTGGGATGGTTATCCCAATTCTCCCTTTTTAGACCTGTCATCAACACGGAGAAGTGTAACGGCTGCGGCAAATGCGCTCGCAACTGCAAGGCATCCTGCATCAACGCCAAGGAGCACCGTATCGATTATAGCCGTTGCGTAACCTGCTTCGATTGCATCGAGAACTGTCGTCAGGGCGCTGTTCAATATGTGAGAAGACCCATCGAGAAGAGAAAGAGGGCCGTTGAGTCCGTCGATTCCTCTAAAAGGGATTTCTTGACCACCGGTGCCCTCTTCGTAGCGGGAGCCGCCATGGAGGCGAAGGCGAAAAAGGTGGATGGCGGATTGGCTGTCATCGAAGAGAAAAAGATCCCAGTACGCAACATCTCACCTAAACCTGCGGGCTCATTGAGCGTCAAAAACTTCACCAGCCACTGCACGGCCTGCCAGCTTTGCGTTTCGGCATGTCCTAACCAAGTATTGCGTCCATCGACCAAGATGGAACACCTGATGCAACCTGAGATGTCGTTTGAATTGGGCTATTGTCGCCCTGAATGCAATAAGTGCGCGTCTGTCTGTCCCGCGGGAGCCATCCATCCGATCGCTGTCGAGGAGAAGAGCTCCATCCAAATCGGTTACGCGGTATTCGACAAGGAGAATTGCGTGGTGAACACAGATGGTGTGACTTGCGGCAATTGCGCACGCCACTGCCCTGTCGGCGCGATCTTGATGGTCGAGCAGGAAGATGGCAAGAAATACCCTGCTGTCAACACGGAGATTTGTATCGGTTGCGGCGCTTGCGAGAACCTTTGTCCAGCACGTCCGTTCAGCGCAATTCACGTGGAGGGAATCGATGTTCATAGAGTAAGATAAAATTCTTATTTCTACGCTCTCACTTTTTTAATTCTTTTTGTATCTTTGCGGAGAGAATATATTTTTAATTTCTAAATAAAAAATAGAATGGTTAATTACAAAGAGTTAGGCTTGGTAAACACTAAGGATATGTTTGCTAAGGCACTTAAGGGCGGTTACGCTGTCCCTGCTTTCAACTTCAACAACCTTGAGCAACTTCAAGCAATCGTAACTGCTGCAGCTACAGAGAAGTCTCCAGTTATCCTTCAAGTTTCTAAGGGTGCTCGTAACTACGCTAACGGAACTATCCTCCGTTACTTGGGTATGGCAGCTGTAGAATACGCTAAGGAGCTTGGTTGGGAGAAGCCACAAATCGTTCTTCACCTCGACCACGGTGATTCTTTCGAGCTTTGCAAGGATTGTATCGACAACGGTTTCTCATCAGTTATGATCGACGGTTCTCACCTTCCATACGAGGAGAACGTTGCATTGACCAAGAAGGTTTGCGACTACGCACACCAACACGGTGTAACTGTAGAGGGTGAGCTTGGTGTATTGGCAGGTGTTGAGGATGAGGTTTCAGCTGACCACCACACATACACTAACCCTGAGGAGGTAGTTGACTTCGCTACTCGTACTGGTTGCGATTCATTGGCTATCTCTATCGGTACTTCTCACGGTGCATACAAGTTCACTCCTGAGCAATGTACTCGTAACGCAGAGGGTAAGCTTGTTCCTCCTCCATTGGCATTCGACGTTCTTGAGGGCGTAATGGAGAAGTTCGCTGCACAAGGTGGTTTCCCTATCGTTCTTCACGGTTCTTCTTCAGTTCCTGAGGAGTACGTTGAGATGTGCAACACTTACGGTGGTAACTTGCCTAACGCAATCGGTATCCCTGAGTCAGAGTTGTCAAAGGCTTCTAAGTCTGCTGTATGTAAGATCAACATCGACTCAGACTCTCGTTTGGCATTCACAGGTGCTGTTCGTAAGCACTTCGCTGAGCACCCAGATCACTTCGATCCTCGTCAATACTGTGGCGACGCTCGTAAGGAGATGGTTAAGATGTACACTCACAAGATCGTTAACGTTCTTGGTTCTAAGGGTAAGGCTGAGTAATTTTAGCATACGTCTTAAATACAAGAAAGGCTGTCGGAATTCCGGCGGCCTTTTTTTGTTTTATGCTATGACACGAATCCACCCTACCTTTCATCACGACTATCACCCTATTCATCCTATAAATCGAAAATTTCGTCGATAATTGTTGGCCGCAATTATTTCATTTGTTACTTTCGTCATACAAACTTTTAAAATGATATGATTATGAAAAAGGTATTAGTATTCGCTACAACTGCTTTGGTTGGTCTATTCTTAGCTGCCTCTTGCTGCAATTGCGAGAAGGGGGGCAAGTGTTGTAAAAATCAGGAAAATCAAGAGGCTCAGGAAGAGGAGTTTAATGAGGAGGACATGCCAGCATTAGACGCTCAAGAACGCCCAAGACATGGTCACGGCCACGGGCCTCGCGGCGGCATGCGTCCAGGATGCCACATGGAGGAGATGACGCCAGAGATGAAAGAGAAGTGTCAGAAATGGATGAAGTTCGATAGCCTCACCGTAGAGGAGCAAAAGGCTTTGCTATTGGAGAAGAAGGCCGAAATCGACAAACGAGAGGCTGAAATGGCCGCTAAAAAGGCTGAAATGGAGCAGAAATGGGCCAACTTCGAGCAACTATCCATCGAGGAGCAGAAACAACTCATCGAGATGAAATCATTCGGTGGCATGATGAAGATGGGCGGTAAACACCCTATGGGAGGTCACCACGGAGCGCCTCATCACGGAGAGGGAAGACATCACGCCCCTCACCACAATAAGTAAATAGGAATCCCTACATAGCAAGAGAGGGTGCCAAGCAATCTTGGCACCCTCTCTTTGTTTCATCATACGGAGAAAACACCCCAACGTTATATCCAAAATCATCAACCACATCCACATAAATCAAGACAAAAACATGTTTTTTAACATTCTCTTCGTACCTTTGCGCAAAATTACGGAAATGAATAGAAAAGACTTCAAAGAGGGATTACACGATGGCCTGATGATTGGATTGGGTTACTTCGCCGTAGCTTTTTCCTTGGGATTCGTGGCTCGGAAGGCTGGACTTGCGCCTATTCAAGGCTTCATCGCTAGCTTCCTCAACCACGCATCAGCAGGAGAGAACGGGCTTTACACCTCCATTCTCGCACTCGCTTCTTACGCAGAGGTCGCGCTCATCACACTCATCGCCAACGCGCGCTACCTGTTGATGAGTTGTTCGCTCAGCCAACGATTCGACCCTAAAGCTCCATTCTTCCATAGATTACTGGTCGGATTCGGCGTCACGGACGAGTTTTTCGGTGTCTCCATCGCACGCCCAGGTACACTCTCACCCACCCACTTTTACAGCTGTGCGCTTTTAGCGATCCTCATGTGGAGCAGCGGCACCTTCTTTGGCATCTGGTTGGGCAACATGCTACCATCTAACGTGGTCAGCGCACTCTCCGTATCGCTCTACGGCATGTTCATCGCCATCATCATCCCACCTTGCAAGAAGGACAAAGTGGTGGCTTGCGCAGTGGCGGGCAGCTTCGCGCTGAGCTATCTCTGCACGCTGATTCCCCATGTCAATGAGTTGTCGAGCGGCACCCGCACCATCATTCTAACCATTCTGATTGCGGCAGTGGCGGCGATCATCAAACCAGTAAAGGAGGAGAACCATGCAGCATAACACCTATATCTACATTTTCATAGCAGCTCTGGTCTCTTTCATCATCAGGGTACTACCACTCACACTGATACGCAAACCGATCAGCAACACCTTTGTCCGCTCGTTCCTCTATTATGTACCCTATGTCACATTAGCGGTAATGACCTTCCCCGCCATCACCGAGGCGACACAATCTCCTCTTGCGGGATTAGCCGCATTAGTGGTCAGTATCATCGCCGCCCTATATGGAGCCGGACTCTTTCCTGTCGCCGTATTGAGTTGCCTTACGGTATTCATCATTGAATGGTTTGTAAAATAAATCCATCTACTTAATTTTCAGTTTATTAACAAATTATTCCATCATTTTTTCATGTCAAAAATCACCAAGTAGAGGATTTTATTCTATATTTGCGATGCTAAAGTTTGGTTATAGATGAAAAACACTTAGATGGAACAAGCACTTTAGCGTAGAGGTATTCAGTTATTCAATAGTTGTCATAAAGTTATTCGATGATTGCCACCGTGTCCAGGGTGGAATGCGATTATCCCATAAATTTACGGCTATTTACTATTGCGGATTTTTGATTATTACAGTTATTCAATAGTTATTCAATTTTATAGTTTTATTATGGACAAAAAGTACCTAATGATCCCCATGGGATTATTCGCCGCATTGTGCACAGCGACCGCCGGTACCGTCATCGAAGAGGGCTTCGAGTCGGGTGCGGGAAGTTGGTCGGCGAGAGGAGGCGAGACGATCGCCGGATCCTCATCGGTAGCCCACACGGGCACCAAATCTCTCAAAGCTTCAAGCCGCGAAAATTATTGGAACGGACCTGCGTTGTCCTCCACGAAGTTCGTCGCAGGTGGCACCTACGATGTTGAATCCTATGTCTATTTCGACGGCAGCACCTACTCCACCTCTATCGGAGGGGGAAGCGTAGCTACAGGCGACATCGTCTCCCTTAAAGCCGCCTACGCCAACTATTTCAAGATCGGAACCTGTCTCTCCTCCATGGAGGTGGGCAAGTCGCAAGCGAAGCAGTTGGTTCAGACGCACTTCAACAGCGTAACGCCAGAGAATGAGTTGAAGCCAGACGCTATGTTGGACCAAAGCGCCAGCCAATCGAGGGGAAACAACGTCAACCCACAAGTCCGTCTCGGACAGGGAGCCAAGACCATCCTTCAATACTGCAGCGACAACAACATTCCGCTCAGAGGCCACTGTTTCGTATGGCATAGCCAAACCCCATCTTGGTTCTTCAAGGAGAACTTCTCCAACAATGGAGCGGACGTCTCCAAGGAGGTGATGAACCAACGTATGGAAAACTACATTAAAAACACAATCGAGGCGGTAACCAGCGCCTATCCTAAATTAAACATCTACGCTTGGGACGTGGTAAACGAGGCCTTCAAGGACCAAGGCGGCCTTCGTGACGGTGGCGACAACAACTCCCAAAACGGAGCCTCCTATTGGGTGAAGATCTACAAGAGCGACGAGTTCATCCACAACGCATTCAAATACGCGAGAAAATATGCGCCTAAGACTTGTAAACTGTATTACAACGATTATAATGAGTACAACGACGGAAAGTTGGAGAGCATCGCTAAGATCGTGGAGTCATGCTTCAAAGAGGGCAATCTCGATGGCGTCGGCATGCAATCACACTTGGCGACCAACTATCCGGACAAGAACCGTTACAGAAACGCGGTGAAGCGTTTCGCTCAAATCGGTTGCGACATCCAAGTGACCGAGTTGGACGTCACCAACTCCAGCGAGAGCGCGCAAGCCTCCTACATCAAGGATCTCTTCGACATCTACAAAGAGTACAAAGACAATATCAGCGCTGTCGTTTTCTGGGGTACCCAAGATGGTATGAGCTGGAGATCCAGCCAAAACCCACTGATATTCAACAGCCAGTACAAACCTAAGCAAGCCTACTACAAAATTGTGGATGGCATGAGTGTCTCTTCTGTTCCCGAGACACCTGCAGAGAGCGGTTCCGGTCTTAGTGAGTGTGGATTCGAACTATGTTTCCAATACAGCGACGGTGGCGAGACACAATACAAGACCATCGGTCAAGTGAGCGCTAAGAGCAAGACTTGGACAAAACTCAGCGGTAACATCACCATCCCTTCCACCGCCACCAACATCAAACTCTACGTCCAGACCAAGGATTCGGGCAGCGACGCTGATTTGATCGATTTCTACGTGGATGATGTGAAGTGCACTTCCGATGAGACAGTAGTTGAGAATCCGGGCGAAAAAGATCCAGGAGAACAGAACCCAGGCGTACACCAAGGCGGCGGTTCTGTCAATGAATCAGGCGTATATCCTATCAGCTACAGCGTGGAGAACACTGGCGCCGATTGTGCGGATCCATCCTCTTTGAACAAGAACAACCTCAAGAGCTGCTCCACATTGCCAGATCCATTCGAATGGGCAGACGGCAGTGGACGTGTGACCAATTTCTGCGACTGGTCTTGTCGTCGTAACGAGATCAAACGTGAGATTGAATTCTGGGAGATCGGAGAGAAGCCTAAATTCGACAAGTTGGAGGCTTCATACAATGGAGGCACATTGACCGTTAAAATCTACAACGGCAGCAATACCCTCACCTTGACCAGCAAAATCTCCGTTCCTTCCGGCAACGGACCTCACCCTATCGTCATCGGTATGGATGGCAACACTGGAAGTTTGAATTCAAGCTACTTCTCTAAATGCATCCAAGTGCCATTCACCCACTCACAAATCGCGGAGTATAACAGTGGTTTCGGTGGCGGCGGAAGAAGCCAAAACGATCCATTCTACAAACTTTACCCTGGTACATTCAACACCAAGGCGGACTATTGCGCTTGGTCATGGGGTATCAGCCGTTTGATCGACGGTTTGGAAATCGTGAAGGATCAAATCAAAGCGGATCTTGGACACATCGCCGTGACAGGCTGTTCATACGCGGGAAAGATGGCCTTGTTCGCAGGAGCCTTCGACGAGCGTATCGCCTTGACCATCGCGCAAGAGTCTGGTGGTGGTGGTATCAATTCATGGCGCGTGAGCGAGAAGATTGGTAGCTCGGTGGAGGGTATCTCCAACACCAACTACGATTGGTTCCTCACCAGCTTCAAGAACAACTTCAATGGCAAGACCAGCCAAATCCCTTACGACCACCACGAGTTGATCGCTATGATCGCGCCACGTGCCTTCTTGGCATTCGGTAACCCAGACTATGAGTGGTTAGGCGACGAATCGGGCTACATCTCCTTGAAGGGAGCCGAAGAGGTTTGGAAAGCGATGGGTATCGAGGACCGCTTCGGTTATGTCATCGAAGGTGGACACTCCCACTGTCAAGCATCCAGCAAACAAAACAATGCGGCGCAAGCCTTTATCAAGAAGTTCTTGCATGGCGACAACTCTCAAAACACTACTATCCGCACCAGTACGGTGAATAAGGAGTACCAAAGTTGGTCTAAGGCATTCGCAGGTCACAAGATCATCAACAATGGTTGTGGATTGACAGCTGACCTCAACACGCAAGCGGAAGAGAGAGAGGGTTACGGTTTGGAGCAAAACGCGCCGAATCCATCCGTCAACGAGACCACAATCACCTACTCCATTGGAGATGACACGCAGGTTTCTATCGTGCTTTACAATGAGATGGGCGCAAAGGTGACAGAGATCGTTAACGCTCATTTGGAGGCGGGTACCTACTATACCAACGTCTCTACTGAGCAACTTCCAAGTGGTATCTACCACTACGTCATGTCAGCCAATGGTTTCACCAGCAGCAAGAGTATGATCGTGAAATGATGCATTTTGCGAAAAAGTACAACTCATTGCCGAATTATTCCTATCTAAGAAATGCGATTAGGGATATCTTTGCAGTGTTATACCATTATTACACACACTATTTGAACACTTACTTACAGTAAAATGTCCCGATGACGGAATACCCTCCGAAAATTCGGGTAACTTATGATGGATAATCGGTTGCTTCGGCAATCCGATTTATCCACTCATAAAGAAGAAGCACAAATACATCATTAAACATAATCTAAACAATAAAGGGACGTCTCTCACAAAGAAACGTCCCTTTATCACTTTTTATATTTAACTTAAATCACATCCACTTTTTACAGCAAGCTTTCGCCTCCTCGATGATGCGACGCTCCTCCGCCATTTGCCTATCCTTCATAATGACCTTACCATCACATATCAAGGTATCAAACGCCTCGTTACTGGAGGCATATACCCAATTGGATTTAAAGTTATAGCAAGGGACAAACCGTTCATTGTCCAAATCGACCAACAAGGCATCCGCCACTTTACCCACCTTGATTTCTCCTCCATTGATACCAAAGGCCTCCGCTCCATTCTTGGTGGCCCAATCCACCGCTACATCCACGGGCAACGTTTCAGGGCCATAGTTGCATTTAGCGATCATTGAGGCACACTTTGTCTCCTCTCGCATATCCAAGTTGTTGTTGGAAGAGCATCCATCCGTACCGATCGTCACACGACAACCCGACTCGATGGCAGGTTTCGACCTGAAGTAACCTGAATACAATTTCATATTGGAAACTGGGTTGTGGGCAATCGTCACCCCTCTCTCTCTCAAGATGGCTAACTCCTCGTCATCTACATGAACCACGTGAGCCGCAATGCAGTCAGGTCCCAAAATACCCAATTTATCCAGCCAGCGCACAGGCGACATGCCATGTTCCGCTATACAATCCTTAATCTCCTTCTCCGTTTCAGAGAGATGAAAATGGATCTTGGCGTTGCACTTACGTGCCGCCTCAGCAGCACGAATCCAGAGTTTTTCTCCTACCGTATAGACCGCATGAGGCGCGATGGACATCTGAATCCTAGGGTTCTTTCCACTCAAACGCTCCAATAAGTCAAACGATTGCTGGATGCGCTCCTCGCCAATCGCATCAGTCAAGGTGATACCCATGCAACCACGGATACCCATTCGGTCCAAGACCTTCCATGTCTCCTCTGTGTTCCAATACATGTCGTTAAAGAACACCGTGCCTGACTTCACCATCTCCAAAATGGCCAATTCACTACCGATACGGACATCGTCCGGCGTCATCTTCGCCTCGAAAGGCCAGATGTGCTCGTTCAACCAGGTGAAGAGTTCCATATCATCCGCATAACCGCGCAAAAGCGTCATGGCGGCATGCGTATGCATATTGTAAAAAGGAGGAACTATCGCCAAATTCTTATCTGTCTGAAAAATTTCATCACCAGCCTCTGGTTTGACATCTTTTCCAATAGCGGCGAAAAGGCCGTCAGCCATTCGCACATTCACATACTCCCCATCCAAGAGAAGATGTTCTATGTATAATGAATTAGTTTTTCCCATAACCATCCCGTTTTATTGTTCATCCTCGCTCGCCCCTTCAATTCTTTCCACATGGACAGATAAAGAGGCGAATAATCAAATATAAAAAAATTATTGCAATTTCACCTTACAATTCTTAAAAATTCAACCGCATTTTCTTAACTTTGCGATGTTTAGGTGGAGGTGACGGCAATCGTGCCTTCAAGGTTTCACATAATTTCTGCGGATTCATGATGAAGAACAAAAAGACCATTAAGTTAATGCTATTTACACTTTTGGCATTACCATTTAACGCTTTTGCGATCGAAAAAGACTTACAAATGGAGATTGACCAAGTAACAGTCTTCCGTTCAGGCGCCGAGGTGGAACGTTCCACAAATGTAGCGCTTCCCGCGGGTGTCTCTGTATTGAGAATCACATCACTCTCCCCTTCCATCGATCCGAAGAGTCTATTGGTCAAAATTTCTAACGAGAACGTCGCGCTCATGTCTTTGACGCACGAACTTGATTTCGCCAACCAAAAGAAGGTTTTGGAGGAGACAACCCAGTTGTCCAAAGTGATCGACGCGCTCAAAGATTCCATCGCGCAAACCAACAGCCTTTTGGAAGTCTACGCCTCTGAAAAAGAGATGATGAAGTCCAACAAGAGCATCAAGGGCGTAGAGGGTATCACCGCAGACGAATTGGCAAAAATCACCACCTTCTATCACAAAAAAATGACTGAAATCGAGAACGAACAAAATCGTTTGAAGAAGAAGAAGAAGGCGTTCTCCAACCAATACATCGATTTGACTCAAAAACAAATCGCCTTAAATCTTACCGCAAACGAATCTTCATTCACAGTGAAATTGGTGGTAAGAGCCGAGAAAGAGACCGAAGCCAAAATTGGTTTGGACTATTATGTGACAGAGGCGGGATGGGACCCTATCTACGAGGCTCGCATCACAGACAACAAGCATCCAATGCAACTCATTTATGGAGCAAGTGTCAGACAAAACGTACATGAGGATTGGAGTAACGTGCAAATCCGTATCTCTACGGAGGATCCTACCGAGGACAAATTGCAACCAAGCATCGCCAGCGACAAACTATATTTCGGCAACTCCACCAAATATGTGGAGAAGGCACAAATGAAGGTGAAACCTAAAACGACAACCATCAAGGGCATCATCTCCAACTTTATGCAGCCGCTTCCTTACGTTTGCGTTGTGGCGAAAGGCACCAACCTTTATGCGATCTCCGACCAAAACGGATACTATGAGATCAATGTTCCAGAGAGATGCGAGATTGAATTCTCCCACCTAGGTTATATGACACAAACCATCAATGTGAACGACAAGACCGAAGGTGTCATCAACATCAACATGGCGGAGAATTTCGAGAAGAAACAAACTGAATTCAAGGAGGCCGTTTCTCAAGACGAGGAGACTCGTCAGACAGAGACCAGCACAACCTTGTCTCAGATCATGTTGGGCAACAACTCAACCTCCACATTTGAATCCGGCAACTCACTATCGCACAAAAACATCAAGCCTACCCTTCTTTCCGAAGGAGAGATGGAGGCGGAAGAGATCGTGCCAGGTTGGGTGAATTTAGCACCTTTCACCGTTACGGTTCCAAACAAGTACACCATTCCTTCCAACAACATTCCAACCATCATCCGCATGAAGGATTTGAAGATCGAGGCCAACTACGAATATGTGGTTTTGCCTAAGTTGGAGAAGAAGGCTTACATCTCCGCCTTCATCCCAGAGTGGTCTAAATACAATTTGTTGGATGGTCCAGTTTACATCTTCTGGAATAATGAATTCAAGGGACAAAGTTACCTGACCACCGATGCGACGAAAGATTATGTGGAACTATCCGTCGGCGCGGACAAAGGAATCAACGTCAACAGGGAGATTATCCAATCCAGTTCGTCAAGACAAGTGATGATTTCAAGCAACAAGGCGATACGCTCTTGGCGAATCACATTGAACAACACCAAGAACGTTCCTGTTGAGGTGGCCGTCAAGGACCAATATCCCATCTCCAACGATGAGGATATCGAGGTAGAGTTGCTCCAAAGCCAAGGTGCATCGGTCGATAAGAACACTGGTATCATCACTTGGAAGGCAACGCTTCAACCCAACGAGACCAAGACATTCGATTTCACCTATAAAGTGAAATACCCTGTCGGCAAAACACTCTTTATTGAGTAATAGTAAACATTTGAAATCCATACAATTGTAGAGGTTCGAGTTGTCGTGCCTCTACATTTTGGTATATAATAATAATGCATCACAATGAGTAGAACGGAAATATCCACCTTGGGCGAATTTGGTCTAATCAAGCACCTCACCCAATCATTTGAACTTAAAAACAAATCATCCATCAAAGGTATTGGCGACGATGCCGCTATCTTGGATTACAAGAGCAAACAAGTTTTGGTCACCACCGACCTTTTGTTGGAAGGTGTCCATTTCGATCTCACCTATTGCCCGTTGAAGCACCTCGGATACAAGTCTGCCGTTGTAAATATATCAGACATCTGCGCCATGAACGGGAAGCCAAAACAAATCACCGTCTCGTTGGGCGTTTCCAAAAGATTCTCCGTAGAGGATATGGAAGAGTTATATGCGGGCATCCAGTTGGCTTGCGACCGCTACGGCGTGGATTTGGTGGGTGGTGACACCTCCGCCTCCATGACGGGCCTCACCATCAGCATCACCTGTATTGGCGAGGGAGAAAAGAATAAGGTGGTTTGCAGAAATACCGCCAAAGCCAACGACCTGATTTGCGTGTCGGGCGATTTGGGCGCGGCCTATATGGGGTTGTTGCTATTGGAGCGAGAGAAGAAGATCTTCTCCGGCGATGAGAGCGTGCAACCTGATTTCGCTGGGAAAGAGTATATCATTGAGCGACAATTGAAGCCAGAGGCACGAAAAGACATCATTGAGTCTTTGGAACGCATCAAAGTGGTCCCTACCGCCATGATGGACATCTCCGATGGCCTATCATCCGAGTTGCTCCACATCTGCACCCAGAGTGGTGTAGGTTGCCGCATTTACGAAGACAGAATTCCAATAGACTACCAAACAGCCGTTATGGCGGAGGAGTTCAACATGAATGTCACCACGGTGGCATTGAATGGTGGGGAAGATTACGAATTGCTCTTCACAGTGCCATTGGAGATGAACGATATTTTCCAGAACTTGCCAGGCATCAAAGTGATCGGACACACCACCGACGCATCATTAGGCACTTGTCTCATCACACGCGACGGACAAGAAATCACACTCAAAGCGCAAGGTTGGAATTCACTTGAAAAATAAAGCCTTGAAAATAAAGTCTTGAAAAATAAAGCAAGGATTTCCTCGTTTGAGTAATAAACAGATAAAGAATATGATTCGATTAACAAAATACCGTAGATTAATACCACTCCTTATTGGCATATTCGCCTTATCATCTCTTTGCGGATGCTCTGTAAAGAGACAACTGAAAAAGGCGGACAAAAAATACGAGATCGGAGAATACTACAATGCGGCCACCATTTACAACAAAGTTTATCCTAAGGTGAAAACAAAGGATAGACAACTTAAATCCTACTCCGCATTCAAGTTGGGTGATTGTTATCGTCTCACCAATATCAACGACCGTTCGGAACGGGCCTTCGCCAACGCCGTACGTTACAACTACAAGGATTCCATCGTATATCTCTACTTTGCAGACGCATTAAGAAAGAATATGAAATTGAAGGACGCCAATACAATGTATGACATCTACTTGGCATCCCACCCAGATGACATCCGGGCCATCAACGGCAAGAAATCCGTAGAGGAGGTTGCTGATTGGATGAAGAATCCAACCCGTTACATCGTACGCAAAGAGGAGTTCTTCGCCTCCAAACGCGCGGAATTCTCGCCTTCCTTTCCTGGCGGAGATGGAGACATTGTCTACTTCAACTCATCCAGAGAGAATAAGGAGACCGGCAACAACAACAGTAAAATCACAGGCCTTCGAAACAATGATATCTTCATGGCGAAGCGTAACTCATTGGGCCAATGGGACAACATAGAGCCTGTTGAGGGAGATATCAACACGGAAATGGATGAAGGATCCCCCTCTTTCTCCTCAGACGGAAAAACCATGTACTTCACCCGATGCGTGACACAGAAGGGAGAAAACCGCGGCGCGCAAATTTGCTCCGTTACCCGTTCCGGCGGTAAGTGGGGCAAGGTCATTGAGGTGGAACTCTCCAAAGATAGTTCCATCACCTTCGCGCACCCAACCGTTTCACCAGACGGCAAGTATCTCTATTTCATCTCCGATATGGAGGGTGGATTCGGCGGCAAAGATATCTGGCGATGCGAAAAGAATGGTAACTCCTATGGAGCACCGGTCAACTTAGGACCTTCCATCAACACACCAGGCGACGAGATGTTCCCTTACATACGTGAAAACGGGAGCCTCTACTTCTCCTCCACCGGCCATCCTGGATTCGGAGGATTGGATATCTACTACGCCAACGAGATTGAGGAGGGCAACTGGAGCGTCACCAACATGATGTCGCCGATCAACTCCAACGGAGATGACTTCGGCATCAGTTTCATACAAGGAAAAGAAAAAGGCCTCTTCTCTTCCAACAGAGGAGAAAAGAAGGGTTACGATAAGATCTACTCTTTCGAATTACCGGAAGTGGAATTCCTCATCGACGGAAAGGTGACGGAAATGTCCGGTGAACCTATCGGAGGCGCTACCGTCCGCATCGTTGGCGACGACGGAACCAATACGAAAGTACAATCCAAGAACGACGGAACATTTAAGATATCCCTCAACAAAGGGGTGAGATATGTTCTATTGGGCAATTGCCGAGGCTACCTCAACCAGAAAGAGGACGCGGTCACAGTAGATTTGGAGGATTCCAAAACATTCCCGATCAACTTCACCCTCGCGTCATTGAGCAAACCAGTCGGATTGGACAACATCTTTTTCGAATTCGGCAAGGCGACTTTAACGCCTGAATCCTCTTCCGCATTGGATAAGTTGGTGAAAATCCTCAACGACAACCC
The DNA here is from genome assembly GCA_045601045.1 of Paludibacteraceae bacterium. GTDB lineage: Bacteria > Bacteroidota > Bacteroidia > Bacteroidales > Paludibacteraceae > UBA1181. The sequence continues at coordinate 64,897 of JAZRZA010000007.1, forward strand.
CAACATCACCATTGAGATCGGCGCCCACACCGACCGCGTAGGTTCGGCTGACGGCAACTTGCAATTGTCTGGAAAGCGCGCGCAATCCGTTGTTGATTACCTTGTCAAAGGAGGTATTGAGGCAGAGCGTTTGACCGCCAAGGGTTATGGTAAGACACAACCCGTCGTAGTGGACAAGAAACTCAAGAAAGCCTATCCTTTCCTTAAAGAGGAGACACCTTTGGACGAGGAATACATTGATACCCTCACCGACGAGCAGAAGGATATCGCGGATTCCATCAACCGTCGTACCGAGTTCCGCGTATTAAAAACCACCTATAAGATGTATTGATATGGCAAGAGGCAGAGGAGGAAGGAAAGAGGTGGGGGGAAACCCCAAGAATCCATTCAGATTCAACACCAACGCCAAGAAAAAATCGAGCGGCAAGCGAATCGGTAAGTCAAAGCCCGAAAAGGCCAACAATATGTTGAATAGACGCATTAAATAAATTTGTATATTTGCAGAGTCGGAAAAGCTCCGGCTCTATATGTTTAACGAAATTGTAAAGATTTGGACATACCACTTCAATCTTCCCTTTGGGAAATGATCAACACCCCATCATTTTGGGGCAATGTAACAATAGCATTGGCTATTTTGGTCGCACTTGTATCCTATGTGCTACTCTCCTTCACAGCCTTCTTCGAATCTGAGTTCTTCTCATTGAACAGCAGCGAGATGGCAGAAATCAAAATTTCCAACGAGAAAAAATTCGACCGTCTCAAAACCTTGTCAGAAGACCCTCTTCAAACACTAGGAGGCATCATATCAACTCGTTACGCATTAATCGTCAGCGCATTGATGACCACATCACTGCTCCTTTGGCATTTCTTCGCGCTAACCATCCTGCCTATTTGGGCCAAATGGATCATATCATTCATCGTCATTGGTATGTTGCTCTCCATCTTCGCGGAATATATTCCTAAAAAGATGGCTGACAAAAACAGCCAAAAACATCTATGCGAAAGCGCCAATTTGATGCACTGGTTGGGTATAATATTCGCCCCCTTCACCAAAATGCTGATGATGAAGACTGGCGTCGTGGAGCGCAGATTGGAATCACGCACACAACACAGCGCCGCCATCGAGGATATCTCCGACAACCTGAATCTTTCCGGCGCGGAGACCTTGGATGAGAAGGAGATTCTTCTCGGCGTCATGAATTTTGGGAAGATCAGCGTGGATGAGATCATGCAACCGCGTGTGGACATCGTAGATGTGGACTACAATAGCGATTTTGAGACAGTATTGAAGATCATCCGTGAGTCGGAATACTCCCGACTACCCGTCTACGAAGACTCCATTGACTATGTGAAGGGAATCCTCTATATCAAGGATTTTCTCCAATACATGGACCAAGAAAAGGATTTCAAATGGCAAGAGCATATCCGCGAAGCCTATTTCGTGCCTGAAAACAAAAAGATCGACGACCTTTTGAAGGAGTTTCAACAGAAACACATCCACATGGCGGTGGTCGTTGATGAATTCGGCGGCACATCCGGCATCGTGACCATGGAGGATATCATCGAAGTGATCGTGGGCGATATCTGCGACGAACACGATGAAGAGGAGAAACAGATCACCCCTATCGATCCCAACACCTACATCTTGGATGGCAAACTATTACTCTCCGAATTCTACCACCTTTTGGATGTGGAGAGAGAGGCATTCGAGAAAGTGTCCGGAGATGCGGACACCTTAGCTGGGTTGATTCTTGAATCCAAAGGATATATCCCTACCCCAGGCGAAACATTCGATTTGGAGAATTACCACTTCGAGATTCTGTCTGCGGATAAGAGAAGAATAAAAGAGATAAAATTCGTGATCAACAACGAAAAAAACGAACAATGAAAAGAGTGATTTACATCATGTGGATGCTCCTAATGGGCACGATGTTCAGCGCTTGTACTGAATACATGCCTAAACCCAAAGGATACTTCCGCATAGACCTGCCGGAGAAGGAATACAAAACGTTCCACAAAGAGGGATTCCCTTGCAGTTTCGAATATGCGGAGAATGTTTCCACCGTGAAAACGAGCGCCACCGACGCGGACTCCGTTTGGGTCGATGTCATCTATCCCAAGTGCAACGCGCGCATATACGGAACCTATCGTAAAGTGGAGAACAATTTCGATCAACTATCCGAGGAGGCATACAAACTGGTCTACCAACCACACGTCTCCAAGGCTGAGGGTATTAATTCCTCCTTCTACTACAACGACGAGCACAAGGTTTACGGTATGTTCTACGAGTTGAAGGGCAACACAGCTTCCAACATTCAATTCGCCATGTCGGACAGCACTCATCACTTCCTCCGCGGAGCGCTCTATTTCAACGCCAATCCCAACAAGGATTCCATCGCGCCAGTGGTGGAATATATCAAGGAGGATATTATTAATTTGATCAGTACATTGGAATGGAAATAATAAAGAAGAGTCTCCATATCATCCTATTCGCCATAGCGGTCATAGCCGTCTATTTCCTATCGGAACGCTACTTCTTCCGCATAGACTTGACATCAGAGAAAAGATATTCTCTATCGGATAACACCAAGAAATTATTGGGTTCCATGGAGAAAGAACTAAACGTCACCGTCTATTTGGACGGAGATCTGAACGCAGGATTCCTTCGCCTACGAAAGGCGACCAAGGAGATGTTGGACGAATTCAGCGCTTATGCGGGGGGCAACGTTCGATACACCTTTGAGAATCCATCCGCTGGCGCCACCAACGAGGATAGAGACAAAAAGTACGAGGAATTGGAGAAGCGAGGCATGCGAGGCATTTTGGTACACGACAGAGACCAAGAGGGTCAAAAGATGCAAAAGGTTGTATTCCCTTGGATGGAGATCAGTTACAACGGCAAAACCAGACCTGTCAATCTCCTGAAGAATGTGCCAGACAAATCTGGCGAGGAAAACCTCAACACCTCCATAGAGACTTTGGAATACGAAATCACAGACGCCATCCGTCTAATGACGACCACGGAAGTACCCAAAGTCGCTTTTCTGGAGGGCCACGGCGAATGGGTGCAACCTTTGGTTTATGACATGTCCCAAGAGCTGAGCCGGTACTACCAAGTGGACCGCGGATCCATCACAGACGATCCCGCCATCCTTGACAACTACAAAGCCATCATCGTGGCGGGTCCTACCGAGAAATTCTCCGAGAAGGACAAATACGCCCTCGACCAATATATCATGAAGGGCGGAAAAGTGCTTTGGCTATTAGATGGCGCGCGCATCTCATTGGACAGTCTCTCCACCGCTTCACAAACCGTGGGTATCGAGAACAATGTGAACTTGGGCGACCAACTCTTCAACTATGGTGTGCGCATCAACGCCGACTTGGTACAAGACGTGCAATGTTTGCTGATTCCAGTAAACACAGCCCGTATGGGAGACCAACCTAAATATGAGCCTATGCCATGGTATTACTCTCCATTGGCGCTGGCCGTACCAGTTCATCCCATCTCAAAGAATTTGGCTCCTGTGAAGACGGAGTTTGTCAGTTCCATCGATTTCGTAAACAACGAAATGGATGTCAAAAAGACGCCTTTGTTGGTAACCTCTACAGGTACACACGTTCAAAATGTGCCATCCATCGTCAGCATGGAGGTGGTCAATGTGGAAAAGAACGGCTATTACTTCAATAGACACAACCTTATGGTCGGCTCCGTATTGGAGGGAGTTTTCCCTTCAGCCTTCAAAAATAGAATGGTGCCAGAGGGCATCAGAAGCACAGAAAAGACCATTACAGAGAGTAAACCCACTAAGATGGTAGTCATAGCCGATGGCGATGTGATACGCAACGACGTGCAAGGAAAAGGCGAAAATATGAATATCCTACCGCTCGGCTACGACCGATATATGAACCAACAATTCAGCAACAAGGAGTTCCTTCTGAACGCGGTCAACTACCTTACGGATGACGACGGATGGATGTCTCTCCGTTCCCGTGAAATCAAACTCCGCCTTTTGAACAAACCTGCCATTATTGGACAACGTACCTTCTGGCAGGTGACCAACGTGGTGTTGCCACTCCTCATTTTAGGCCTTTTCGGATTGATATTCAATCTTGTACGCAAAAGAAGATTTACAGGAGATTTAAAAAAGTAGAACCGCTATTCAATACGGTTCCACTAACTATTCATTAAAAGCAAAAAAGGATGCCTCACAGAGGCATCCACATCATATATCCTAGAAATACTACATCGCCTCAATGTGCGAATCCCTGAATCCAAGGAAGTAGAGGATTCCGTCCAATCCGATGGTGGAAATAGCTTGCCGCGCATTCTCCTTCACCTTTGGCTTCGCATGGAAGGCGATACCTAAGCCGGCAAGGTTGAGCATCGGAAGGTCGTTCGCGCCATCTCCCACAGCAATCACCTGCTCCAATTCAATCTTCTCCACTTGGGCAATCAGATTCAACAACTCCGCCTTACGCTTTCCATCCACAATGTCTCCCACATAGTTTCCCGTGAGTTTTCCGTCCACAATCTCCAACTGGTTGGCATAGACATAGTCCACACCAAAACGTTGCTGCAAATAGCGTCCAAAATAGGTGAATCCTCCGGAGAGGATCGCAATCTTGTATCCGCAACGCTTCAGTACCGTCATCAGGCGGTCGGCACCCTCCATAATCGGAAGGTTCTCCGCAATGTCACGCATCACCGACTCATCCAATCCCTTCAACAAGGCCACACGGCGACGGAAACTCTCGCTGAAATCAATCTCGCCACGCATGGCAGACTCCGTAATGGCACGCACCTGCTCACCTACGCCCGCACGATCCGCCAGCTCGTCAATCACCTCAGTCTTGATCAAGGTGGAATCCATATCAAAGCAGATCAGACGACGGTTTCTGCGGTAGAGGTCATCATTTTGGAAAGATATATCAACGTGTTCCTGCGCGGAAATTTCCATAAAACGTTTCGACAAGGCACTCTTGTCTATCAATTCGCCACGAACGGAGAACTCGATACAGGAACGCACATCGTCCAAATCCTTCATATCCAAAGAGGGACGACCGGAGAGACGCTTGATGGAGTCTATATTTAGATGCTGCTCCGCCACCGCCTTAGAGACCAAGGCCATTTGACGAGCCGTGATCACATGACCCAACATCGTCACCACAAAGCGGTGTCTGCCTTGCTTATCGGCCCACTGCATGTACTCCTCGGAAGAGACTGGGGAGAATCGCACTTGAACACCCAATTCGGAACATTTGAAAAGGATCTCCTTCATGATATTTCCAGAAACGTTGGAATCGTCTATCTTCACCAAGAATCCCAAAGAGAGGGTGTGGTGGATATCGGCCTGTCCGGCATCCAAAATGGTGGTGCCATATCTGCCCAAAATCTCCGTCACGGAGGCCGTCACACCTGGACGATCCTCGCCATATATGCTGATCAAAATAATTTCACTCGTCATAAATCCGTAATAGTATTATGCAATCGTAAGTTTATGTTACAGTAAGTATTTTCAAAATTTAATCCAAGAACTTCTCCACCTCTTCTGACGTTTGGTAAAGTTTATCCTTGCAAATTTTAAGCAATTCCTTCGCTCGCTTAGCCTGTTGGGTCAAGTTATCCATATCAGGCTCACCATTCTCCAATTGGTCCAATATCTCCTTCAATTCAGCCATAGCAGCCTTATAGCTCATCTCCTTCTTCATATTTCTCTGTTTTTTCTATTACACTTTCCACCTTACCATCCGATAGGTAAGTCACTAGTTTTTCTCCCCTGTGAAGATCGGAGACTTGACTCACTACCTTCCCATTACACATCGTCAAAGAGTAACCCTTCTTCAAAATTGTTTCCGGAGATATCAAAGTTAATGATTTCTCCATCAATTCCAAACGATGAGCCTCATTCCTTAGGCAACCTCGTAAAGCAGTGGCAAGATGATCTTCCAAGATCTCTGTCGCCTGCAAAGCAGACTGGAGTGTCAGCCTAAAACTACTAGACAATGCGTGGGAGAGATACTCCAACGAGCGGGTCTCCTCCTGTATGACACGGTTTATCACCTGCGTCAAGGCGTGTTTCATCTCCACCCATTCAGCCTCCAGATTCATCATCTCCTCCACCAAAAAAGCGGCCGCAGCGGTAGGTGTCTTGCAACGGACAGCCGCCACCATATCGACCACCGACTCATCTCGGTCGTGACCGATACCCGTGATCACCGGTAGCGGGAAATTCGCCACATTGCTAGCCAAGGCGTAATCGTCGAAGGCCACCATATCTGTCGTCGCGCCTCCGCCACGAATAATCACCACCACATCATAATCCTCCATCTTCTGATAGATAGCATCCATGGCGGCGATCACACTTGATGACGTGCGATCACCCTGCATCACGGCAGAAAAGAGCGTAGGCACAAAGCCGAAACGGTTTCCGTCCGCCATCAACTGGTCACAAAAATCACCATAACCAGCAGCGGTTCCGGAGGATATCACCGCAATACGTCTTGCCGGAAGAGGGAACTCCACCTCCCTATTCATATCCCAGACACCATCCTCCTTCAATTGAGCAATCGTCTCCTGCCGCTTCCGTGCCATATCACCCAATGTGAAAGAGGGATCGATATCGCGAATCGTCAATTGCATGCCATATTGTTCGTGGAAGGTAAGAGAGACCGCCACCAAGACCTTCATGCCCGAAGAGAGCATCTCTCCAGTCGCGGAGTAGAAGTAGGATTTCATCAATTTATAGGTACTCTGCCAAATGACAGCGCTCACCTTCGCTTCAATGAGACGACCGGAGGTACCCTTATCAACCAAATTCAGATAGCAATGACCATTCGCGTTCTCCCGCAGCTCACTGATTTCGGCGCGCACCCAATAGACCGCATCGAAAGTATCAGCCAAGACCTCCTTGACTTGAACAAGGAAATCCTTCAGCGAAAGGGAGTTAGGGGATAGGTTATCTACATCCATAATTAAGAAAAAAGAAGCCCATCTATAAAGATGAGCTTCAATCTATAAGTTACAACTGAGTGACACAGATTACATCTTGCTGATCATCTTAGCCAACTTAGATTTCAAGTTAGACGCCTTATTCTTGTGAATTACGTTAGTCTTAACCAACTTATCCAACATTGAAGATACCTCTGGAAGTCTCTTTACTGCCTCGTCCTTGTCCTTAGATGCTCTCAAGTCACGAACGGCGTTACGAGCTGTCTTTGCATAGTATCTATTTTGCAATCTCTTTGCCTCAGCTTGTCTGACTCTCTTGATTGATGATTTGTGATTTGCCATTTTTTTAATATGTCTTTATTGTTTATTTAGTAGCCTCTAGGGGAGTCGAACCCCTCTTTAGAGAATGAAAATCTCTCGTCCTAACCGATAGACGAAGAGGCCAGCCTCCTTTGCTTTGATTCTTTCGTTTCAAATGCGGTGCAAAAGTAACGCGAAATTTTGGATATTACAACTTTTTCGGTCACTTTTTATCAAAAATCTGTCTATCAGTATATTACACTCAACGAACGCTTTGCTCCCGCGACTTCTCTCCAAGGTATCCACCATGGTGCCTTTTTGCATATTCCTGGTTGGTAAACGCAATCGCCTTCATGGTACTGACCACCAAGATGTCACCTATCACCGTCATCGTTGTCGTGGAAGTCGTAGGGGTCAAGCCCAACGAACAAACCTCTTTCGGATTACCGGTGCAAAGCAACGCATCCGCATCCTTCGCCAACTGGCTCTCACCGTTTCCTGTGATAACAATGAACTTAACATCCGGTCTCAAACCGCGAGCCAAAGGAATCAACTCCAAAATCTCGCGTGTCTTTCCCGAGTTGGAAATCAGCAACATTATATCATTCTCCTGCAACAAGCCGAGATCGCCATGCTGTGCCTCACTCGGATGGAGGAAAACAGCAGGTGTACCCGTCGAACTGAATGTCGTGGCAATGTTGAGCGCGATCTGTCCAGCTTTGCCCATTCCGCTCGTCACCAACTTTCCCTTTTTCTCATGCACCTGCTCCACGATCAGCCTTACAGCCTTCTCGTAGTCCTGCGTGATAGGGATATTCAAGACCGCATTGGCCTCCTGTTTGATGATATCTTCAATCTCTTGCTTCATTTCAGCAATGCAATTATGCGTCGATTGTAGCGTATGTAGCGTTCTCCTCGATAAATTCGCGACGAGGCGCAACGTCATCACCCATCAACATTGAGAAGGTGTAATCCGCTTGCGCTCCATTCTCGATGACAACTTGGTGAAGGGTACGTCTATCCGGATCCATGGTTGTAGACCACAATTGCTCCGCGCTCATCTCTCCCAAACCTTTGTATCGTTGGATATTCACGGAGTTCTCGTTACCGCTTGCGAACTCATCAATGAACGCTTGTCTTTGTTGCTCTGTCCAACAATATCTCTCCACATTACCCTTCTTGCAAAGGTACAATGGAGGTGCGGCGATGTAAACATATCCCTTCTCGATCAACTCACGCATGTGACGGAAGAAGAAGGTCAAGATAAGGGTGTCGATGTGGCTACCATCGACATCGGCATCGGTCATGATGATTACCTTGTGATAACGCAACTTCTCTGTATTCAACGCCTTGGCATCGTCAGCCGTACCAATGGTGACACCCAACGCGGTGTAGATATTCTTAATCTCCTCACTCTCCAAAACCTTATGAGGCATCGCCTTCTCCACATTCAAGATTTTACCTCTCAAAGGCAAAATAGCTTGCGTCATACGGTTACGTCCTTGCTTAGCGGTACCACCTGCGGAATCTCCCTCGACAAGGAACAACTCGCAATTCTCAGGATCTTTATCGGAGCAGTCCGCCAACTTACCAGGCAAACCCGCGCCACCCATTGGAGACTTTCTTTGCACGAGGTCGCGCGCCTTACGAGCCGCAATACGAGCGCGAGCAGCCAAGATTACCTTGTCCACAATCGCACGGGCCTCCTTTGGGTGCTCCTCCAAATAGTTGGAAAGCGCTTCACCAACAGCTTGCTGAACAATACCAGACACCTCATCGTTACCCAACTTGGTCTTGGTTTGTCCCTCGAATTGAGGCTCCGCTACCTTTACGGAAATAACAGCGGTAAGACCCTCACGGAAGTCATCTCCATTGATATCCACTTTCGCCTTCTCCAACATCTTGGAATCCTCAGCGTATTTCTTCAACGTTCTGGTCAACGCCATACGGAAACCAGTCACGTGGGTACCACCCTCGATGGTGTTGATGTTGTTCACGTAGGAGTGAATGTTCTCGTTATAAGAGGTGTTGTAGGTCATAGCGACCTCAACTGGCGTACCATACTTGTCGGTATTGATGTGGATCACATCAGGGATCAAGTGCTCGCGGGTACTATCCAAATACTCGACAAACTCGCCCAAACCTCTCTCCGAATGGAAAGTGTCGGTCCGGAACTTGCCCTCCTCAACCTCCTCGCGGTGGTCGGTCAATGTGATGCTGATTCCAGCGTTCAAATAGGCCAAATCACGCAAGCGGTTGGCAAGAATATCGTATTTGTAAACAGTCTCCGTGAAGATGGAACCATCCGGATGGAAGGTCACCTTGGTACCGGTCTTATCAGCGGTGCCCACCTCTTTCACAGCATACAAAGGCTTACCGCAAGCATACTCCTGAATGTAACGTTTTCCGCCGCGGCAAACCTCTGCCACCAACTTTGTGGAAAGCGCATTCACACAAGAGACACCCACACCGTGCAAACCACCAGAAACCTTGTAGGTTCCCTTGTCGAATTTACCACCGGCGTGCAACACGGTCATAACAACCTCCAACGCTGATTTTTTCTCTTTCTCGTGGAAATCTACCGGGATACCACGTCCATCATCCTCCACGGAGATAGAGTTATCTTCCCAGATATCCACCAAAATATTTTTACAATACCCGGCCAACGCCTCATCAATGGAGTTATCAACGACCTCATACACCAAGTGGTGCAAACCACGTTCGCTGATATCGCCAATATACATGGCTGGACGCTTTCTAACCGCCTCCAAACCCTCCAAGACCTGGATGTTTTTCGCGGAATAAGAGGTATTTTCTTCGCTCATATTATAATTGAATTTATTTCTTCTTAACAATATACCACCAACCGAAATTTCGCCGTGATATAGCGAACAAATATAGCAAATTCCTTTGATAGTAACAAAATTTAAAGGCGAATTTAAGCGTCGTACATCACGGTTCTTTCATTTGAAACAAAAATTTTCTTCTTTTATTTTTGCATACCTTGGGTATTATGCGATTTTTCCAAGGAAAATCTATACATTTGCACACAGCAGTGCCGAAGCACCGCTCGTCAGTGTTTCTCCTTTGACAT
>JAZRZA010000008.1:0-42836 GCA_045601045.1 Paludibacteraceae bacterium
GCTGTCCGATAAAATGTGTACTTTTGCTCATCGTTTATGGGTTTTTGTGGTGAAAACAAAATAAACGAAAAGGCTGAACTTCCGCAAGGAAGATTCAGCCTATTTTTATGCCTATTCAAAAATGTTTAGCGGACACCAATAGTAACCTTATGGCAATGTATCAAAAGGGAATCAAAGACACAATTAGAGAATTAAACAGAATGACGCCAAACATAAATATAAAACATAATGATGACCAATGGAAATAATAATGACAAAACGCCAATGGGCCATGAGTGGATATAGGATAAAAGACAAACAGGATCCAATTAAGATCACAACTTGCGGCCACGGTGGAAGAACTGAATATTTTGGATATAATCAGGTTATGCCGGATATGTATGCCATAGGGGCAGAAATCCAAAGGCAAAAGGAAATGAGAAGAACTTATGATCTACGCAAAAGGATTTGGCGGGTATATCGGCTGGCTGAAATATTCATCAATAGCAGTCAGAGGAAGGAGCTAGGATCTACCCTAAAACGGATCAAACGAAATTGGCAGCGCATAGACATTTCTGGAGTGAAAGACGAAGGAATACAGACGCTATATAGTAAGACTAAAATATTGGTTGATAGCTTATGATGGAAACAGGAAACAACAAATTGACTCTCCCCCTCAAAAAAAGATGGTTCGATATGATCAGGGAAGGTACAAAGAAAGAAGAATACAGAGAAACAACGCCCTATTGGTGCGCAAGATTGACTTTGGCATATCAGAGACATTTCGGACAGCCAATTTGGTGTATGCAAAGAAAATTTTCGGAAATAGAGTTCACATTGGGGTATCCTAAAAAAGAAGATTTGACAAGAAGAATTTCTTTTAAGAATCCACGAATAAGGATTGATAAAGGACGTCCAGAATGGGGAGCTGAAAAGGATAAGACCTATTTTGTGATAACATGGGAAGATATTGAGTAGGAATTGGCTATTTCACTTTTTTATAATTACAGTTTCATTTTCTTTCAACAAATTTCATCCAGTTTCGTTTAGTTTCGTTTACGATGTAACATTTTTTTATTACATTCGCGAAAGATATGAGTACAGAAGTGCGTATTGTTTAACGAAAAGTTGTCGCGCTAAGTCGCTAATGTATTGGAAAGGAGTGTGCTTATGGAGAACAATGTGACAGTTGTGAAAATCACAACAGAAAAAGGAAAAAAATTTTTCGACAGATTAAGTGAAATGAAACAAGAAAAATTGAGAGAGTTAGAATCTTACGCAAAAAAACATATTTGGACGGTTGAACCCAGATGAAAATAAACAAGACTTTTGAGACAGATCGTTCACGTTTTATTTTGCGGTTAGACGATTTCAATTCTGTTTTTCCAGACGAATATATTACAAAGTTGGGCAATGTTACAGTGTATGACATTGCCCTTTCTAATGAAGGAACCTTAGGAGAAAAGGGAAAGGCCGACACAAAGGCTTTTTGTGAGATATGCAATTATTTGGTAAGTTTTCTCAGAGACAACCCAGAAACCATTTTATACTTCTACTGTGATGACAGGAACAAACCACCTAGACAAAGGGAACGGAAAGAATCAATGTCTATGCAACGATTTAGAAGCAATCTTTTTCACTCTTTTTATCTAAGATACGTAAAGGATCAACAATTGATCAAAGAACACATAATGAGAATTGAAGGAGAAAGGGAGGTTTGCATACATCTTATATACCCAAACACCATTGAAGATAAGGCAGAATTGGTAAAATCCGCTATTTCAGAACAAGCGGAAAAATAATTTGCCCGTAATTTGCTGTCTTAGACATATCTTAGACAAAGGGCGTATAAAAGGGCCTATAGAAGGGCGTTTTTATACGCCCTTCCCATTTGCTTGCAATTTTAACCCTCATTACACTTATGTCACAAATTTCATATTTTGGCGGCTGTGCCTTGGGGCGGTCATTCTTTCCCTCTTTTTCTCCCTTCCCCTCTATCCTAAAAACTTGAAAAAAAGTGTAATTGTGTAATGAGATACGTTTTGAACTTCGGAAAACTTTGAAAATCAAAGAATTATTACACAATTACACAATTACACTTTTATGATTACACTTTTTGAGGTAAAAATAAAAAGTGTAATGGATTTATATATATTTGCGTCAATCATACACCATCATTCACAGCCATTACACTTTTTGAAAAGTCATCCCCAAAAAGTGTAAGTATCATAACAAACTGAAACACAATACAAAAGGGGTACAATCATACACAATTACACTTTTACACTTTTTTTCCGAAAAAAATATATAGTAGGTAGAGACAGGACAATAGTGCATCAGGTACAAAAAAGGAAAAAGATGTCACAAATTTCTTATTTTCATTGCAAGAATGTCACAAATTTCCTTTGATATGTCACAAATTTCCTTTTTCTTTGCTTGCAAGAAATGAAAGCAAACACTATTAATCATTATTGAAACATGGCAGAAGAGCAAAACAAGCCTGATTGTGGCGCTATTTCATGGCGCATAGGCTTAGAAAGAAAAAAACAACTAATCGAAAAGTTTGGCAGTGCTAGCGGTGCGGACGTATGTAAGGACGTAATGGATACTTACTTTTTGAAATATCCGCAATTGCAAGAAGGATTTGACTACCTGAAGCAGAAGGGCGAAGAGCAGACCACGGAGATTCAATCACTGAAGAAGGAGATTGAAGAGTTAAAGACTTCCTCCGAAGCGAATTTCAGCGCTGAAATCCAAGCGGCAAAAGAAACTATTGAGAATCTGCAAAACCAACTGAATGAAGCCGGGCAAAAGCTTACCTCTAAGGATTTGGAATTGGACGCTGTTAAGGAAAATTTTGCAGCCGTTCAGAACGATCCTACGGTTATATCTATTAGGATTGAAAATGACATTGAACGTAAATTCTTGCAAGCAGTGCAAACACATTTGCAAGAAAGATATGGCCGTGAAGTGTCTTTCTATGAAATCTTTGTTAAGAGTGCTTTACTCTACAATGTAGAAAAGCGTTGTGATTGGTTCTACCCGCCTTTGAAAGACAAACAGATAGAGGAAGCCACAGGATTAAAGATTAGCGTTTGGAAGCAGTTTTTGACACAAAAGGAAAAGAAGTAATACATGGGAATATTTGACAGATTCAAAGGCGGTGACTCCAAAGGGGGGAACCCGCTATCAATGGTGATGGATTTTTTGGGGAACCCTCAGAAGTTAAAAGATATGATCATGACGCAACTTTACCCTTCAGCGGAAAAGTCATTGATCAAATACATTGACGGTGTGGATACAGAAGAGGGCGAAGCACAGACTGCAATTGTCATCTACAAAAAAGAAGACAAATTGCGCTATTGTCTTACAACTTTCGATAAAGACACAAAGGCTGTGCGAATGATGGATGACGAAGACCTAAAAGAGAAACTTGAAACACTAGCGGCTAATCTTAAAGTTTTCTGATCATGTTTGGAGAAGAGCAGTACAAAGCGGAATTGCCTAACGGCAATCTTACGGACTTTCTAAAGTCTATGAACGAAGAGAAAGCGTCTTACGCTGAGTCTGAGACGGAAGGTTTGGACGAGATTATACCACCTACCCCGGAATATAACGAAGAAGACTTCAGCGGTGGATATTCTGGCGAAGGTGGCTACAATGGTGGCGGCTACGATGGTGGCCCGTACCAAGACGAGAAAATAACCGTCTCCCCTGAATTGGCTTCTTTGTCAGCGGACTTTGCAGCCATGATGACGGATCTGGCTTTACCATCCCTTATCGCGCTATTTGTGAAGTGTGATCCTGAGAAACTACAGGCCACACAGGATCAATACGATAAATTGGTGCAAGCCTATTCGCAATATCTACAAGTCAAACAAATCCAACTCACACCCGGATGGATGCTAATAGGCGTTGTTTGCTCTATCTACGCCACAAAGATTCCGACCGCTTTAAAAGAGCGTGAATTGAAGGATCGTGAGGATGAATTGAAGAGACGCGAAGAGGAATTGAATGAGCGTTTAAAGAACCTTGAAAACCCTATCGAGGATGCAGACGGATCTACAGCAGAATAACGAAGGGCGCAAACCTTTTATGACCATGGTATTAGGAACCAATGGAACGGGTAAAAGTACGATCATGCGCAATATATTGGACGGTTGCAACGAAAAGAAAGCGTTGATAGTCACCAACCATATAGAGGAATGGCGTGACGTTCCAGAAGTCACACTAAAGCAGCGGGAAGACTTCACCTTCTCAGGAATACGGAAGACACGCTGTTTCCCTCAGACCAAAGACGATATAGGCACATTGGCTAGACTTCGTTACTTCCGTAAGGGCGTTATCGTATTTGACGATGCACGCCTATACATGAAGGATGCAAAGACAGACAATCTGATAGAAGATCTTATGATCAGTTACAGACAACAGGAACTAGACATTTTTGTAGTGGCGCACGGGTTTACGAAGGTGCGCCCCGTCTTCTACTCCTACGTCTCTAATATCATATTGTTCCGCACTTTGGACTCTGTGGCCTATCGAAAGATGGAACTAGGAGAAAACTATCAAAGAATAGTGGAGACGCAAACGAGGGTAAACCAAATGGCTTTGAAGGATCCACACTATTACGAATGGTTGAAATTGTGGTAATGGCTATGAATGTAGAATATAAGTCTATGACTAAATCAGAGTTCGCACAGATGGTTGGCGTATCTGTGCGCACCCTAAATAGATGGATGACAAAGATAGAGGGTGAATTGTCATCAATAGGCTATGAAAAGAAATGTCATGTGCTGACTCCCAAAGTTGTAAAATTCCTTTATGATCACTTTGTCATATAGACAAAATCCGCCATATATGGCTAATTAAGACAAAGAAAGACAACGAGTTACACGCCTTTTCTATATTCGTGGTGTTTTAAAATCGAACAACAAAATTCTACGAAAATGAATCAAACTAAGACAGCCGTTATTTTATCAATTATTACCCTCGTGGCTGTGGGCGTTGTGTTGTACGCTTTGCGTGACAACTTTAAGAGTTCAAAAAAAGAAGTAGCCGCTCCTGAAGCGTAATCTACCGTATTATTAATCATTCATTAAAATTCAGCAAAATGAAAGGACAAGACATCATGGGCGGAATGAACAGAAGCAATGTTCAACGCATCGTAAAGACAAAAGCTGAGGGATCAAACTACATTGGTGTAGGTGATAACCTCTTGGACTTCGGTGCTGCCAACTCATTCTTGAAAGAGGATGGTTGCGGCAAGATCTTCTCCATTAACATTGCTAACCAATCATCTTCAGATGACATTAAGGTGGCTTTGTTTGCGGGTAATTTCTCGGTTGGAGACGAATACTTGGATGAAAGCACCCCAATTGCAGACGGAACTGAACTGTAGCAACCTCATTGACTTGCAATGGTACTCCTGAGCCTATCAGCACTTTGGTATCGTATTTGAAGGCGAACCCTACCCGTTTGCGTGCTATCAAGATCAAGGCAGACAACGAGAGTCAGCTCGACTTCCCTATCGTATTCCGTCACATCAACCCATTCACAGGAAAGGTTGATCAAAAGCGCATTGCAGCACAATACCAACGCTCTGCTGACCAAAACACTAAGGTTGTTGAGATCACTGACATCAATTGGTTGCTCGGTCCGAACAACATCTTATTGACTACCATTGGCAAGGGTCGCTCAGTAGTGATCTCTTTGGTATTCGGTGCGTCATTGGACAGTGAGAAGGGATTGATGAAGAAGGCTGAGGAAGCAGTTGCTAACGCTGCTCAATTCGGTTTTCAAGTTCAATAATAAAACGGAAGACCTGCCATGATTAACAATAGCGTTATCATTGGTGAGCTTTGCGGGAAAAGGGAAGCAAACCAGATTGGTTTGCTTTCTCTTTTTAGAGAAGAAGGTATCCCCATATATATGAACGCTGACGGCTCCTATTCATCCGCTGCCATTTATCAGGGTATCTTATCTGGAGAGAAAGACACATCTTCCCGGTTGAACGATTTGGGATTGGGCAGTCAGGACGGATCAAGGAAGTTTAATGGCGCAAACATTACGGCCTTTGGTTCTGACGGTGCTACCATATCCTACAAAACTATTTTAAAAGTAATAGTGATATTGGCCGTATTGGTTGGACTCTTCTTCCTTCTTCGCCACTATTACAGAAAAATGAAATAAAAAAGATACACTGACATGGAAAAAAACACAATGATTTTTCTGATCATTATTCTTCTCATTGCTTTGGTGGTGGGTTATCTCTTCTGGAGATCTTACGAAGAGAAGAAGCTATCCACGGAATATGATCCAAGTATTGCATGGGCCAATTCTGCCGCCAACATGGTAGGTAGTGTGGGAAATGTATTCTCTTCAATCTACGGCAGAAGATGAAAATAGAATATAGAGCCACATTCCCGGAGAATCCTTCAAACCCCGCCCGGACGAATATGAGTACGGGCGTGATCGAGGTGAATATGGAAGCCTTTAGTTTGCTTCCTGAGTTCTGCCAAAGGTTTGTTATCTACCACGAAATGGGCCACTATCTTCTACAGACTATCTCTGAAACAAAAGCGGATGACTACGCTTTGAGACGAATGGCACTGAAGGAACCATATTCGCTCAGAAACCATATTGACAGCGTTTATCTACTTGCAAGGGATGACGTTCGGAGAAAGATACACGCCCTATGGTCAGTTCTGAAGGTGGCCGCTGAGAATGGCAACACAGAAGCTTTACAATTAATAGAATCTTACAATGGATAAAAAGACAGTTACATTGATCATCATTGCTTTGGCTGTGGTTTTGGTGCTTTTCCTGCTCTACCAATACGGAAAGGGGAAGGTAGCCACACAAACAAAGTTGGATGGTGCGTCCGCTGATTTGGAAATCAAGCGGGCGAATGACGAATATTTGGCCGAAAAGGAAGACGCATACAGAGACAGAACCGTTAAAGAGGTAACTGAAGGAAGTTACGAAAACGCATTGCAACAAACAACTATTGCGGAAGGTTATTCCACTTTGTCTGAGTATCGAAACTCACTGACAGAAGGTGAGAAAGTCGAATATGACAATAACCGAACCACATACATTGAGGTAATGGGTAAGGATCCAGGCCTAATGAGTCTGGAACAATTGCGTGAGTGGTACAAAACCTATTTGAGATGGTCCGGACTTAATGATCAATACATCGAATTGACAGGCGAAAGCAAATCTTTCTTGGATCCTGAATTTGATACAGTAGCAGAAATGAAGGCTGCAATTAAGTCGGCAGAGACTGAAATAGAAATTGCACAGAAGTTAGCTGAAGACGAATGGAACGAAGCCTACATTCAACTTAATGTTGGAACAGACGATTTAGGCCCATTCGATTTGTTCGAAAGGTCTGAACTTAAAAAGTATTGTCCTAACACGTCTGATCTAACGGCGTTTCATACTTATCTGATGTCTCGCAAACTCAATTGGGAGACGCAATTGAAGCCGAAATTGGAGTCATTTATGAAGAACACCCTATATCCGGCTATCGTCAATGATCTTAGTTGGAGATCAAGGGGCAAATACAATGTAGATTGGGTGAACGCTTTTGATCCTGAATTATGCGCCACTGTTGCAAGCTTGGATCCTGAATCCAGATTGTACCTTATGAGCCTATACAACAATGGAACCTACAAAGCGGTGAATCAATACACCCGCGTTAATTCAACAAGTGATCCTCATGATCCACAGACGCTATACACCATGTCAGCTGCCATGAGAAACCGTCTGAAAATTTCAGAGATTACCTATTCTCCAATTAACGCGACAGACGTTCAAGAAGTGACCTCTTTTAAGATTACTCATGATTCTCCTAAACACTGTGGTGACGAGAAGACGCAATATGTGACTTCAGGAAAGGTGAATCAAAACGCCATCAATCTATTGACTATGGTATTTGCTTTGGAACAGGCTGCAAGGGAATACACATACACTGAATACGGAATTGCCCTAAGAAACGGCACGAAGGATAACAGCGTATTAGTTCAATGGGCTACAGATATTGAAAATTTTAATTAAAATCATCGAATATGGAAAACAACTATTCAATTGAGGTGATCGAAATGATGTGTGCGAATGATTCAGACGGTAACGCGCAAGTGACAAAAGTCGTACCGGTAGAAGAAATGGACGAGCAAGTAATTCCGACCATCAGCGCAAAGACAATCGCGCAACGAGAGAGTTTTGATTCATGGATGACCACCAACGCCGCTACGAATTGGCTATTGTTTGGTATCATGATCATGATCTTTATGTTTATGATCTTCAAATGTGATTAACCATGACCAACGAAGGATTTAATTTGGGTACAGTATCCATCAAAGTGGAGATTGAACCGTCTAGCGTGCTATTACTAGCAATTGCTTTGACTTTGCCTGTATTGTGTTATCAACTTTTGAAGAATGTTTAACCATTAATCTTTAAGTTAATATGAGCAAGAACGTAAAAATAGGTATCATTATTGCCGTAATGGTGGTTATTGCCATTGTGGCCTATGTGGTTTACAAGAATGGGAAGAAGAAGGAGACTACATCTAATTCTACCTCAAATTCTTCATCCGTCACCACTGACAAAAAGAACGGATCAACCGCACAAAACATTTTTAACCTTAGCGGTGAAGTAATGAAGGACGTTGCTAACTCTGATCTTTTGGCGTAATGAGTAAGGTAAAATTGGGCTTGATAATTGCCGCTGTATTGGCGGTGATTATCATTGGCGTAATCATTTACAAGAAGTCTATCAAATTGGATGACGTCAAGAACTCCAATGAAGTAATTGACAAAGTGAATAAAGAGATAGACACCAATGATTTAACGCTTACAAGGGTGCAATTGGCAACTATAAGCCAGAAACTTTATGACGCTATGGATGGCTGGGGAACAGACACTGACGCTGTTTATGACGCATTTTCTTTGGCGAATACAAGATCTGACGTATTGTCAATTATCGGAACATTCGGAGTTAGAGACGGTGAGACGCTTTCCGAATGGTTGTATGGTGATTTATCGGGAAGTGAAATCATGCACCTTAATAGCGTGATTGCATCTAAGGGAATTAACTATCAATTCTAATAATATGAGTACAGGACAATATCTAGTAATTGCTATTACTGTAGTAGTGGTGGCATATTTCTTTTGGCGCGCCACAAATCATGAAAAGCAAATCTAACAACTAAATGAGTATGGGAAAAACAGCAATTATATGTTTGGCGGTTATTTTTTTATCATATTTCGCATGGCAGATGTATGTTGAGGATTATGATAGAAAGATGTACGCTGAAGAATTAAAACGTGTTTAGTCATGACTAAAGAGCAAAAAACAACAGCAATCATCATCACCGCTTCCGTGCTATTCGTGGCGTTGGTGGCCTTCATTCTTTGGCGTATGTATAAGCGAAAGAATACAACGGCAAACAACACTGAAGAAGGATCCTTCCCGCTACAAGAAGGTAGCTTAGGAAATAACGTCAAATTACTTCAGGAGTATTTGAACAGAAGAATGGCAGCAATGGAGCTTCCTGATGAAATGAAGCTCGTGCCATTGAAGGTAGATGGCATTTTCGGCACGAAGACGAAGAACGCCTGCTATTTGGTGTTGGGCGTTGAGAGCGTGACTGAAGATCAGTTCAAATCATTGAAGTAATGAAACTGACTTCACAGCAAAAGAAAATAGTAATAGCAGTGGCCAGCGTCAGTCTTTTGGCGGCGGTCCTGCTAATACTATACTACTATTTCGTAACCAATGTAACAGACGATGAGATCGCTATGTATAAACCAAAGTATTTCTCAATCAAAGAATTGTGCTACAGTTCAACGGCTGTATCAAAGGGGATAGACAACACGGTCTATGATCAGGAAATCAAAGACAATCTGTCCGCTTTGATAATGAAAGTTTTGGATCCAATCCGGGAGAAATACGGAAAACCTATCATCATTTCTTCCGGTTACAGATGTGCGGCACTTAACAAAGCTGTTGGCGGTGCTGCTTCATCACAGCACACAAAAGGACAGGCGGCCGACATTTCGGCTGGATCCCGTGAGGAAAACAAAAAGCTATTTGATCTTATCAAAGAATCAGGCGTGTACGACCAATTGATTGACGAGAAGGATTTTCAATGGGTCCACGTATCTTATAAGCGAATCGGTTACAACAGAAAACAAACATTAAAATTATAAATCCATGAAGTACAATAGTGCATCTGACATTGACGCAATGGGATATGATCGAGTGATCGAGAATGACTCTACAGGAGAATCATATCTTATGCGATTGGATCCATCAAGATACAATCCTGAATCCACCATCCCGGCTTTGGAGCAACCCATTTGGCAAATCAAGAAGGTTATTGAAGTGACCTCTAATGGAGAAGTGACCACGGACATAAAATTTGCCAATGGCACTGACGGCTATTGCCACAAAGCGAGTGAAGCAAAGAACTATACTTACAAATATAGAGAAGACTAACATGGGGAAATATAAGATAAACAAGCGTACAGGCAAATTTGATTTGGTGGGTGACGGTGATTTTCCAGAGGGCTTCTTGGAAGACTATCAAAATACTAAAACAACTGCTTATAACTCGCTAGACGCGCAAAAGGGAAGACGAGTTAATAACCTGAATCAATACGGAAAAGTAGAAATGTTCCGTGTATATTATGAACGCAACGGAGCCACAGGGCGTGAAGTTCAATTCGGACTTTTGTTCCGTAGAGAATATGACATATTGGCTGTGGCGAATTTTACGATCATGTTAGGTTACGCTGAAAGCAAAGGCGGTGAATATTGCGACTTCCTCTTTGAAAGCAAATATGAGCGTGATGGATTTAGTGTCATAGACGCAATAAAGATTTGCCGTTGTAAAATAGCAACAGGTACGGGGCCCAATATGGGGTACTATATTGTATATATGGACGTATCTTCTAAGTGGGATTCCGTGTCCTATTACATGGGCGCTAGATACGGTGACAATATGCCATCTGGCGGCTGTAATTATGATTATATAAACACTAGGTTTGTTTTGCCTGACCCTTCTGTAGGAATACCTGTAATGGCTACTAAGTTTGACCAAACCGGTGGCGTCATGAAAGCTGAAGACGTGTCATTTGATGATTCAATGATAGGTTCTGGTGCTAAAACAGTTCAAGAAGTGATAGATAAATCTGTGTTCTTGATGGACGATGAATTAAGATATTTAAATGAAGAGTTAAACAAATTAAAGAACGCATCTGAATTAGTAATTAATTCAGCAGAAAATGTCGCATACGGGACAAGTAATGTTAAGTCAGAATTAGACATTACAAATACAATCCTTGATGGGTATAAAGGTTCAGGAGTTCCTTCATCTTCGTGGGAAGAATTAAATATGACTGATAGTGTATTGCTTGACGGTTGGTGGATTGATCCGGGTGCGAAATGGAATCAATGGTCTGTAGCGTCTTTATTTTACATAGCAATCCCATCAAAATCAAGTAAAATAAAGATTAATGCAAATCCCGAATATGCAACTTACTATGCAATTGTAAAGGAAATAGGCACTCCAACTAATCGAGCATCAATGAGTTTAGCGGAAGGTTATACAGATAGAGCCTATGTTTCAAAAGGAGAAAGTGTTGAACTGAATTTCGGTGACGATGCGAAATTTTTGATCTATTCAAAATCTTCAAATGGAACTTACAACCAAATCCCATCCTCTATTGAAGTTTATAGAGAAGGTGAAAGCACAACGAGAAAGGTAAGTGATGACATAGAAGAATTGCGAAATGAAATTAGTGATATAAGCATAGAAAGCAAATATCCTGATCTATCCGTTAGTTTTGGAACACCTTCTCAAAGCATTAGGATGTTTGGCACAACTGATGGTAATAGTGATGATTCAAAGATTATTAATAGCGGACAATTAATAACTATTAATGGCGTTCACTACTGTTTCTATTTAGGTATGCCAACATCTGGATCGGATGAAAACTCATACCATATTTTGTCCGCATATTCGACTGACGGCACAACATGGCATAGAGGTTTCCCATCAAATATCACTCCACCAGTAGAAGGTACGGCAAGATTATTTAATGAGGGAGGTCTGATTGAACATTGCGTGGTCAAGGTAAATGATGCAAATTATCCATATAGACTTATTTGCAACAAATTTCATTCTTCATCAAGCCAAACAATGAGAATGTATAAATCTAATGATGGTATACACTATTCATTTATGAGGGATATTTTATCCGAAAAACATGACTCCCAAATTAGTGCAATAAGTAGAGGTAACTCAATTAAAATTTATACGAGAATTTGGGATTCCGCACATACTAATAGGCAAATAGGTGTTATGTATATTGATTTGGAAGGCAATATTACAACTAAATTGCATATTGCTCTTGGGAATAATCTTTATGCTGCATCTGCGTCACAAATTGACTTGGATAGAGAGTTGTTATTGCCTACTTGGTATATTGGTGTTAATACATCAACACAACAAGACGCTCATTTAGAGTGTTATGTTATGGATGGTGAGAAATCTAAGAAATTGGATACGAATATTAATCAAGTAATGAAGAGTGATGAATATTGGGCGTTATTCTGCTCTGGTATGATTAGCGTTAATGGTCAACAATATGTCGCAATGAATGTGTGGAAAAGGCATCATTATACAGTAAGTGGAGATATCCAACAGATGGAAACGCGCCTAGTTCCTATTAGTGTCACAAAACTGTTAAAGATTTAAAAATATGACCACAGAAGTAATAATATCACTGATCGGATTTGTAGCGTCAGCCGTTACAGGATGGCTCGGATATGCCAACGGGAAACGAAAGAGAGAGAATGAAGCGGACAAAGCCGCTTACGAAGCCTACAACTTCGCATTGGAATCGTTGCGTAAGGAAATGGAATCCCGCATCGAAAGGATGCAGCAGGATTACGAAAAATTGCGTAAGGAAAATGAAGAACTAAGGGCGAAAATTCAAAAGTTAGAAGCGAAATGAAGAAAATAAGTAAAAAAGAAATAATGGAAAAAGTTTTCGGATTAAAGCCTAACTTGTCTCATGTTGTCATTCCCCAAGTCTTTACGTCCTAAACGGGGTTAGGTCTTACATAAATCCTACCTCAGCAGGTTTTCTGAGGATATAGCAAAAGTAATTCATTAAGCATTTACGAACAATTCAAATCTTCAGTTATTATGTTCAAATTTTCATCTCATATATATATATAATAACTATTTTATTGGTTATTGTTGGGTGTACCCCTCAGAAGCGTTTGTCACGCCTGCTGGATCGTCACCCGGAGCTGATGGAACAAACTGAAAAGGCCATAGCAATAACGCTAATAGACACTGTGGTTGTGCCAAGTGATAGCGCAACAGTGACATTTGACATGGGCAAAGCGAAAGAGTCAGCGGCAATGTATGACGGACGTTGTACAATAGCAGAAGTTGACGCGGTACGATCGCACGCTGCTCTTTCGCTGTTGGATCCAGACAAAGGTCTATACAGTCTTTCCGTTGCCACAAAGCCGGATACTTTTATAATCGTCAGGTCCGACACTGTAAGGGTTCCTGAAGTGATTTATTCAACCAGGACAGAATACATTGAAAAGGGTCTGCCATGGTATGATAAATTCCTTTCCGGATTTGGCCTGTCAGCAATGATCATATTGATTCTATTTCTGTGTTATGCTTTAGTTAAAAGATTTTTTTATAACCAATAAGCACTTTCCGTATAAACAGAAACTCCTTCTAAATCAAAAAAAATGATTAAATTTGCCGAAAACATAAAATAAAAAGATATGGCAACTATAACACTTTCTTACGACGCTCGCAACATCTCTGTAAAAAATCTAATCCAAAGCTTATTGAATTTAGGGTTAGTGAAAGAAGAGAAATCTTCCATCGAAACAGAAACCCCCAAAAGCAAAACACTAAAAGCAATAAAAGAGATTGATGAAGGTAAGGGTACAAGGTGCAAAACATTTGAAGAATACAAAAAGAGTGTAATGAAATGAGGGAAATTGTTTATTCAAGTCAATTCAAAAAAGATCTAAAAAAAATTGTTTCACAAGGGAAAAACATTGATGAGTTGGATGTAGTAATCAAGTTATTACAGCAAGATATACCATTACCAGCTAAATACAAAGATCATCCATTAAAAGGAGATTTCAAGGGAGCAAGAGACTGTCATATAAATCCTGATTGGGTTCTCATTTACAAAAAGCCCAAAGGAGATCTTCAGATCCTAAGTTTGATTAGAACGGGTTCTCATTCTGAATTGTATTGAAATAAACCTCAAAACTCAGGCGTTTTGTCGTTTATGATTTGATTCAAATTCGGATCATAATGATTGGCGTATATGGACGTAATATCTAAACTACTATGATCGGCGTGCTGCATGACAGACACATGATCAACAAAATATTATTGTACGTCAGGACTACAGAATCATTCCAGAAGCTGAAAAAGGTAACGGACAATTCTGACTATTGGTGCAACTCGACAGAGTTGTTCGCTAGACTGACGGAAGTTTACTTCGCTTACTTCTACAATGACAAATACAAAGATCATTATTTGGTGAAGCAAACGTCTGTCTATGAGTCACAGTCTGCTATTGGATTCTATCTAAGCAAAAAGGAATTATCCGTGATTAAGCCGGAGTTGGATTCCTTCTTCAAGGAAGTAGGAAAGCTAATGAATGGGAAGTGTGTTCTGAGGGCCTACCCATTCCCAAAGACAAAGGCTAAAGAATCAAAGGCAACTTCAAAGATGAAGACTCCTTCTAAATCAAAAAAATAATTATATTTGCGGTAAACATAAAATCAAAAGATATGGCAGCTAGCAAAGAGGATATTAAAATAGCAGAAAAACAAACGAAAGAATTGTTTGAATTGCTTTTAAAAAAAACAGGAGTAAAGAAAAAGGATTTGTTTGATATCGCAATTGCATCGTTTATTCGTGACAATCTGGAACTAATAACTCCATCCGAGAAAAAGAAATTTTCAAAATTGGTATTTTAATGGGTAAAGAAGTTATAAAAGTATATCTTGACTCAAATGTGCTTGTGAATTATTGCACGGGGATAGATACTGTTGTAGAATCTATGGCTTACCTTTTCAAAAACAGGAGAAAAGAGGTTCTTTTCACTTCTTCTCTTTCAATAGCACAAACCATTGCGCTATTGCAATCTAAAAGGCCAAACAGAAAGGCTTTTAGCAAAGAGAAAGTCGAAGAATTAATAAAAAACATGACTCAAAAAATTTCTGTTATTGACTTGACACAAGACGATATTGCAAAAGCTATCTCTATTAACAATAGAGACATAGAGGATAACATACAGTTTGTTTTGAGTCAAAAAAAGAAATGTGACGCTATAGTAACGAATAACACAAAAGACTTTCTTTTCTTCAAAGACGTTGAAATTCTGAAACCTAACAAAGCAATATTGTCAAGAAGAATAAAGTAAACATCCCCGCGTTATTCGCGGGGATGTTTCTTTTTAAAACTCAGGCGTTTTGGCGTTTATTATCTGATTCAGATTCGGATCATAATGATTCGCGTATATGGACGTAATATCTAAACTACTATGATCGGCGTGCTGCATGACAGACAGATCATCCACATTGCTTTTCAACATTTCAAA
The DNA here is from genome assembly GCA_045601045.1 of Paludibacteraceae bacterium. Taxonomy (GTDB): domain Bacteria; phylum Bacteroidota; class Bacteroidia; order Bacteroidales; family Paludibacteraceae; genus UBA1181. The sequence continues at coordinate 15,648 of JAZRZA010000008.1, forward strand.
GATACCCGTGTCTCGGAAAGAGTAAAGCTGCATATTAGCTGGTAATTTCAATTCCTTCCGGACCTTAGCAAATTCCTTTGTGAACTTTGCGTCATACAGTTTGTTTGTGCCTGGTGCGAGCGTTTCTGGATCCGAAAAAATGTACCATGATTTCGGCTTCTTCAGGATTCCCAAGTAATTGATTAAATCTTCTATTTGGGCAGATATGGCGGCATAACGGGTATTATGATTCTTTGCAATTTCCCCGCTGACCTTTATACTGTGGTTTGCCAAATCAATATCCCCTACCCTCAAATTACGGATCTCTTTTGGACGTATAAGAGAATGGTAAACCAACATACAAACCAGAAGGAACGGATTTCCCGCCAAATGCGAGCTGATTTTCTTACGGGTGTCTGCGTCTATGATGGTACGTGTTTTCTTCTCTTTGCGCTTCATTTTTAGTTGAATAAAGGGATTTTCTTTAGAATATCCCTTCGATATTGCCCATTCAAAGAAGCAGCGTGACAACTTCAAATAATCATTGTAAGTACGTGAGCTTACATTTCTTTCGTTATAGATATAATCCATAAATCGGACCGCTTTTGATTTGTCAAATAGTGAGCAAAAAAGATCCGGACTTGTACGTCCCACCCATTGAAGAAGAATGTTTGAAAAAGAAGTATAGCAGCGCATTGTATCAGGCCTTAATTCCTTTGATTTTTCCTTCAAATAAATATCCGCTACATCAGAAATTTTCGTGTATAAACGGCTGTCTTCTCCTTCAAAAAAAGGATTCCACCCGTCATAAAGTTTGACGTTTATTTGCTCGCACATCTTAGCAATTTGCGTCCGTGCTTCACGCTTGTTTTTGGCACGTTTTACAATCTTGTTTACACGGATCCTGAAACGCTTCATTAATCCCGTCTGTGGATTCTGGGCGTAATACTCTATTTGCCAATCGTCTTCAGCGTATTCGTAAAGTTTTGCGCACAGATATACACAATTACACTTTTTTTCAGGTTTTTCGAAAAATTCGGATTTTTTAGATTTTTGCATTTTTTTTTAGACATAGGATCCCCAACGCCTAAAAATCGGTTTTTACTTCGTCACAATCAAGTCGCATTTTTTCTAAAAAGAACGCTGAAAACCACATTTAAAGTGTTGATTTTCAGCGTCTTTGTGATCGAGAAGGGATTCGAACCCTTGACCCACAGCTTAGAAGGCTGTTGCTCTATCCAGCTGAGCTACCCGACCATCCTTAATTGTGAGTGCAAAGGTAATACATTTTTACATTATTCCCTAATATGAAAGAAAAAAAAATTTACGCAATTCGTTATCCTTTTGAGAGACAAAGCCTTGCAGCCCCATTTCTTAGATTTCAGCAACGGCTAGAACGGATATCCCACCGCAAAGTGAAGGGCGAAATCATCCTTCCAATTCAACCCTTTGAATCGCCAAGGATGTTGATTGGCAGGGTCATAAGCCTTCACACCCATATCAAAACGGATCAAGAAGTAGGAGAAATCGAGACGAATACCCAAACCATAAGCAAACGCAATTTGCTTATAGAACTCACTGATTTTAAATTGCCCATCCGGTTGGGACGGAGAATCCTTGATGGTCCATATATTTCCCGCATCCACAAAGGCCGCCGCCTCCGCCTTCCAGATCAACTTGGTACGATACTCCACATTCATCAACAACTTAATGTCTCCAGATTGCTTCACGAAATCGTTGTATTCATCCGAAGAATATTTTCCGGGGCCCAAAGTACGAACAGACCAACCCCTCACGCCATTGGCGCCACCTCCATAGAAACGCCGTTCAAAAGGCACGACAGAGGCGTTGCCGTAAGGGACCGCCACACCCATACCAATGTGATAGACAAGATGGTTACGAGAGTTCAATTTCTGATTATAGGCATAATCGGCCTCCACCTTCACATACTGGGAGAACGGAATATGGCCAATCTTATATTGGTTGTTTTCGTCCTTTTTCGCGAAGATATGGCAAATGCCATTCAACAAGGCGCCCGCCGACTCTATCGCTAAGCGATAGTAGGTTTTATTCGTTTTGGTAGTCATCGCCTGGTTGTTATAGGTGACGGAGAAACCTGAATTCACCACAAAGTGATCTGAATAACTCTCCCTCAATACGGAATAGCGACTGTCGCTATACAAGGAATCGAAACTTGGATGGGTTTTGATCTTCACATAATTCACATCCAAGAGATCCAATGTATAGTTGTAGTAACGACGCCACGTCCACAAATACTTCATGCTACCCGCGAAAGTCTTTCTCTCGTAGGTGTTCGGGCGAACCTGGTAATTATAGTGTACATTGAAACCTGTACTAGCCGAAATTCTACGTTTAAAATCCTTGCGTAAAAAAGGGAACAAGAAACGAGGGAAGGTCAAGCCTATCTCTCCTCCCACATCCAACACATGTTTATGAAGAATATCCGTAAATCCCGAATAGGCTTCCTGGGCATAACGGGCCTTCACACCCAACAACTCGGAGCCTCGGAAAATATTTTTATGCGCATAGCCGAAGTTCAAGGCAAAACCTAAATCACCATCCGAGTTGGTTCCCTCAACGTCAAAAGAGAAGGATTGCGGTTTGGTCGGATAAAGGTCTATTTCACAATCCACTTCATGCTCCTCGTTCTGCAAATCAGTGAAACGGATATTGGAAGAGCGCAAGATACCCAATCCATTCAATCTGGAGTAACTGCGCTCCACGAAAAACTCATTGTAAAGAGAATCGGATTCGATCCAGATCTCCTCCTCCACGACAGAGGGACGTAAAAACGGCTTGTCCTTGTAGAAGACAGACATACTTTCTGAATAAATCAAGGTATCACGCCGCTCCTCCTCACTCGCGGACTCCGCCCGTCTATGTTCCGTCACATTAATATTCCGCACACGATAACGGTTATGATTCAGCTCCTCCTTCTCGCCATTCGGCAGGACCTTGGTAAATGGTTTCAAATGGAGGGTCACATCAATCAACCGATCGCCGACGGTACTATCCGCCGTGTACTGCAAATAATCCTTGTTAAATTGATAATAACCTCGCCTGCGAAGAAATTTCGCCAACCGCTCACGCTCCGCGTTTAGCTCGTCCACATCAAAAAGCATTCCGGATTTCAATTTGGTGGCAGCCAAACCGCCACGGGTGTGAAGTATCGAATCCATCACCCGATCATTAGGAATATCACATTCAAACTTTCCGATCTTATAGGGTTCTCCAGCTTTTATCTTATATTGGACCTCCGCCTTCTTCTTCTTTTTGTAACGCACATTGGAGCTGACCTCAGCGTTCATATATCCCTTTGACTTCATAAACGCCTGTAACTCACGTTCCGAACGGTAGGTCATAAAGGGATCATAGATAACAGGCGCCTCGCCGATATCCCTCAACTTGCGATTGATTTTTTTTGTGGAATCCCTTCCCGACATATTATAGACAGCCAGGTAAATTCTAAACAATCCAAATGCCTTGAAGTTAGGTCTTTGGCGCAAGTGTTTATTCAGTTCGGAATTGGGGACAGAACTATTTCCCGCATCGATTTGCACTTTATCAAGCAGATATGAGTTGTCTGGCACATACTTCGTCGTCGAGCATGACGACAATAACACTGCCGCCAAGATACATAGAAACACCGAAAATTTCGTAATATGCCGTCTCATCCATCATAATCTTTGCACAAAGATACTATTTAAGAATATAAAATCTGTATATTTGCAAAATATGATGATAAAAAAAACATAAAAAAAAGAGTAATATGACACTTATTAAATCAATATCCGGCATCCGCGGTACCATCGGTGGCGCGATCGGTGACGGATTGACACCATTGGATGTCGTGAAATTCACAGCCGCATACGGTACATTTATCAAAAGAAACACCACTTGCAAGAGCAACCTGATCGTCGTTGGCCGCGATGCCCGCATTTCAGGTGAGATGGTAGACCATTTGGTTTCGGGAACCCTCATCGGTTTGGGTTTGAATGTGACTAATATCGGTTTGGCATCCACTCCTACCACAGAAATCGCCGTTCAGAAGGAGGGTGCCTGCGGCGGCATCATCTTGACAGCCAGCCACAACCCTAAACAATGGAACGCGCTGAAACTGCTCAACGAGAAAGGCGAGTTCCTCAACGATCAAGAAGGGAAGGCCGTTCTTTCCATGGCGGAGAACAACGACTACGAGTTCGCCGAGGTGGACAATCTAGGCAAAATAACTTACAAAAACAACTACAACGACATCCACATCGAAGATGTTTTGAAACTAAAACTTGTTGATGTGGAAGCCATCAAGAAAGCGAACTTCAAGGTGGTAATCGACTGCGTAAACTCGGTGGGAGGCATCGTTTTGCCTCAATTACTGGAGAAATTAGGCGTCAAGGAGGTGGTGAAATTGAACTGTGATCCAACCGGAAAATTCGCGCACAATCCAGAGCCTCTCCCAGCCCACTTGACTGAAATTTCAGACAAAATGAAGAGCGAGAAGGCAGACGTAGGTTTCGTGGTCGATCCAGACGTGGACCGCTTGGCGATGATCTGCGAGAACGGAGATATGTTTGGAGAAGAGTACACCTTGGTATCCGTATCCGACTATGTATTGAGCCATACGCCAGGAAATACAGTTTCCAACCTCAGCTCCACCCGAGCGCTCCGCGACGTCACCCGTCAACATGGCGGAGAATACAATGCCGCCGCTGTGGGTGAGGTGAATGTCGTCACCAAAATGAAGGCCACCAACGCCATTATCGGAGGAGAAGGCAATGGCGGCGTCATCTATCCAGAGAGCCACTACGGACGTGACGCGTTGGTCGGTATCGCACTGTTCCTCTCCCTTATGGCGAAGAAGAACATGAAACCTTCCGAATTGAGAAAGCAATACCCTCCATATTTCATCTCTAAAAACAAGATCCAATTGACACCAGAAATCAATGTGGATGCCATATTGGCAAAAATGAAGGAGAAATACAGCAACGAGGAGGTAAACGACATCGACGGTGTGAAGATCGACTTTGCGGATTCTTGGGTACACTTACGTAAATCCAACACCGAACCGATCATCCGTATCTATTCGGAGGCAGCCACCATGGAGCAAGCAGACGCCTTGGCGAAGAAAATCATGGGAGAAATAGAGAGCTTCTGCCAATAAACAGGCGGAACAACACACCCCACACAACGAAGGAGGGAGAAACCGATTGGTCTCTCCCTCTTCTTTTTATCATAATTGTTTTTATTTCAACTCAAAACCACACTGCTCCTTACAACTTCTGTTGGAAAGAGAACATGTCCGGGAACAAATCCTCCGCATTCACCTCACTTCGGAAGAATCCAAAGACGGAAGATCCGGAACCCGACATGGAGGCATACATCGCGCCATTCTCATACATGGTCTCCTTGACCGCGCGAATTGTCGGATGAGCGGAAAAGACGCTCTCCTCAAAGTCATTCACCACATTATATTTCCACTCCGAGATAGGCTTCACCACCATATCGGAAAGCGGTAACACGGGTGTCTTTGGCACAACTTTGGAATAAGCCTCCTTGGTGGAGACGAAATCATCTGGTTTCACCAAAAGGAAATAGACACCAGCTAACGAGAAGGTGATCGGCTCCAAAACATCGCCTATACCCGTCACGAATGAAGGTCTGTTTTGGATAAAGAAAGGACAGTCCGCACCAACTTTAGCGGCTACAGCCTCCATCTCAGACACCTCCATGTTGAGGTGAAAGAGGTCATTCATCAGTTTGATGGCGAACGAAGCGTCAGCTGATCCACCACCCAAACCGGCTCCAAATGGAATCACCTTCTCCAAAAAGATCTTCACAGCAGGTAAATCATACGCCTCCTTCAAGAGTCGATATGCCTTCATCACCGTATTGTCCGACACATCCCCATCAATGGAAATGCCTCCGATTTGCATCTCAGTGACACCATCTTCAGCCACAACAATCTCCAACACATCCTTCAACGGAATGGGATAAAAGACACTTTCAATATTGTGATAACCATCAACACGTTTGCTGGTGATGTTTAGCCCCACATTAATTTTCGCATTAGGAAAGACAATCATATTCCTTCATTCTAAAATCTGCGCAAAGATAACTTATTTTTACGATTGAGAAGAATGTTTCTCCGTGTTTTCCGCCTTTATTTAACCCTAACAAATATTAAAAAATCATAACAAAACAACGATTACATTAACAGACCAATAATAGACAAATACAAAAATCAGGCAATTCAATTACCAATAATCAAATCAGTATCAGAAACCAACAATAAATTCCCATTAAATATCTTCCAAAATTCTTTGACACTAATAAATCTTTTTCATATCTTTGGAAAAAGATAGGATGATCAGGGCAGTTGAAAACGGAAAAGATGCATGCTTATGGAAGATAATTTGGTGACAGTAGCGATACATACCTATGACAAGGCGCAAATCCTCAAATCGGTTTTGGAGGTCCATGGCATTGATGTATTCATCCACAATGTGAATCAAATATTGCCGATTGGCGTAAGGGTTCGCATCAAGGAGAGCGACCTTCCCAAAGCATTGGGCATCATTGAGGAAATGAATAACCGAGAAGCTCTCGAGAAGGCCCTCGAGGAACTCAACCAGAAACCGATGGTGCTATTGCCCATCGATTTTTCGGACTACTCTTTGAAAGCCTGCGAATTCGCATTTCCGTTGGCCGGATCCTTGGATGCGGAGATTGTACTTTTCCACGCCTATCTGCCACCTTCGTTCACCACCATGCCAATCGGTGAGGTGATCAACCACGAAGGCAAGACGGAGGAGTCCGCTCTTGAAATGATGGAAAATGCGAAAAAGCAATTCGAGAAGTTGGAAGCCCAAATAGAAACGTCCATCCAAAACAGCAAATGGCCACGCATCAAATACCGCCATGTGCTCCGCGAAGGTGTTCCAGAGGACCAAATACTCGGATATGCCGAGCGCCACCTTCCCAAACTCATCATCATGGGAACAAGGGGGTGCGACAAGAAGGACGAAGATTTCATCGGTAGCGTTACAGCAGAGGTGATCGAACGTGCCCATGTACCGGTATTCACCGTGCCAGGCAACGTTTCTCTCAACAACTTCGAGGAGATCACCAACGTGGCATTCTCCACGAGTTTCGATGACAAGGATTTGATTGTTTTTGACAAGATGATGTCGATGTTGAAGCCAAATAACGCAAGCGTTCACTTCATCCATTTCGACAAAAAAGATGACAATTGGGCAGAGATCAAATTGAGTGGCATCAAGGCCTACTTCCAAGAGAACTACCCCAATCAGAAAATCGAATATCATCTGATTCCCGGCAACGATGTTTTGACAGCGTACGACGAATTCATTCGAGACAACAACATCAACGCCATCGTACTCACAACGCACAGAAAGAGCCTGCTATCCAGACTGTTCAACCCAAGCATGGCGCGGAAAATGCTCTTTCACACGGATATACCCATGTTTGTCTTTCATGCCTAATAGAGTATAAAAGAAAACATACAGGATTTGCAAGAGGCAAACCTACGACAAGTATTGTATAGATTGATGAATTGAGATTGAACATTGCAAAGAAAATGATGAAGAGTTTTTATAGAACATGGGGATTGGCGACCATAGCGCTTTTATCGCTATGCGAGTGCGCGGCGGAAACGCCAGCAGAGACGTCACTTCCTCAGTCGGAAATGAGTTACCACGCTCCCAAAATACCAGCGGACTTGAACTTCTGCGGCGAGCGTATAGACCTTTCCAACTATTACCTTCGGGAGAAATTCGACAGAGAACTATTAAGTTTCTCCTATTGGCACTCACAGGTATTCCTGTTCATCAAGAGAGCTAACAAATTCTTCCCTATCATCGAGCCAATATTAAAAGAGAAAGGAATTCCTGACGACTTTAAATATTTAGCATTGATAGAGAGCAACTTAGACCAAAGAGCGCAATCACCGGCAAAGGCGGTCGGTATTTGGCAAATCATGCCAGGAACGGGGAAAGACGCAGGACTGATCGTGAATGACGATATCGACGAACGCTACAATCTGGAAAAGGCGACAAGGGTCGCTTGCTCGATGTTAAAACACACGCACGATGTGACGGGAAGCTGGACTTTGGCGGCCGCAGCCTACAACACAGGCCACGCGCGCGTCGTCCGACAAATGGAGGTACAACAGACAAATAACTACTTCGACATGCTATTCAGCGAAGAAACCAACCGATATGTTTTCAGAATAGTGATGGCGAAGTATCTGATGGAGAATCCACAAAGGTTAGGATTCTATTTAACCAGGGAGGATTTATACTACCCAGTTGAGATGGAATCCGTCAGAGTGGACACCACCATCGAGAACTTAACCGATTTTGCCAAAGAGCACGGCATCAATTACCAAATACTCAAGGATTGCAACCCTTGGTTAAGAAGTAACAAGTTGCCGAACAAAGAGCAAAAGGAGTTCTTTATAAAGATCCCCAAAAAAGACGCACTGAAATTCGACCCCGTAACGGGGAAGGTTCACCGATCCAATTGGGTGACAAACCCTTAGTATTAACGCACTAACTTACAATGATTATGGAAAGAATGATGAGACACATATTATGTATCCTCTGCGCCATCGCTTCCGTAACAGCGGCGACAGCGCAGTCTATTGCGTTCAAATCCTTCAGGCAGACTGACGGAATCGTGACGCAACAGTCCAAGGGGATGTATGTGTGGGGGGCTTGGGAGCAAAGTTCCACCGTTATTGTGCTGAATATGACAGAAAACTACATAGCGACACAGGACCTTCTTCACAACAAGGTCACGGTGTTCGAGATATTCGACAAGCCGCAGAAGTGGACTGTCAAAAAAGACTACAAATATCTGAATTACGAATGCATGAACAAGACTACCCTAGAGAAGTACTACATCAAACTATACGAGTACGACTCTGGAGAGTTCCGCGTAACGGTGATGTCGCCCAAGAAATCAACCCGTTACTCCGTGGTATACCTGAAAGAGTTCGAGATGGAGAGCGATTTGGAAAACCAGATTAAGGAAAAAATGAAAGAAGAATAACAACAGGTGACAACCAAATCAATCAAAAGACAACAATAAAAATTGGGGAGAAACAAACTTCAAACGAAGTGTTTCTCCCCAAACTATTTTTCTCGAACGTTTATCAGTTCTCAAAAGCCTCGCCGATCTTCTTGCCACTGACGATGGAATCGGTCCAGATATAATCATGGGAGGTACTGATCACGCGGCAGCATTGAATATGGGTATACCCCGCTCTACGCATATCATGCAAGAAAGTTCTTGCCAAGTTGTCTTGGAAATGTTCCTCCCCTCTTCTTGAAGGGCACCCCACATACATGGTGTCAGCCACCACCGTCGCCATGTCTAAATAGTTGACCGCAGCCATATTCGACACAAAATTGCGCTCATCAAGGACCTTCTCTTCCGGAGTCATATCCGCATAACTCTTTACCTCTACATTTCTTTTTGTTTCGGAAACATATTGGCAAGAGGTGGCAAGCGAGGCAAGAAGCGCCAAAGGAACAATAAACCTCATATTCAAAAGTTATTAAATTCGGTTACAAATTGCAAAATTAGTTACACAAAAGTATAAATAATCCACGATAGACAAAACAAAATGCCCCATCCAAGAATAAAAAAAATCAAAAAAATGTGAATTTCAACCCAAACAGACACACGAAAGAGGCAAACAGACAGGAACAAAACAAAAAAGGTGGACATCTGCCCACCTTTTAGTTCTCTATTCGCAAAGAATTATTCTTGGTTTGCGCCGAGCTCTTGAACCGCTTGGATTGCAGCAGCATCTGCAGAATCAACTACAGCAACAGCAGAATCAACTACAGCAGCAGCCGCAGAATCAACTACAGCAGCAGCAGAATCGATAGTCTCAGCAACTACAGTTGAATCAACAGGGTTTGTGTTAGTGTTAGCACCGTCGCAAGATACGAAAGCGAAAGCAGCTGAAACAGCGAAAAATAAAACTACTTTTTTCATTTTTTTTATTATTAAAAAATTAAACAACGTTTCTAAAATCAAATAAATTGTGTCCTTCTCTTAAAAACGACGCAAAATTACATATTTTTTTTCACTTCAATTCATATCAACCACAAAAAACGCGTCGTATTGTAAAAAAAACTAAAAATTTCGTTAAATCATTATCGTTCAACACATAAAAAAAACAAAGATGGCCTTATCGCATTTTTTATTAATTTTGCGGAAATTATATATAAACAAGATGAGCAGATTGATTTTCTACATAATAGGTGTTTTATTATCCATTCAAGTCACACTGGCACAAACAGAGGCTCAAACAGAGGCACAAACGGAGGATTCCATTGCATTGGCAGACTCATCGGCCTCCATCCCAAACGCTGCCAATGACACCACACGTAATGAAGCGGGAAAATCATCCGGTAAATTTTTCACCAAAATCAAAGAGAGCAATCTGGGAGAATTCGCGAGACAAACCCACTGGGGTATCGTCGGCGGCGCAGGCCCAAGCTCGATACACTTTTCGAAAGAGGATATATACCTTCACCGTATCTGCCATGTCAGATTAGGAGTGGTGGCTGATTACGACCTCAACGATTTGCTCGAGAATCTTTTCGTAGAATCCGGTCTGGAAATCCAAAGAAAGGGTTATCAACGTTATTTCAATCAACACGCGGACTCCCTCCATACGGAATACAAAGAGAAAACCAACCTCTATTACTTAGTGGTGCCCACCACAGCCGGTTACAGATTTCATTTCCGAGGGTTCGAGTTCACTCCGATGATCGGTCTTTACTATGGGCTCGCCGTGGGTGGCAGATTCAAATACATCCGCAAAAACAACGACAGAGGGGAATACACCGAACAGGAGAAAAAATATGCCATGTTCGGCGATAAGAAAGGAACTGAGAGACTATACGACACTCGTCGATTCGACATGGGCCTCCGCCTGGCGGTAGGCATCGAATACTTCAAGGGGCACAGGACCTCACTAGGTTACGATCTCGGATTCATCGACGTAATCAAAGCCGACTTCAGAGGAGACAAATACAAGAGCAAGAATGGCGTGTTCTATATTTCACACTCCTATTTCTTTAAATAAGAAAGACTATTTTTATTAAAGTATAAATGCAAAGCAATGAAAAAGATTTTAAGAAAAATCGCACCTGGGCTTTTGGCGATGCTACTATCGACCAGCATTTCGGCCCAGAAGTTTGTCAGGGTGAACCAAATCGGTTACATGACCAACGCACCTAAACTCGCGCAAGTGGCAGGCATGGACGCCTACCGATTCGAGGTGAAGAACGCCAAAACCGAAGAGACAGTATTCAAAGGAACCTTGCCGAAAGGCAAACAATGGAACCAATCGAGAGAGATCACCCAATTCGCCGACTTCACGGAATTCAACACACCAGGAACCTACTTTGTGGAGGTGAACGGTGAGCGTTCCTACCCTTTCGAGATCGGTGACGCCTCCATCTTCGACGACCTTTCCCAATGGATCATCAAGGCGTTCTATTTGTGGCGTTCGTCAATCGACATCGAGCCGCAATATGCGACATTCAAAGGAATCAACTTCGCCAGAGCGATGGGACATCCAGATGAGGAGGTTATCATCCATAGCTCCGCGCATAGCGATAAGCGCAAGACAGGCTCCGTCATCTCCTCCCCCAAAGGCTGGTATGACGCGGGTGACTACAACAAATATGTGGTGAACGCAGGCATCTCCCTTCACCAACTCTTCCTCGCCTACGAGATGCACGAGGAGTATTTCAAGGAGAAGAGACTCAACATCCCGGAGAGCGACAACACCCTGCCCGACCTTTTGGACGAAATCAAATGGGAGACCGACTGGCTCTTCACGATGCAAGATCCGAACGACGGCGGCGTATACCACAAACTGACCACAAAAAGATTCTGCGACATCCACACATTACCTGCCGACGACAAGCAAGAGCGTTACGTAGTGATGAAATCCACTTCGGCAGCACTCAACTTCGCGGCGGAGATGGCCATGACGGCACGTGTTTTCCGCTTCTACGACGAGATGTACGCTAAATCGTCTTTGGAGGCTGCCCGCAAGGCTTGGAACTGGGCGATCAACAATCCGGAAGTCTACTTCACCAACCCTTCCGACATTAAGACGGGCTCGTACAGCGACGGGGACTTCTCCGACGAATTCTTTTGGGCGGCCGCAGAGTTGTTCATCACAACCGGAGAGAAGCAATTCTACGATAAACTAGACTTCTTCAGAATGTTCGACACGCCGCAATGGAACGCATGCAATTCATTGGCTTTAATGTCTTTAGCATGGCATTTGGAGGATTTGGACGCCTGTGCGGACAAGGCTTTGATCAAGCGCAAATTCCTCACCTTGTCGGAGACACTCTACAATGGATTCAAGTACTCTCCGGGAAGGCTCTCGCTCAAATCCTTCATTTGGGGATGCAACGGAGAAATTGCCACCAACGGCGCCATCTTAGGCCTCGCTTACCGCATCACCAAAGAGGATAAATACAAGGACGCGATGGCGAGCCAGTTCAACTATTTAATGGGAGCCAATCCAACGGATTACTGTTTCGTATCGGGCTTCGGTTCGAAATATCCGAAACATATCCATGACAGACGCTCCACCAGCGACGGAATCGAGGAACCTCTTCCTGGGTATATTTGCGGAGGAGCCAATCCGAACCAAACTTCCGATTGCGGTAAGTTCAACTATCCTTCCCTCGCGCCCGCAAGATGTTACTTAGACGAGCAGTGCAGTTACTCCACCAATGAGATCGCCATCAACTGGAACGCGCCATTGGTGTTGTTGACAACCATGATGATTAACACGTACGACCAAAAATCAATTGGCGACCGATAAAATTGGACAAAAAAACAGAGATCAACAATGAGGAAATTAGAGATTACTGAGTTGAATAGAATCACGGCGGAGGAGTTCAAACAGACGAAAAAGATTCCTTTGGTAGTGGTATTGGATAATGTACGGAGCCTTCACAATGTAGGCTCCGTATTCAGAACCTCCGACGCTTTTCTAGTAGAGAAGATTTGCCTTTGCGGCATCACCTCCACCCCACCTCAACCAGAGATCCACAAAACTGCTTTGGGCGCGGAGTTCTCTGTGGAGTGGCAATATTACGAGCAGACACAAGAGGCAATAAAGGAGTACAAAGAAAAGGGATATCACATTTTCGCCATTGAGCAGGTAGAGAACAGCATTAAACTGCCTGACTTGGAACTCTCTGAAGAGGGTAAGTATGTAGTGATTTTAGGCAACGAGGTGAAGGGTGTACAGCAGGAAGTAGTTGATTTATCGGATGATAGCATAGAGATTCCGCAATTCGGCACCAAGCACTCCCTCAATGTTTCTGTCACCTCGGGTATTATCATCTGGTCTTTTTTTGAAAAAATAACAAAAAAAGTGCTTTAAAGATTTGCAGTTTCAAAAATTAGCACTACCTTTGCATCGCAATTGAGAAACAAAGACACTCAATTCGGGAATGGCCCCGTAGCTCAACTGTATAGAGTATTTGACTACGGATCAAAAGGTTACAGGTTAGAATCCTGTCGGGGTCACAACCTAAACTCCTAATTTACTGACAATCAGCAAATTAGGAGTTTTTCTTTTATATTCCCACTCCCCTAAAAAACTGGAAGAGAAAAGATATTTTCAAGAATCTGACTTTCAAACCGCACATTCGATTACACGATCTCATAAAAATAGAGAAAGAGGATTCTACCTCAACGAAAGAAATATTCAAAGATCAACCTACAGCTTAGACGTAACCTTTTCAAGGACATTCATGAATTGGAACTTCTCCTTATTGCAAAAAAAATCCCATTTCACCGCAAAACTTTAATATTACAAACAGAAAATCTAGGAGAGTAGATTGTAAATTGGAACAAAAACAATGCTATTTGAACTAAAAATTCACCTATATTAGCAAGAAACACACTAAAATTGCAAGGTAGAAAGGGAGTAATCACAATCGGATCCGTACAAACGGACTCGATCATAGTTTTAAATTAACTAAAAAAACAACATGAGAACACTTTACAAATCAGCAATCGTATCCGCCATCGGCGCGTTGATTTCTGTATCGTCTTTTGCCCAAACGCTTCCCGGCACTCAAACGACCATCAACGTGAACGGCAAGAATCGTACAATCGACGTTTATGCGCCAAACGGCATGGGAGAAAACAGACCAATGGTGATCTCCGCCCACGGTATGGGCCAAGACATCGCTTACCAAAAACAGCAATCCCGTTGGGATCAGGTGGCCGATACCGCCAAATTCCTTGTTGTCTATCCGCAATCTGACGGTAGCACATGGAACCTTGACGGAAACGGAGCCGATATCGCCTTCATCAAGGCCATCATCAAAGAGATGAGCAACAAATACAAGATTGATTTGGACCGTGTCTATATGTCCGGATTCTCCATGGGTGGCATGCTCACCTATGCGGTGGCCAACAACATGGCGGACCAAATCGCCGCATGCGCGCCCGTATCCGGCTACCCTATCGGAGACAAGACGGCCAAACCATCTCGTCCAATTCCAATCATCCACACCAATGGAGACAAAGACGATGTGGTACACTACGAACCATGGAATGGTACTTTCAACGGCATGTACCAGCAACAACAAGGTGCTTACGCGCAAGCGGAGGCTTGGGCTAAAGCCAATGGCTGCGACGCGACACCAGTCGAGTCTGTTGTGGATGGCGCAGCTACTCGTTACCTGTGGAAGAACGGTAAATGTGGCGTGGAGGTCTGCTTGAACAAGGTCTATGGCAAGGGACACTGGCCATCCAACGACAAGTACCACTCTGTACGTGAAATATGGAAATTCATCAGCCGTTTCTCTTTGAAATGCGGAGAGGTTGGCGCAAACGCAGCTACCCCAGTTGAACCAGAGGAGGCGGGACCATACAATGGATCTCCTGCCACTATCCCTGGTACCATTGAAGCGGAGGAGTACGATCTTGGCGGACAAGGCGTCTCTTACAACGATAAGGACACCGAGAACCGAGGAGAAGCTTTCCGTAAAGACGGTGTGGATATCTACAAAGGCGCGACTGGATATGTCATCGGTTACAACGAGAGCGGAGAGTGGTTGAACTATACAGTGGATGTAAAGGAGACCTCTAAATATACCGTCTCCATTTCCGCCGCTACCGACAACGCCAACGCCTCATTCCAACTCTTGATCGACGGCAAGGCAATCACAGGTGAAATCGCAGCCCCTAACACCGGCAGTTTCACTAAATTCTCAACAGTCATGTCACGCACCAGCGAAATATCCGCAGGCCAGCACACTTTGCAATTGAAGATTGTAAACAGTTGGGTGGATATCGACAACATTAAGTTTGAGAAGTACGAGTCTAACGGCAACGATCCTTACGACGACAACGGCTGTGTAGTCGGCAAGCGCGACAATGTGGAATTAGCATCCATCTTCTCTTCCATCAAACTCAGCAATATCAATCCGAAGGTGAAGCCAACTACCTACCACAACCCTATTATGACGCAACGCTACGGAGCCGATCCATGCGCGATGGTTTATGGGGATTCCGTATATATCTACATGACACACGACATCTATGAATACAGCAATGGAAGCATCAAGGATAACGGATATGGTACCATCACAGAAATCGTATGTCTCGCATCAGCAGACCTTGTCAACTGGACAGACCACGGACCGATGAAGGTAGCCGGTACAGGTGGAATCTCCAAGGCTGTTAACTCTTGGGCACCTACCGCTTGCCATGCTAAAATAAACGGCAAAGATCGCTTCTTCCTCTATTTCGCCAACAATGGCAACGGTATCTATGTAGTCGCTGCAGACACCCCTTATGGACCTTGGGAGGATGTAAAGAACGGACAAGGTTTGATTACCCGTTCCACACCGAACTGCGGTAACGTAACTTGGTTGTTCGACCCTGCTGTCCTCGTGGACGACGACGGTACGGGTTACCTCTACTTCGGTGGTGGCGTGCCTGATGGCAAACAAGCAGATCCAGGAACGGCCCGCATCGCGAAACTCGGTAAGGATTTCATCAGCATCGAAGGAACACCAACCACACTGAATCCTCCTTATTTGTTCGAGGATGCAGGTATCAACAAAATCGGCAAGAACTACGTTTACTCGTATTGCACGAACTGGAATACAGGAGGTAACAACATCGGTATTAGCAACGCAGTGATCTCTACCATGATCTCTTCAAGTCCAATGACTGGATTCAAGTATGACAGAAAGGTATTTGACAATCCATCCAAATGGTTGGGTGACAATGGCAACAACCACCACGGATTCTTCAAAATCAAGAACAAATGGTACATTTGTTATCATAGTCAATGGATCCAAAACCAAATCGGAGTGAAGGGCGGCTACCGTTGCTCACACGTCGATTACGCGGATGTGGACGAAAATGCAGGTAGAATCAACGGTGTGACAGCCGGCACCACCAAGGGTGTCGATCAAGTAACCCCAGTGGATGCTACCAAGACCATCCAAGCAGAATGTTTCGCATGGCAAAACGGCATTGAGGTCAACTACGTCGGCAAATCAACCAGTATGGCTGTCAGCGGCAAGGACGGAGCATGGATCGGTGTCTGCGGTGTGAAAGCTGAGGGTGTCAACAAATTCAAGGCTCGTGTCTCCGCTCCATGTGGCGGCGCCATCCGAATCTCAACCGGTTCGGCCGATGGTCCAGTCCTCGGATACTTGAATATCGAGTCCAATAACACATTCGACGAGTTTGAGTGTAAGTTGACCTCCGATATTCCAACCTCAACTGATTTGTTCTTCACATTCAGCGGCGATTTGAAGTTCGACTCTTGGAGCATGTTCTACCAAGATCTATCCGACAACGACGATACCGAAGCCATCGCCTCAACCATGAACGTCGAGCCAAATCCTGCCAAGGATGTGGTAACCATCAACGGCTTGACAGAGGGCGACTTCATCACCATCAGTTCTATGAACGGTGTGGTGGTTAAGGCTTTGACCGCAGAGGCACCATCCGTACAAGTAACTGTTTCGGATCTCGCATCTGGCATCTACGTTGTTTCCAACGGATCAAAGATCGTTAAGTTGATCAAGGAATAAGCAATAGCACAATCAATAAGGGTAAGTAAACCTATTGGAGGGAGCCTTGGGAAAGGCTCCCTTTGTTATTTCTCCCAATCACAACAAATGATTAGCGACTCTCCGTCTTATAGTTATTATTGGGGATTTTCCAAAACATCCATTTCCACGATTTTTGCATCGTTAAAAATCTTGCAAATGGAAACATAGTAGCCAAGCAGATTATACTTGTAGAATTGACAAAACAAACGTAACTTTACCCCTACAGTCATGAACATAATATTAGACAATAAGATGGCGCTATTCCAAGAGAATCAAAAGTTAGCAGATATATTGAACATCAACCCTCAGTTGATCCTGATGCTTCCACGCTTTGAGATCGGGTTGGGCTTTGGAGAGAAAAAAGTGAAAGAGGTTTGCGAGGAGAAGCAGATATCCGACAAATTATTCATCATGCTCTGCAATGTCTATACATTCGATTATTATCTACCAAGCGAAGAGGAGATTCGGGACATTGACAGCGAGGCCTTGATGAACTACCTCAGAGCCTCGCATGATTACTATCTCCACCAAAGGCTTACCCACATCGGCAAGCACTTGGAGAGAATCGCGGAGCAAGCTGGATCAATCAAACCGATACTTCTCAAGTTTTATACAGACTACAAAAGCGAAGTGAAGCGACACTTCACCTCCGAAGAGAAGAGTATCTTCCCCTATATTCAATCGTTGATGGGCAAAGGCGGCGCCGCTCCCAGCTGCCTTGGCAGCATAGAGAAGAGTCACGTGAACATCAACAACAAATTGAGCGAACTGACCAATATCATCATCAAATATTTATCGCCTGAAATTCTTCCCAACGAGCGCATCAGCGTATGGTTCGACATCGCGCAACTCTCCAAGGATTTGGCCAAACACTCCATCATCGAGGAGAAGATATTGATCCCCTATTTGAGACTTTTAGAGAAAGAGCAGAGCCATGAATAAATGCAACATCGTACTGATTGAACCCTCCCACATCATCGCAGAGGGAATACGACGCATCTTGGAGAACGCGATAGATCTCTCCATAATACATGTCTCCGATAAAGCGACAGGCATAGAAGTGTATATCCACAAAGCGGACGTAATCATCCTGAATCCACGCGTGGCAGCGGAAGGCGAGATGGCTGCTCTTCTTCACAACATCCGCAAGATAAACAACCATGTCAATATCATCGCGCTTCACACCCATTACGAATCACAACAGGTGTTGAAACAATTTGACCATATCATCGAATTAGAAAACAATACGCCTACCATCTTGGGGAAAATCAGGAGCGCGCAAACCTCTCACACCGAAAACAAACAGGAGAGCGACGACCTATCCTCCCGCGAAAAAGAGGTTTTGGTGGCTGTAGCAAAAGGATTGACCAACAAAGAGATCGCAGATTCACTCAACATCTCCATCCACACCGTCATCGCCCACCGGAAAAACATAACCAGCAAGATTGGTATTAAATCCATTCCGGGTTTAACCCTCTTCGCGATGACCAATGGTCTTTTGGAGAGCATATAATGTCCTTGTATATAAAAAGTGGGGATTCTCGTTGAGAAAATATGGATATTCACCGAAACACTATTGCAGAATCAAACGGAATGATTATTTTTGTAAAACTAAATGACACACATAAAAGCAACATAGAACTAAATCCTAACGAAGAAAAAATCAAATGACTGGTCGTCGAACTTAACATCCGAAGGCCAGTCATTTTTTATTAACTGAATATTTCAATCAGGTTGAATGATTGCTACTTATTGTCCTACTTTGAGATGTAAAAGAGGACTCTACCCTCCACTATCTGGCAAGGCAACGGATTCTCCCCTACCTGAATATCCATCACCGCACGGAAGAGGCATCTACCATCCATGCCATATACCGCAACAGGAGCCGCTGAGATCGCCTCGCTGGCGTAGATAGACCATACGCCATCCCGCACATGCAAAAGACATCTATCGGATTCAGCATCATCCACTGAGGTAGGATCCTTAGGCAACGGATTCGACGCTTGGGTAAAAATCCAATGCTGCGCCTCTCGACCTCCATACTCCCACTCGGCGATATTGCTACCATTGGTGGTGCCAAAATCATAATCCTCCAAGCAACCCTTCTGGTTAGAGACATTTGTCAGGATTCTAAACGTGCCATCTTTGTTCGGCAAGATCGCAAATTTTTGGTCGCCCATCTCCGTAGCGGAATGAGTCTCGACATTCGTTCCATTGGCGCCACTACCTTGCGCCACGGTCACATACTGCGCAAAATCGGAACATGCGCTGGATATAGCGTATAGGCCATCCTCGCCCTGCTCCACCTTAAAACGCTGCGTGTCGAATCCATTAAATTCCCACTGATGGAGGTTGGTGCCATCCTCATTGACACCATTAGGGATATCCACGAAGAGTCCACTATGGGCATTGCGGATAAAGTAGGTCGCACCATTCTCGATCTTCGCCATATCGTCACGGTAATGGATACGGCTACCCCACAGGCAATTGTTGGCATTCTCTCCCGTCACGGAGAAGGTCATGGATTGTCTGCCATTGTTCATATCGGTCTGCGTCAAAAAGAAACCCGAATAGTTCTTGCCATTCAGACGCATCTTGACACGCTTATTGTCTTGGCTCTCCCAAGTACCACTTACCGCACCCGAAATCGTACCATCCGCCTTCAAAGTAATCACGGAGGAGTTGGTCACAGATGCGGTGACAGCCGTACCATGATCCACAAATTTGTAATCTCCCACGATGTCATTGACATCATTGTAATCACAGAGGATCTCGCCGCCATAGCGGAACGGAGCCACTACTGGCCACCCCTCTTCGTTCATAAACATCTGGTGGACTCTGACATTATGCATTTCGCCTTTGCCTGGGAAACGTGAGTGGAAGATCAAGAAATACCGCTTGGAGTTTGGATCGTAATAGGCTGAATTGTGGCCGGGAGAGATATTTCCCTGCGCTGTTCCAGAGACTTCGCCGTTAACTTGTCCGAAGGTGTAATTACCCATGATTTTCACGCCGAAAGCAGAGATTTTACCATCCTGCGCCTCCAAGAACTTACCCGACGTACCCACACAGTTGATCATATCGTTGCCCTGCGCGTCGTAGTAAGGGCCATCTGGTTGGGTGGCGCGACAGACTCGCATATTGTAACCTCCGTCCGCGGTAAGGCCGCCAAAGGAGAGGAAGAGGTAGTAATACTTCGTGTCTGGACTGTACAGAATGTATGGCGCCTCGATGCGACAGTGGTTGCTGCCCAAGAGTTTTTTGCCGTAATAGGATTGTCCTGCCATTGGCTTACCCGTCTTCGGATCCATCTGAAGGATAAAGATACCGCCCGAATAGGAGCCATAGACCATCCATAGTTTTCCAGTCGCATCGTAGAAAATATTGGGATCGACGGCGTTGGGATGGATGTTGGAGTTGTAGGAGAAGGTGCTGCCATCCGAAGGATTGGTAAGCGTCATTCTTCCCGAAGTGGATTTCAGCAGGATACCCAAATTCTGATATGGGCCCTCTGGCTTATCCGCCCTGGCGTAGCCAATGCAGGATTGAGGAGAATCGCCCTTGCAGGCGCAATAGTACATGTAATATTTTCCATCAGGCAATTTAATCCAATCGCCCGCCCAGAAAGTCTCGGTTTGTGCCCACGAGAGGACCTCCCCCAACTCTGTTTTTATATTTGAGAAAAAATGTTGGTCGTTCACCGTCGTGGAGAGTTGCGTCCAACGCATAAAGTCCTGCGTCTTCGCACCCGCCATGTGGGACCCTACAACATAGTAGGTGTCGTCCACACGCATGACGGAAGGGTCGTGCACAGAGACATCGGTATAATTAGTGGCTTGGACGGCCATTGCCATCGAGCAGAACGATAATAGAGATAATAAAGTATGTTTGTTCATGGTATTAGATTTACGCAGACAAAGATTTGTCCTTTGTCACAATACAAAGATAGATGAACCCAAGAGACATGAGATGTAGTTTTGTTTCAATCAACAGTAAAAATAGAGCAAGAGAAAGAATCTACAAGATTGTTCATTCGCCCAATTGTCATTTTTCATGTTTTTTTAGTTTAACAATCTCTTACATAAAAAGAGTGAGAGGAGTCTTAAAAATTAAGGTCTGCAGCTCTTCCGAAACATAAAATTTGTTAAATTCGCATTGCCTTAAGGCAAAGCAGTAAAAGCATATCGGGAGAGTCTAATACTAGGAAATATAATGTTTGAATTATTTCATATATCTTTTTACGCCCTATTGGTTGCCACACTGGTTTTGGCAATGGTGTTCCTTATCATACCCATCCCTAAGAGGGAGGAGATCCACAACTATGCGGTATCGCTGAAGGTGCTATCGTGCGCCTACATAATTTTGGCGATCTATTGCTTTTTCAAACCTAATTACGCGACGCAATTGATCAGTGTACCATTCTTGGTGATCTCAATGATTCAAGCGCACTGCCTTGTTCTTTCCCACATCAACATGGTTTCGCCGCAAAGCGTCACAAAGAAATTCGTAACACGCATGGTAAGCCCGCTCTTTATACTATGCGTCATCTATTTGATTATCAGAATATTTGAGCCTCATTTTAAAATCACAAGTTTGGAACAACTTTGGTTCCACCTTTCTGACAATGGCCATTACGAATCCTGCTGGTGGAAAGAGGGAGGAATCGTTTGGGAGGTATTCTTCCGTCTTGGATGGCTCATCTACTATTTATGCCTCTCCCTATTCTACACAGTATACTACTTCAAAAAGGAGAAGATTTGCAGAAAGAATTTGAAAGAGTATACGGCCGACTTTCCCCTCATCAATCTAACCATCATCCGGGTTAGTTTCATCTTGGTATTAATGGTGGATTTCACTTCGATGCTGATTCCACTTTTCGTAGACTCAACGGTACTCGCCGTACTCAACTTCCTCATGCTAATATTCTACTGCATCATTGGCATTCTCTATTTACAATATCCTAAGATATTTCTCAACATCTACCAGAGTGCCCCTGAAACTACCATCATCACTGAATTGGAGGACAAGGGCGCTTTCGAGACTTGGAGTACCTGGAAAGAGAAGATCATCGCTTCTGGCATTTACATGACAAGCGGCATCACCATCCAGCAGATCTGCACGGAACTCTGCACCAACCGCTCCACCCTCTCCTCGCTTATCAACAAAGAGGAAGGCTGTAACTTTAACGCCTTCATCAACCGCTTACGCATCGAAAAAGCAAAAACATTAATGAAGGAAAGCAACCTTTCACTCTTAGATATATGCTTGATGGTGGGTTATAGCGACCAAGGCAATTTCAGTAGGCATTTCAAGGAGGTGACGGGAGTATCTCCTAGCGAGTGGAAGAGGAGTCAAAACAACAATTAACGAGAGATGATTTAAATAGAAGAAGCGAGTTCCTTTGTAGGGGCTCGCTTCTTTTTTATCCGTTATTGAGTAACAGGCCCAGTTTCCAAAAGGACTTCCGAAACTGGATTGAAAACAGAACTATTATTCATGTTTTTCACAACTGACGAGAACTGATCGTCAGCGAGATGCTTTCTCCCCAAGCAAGGGGAGAAAATCCCCTTGCTAAGAGAGAAGTAGCACTATCTTCTCACATAGAATTTGTAGATGCCATCCTCTATCTGGATGAAATACAAGCCATTCATCAAAGGTCGAACATCCACCTTCCCATTCTCTATCTGGGTAGCAAGTTGCAAGCATCCCATTGCGTCATAAACAAATGCCTCTACATCTTCCGTACCAGACACATACAGATAATCTTGCGCAGGATTAGGATAGAAGGTTAATTGCGCAACACTATGATCATCCGATGCCGTTATCACAGCAGGTGCCTTTGGTGAGATCACCACAGAATCTTTAGTAAGTGTCACACCATCTACAGTAATACCCTTCAAGGTTTCATCGTAATATGCGCCTACCGGTGCGATAATCTCCATACTGTCAAGCTTCAAAGATGCGCAATTGGCAAAACTATGCGTCAAACTATCTTGTCCATCCTTCAAATTACCCTTCACAACAGAAGAGAACAAAGCACCTTCAAGAATCATTGCTTCTGTTTCACAGCCCATAGGAGCCTCTATCGCGACTGAGCAATTCTTGACACTTACATTTCCATCTACCTTTAATGCTGCATAAAGGGTATCCTTCTCTACCCATTGGCCGTGATTCTTATTACTTCTCAGTGTAATGGCGGATGAGTCAATGCCAATACCCTCTATGGTAATTGGGGTTTTGCTGTAAACAGCATGGTAACAATCAGACTCAAACAACATCTTTCCACTGATTCTAATAGTTAGATTCGGAATACCATTCTCAATAAATGAGCCACTGTATCCTTTCCAATCTTCGACCACACCATAATAATAATAATCTCTATTTAAACTTGTTCTCTTCACATCGATAGAGAGCACATTCTCAGTAGGATCATAAGCAATCACAGCATGTTGAGTATCTTGAGGATTATATTGCTCATATACCCATTCCGCAATATCATCAAGATGATCATCCGAAACATAAGATCCAGCAACGATGAGATTATAAACAGTATCCCATACAGCATTGACAACAATGTCCTCTTTTATGATTGTATTGTACGGATCCTTGTCCCATCCTTTATAGAACAAATAGTATTTGCCATCACGTGAAACTTCATCTCCCAACAATCTTTTCTTTGAGATCTTTTCTCCCGCATAGAAAGTATCGGCCATTACTTTCTCGCCAGCAACCATATAAGAGACAGAATGTTTCTCGTTGGTTGGCTCAAACACCACCTGAGATCTTGTCAATGAGGTTCCATCTGTGGTGATACCCTTCAATGTCGAGCTAAATTCCGCATTTTCAGGTTGAACGAGCTTAGAAGCATACAATTTGATGAAAGGACAATCCTTGACGCTATACATCACCTTCCGATAATTGTCATTATAAACAGTACCTTCCGATTGAGCGGATAGATATGCATTACGAAGAACTAACTCACCTCCGATACCAGCGGCACCACTTACGACGATAGCACAATTATCAATGGTCAGCGCACTTGAATTCATCATGTGAAATGCCGCATACGCATTCACACCTTTGACTGGAGCATCGTTCTTCACAACCAAAGTATCGTTCAATGTTCCCACCACCTTCATATTCCTATCACCTCGGATAGCGATGCAATTAGGTGTGTAAACAGTGTTGTATCCACTCATATCGATAGTCAAGTTCTCTATCTCATTGAAGATACCCCATGTCACATCTGGAGTAGTAATGGTTACATTCCTCATTTCCAATGTATTGGACGACGCATCAAAACGGAGATATGCATCCCCTGAATTTTTCAAGACACCAGTTATGATAGTCAAATCATCGCCATTCTCATCAGTCACATAAACGCCTGCGACACGAAGTTTGTACTTATACTTCCACTTCGCCACAAGTGTCGTGTCAGAAGTGATATCTGTCATATCGGCATCCCAACCATCAAAGATTTTATAATAGGAACTAGTCGTATCATTTGGCAATTCCATTGGAGTAAAGTAATCTCCTTCATAGACAACCTCTGAACTCACCTCTTTTCCATCACTCATATAGGTTACTGTATGAGATGGCGTAATAGGAACTATTTCAAAGTCCATATCAGTCAATGTTTTACCATCCGCCGTTACACCATACAACGAAGGTGAGAAATAGGCACCTTGTGGTTTTGAGAAACGGACACCCTTAAGATCCAAACTTTCACACTTGACAAAATTCGGATTGGTCAAATCCGGGATACCAAGAGAACTGGCTATGAGCACTGCGTTGTCCACCACCAAATGAGGTGTCGTAACACCTGCCGTTCCATAGGCTAACACGTAACAATCTTTAATGGTCAATGTATCAAAATACTCAAAGATCGGAGCCTCTCCTCCATCATATATTTTCAATAAATCTTCCCTCACATCCTCTTTCCCTGAACCGATGATAGACATAGAGAGTTCCGAGATGATGGCTTTGGCTGTTGGGGTAACTAGATCCACCTCACCTATTATCTTCACCTTCAAACCATTGATTGCAGACTGAATAGCTGGAGATCCATTCCCCGTCTGTAATTTAAGCATGCTTGAACCACCATCCAATGTCAAGGTTCTGGTCTCAGGAGAGAATTCTATTCGACAAGAATTTGAATAGGCGAATACCCTTGTACCATTGCTCTTTCTAATTTTCACAAGCGTATCGATATTCTCTTCCGTAACAGGAACTCCACAGATCCAAATTTTGTAGTCATACATTCTCTTCGCTTGGATGACTATGTTATCCTTAGCTTGCGCTACAGTATCAGACCAACCCACAAATCGCTTTACGTAATCATTCTCATAAACAGCATTCAGCACGGGAGGTGTAGGAAGATCTTCTCCATACTGGGCAGTATCAATCCGCACAATCTTATCACCATCAACATAGGTTACATATATGTCTGGAGAAAAACGATTTATAATCAAAAGAGAATCAGTCACTCTATTTTTATGATAATCTAATGTTAGCACCAAATAGCCATTATTCAACTCTTTCGTTATATGTCCAGCAGGTTTTATTTCACACTTCCTTCTAAAATCTATAACCGAACCTGCTTCATTGGTAACAGGCACATCCACACAGAATTCTGTTGGAGTCAGCATATCATTATCATACACTTGGTTCATCTCAAAGTCTATCGCCTTCAATGATGTTTTGTGGTATGCGTATGAAGGAGAAAACGAAAGTCTATAATTCCCAGACAAATAGGATTGGTATCCTAAATATGAAGAAATAACTTTGCTGTTTTCAAGAGACAAAAATGAATAAGTCACATCTGTAATGGCAAAATTATTGTACTTAGCTTTCCATACGGAAGGGATTCCGGACGAGAGACTACCAGCCACATATTTCACGCACTGATCGGAACCATCAAAGGTACCAGCGAGTAAAGAGTCAGGTATTTGCTTGTAGTTCGTAAAGTCACTCCACGGATCTTCCGTATAAAAAGCCACACTACCTAACTTCGGGCAATCCTTAAAAGCATTCCTGAAATCGGTTGCCTTTATACCTTCGTAATTATCACAGTAGTACCTCATCAGACTCACCTTATCACATTCAAATGATGTCATATTCTCCATCACAAAACCCATAAGGGAAGAACAACCCTCACAAGCTGATTTCATAGAGAAAAACTGTCTTCTAAGACCTTGACTCATATCATAATCAGCATATGGAGATTGAACTATGGCAACTGTTTTCAGGGAAGAGCAATGGTAAAAGGCATGATCAAGTGTCATAATAAACTTATCGATTCCAGAAGACAAACCATCCACCCTCTCCAAAGAAGTACAATTGGCAAAAATATATTTCATTCCCATATAGAGAACAGAGTCGCAATGCTTCGGGGCACTATTACGATGATTACGTGAGTAATCGACCCGATATTTCGTTGGCAGATCAACTGATTTTAATTTATTCAAATGCGTATAAGGAGAATAAAACAAACTATCCAAAATGAATTGTGCGCCATATGCTTTAGTATATATAACGAGTTCGCCACTAGCATCACCGCGACTAATTGTCTCCATAGTACAATTCGCCAACAAAGTAACTTGAGACATGTCCACTGACTCTACCAGCGCCGGTACATCATTATATCCCTTTCCATTCAAGACATGACGCTTAAATATATCCATACGAGCCTGATTCCATTCTCCTTTACAGACCAACTCATCACACAAGGTAAGTCTACCATTAAGTAAAGCATAGTATTCATCTACAATTTTAGGGGTTAGATAATGCCAACCATCCTTTAAAGGGAAGCTTGACAAAAAACGAGAGGAAGTCGAGTTAGCTTTACCCTTTACCACCCAATCGTCGTCTATCGCCAATTTGATATAATTTATTGGTGTCCGCTAAACATTTTTGAATAGGCATAAAAATAGGCTGAATCTTCCTTGCGGAAGTTCAGCCTTTTCGTTTATTTTGTTTTCACCACAAAAACCCATAAACGATGAGCAAAAGTACACATTTTATCGGA
>JAZRZA010000009.1:0-51295 GCA_045601045.1 Paludibacteraceae bacterium
ACTACATTGGAAGTTTCTTTGAGGCCGTCAAATAGATCTCCACTTATCACAAATGTGAAATCTTTATATTTCAAAACCCCATATCCTATTTTATGGGTAGATCTAAAGAATGACTTGGAAAAATATAGTTTTGTTTTCTGCGAAATAGGATCATGTGATATTTTTAGGTCCCATTGTTTATTCTTAGCATCTATATCACGAAATATAAAACACAACGAATCTAATGTCTTCTCCATTAAAGTACTATTCACAGAGAATAAAGGTACTATGGAGTCAAAATCCTGAATAAAATCTTCTTCGTTATAATTCCTTTCTACTTGAGCCTGCAGGCTATTATAACAAGCAAGCAAGATTATCATTAAACATAATGATTTGATTCTACTTTTGCCAAATAAAATCAATTTGATCCAACTCGTTAACACTATTCTCATCATAATTATTGTACGTTTTATCTTTAGGAGTATAGATTGAAAAAATAGTAGCATCATTAGCCATTCCCCATTTCTTGAGTAATTTAACTACCGAAATATCGCCACCTTCTCCTGATGAAAATTTGTCGTTATTGGGATGGTTATGATAGTGTTTCAGAAGAGAACATTCTTTGTGTCTTTTTTTATATGCTTGCATTCCGGAAAAATCGCCCCAGGAGTCATGGCTAGTCGATAAGATATTCTCTCCACTCATTATAGCTAAGCTCCATTCTACACCTGTGCCTTCATTTGCATAAAATGAACTTGGATCAACTAGAAATTCAAATATTTGTTTAGCAGAAGATTCACTATTAACAATAAGATAAGTCAAAGTAAAATCTTGCTCTTCATAAGTTATCGAGGTATTTTCCATTCCCTCTATTGTTCCATAGGGGAATAAAACTTCTCCTGTGCGCACCCCATTGCATTCTATGCTATATATGACATCATATTCTTTGTTTTCACAAATCCTATTAAAATAGCCTTGTTGATTAACCTCCCATTCATCTTGACCATCAGGATCCACAACTGTTATTGGATTCCCATGGCAGTAGTTATATGGGGAAGCTCCAATATTCTTTTCCCACATTGGATCGACGCTGAGCCAACCCACGCTCGTCGGGTCGAGGTACCTCGCTCCGTAGTAATAGAGTCCGGTCTCCTCGTCGAGCTCCTTGGCGTTGAACCGGTACGGCGGAACCCCCTTGTTATCGGACTCCTCCACAAAGATCTCGCCGTACGGGATGTAGGAGATACTTCGCGGCAGTTACTCACCCCTGGGCACGGCTTCGCCTTGGTCGGTGACAAGATCAAGGTCAAAATAAATCGGTTGTAATTTATTCCGGCTCTGGTAAAGGAATGTCATCAGGATGATATATGTGTTCACCATATCTTTCATAATAGAAAGTATCAAGAAGCAACAAATTTTCTTCGTTTGTAGATATATTTTCCATCGAATTTTTTCGAGCGACAAACATATAAAACATGGTTGGCTCGACAATATATCCTGTGTAATCACGACATTTGCTGCTATCCGACTTATTAAAGCTATCCAAATTGATATATTCTCGCGCCAATGAATCACATAGACCCGCATAGTGAACGATATAATTTGAATATGTAGAACTAACGTTATAAAAGTCTCTATGCAATTCTCCAGAGAGAGATAGCACAATATAAGTTCTATCTTTCCCATATACATAAACATCAATGACGTCCCTATTGCCGGTGTTCATACTAATCAGACTATCAACTCGCTCCTTTAAGGCTTTTGAGCAAAAGATAGTTGGAGCATTTGTCTCCGACAATGAGGTGTATGAACAGGAAACAAATGTAAGAATTACGATTGGTACGAAGAAAAATTTTTTATACATATCTCAATGTTTAGTATCAAGTCCTATACACTGAATTTATAGAACAACAAAAAAACCTCGTTATCTATTCTGTAAAATGGCATCACCATAGCCATAGATACCACCCTTCCCTTTCTTGTATATGTCATAGAGCGTCTTTATACAATTTGAGTCGTTTAATATGGTGTACGCCATACTTTTCTCTCCATTTTTAATGTGTCAATACCTCTTACAGACAAAATAGAATCCCTTTCTTCCTGGGAGAAAGGGCCTAACAATGAATCTTGACAATGACAATGTAGTGTGTCACATTTAGCTATAACAAAGAACCAATTATGATGCCCATCGGGCAATTGTTGGTTAACAACAATCGTGTTACTGTTCCACATTACAGATTTTACGTATTCAACAAATGGACTATCTTTGTACGCTGGATTACAGTCCAATTGGTTATTATCGTACTCATTACAGACAATATAATTATCTATGACATGGAACATGGAAGAACAAGATGTTCCAAGTGAAAGAATACAAAATGTAATGAACTTATTTATTCTCATCTTGATATACTCTTTTCTTGACCTCCTCTAAAGGAATGGTAAATCCGTACGGGACATCGGAGATACTTCGCGGCAGTTCGTCACCCCTGGGCACGGCTTCGCCATGGTCGGTGACAGGCCAAAACCAGTTCTTGATAATATAGGAAGTACCTCAAAGATAATATTAAATAATCAATTTCATTGATTTCCTATCAATTAATCTATCTCGGCATAGAATCCATACGGGGAATCAATGATAAACAAAAATCAATCACAACGCCCTTGACTCCTGACACATTGACTAGGATCCCAGACAGCGCGAAGAAGATTCTACGCTAAAAAAGAGCCCCACGCTTTTATTAGAGATATAAATGATGTAATTTTGCAACGAGGTTCTCGGCAAACAGATGCCGTGAATTATCATGAAAAAAGGCAACTTAGTTAAGATGGCAAATATCATTTTGATCGATACCTCCACGGAGGTTTGTTCCGTCGCCCTATCCAACAACGGGAAGATTGTTTGGGAAAAGGTAAGCGATGAGAGCATGAACCACTCGGTTCTGCTGGCAAAATACATCCAAGAACTGACAGAAGAGATGCGGATACAAGGCATCCAAGCGGATGCAGTCGCAGTTAGCTGTGGACCAGGCTCTTACACAGGCCTACGCATCGGCGTATCCACTGCGAAGGGACTCTGCTTCGGAGCAAACATCCCTCTTCTCGCCGTGAACACCCTCCAAGTGATGGCCCAAGGCTACCTCAACCGTCACGGCGCAGTGGCAGAGGGTACATGGATGTGTCCAATGATCGACGCGCGTAGAATGGAGGTTTACACCGCCTTCTACGACAACAGCCTATCATTACAAAGAGAGATCTCCGCTGACATCATCGACAGCGAATCATACAGCGACCTCTTGTCTAGTCACAAGATCATCTGCTTCGGAAACGGAGCGTCCAAATGCAAAGATACCCTTACCCACCCTAACGTCTCATTCGTGGATGGCATCACTCCCCTCGCCGCAGACATGGCCCCATTGGCGGAGGCAGCCTACGAGAAAAAAGAGTTCCAGGATGTAGCCTACTTCGAGCCCTTCTACTTAAAGGAGTTCGTGGCTACGGTAAGCAAGAATAAATTGGGGGTGTAAGCAAGCCCCAACTAAACAGAAACAGAAAAGGCGCACCATTGGGTACGCCTTTTGTTTTTTTTATAACGAACGTTATTACTTCCAGTAGTCCAAGACCTTCTCCACGATCGGGGCCATATCGTAGTATTTGTACTCCGCCAGGCGGCCACCAAATATAACATGCTTCTCTTGATCGGCTAACGCCTTATACTTGGCATACAAGTTGCCGTTCTTCTCATCATTAACTGGATAATATGGTTCCATACCCTCCTTCCACTCGGTGGAATACTCTTTGGAGACAACGGTTTTAGGGCAATCATAGACCTCTTGCCCAAACATTTCAAAATGCTTGTGTTCTATCACACGGGTGTAAGGGATCTCTCTTTCAGTATAGTTAATCACCGCATTTCCCTGATAGTTAGGGGTATCAATGATCTCCTCCTCAAAACGAACGGTACGATACTCCAACTTGCCGAATTGGTAATCATAGTACTCATCGATCTTACCGGTAAATACCACTTTCTCCGCCAAATCACACCAAGCGGCCCTATCCGCAAAGAAATCGACACTGGTTTTGGTCTCTACGCCAGCCAACAAACCTTCTATCAGTTTGTTGTAACCGCCCATTGGAATACCCTGGTACTTATCGTTGAAATAGTTGTTATCGAAAACCAAACGAACCGGCAAACGTCTAATGATGAAGGCAGGCAGTTCTGTACAAGCTCTACCCCACTGTTTCTCCGTATATCCCTTGATCAACTTCTCATAAATATCCTTTCCCACCAACAATAAAGCTTGCTCCTCTAGGTTGGCAGGTTCCCTACCCGCCAATCGTGCGGCAGCCTCCGCCTTTTGCTCTTCGATCTTGGCAACAGCCTGTTCTGGCGAGGTAACAACGCCCCACATCTGTGAGAAAGTATTCATATTGAAGGGCAAATTATACAACTTCCCTTTATAGTTCGCGACAGGACAATTGGTATAGCGGTTGAACTCCACAATATCGTTAACAAAATTCCAAACCTCCTTGTTGGATGTATGGAAAATGTGGGCGCCATATTTGTGCACATTGATGCCCTCGATATTTTCGCAGTAGACATTACCGCCCAAGTGAGGACGCTTGTCAATCACCAGGCAACACTTTCCGGCCTGCTTTGCCTTATAGGCGAAGGTCGCGCCATAAAGGCCGGCTCCCACTATCAAATAATCGTATTTTTTTGCCATAAAAACTGTCATGAAAAATATTGAGCCAAACTCCCATCAAGAGAATTTTGCTTTTAACATAATAAACAAAGGGCGAAGAATCGCATGGGTATAACCAATAATTCGATAAGAAAGACAAGATGGCAGAGACAAAACACAACGGATGAATTTGTGCTCCAATCCATTGAAAGAAGCCTTTCCTTTTTCACGATCCGCCCATGGAGTCATTGCTTGGTACTTTTCGAATTCAGCACGAAACGGATGTTGAGAATCCGCGCACCAAGGTCGGATATTCAACATACATGTAGTATAATGAATAATGATTGGATGACGTTGGGCCTCCTCCACCTCTTCCTTGGAATAATAATTACTAGGACGTCTGTACTGAAGAATTTGAGGATAGGTATAGGCACACATTTGAGTCATCACATCATAGGAAGGAGGTAATATGCCAAACTTACCACGGAAAATACCATTTAAGATGTCTTGATCCGCATAATTGATCAATGGTTCATACTCTTTGATGAATTGCTCCATCATAGAGGAAATATCCATCTTACGCATCTCATCCAAATCCATCAAGAGGACACCTGCGTTCACATAGTCGCCATCCTTTTCGATGCCGATCTTCTTTTTATACAACAAACTGACACAATCCTTTACAGATGAGATGGCAAAACCACCCATATCCCACTTATCAATAGCAGCGATGCTACCCGTCACAATTGTATCACAATCCAAATAAAGGACACGGTGTATTTCTTGAGGCATCAAAACGCCACTGAACATACGCGTAAATGCACTTTTGGGCCAACGACCCTTTAACAAAGAAGCTGGTATATCCAAACTTGGCACATTGATTACAGTAACTCGTCTTCCGTAAGGATCCGCCAAGGACTGAAGCACCTTTACATTATCTTCTGTTATACCATCTCCCAATAGATATACATTCAGATCAGCCATATCTCGATTATTCTCAAACAATGAGACCATCGAAACACCCATGATCCAAACAAAATTATTGTCACATGTATAAACTACGTACATATCTATGTTCTAATTTATATCGACATCTAGGTTACACACCCCTACCATCAATCGTATCAAGGATTGACATCATCTCCTCAAAACCTTTCCACCGTAAATCTTTATCTGCAAAAATCAAATTCATACCCACAGGAATCGGCCATGCGATATTAACCATGTCATCATTCCATCGGAATCCAATCTCATCTCCCGGTGTATAATGAGTCGTCACTTTCATATGAACTATAGCACTCTCAAGAGTTAAGAATCCGTGTGCGACTCCTGCTGGCAAAAGCATTTGTCGACGATTCTCTTCCGTCAAAAGTTCACCATACCATTTCCCGTAAGAGGGTGAATTTCTACGGCAATCCACAGCCACATCATAGATTATTCCTTTCAGACAAGAGACAATCTTAGCTTGTGGGTATTTGAGTTGAGTATGCACTCCTCTAAGAACGCCTTTGGAAGATGTTGAAATATTATCTTGAACAAATTGTTCTTCAATACCAGCTTCGCTCAAGACCTTTTTGTTCCAAAGTTCCATAAACGATCCTCTTTCATCGCTAAAAACTTTGGGACATAATACTTTAACCCCTTCAACTCTCGTGGAGAATATATTCATACAGCTTACTTTTTTCTTCTATCCACAAAATGAAACATCGCTTTCACAACAGGGAATCCAAAGTAAGATAAAAGACATGCCAGACGTGTTTTCTTTCTTGCCTTACTATTCATCACCACATTATATCTCACACCCCTGATATACTTTTTAAAAAAGTTTTCTTGAGGACAATTCTCCGGAAGTTTCAAGAGTACATGAAAAGAGAACGCCGCCATTTTGGCTTTTACGGCATCCGCAATAGGAGCCAATTGATCCTTATAGGCATCCATCACATTATAGGACTCCAATGCACTCGTTATTTTCTGTTCTGAAAACGCAGACCCCTCTATGCTACCGGGCCTAAACATATAATAATATATTTGCTTATTACAATATGCGACACCATCCTCACATTTAAGTAACAATTTAAAAGTTGTCATCAAGTCCTCAAACACATAACCTTCAGGATATTTAATTCCATCAAATAAACTTTTGTGGTATAGTTTGACGCATGGAGAATTATCAAAATGTAAATGGTTGAACATATCTTCCAATGCCGCGTATTTTGTCATTTTGTACTCCTGGTATTCTCTATTCAACAGTTTAGGAACAGTTCCTAAAGGATATACACACCAATCTGCCACAGACAATTTCACATTATACTTCACACAAAGATCATACAAAATTTCAACATGATCTTTCGCGATATAATCATCACTGTCAACAAACAATATATATTCACCCTTGGCTTGTTCTACTGCAATATTTCTTGCGACTGAAACACCTTGATTTTCTTTATGAATTACACGTATACGACCATCTTTCCGAGCATACTCATCACATATATTCCCACTGCCATCGGAGCTGCCATCATTAGACAGAATGATTTCAATGTTTTGATAAGTCTGAGTCATTAAACTATCAATACATCTCGGCAACCACTGCTCCACATTGTAAACAGGAACAATAATTGATATCAATGGACTACTCATAACCTTACAATATTTGAAATGCCGTATTTTCTTACAAATTTAATAAAAAAATCTCCAATACTAGTTTGAACTTATATAAAATGTTCCAAAAGTATCCTACCAATCCTTTTCTATGGGTATTGGACTCGCCTCTTGGTTCACACAATAAATTATCTCTTCGCTGAGTAATATTTCGTTGTTTTTTTTCAATCTATTACCGTACAAATCATACAATTCGCATTTTGAATCCAGCGTGAGTTTTTCGTTCCCCACTCCTTTTCGCCGCCAAATCGCCGTAACATACTTTCTATCGGGTCGTCTCCACTTCACAACATAGAGATTCCCTTTCACGTACATCTTTGGACGGGAAGAACCATCTGGCAACATTTCTATGAGTGTTTTGTAGCTGTAATATGATTTTTTGGGCGTTAAGTTTTTATGAGTCAATCCAAAATGACTCTCTCTATCAGTATCACTCTCCTCGCAGGATCTATAATTATACCAAAAGACTTTATCAACACCACAAGCGTACGATATCAAAAAAATTCTCGGCAGTCGTCTAGCCTGTTCCAAATCTTCCCGGGAATATGATCGTAACCCCTCACGAGTTTGGAAAATGACATTACCTTTCAAATCGCTATCGAGCTTATAAATACCAGCCACACAACCTTTGAAATTCTTATCTCCAGCCTCTATCAGCGTTATCAAACTATCGTTTCCTCTCAATTGATCGGTCCCCATGAAACGAGAAGAATAGGTTTCGTTAAAGGTCCATGAATAGTTTGAAGAGAGGGGTTTCACATAAGTAGGCACTTTGGGAACACTCTTTTTCTTTGCCTTATCCAACCACCAAAATAAAGCAGACATATGGAGTCGACTGTAATAAGTATCATTTACCTGTTTACGTTCAACGACTCCACTATGATCTATCTGAATATCATAATAGAGAGGTGTACCACCCGCAAGAACTATCGTTCCTCCCCGTTTTACATAATCCACCACCCCATCCATATAACTCATGGGAAAATCACTAGTCTGCGACACAATAAGAACCGGATAGGAAGATATAGACAAGCTTTTTAAATCAGAGAAACTAACCTCCTGTATTTTACCACAAATAGGACGTATCCACTCATTGATTTCATCGTCATTCAATGCGGAATAACCGACATTATTATCCCTCAAAACGCTTATGGTTGCTCCTTTCATTGACATACCTAATCGTTTCAACGCGGAAGGAAGGAACAACCTGAAAAAGTTCTTATTAACTAACACCTCTGAGATTGGCATAGAACTCATGCCAGATTCGGTCAGCCACACACGCTTACTCCATCCATATTTATCCATATGATCCTTCAATGTCTTAAAATGGTTGGGTAGCGCCTCTGGTTCCGAATAAGAGTGGATATTTACGATGTCAAAATAATTATACGCATTTAATTCACTAAGCGAATCCAAGAACGAGTAACTCAGATCGCATAAACTGGAACAGAGTATCTGAGCATCCGGATTATCTCTCTTTAAGATCTCGTATGTTTGTTTTAGTACATTCACATAGTCTATACATCCATGATCGAAATGAGCTATATTGTTGGGATGATCCATCTCATTCATCACCTCCCAATAGCGGCTGTAATTACCATACTTTTCAGAGAGATTTCTAAGATATTTTTCGTACCAATCACCTTGCCATGCGAATTGTCCTCCATGATAGTCACTTAAAATTGGCAAGAATTCTATTTGATTCTTTTTCAAATCCTTATATACATCATCAAAGATAAGTGATTTGGAATCCTGTGTTGAATAGCCAGCATTATATGCATCCAAATTGGAGCGACACCAATTCAAACCGATAGCATTCATGGATGCTAATTCATCCTTCCTGGTATCGAAATTCCATCGATCACCTTTACGAGTAATATGGGATGTTACACCGTACGGATTTTCCAACGTGGGTGTACAAGGAAAATACGACTCATATTGAGCCGTACATGAGACACAAAAAAGGATCAGACAAAAAATGAATAATGTACGATTACCCATTCTTCTAATTTTTAATTTTAGAAAACAGACTCATTGCTCCTGCTATCATCTTCCTAACAATGAATGAATTACGTTTCTTTCTCATTCTCCACAGACTTACTAATTTACCTCTAATGTCATAGGAAATGACGGAATCGTAAAACATCGGGAATTGATTCTTTAAAACATCATCCATACTCTTCAAATCAAACTTTGCAAAAGAATCGTCATCCATATAAAACAAACTATCAATATAGATATTCACCAGTCTCACATTAATACGGAATTGAGTATAGGCGATAGCATTTTGTCCACTGATGCTATTATTCATATTAAATTCCATCATAGAAAGGCAACTTTTCCATTCATGATTCAGCGTTCTAATCTTAACGGATGGATCCATGGTTTGCCCCTCTCTACCTAATAAATATCTATATACATCGGCATTCACAAAAACTATATTTTTCACATAGTACAAAGGTTTGAATACCCATTCAACATCTGTGTAAGAAATTCCTTCTGTTTGAAAGTATGTAAATTCCTTAAAAAGATCAGCTCTATACAATACCATATGCATTGCTAATCTAAAAAACTCTCTATCGCTAAAAAATTCTTCCACACTATACTTCCTACCATATTCCCAGTTGGAGGAGACAGATACTTTCTGAGTATTACCCTTAGCATCACATATCTGATAATGGGTAACCACCATATCAACATCACTATCTAAACGATCTAGTTCTTCAACAAGATGGTTCAATTCTTGTGTATCATACCAATCATCCGCATCCAATACCTTTACAAATCTACCCGTCAATTCCCGTAGTCCGCGATTTATACAAGAACCGTAATTGCCATTCTCTTTATCAATCACCCGAAAAGTGCCTGGATATTTATCTTGATAAACATGAGCCTTCTCAGACGAATCATCCTTACTTCCATCGATAATCACCAACACCTCTAACTTATCGAGTTCCTTTATTAGTAACGAATCCAAACATCGGTTGATGTATGCAGACATATTATATGTCGGTATAATAATAGACAGTACTTTAGTGTTATTCATAATAACTATTCTCTAAAATCAGTAATCTCAATTTTTTCCCTACCATTCGCATCCCATAAATACTGATACTGAACTGGATTTTTAAAAGGAGTAACTATATAAACTCTCAACAAATTCAAACTGAACAAACATAATATAGCAAATGTTCCCAAATGAGAATATAGACGCTTATATTTTATAAAATAAATGAACAAACAACCTAAGAGAACAAAGACAAACATCTCTAATACAACACCTATTCTACTTACTAATTCAATCTTGGCAGAAATAGGATATATAAGAAAACCTATTAAAAATAAATTATAAATGTATGAATAATTTTTCCCGAAAAACAGTTTAATCTTATAACCGAAGTATACCACAAATAGATATAAGGCTGTAACTGTGTAGGAAACCGACTCTTCAGATCCTTTCTGAAGCCAAAAATCAATATTATTCACATATTGTTCGTAATGTTCTCCGGCCATCAAATACACAAATATTGACGAAAAAAACATTAAATTCTCAGTTCTGAATAGCAACAAAATCAGGAAGAATGCTATTATTGAAAATTTCGGAGAAAGGATGGTTTTCTCTTTTAAGGAGATAAGGAAAAAAATCACTGCAAAAACCAGAGAAACAGAATGTGATAAACAAGCCAATATAGCAAAAAAGATATAGAAAATAATAGAACGATTCTTCCTTAGAAGAAAATACATTCCAATCAATAAAAAAGAGAGTCCCATTGTTTGCCTTACAATGTTTTCAGAAAACATTGTGAAATAAGGGAATATCGGCAAACAATATATTGCATACTTTCTGAAATTTTGCAAGAAAACATAGATAGAAAACACAAAAAGCAAACTCATAAGAAAAACAAATACAGGCCACGTTCCGCCAAGACTACTCACCAATTTGATAGCCGAGACAAATAATATTTCATGATCCGTATCTATTCCATACGCGATTAGATTAAAAACATCTACATATACATTGTAATCAAAGCCACGACCGAAACGTAAACCTACATTCAACGAATATGCCAAAATACCTATAGAGGCAGCCGACCAGTATGATGAAATTTTAT
The DNA here is from genome assembly GCA_045601045.1 of Paludibacteraceae bacterium. GTDB lineage: Bacteria > Bacteroidota > Bacteroidia > Bacteroidales > Paludibacteraceae > UBA1181. Next base: position 11,438 of record JAZRZA010000009.1, read on the forward strand.
TTGAGATAAGCCATCCACTAAAGAAAAGGAATAGCGTCATCAAAATCAATAAAAAATCATAGATTATAGCAGTCTCCATTATAACATCATTCTTATATAAAAATTAGCGTTTCAATATTCGTTTAGCTCTAACTTTTAATACTTCAAATGCTATTTTCTTCCGTAAAAAAGACGCATCTATATTTTGTGACAACGCATAAGAATAACCTTGTTGGTATGTATCAGTACCTTCCAACTTACAAAGTGCTAGCTGTCTATAAGGCTCATTCATCAATGGTTCGATTTCGATTCCATTCTCCATAAAAAAACGCTTTGCTCGTGAAAAAACTTGTATACGCTCTAGCTTTTTCTTTTCTGAAATGGAAACACTAACAGAATTGCATCTATATGTCAGTGTATATATGCAACGTCGATCCACAGAAATACTTTTTGCGGCATGCCCTACTTTGTAACCAAAAGCTGTATCATTGTGAATGGAAGTTTCCTCAAAATTTATACAATTGTCCACTATCAAAGATCTGCGAATCAATCGGCACCACGGCTCGCCAAATAGGTATCTAAGTGTCGTATCCGCAGCCTTATCTCTATTTAGATAAGCATCAATCATCCCATTAAGATGAACAGCTCGTGATCTAGGCTCATAGGTATTAGAATCTACACTATTCGCTTTGAAAAACGTAATATCATAAGCAGAATCTTTATATTCATTAAAGATATCATTAATACAATAATTGAAGAAATCATCTGCATCTACAAACATCACCCATTTTCCAGTTGCGTGAGATAAACCTACATTACGAGCATGGCCACCACCTCCTCCGATTTTGTCAAAAATAATATTGACATCAGGCCGATTCAAACCTGGAAAATCACAAAAATCGACAACTTTCTCGTCACTATTATCATCTACAACTATAATTTCCAGATCATCTCTTTTCGGTATCGAATCCAAACACCGTTTAAGAAGATTCGGTATATTCTTATGAGGAATAATTATTGAATAAATAGGATTAATCATTGAGAGATTCCTTTTTTCTAAATAAATTCTACGGCAAACGATTCACATCCCAATTAACGCCTTTTTTAACACATTTTGCAGGACTTCCAACAATGATAGAATTGGGTTCTCCTTGGAAATTCACTAACATTGCATTGGTTCCTATAATAGAATTATCTGCAACATGACAACCTTTAAGAATAGTCACACCATATGCTATCCATACATGATCGCCAATCACAACATCACTTCCATAATTCAACCTTTTTCCTTCTTCATTAACAATAGAATGTCCATCGGAATTTCTTATGATAATATTTGCACTGAATAAGCAATCCTTTCCAACTTCGATTTTTGAATTATTGTCTGAGATAGAAAAAAAACAATTAATGATATTTGAATCCTCTCCTATGTGAAGTAAATTATTTTCATCTTCAACTCTAACTCTACCACCTTCTGCAAAAACAACATTTTTCTCAATTATCACACGATTACCTTCACCAGCTATAGAAATAGTGGCATTACATAGTTGGCAACCTTCCTTAATAATCAAAACATTATTTTTTCCTTTCAAAATAACAGAGGTGTTAAACAACCGACCCTTACACGAAAAACGATTACCATTACTATTAAAAGAAAACCAATACAACGGCTTTTGAACTACTAAAAAATAGGCTAAACGGAACGCCTTTTTAATTTTTTTCAACAAACCAACGCCCAAATTTACTATGTTCATTATCAAATACTTTTATATGTTCAAAAAAGGACTTTCTTTTTCTAGACTTTCTCTCCTATTTTTGAGTATTTCTTTGTATGAGCAAGAAATTTTATAAAAATAATGTAATGGTTTTACTGACTTATATACAAATGCATTCTTAAATGAATTATATAAAAATCTGACCATCATATTTTTAGTAGTCAAAAACGGATTGCTCAACTGTTTCAGATACGATATATAGTATAAATATATAATCTTATCATTACTCAAAATTCTATCCTCCCTATCATGCACTGCTTTGCAGAGAGAGAGAATTCCAATCTTAAAATTGTGATATATAGTCCTATTGATAAAATTATCATCCTCTCCATAATGAGGAAAGGTTGGAGAAAATCCACCTATTTTTTTCAAGTTCTTTGTTGAAATAAACCAATGAGCTGCCATTACAAAAGCAACGTCATAGTGATCTTTCAAAGATTCTGAATTAAAATCACTCAACAATGCCCCCGTTGGTTCAGTATCACATACATAAGTTTGAAAAGCAGAATCTAACTTTCTCAAATTGGCTTGCATTTGTAAAGGGCTCAATACACCGTAGTCTGGATGACTGATCTGAAATGTAATCAACTTTTCTAATGTATCCTCCATTATCCAAGCATCTTGATTCAATAGGTAAACATATTCATACCCATTTTTAAGCGCATATTCAAATCCAAGATTATTTGCTCTTCCAAAACCTAAATTAGATTCACTTTGATGAAAAATTATGTCGGGGTATTTCTCTCTAATAAAACATTGCGTACCATCAGTGGATCCATTATCAACGACAAAAACATCATTAGGTATAGACGAATTCTTCAAACTAGAGAAACATCTATCCGCCCACTTCATGGCATTATAGGTAACGATAATGACTAGTACACTATTTTTCATGAAATTGTATGATTATTACGATTTTCCAGATAGGCCCGCTCAATCACATCTGAGAAACTTTTCATTGAATTCCACTGTAAGGCGGTCTCTCTCGAAGTCTCTCTTAACTTCGCATATTTCTCATCAGTAAGATTTGAAATATAGAATACACCTCGTGTATAATCATCCTGATCCACATAAATGGCTCTATACCCAGAGACACCATTACAAATCACATCTTGCGCTGTACCGGAATCAAATGCAACAACAGGCGTCCCGCATGCTATGGAATGATTAACCATTGAAGGGCCGGCATCATCCACTGAAGGACACAAAAACGCAGTGGCTGCATTATAGGCCAATATCAGTTTCTCAGGAGGAACTATACCTAATTCACATACATCAAAATCAGGTTTTTGCGTCATTTTTTCCCCTATAGTCACCAATAACAACTGATCTCTGCCCTTTTCATCGAGAGATTCATATAATGAAGATAAAGCATTGATGGCAAAGGTACAGCCTTTTCTTGGCAAAGAACTATATCTTAACAAAAAGATCTTCTTCTTGTTTTCTGGAATATTAAGTTCTTTGCGACAAAGTTCAACTGATCGAGGAGAGAAAACGTTTTCATCTAAGACAAAGGAACATGTATGAATCTTTTCCTTTGGAAACAGCTGAGAACTCTCAACAAACCTATTCATCCAAGTGTTTCCGATGAAATGCATATCCGCATGAGTATAGGCTCTCTTTTTCAAAAGATAATTTTGATGAGCAATGCTATCTTTTACGCCACCAAAGGCAGGACAATTGAAACATTGATTTTGAAAGTTTCTACATTCGTTAAAATAGTAACAACCGCCTGTCATCGGATACATATCCGGAGAAATAACAAATATTGGACATTGTACCTTTCTATAGAGTTGTTCCAACAAACGAATAGAATACATATCCTGCATAAAAAGAGCAATAACAATGTCGTAACCTGTTGGTACATGTTTTAAAACGAAATCCTCACTTCGTCCCTTCTTACGCTCATCACCCATAAAAAAGAGATAACCATTAGAAATAATATAGCCCTGAGGTGTTTCCGGTACTCTTTTTGTAACCTTCGCAACAAAGTTTTTTAGCTTACACTTCACACGACTACACTTCCCCAAAGGCCTCAAAATTTTATCTATATAGGCATCAGCACCTTCAAAATTAAAGTCGACATGATGGCCAGCCTTTTGCAAAGCAACCATCATATCCTGTCCCAAATGAGACGAATGTGATAGCTTTCTACTCGATAAAATTAGTATTTTCAATGGTTGCATTCTGTTAGGATACCATATTATAGAGATTGGTAAAACTCCGTAATTAATGATACAATCAGACTAACCTCATTAGCCTCCAATTCATAGTACATTGGCATTCTCACCAAACAATCCGCATACATATCGCAGATTGGCAATTCAGGAATATGAGAAGAATGGCTGGTATAGTAATCACTTTTGTGAAGACTCAAATAGTGGAAAGGTGCGGTAACATCATGTTCCTTTAAGAACTTAATCAAACCACTACGCTCCTCTAAGTTGCGGCATACCACATAAAACATATGGGCATTGTTGGTCGCATAATCTGGGATTTGAGGCAAACGAATCAATCCCTTCTGTGCCAATGGTTGAAGTGCGGTATAATATTGCTCCCATAGAGATTTGCGTTTTCCTTGGATATCATCCAGATTTTCCAATTGTGCCCACAAAAAGGCTGCATTAATCTCTGCGGGTAAGAAGGATGATCCCATATCCACCCAACCATATTTATTCACCGCGCCACGGAAAAACTCTGCGCGATTGGTTCCCTTCTCCCACAGAATCTCGGAACGACGAATAAATCTATCATCATTGATGGCCAAAAGACCACCTTCACCACCAGCTGTGATATTTTTGGTTTCATGGAATGAAAAAGCACCCAAGTGTCCGCAGCTACCCAAAGCTTTTCCTTTGTAGAAGGAGTCTACCGCTTGTGCAGCATCCTCCACCACAATCAAACCATGTCGGTTAGCCACCGCCATAATCGCATCCATATCACAAGCGACTCCCGCATAGTGAACAGGGACAATCACCTTGGTTCGAGGGGTAACTAACGACTCCAATTTCTCCGCATCCAAATTTGGGTTGCTCTCCATTGAATCCGCAAAGATCACCGTTGCACCCTCCCTCAAAAAGGCCAAAGCGGTAGAAACGAAAGTGTATGATGGCACAATCACTTCATCACCGGGTTTCAATTCACACAACATGGCACACATTTCAAGCGCATCTGTACCAGAAGTGGTCAATAAACACTTCTTGAAACCATAGCGTTCCATGAAATAATTCTGACATTTTTTTGTGAAATAACCATTTCCGGATAATTTACCTGTATACACTGCTTGATACATGTAATGTGCCTCTTTTCCGGTTAGGCATGGTTTATTAAATGGAATCATATTTCTAAAAATAAATTATCGATACTAATATTAAACCATTTTTATCATTTCGACTAAATCACCCTCTGTTTGAGAGTTGGTAACAAAACCCAATGATAAATACAAATCAATCGCATGTTGATTCTCTTTAGCTACATGCAAATGAAGTTCTTTGTAAATCTGTTTATTTTTTACAATACTTATTGCATAAGCAAATATTGTTCTTGCAAGTCCCAATTTTCTATATGAAGGCAATACATATAAGTTATTGGCATATGCGATTTGTGTTTCATCTCTGTTGCAATACAAATTCATCATTGCCACTAACTTTCCCTCGTGTAAGACTCCCAAGACATATCCATATTTGAGAAATTTCTTACATACTTCTTCATTTTCACCTGGCTCAGTATACTGGTTAGTCTCTTGATGAAATTTTAGTAATAAATCCAAAGCTCGTCGATAGCCGTTCAACAGTGAAACGTGAAAATTATGAGGATATACTTTGCTTTCGGATTGATAAATCAAATAACCATCCTTATGATTATTACCGACACATTCAGATAAGTTCAATGAGTCAATCTTTCCATCTATATACCATGGGAAAGTTGAGGCACTTAAAAAGAATGGTAACCTATCTTCTGTTTGCTTGGAAAGGAAATAAATACCAGAATATGCTATATTGGTCACATTCGGTTCTGGTAAACAGCCTAATGCAGACAAAACCATGGATCCAATATAATCATATCCTGTGCTTAACTCCACTAATGTATTTGAAATTTCATCACCTCCACCCCTTGGGTTAATTTCAATCAAATAAAGATTCCCCTTATTATCTATTTTTATTTCTGTATGGGCAGCTCCTGTCACAAATCCAACTTGCGCTAACAACAAAGGAACAGCATTCTTAATTTTCGATTGAATATCCAATGGCAGGGAAGAGGGTTGATGATGTGAAAGTTCCACAAAATGAGGAGCTCCGGATGTTTCCTTATCTGTAATTTGGATGACATAATGATGTCCTCTACAAGAAATAGATTCAACCGAAACCTCTCTTCCCTCTACAAATTCTTCAATTAATATTTTTTCAGGAGAATACTCATTAGCATATCGAATGGAATCCGCGAATTGACTCTCATCATACGCAATGGAAAGCCCCTTCTTTGCGGAACTTGGAATGGGTTTTACAATACACGGATAAAAATCGCTATTTTCACCACGATATACCAAGGATTTCACTTCGGAAAAACCTGGAACACGATTTGCGACATGCCTAGTGTAATCTTTATCCTGAATACGTAAGATTGATTCATACGGAGTGCAATCCAACTGTAGTTTCTCTGCAACATAAGCAACAACCTTCGTTGAAAATTCAGAACAATTAGAGACAACGCCATCCACTTTTTCTTTCTCGCAAACAGATACAACTTCATCCATTTCCGCTAAAGATACAGGGTAAAACACATCTGCGAGTTCATCACAGATGGCCCCTTCCGGTTGAGAAATACCAACAATATAAAGACCTAAATTTCTAGCCTTTATATACAAAGATTTTTGCGCAATAGTTGCTCCGAGGATTGCAATCTTCTTCATTATCTCTCTTCAATATTAATTTTACTATCTGACTGATAAATAAAATATCCACTTCGTTCTGCACTACACGTCACCTCATGAAGTTCTTTGTCTGTAATTTCGGCTTGTATAATAAATGGATAATTTGCTTTGTTTACAATATAATCCCTTACCTTCTCGGTTTTTTGACAAAGGAAATAAACACCTGAACAATTATGTTCAGAGATTACAGGTTTTTCAAACGTTCCTAAAGCCACCTCTATGACACCCTTCACGAAATCATATCCCGTAGAGAGGCGAACTAGATCGGATCCAATAAAATCGCCACCCATTCGGCCTCCAATCTCCATGATACAAATACGTCCATCCTTGGTTATTTTGTATTCAGAGTGAGACGCTCCATTGGTTAGGCCTAAACTATCCAAAGCACGTTTAGTGATCTCGTAAATATTGTCAAACTGTTCTTTTGAGAGTGTAGAGGGCTGATGATGCTCTAACTCCACAAAATGAGGTGCTTCTGTTGTAACCTTATCCGTAATTTGCAAAGGATAATGAACTCCTTGGTATGAGATAAACTCCACACTGATTTCTCGGCCCTCAATGAACTCCTCAACCATTACCTGCTTCTTAAAGGAGACTTCCATCGCATTTTTCACTGCGGGATAGAAGTCTGAAGGCATGGATATCTTGTTTACACCCAATGAACCCGAACGGTCAGATGGTTTTACTATCAACGGCAACTGGAAATCCCTCAATACGTCGTGCTTTTCAGAGGCTTGCATATCCTGTTCGCACAACATAGTATATTTAGGACAAGGGACGTTACCTTTCACAAAAGCATCACGCATCAGATATTTATTATTGGCACGAACAGCCGCGTCATAATCATTTCCCACCAAGCCCATCTTATTAGCCACATAGGCTACAGTTGGAGCCGCCACATCGCTTGCGATGGTACAAATACCATCTATGCGCGCCTTTTGACATATCTCTAGTATCGCATCTTTTTCTACGATGGAAATATCATAAAATTCATCCGCTATTTCAGCGCATACAGCACCATCTTTCCAAGCAAAGCATAGTGTATATATACCCATCTCTTTAGCTTTCTCCACCAAAGGACGTTGTAAATAACTAGCTCCTATTATCGCAATCTTTTTCATCATCTATATTGGTTCATCTTCTTTTCAATACTTTTGTTCTCAGAACATTAACCAGTTTTGCGCGCATCTCTTTGTCCATAAAGACATAGGAAGAGAGACATACCGCCAACACAGTCAATACGGCAATCAACAATGCATTGATATAATTATCTTCTAGAACAATCTTCAAAGGTAAAGTAAGCAACAAGGACAACCCTACCACTTTAGCGCAATCCCAGTAGCACTTAAAAAGTTCTCTCCACGAATAATCGATCTCTTTGTAAAGAACATAGGGTTTCACAATCAGAGAAAATCCCACATACATCGCAAAGGTCAAATAGGGTATCCACATAGGGCCACCACCAAGTTTTAAAACGATATAAAGGAGAACAAATTGCCCAACACCTAAAAAAATAGCGGCAATAGAATTAGTTTTAATTCTGTTTGCCGCAAGCATAGGAATATAGAATGCCGCACCAAATGTGCCTACAATATTACAGAGAATAATCCATTGGGTAAATACAACTGCATATTCAGGCACCTCCACCAACCATATTGACATCAATGGTTTCATAACATAAATGGCAGGCAATCCTATCAATAATATTAGGTCAAAACAATAGATGGTGGTCTCCAAGGTGAGCTTTTTTGAAGCCTCCTTATCCCCCGACGCATAGAGTTTAATAATTTGCGGATTGATCGCCGTACGGAAATTATTAACAAACTGCATCATTGTATTGGCAACCTGGTTGGCAATCGCTTGAGAGGCGACCACAACGGGGGCGAAAAACAAATTGATGAGGACTAAAACGCCTTGCAGTTTCAATGTTTCCGTAAGATTAGCAATGATGTTCCAACCAGAGAATCCCATCAGACTCTTCAGAATGCCTTTATCCCAAATCATCCTCAATTTACTCTCTTCAAAATGATGAACGCAATAAAAACGATAAAAGAAGGCGACCAATAACTGGACAATAGCTATCAATATCGCATACCAAATCAATCGATCCATGACAGATACAGATAAGAGATAACAAATAGCCAACTTAGAAACCGCTTCAAAAATGCTTACATAAGCATAGATATCCATCTTCTCGTGCGCCATAATTACCGAAGTGTAAGGCACTTGGGTAATGGAGATCATCGTGGTTAATATGGATATCTGGAACACCCAGAAACATGGCATCAATCTCTCTTCCGCAATGACTAATTTATGGTAGAAGAACCACAAACCGCCCGTTTCCATCAAAAAGAGAATAATAAAAGATAGTATGAGATGAACATAGAACGCTGTGGAGAAAGTAGCAGTTAACCTATCCTTGTCACCTGTTCCCAACTCGAATGTAAGGAATCTAGAGGTTCCAGTACTAAGCGTTCCATTCAAAAAAGATAACATTCCCACAACACCGCCTACAACATTGTATAGGCCGTAATCCTCTACACCCAACTTGTCAAGAACGACACGTGAGGTATAAAGCGTCACACCCATAATCAAAATCATACGGATGTATAGGAACATTGTATTTTTCGCGATACGCTTATTGTCTGACATACAACGAATCTATCTTATAAATCAACGATTCAAAGTGTAATACTCGTTTTAACTGCTCTATAAAAATAGAAATAATTATACAAGCACACAACAATGATAGATAAATTATCAAAGGGTTTCTTGTAATATAAATATACTCCTGGAACCAATAGTAATAAATAAACGTATGAAAGAGAAAAATATTCATACTATGTTTTCCTAAAAGGCTAATGGCTTGGAAAGAAAACTCGGGAAACATTTCGATTTATAGGAGAAAACCAATGAGAGCACAATCACCGCATCCAACAAATATTGATCAGAAGCAAAGAACCGTTCAACCGCCAACAAAAGGAATAGAATAAACCACCAACATGGATTAATCGATTCGCACACAGTTCCATATTTACACATTGTCATTCCAACCACAAAAGAGGCAAAATAAATTTTGACACTGTATATGGGTTGAAAAGGAATAAAATAGATTGCCAGCACGATTGGGACAACCATCAATGGGAGACGATGCATTACCCTATACAACAAAGGGAAACTTAGATATAGAACGATGATGCATGAATAGAACCACCAAGTCGGGTTGTAACCATAAAGACCTACGCAATTCAACACCCCTAATAAGTCCAATACCAATTTAGGAGCAATGTGATCACCATAAGCCTCAGCAAAAGTTCTACCAAAGACGAGCACACTAATAGGGACGAAAAGTAACCAAATGAACCAATAGTTCATCAATAGTTTAACAAAACGATGCCAATAAAAGTGGGAAACGCTTGGTATTCCCCCATCCTTCATCGCTTTGACCATCAATCCATAACCAGAAAGAAAAACGAATATAGCAACACAAACCTTACACCACCACCCAATTTGTTGCACTAAATACCTATCACCGAAAAGGTGAACATCATCATACAATCCATTTTGGATATAAAAAAGATGATGAGCCAAAAGGAGTAACAACGCAACCCCCTTTAGCACGTTTGTGTCTAACAGAGACAATTGAATATTTGAATTGCTCTTTTCCAATGAAGAATGCGTTTAATCCCTCCTAAAAATATCCCTCGTATAAACCTTCTCCTCCACATCGTCCAAGCAGCTGTCGTAGCGGTTGGCAATGATGGCTTGGCTTTGTGCCTTGAATTTGGCTAAATCGTTGACAACGAGGCTTCCGAAGAAGGTATCTCCATCTTTCAAGGTTGGTTCGTAGATGATGATGGAGGCTCCCTTCGCTTTGATGCGTTTCATCACACCTTGAATGGAACTTTGGCGGAAGTTATCCGAATTGGACTTCATGGTCAAACGGTAAACACCAATCGTTACGGCCGCCTCATCACCGCCATATTGGTTATTCTTGGAATAGCCGTAATAACCAGCCTTGCTCAATACTTGATCCGCGATAAAATCTTTACGGGTTCTGTTACTCTCCACAATAGCTGTCATCATATTTTGCGGCACATCCGCATAGTTAGCCAACAACTGCTTGGTATCTTTGGGCAAACAGTAACCGCCATATCCGAAAGATGGATTGTTGTAGTGGGTTCCGATTCTTGGATCCAAACCAACACCCTGGATAATGGCCTGGGCATCCAATCCCTTCACTTCGGCGTAGGTATCCAGCTCATTGAAATAGCTAACACGCAAAGCCAAATATGTATTGGCGAATAGTTTCACCGCCTCAGCCTCCTTCATACCCATGAAGAGGGTCTCAATATCCTCTTTCAAGGCGCCCTCTTTGAGCAAATCGGCGAATGTTCTGGCCGCAGACTCAAGATATGGCACATCCGCTATCTTACGGATGGCGTTATTCTCCTCTTCAAATTCTGCATTCTCAATCAACTTCGGATAACCGACAATGATGCGGGATGGATACAAATTATCATACAATGCCTTGCTCTCTCGTAGAAATTCCGGAGAGAATAGCAAATTGAATCGGTTGATACCCTTCTGCGCATATTTCACGTAGAGGTTACGGGTATATCCGACAGGAATAGTACTCTTAATCACCATCACCGCCTCCGGATTCACAGCCAATACCAAATCAATCACCTCCTCCACATGCGTCGTGTCGAAGTAATTCTTGACTGGATCATAATTAGTGGGAGCCGCAATAACAACAAAATCGGCCTCCTTGTAAGCAGATGCGCCATCCAATGTCGCTTGGAGATGCAAATCCTTCTCTTTCAAATACTTTTCAATATATTCATCTTGAATTGGCGATTGCTTGCGATTGATCATCTCTACCTTTTCAGGAACGACGTCCACAGCAACAACTTGATGTTTTTGCGCCAACAATGTGGCGATACTCAATCCCACATAACCGGTTCCGGCAACGGCAATCTGTAAATCCTTAAAATCTCTCATACCACTAATTTTTTTTCCATACGGCATCTCTGACCGCATAGATTCTCTCTATGATATCAACCACCTTTAATCCTTCCAAGACATTGGTAGTGATGCTATTATCATTTTGCAAAGTATCAATCACATTTTGAATCACCAAATGATGATTTTGGGCAGAACCCTTGTATGCGCCATAGTCATTCGGCGGATTACTTGGCGCCAAGGTTGGCATCTCATAATCCTTGATGTGGCAATAAACCACCTCGTTCATGTACTGTCCAGCCACCTTAATGGTTCCCTTCTCTCCCACAATGGAGATACTACTCTCCAAATTGGTATCCCAAACAGCTGTCGAATAATTGAGGCAACCCATTCCGCCATTCATGAAATCAAAGGTCACCACACCACTATCCTCGAAGTCTGTCAAATCCTTATGGGAAAAATCGTTGAAATGACCTACGATATTGGTAATGTCACCAAACAACCAATACATGATATCGATAAAATGGGAGAATTGCGTAAAGAGTGTTCCGCCATCCAATTTTGCGTCACCGTGCCAATTACCCTTCTTGTAGTAACGTTCGTCACGGTTCCAATAACAGTTGAGTTGAACCATAAAAATCTTGCCCAACTTCTGCTCTGTCACCATCTGCTTCAACCATACGGAAGGAGGGGAATAGCGGTTTTGCATCACACAAAATACCCTTTTGGAGACCTCAAGCGACTTGTAAACCAACTTTTCGGCATCCGCCTTACTGAGGGCTATGGGTTTTTCGATAACAACATGGTGCTTCGCATCAAGAACCTTCAAAGCATAAGGCGCATGATAAAAGTTGGGGGTGCAGATGTTGACAACATCCACCTCCAAGCCAGAAGACAAAAAGGAATCGATATCTGTGAAGTAAGGGAGATCGTCGGTGAATTGAACCTCCTCCTTGGATAACACATCACAAACCGCCACCAATTCAGCTTCCGGGTTGCGGCGAATCATCTCCGCATGACGCTTACCAATATGTCCATAGCCTATTACAGCGAACTTAACCATATCGAAATATCTTTGTTAAAATCCATCACCCAATTTTGGCGACAGAACCATTTTTTAATTCGTAAAGGGTATTCGTTTCGGGGCAAATAGCCTTGCCACTTTCATCGAACGTGAGTGTATGTCCATACTCACTCACCCAACCGATCTGTTTCCCTGGATTTCCCACCACCAAAGCGAACGGTTTCACATCTTTCGTGACAACGGTACCCGCGCCAATCATTGCGTAAGAACCTATCTCCACACCGCATACAACCGTCGCGTTCGCGCCTATGGAGGCGCCTTTTCTCACAATCGTGGAGCGAAACTCATGCTTACGTTCAACAAAACTTCTGGGATTGATGACATTAGTGAAGACCATCGAAGGGCCTAGAAAAACATCATCCTCACAAATCACACCCGTATAAACAGAAACATTATTCTGGATCTTCACATTCTTTCCAATGCGGACATCTGGAGAAATCACCACATTCTGACCAATATTGCAATTTTCGCCAATGAATGCACCCTTCATGACATGGGAAAAATGCCATATCTTCACATTTTCACCAATGACACAACCTTCGTCGATGATAGCGGTTTCATGTGCGAAAAAGAGATTCATAGATCACGAGTGGGCAAGACTTCGTCATCGTGAGTAACATAGCAAGACATGCCAAATCACTCACTATCAACAAGTTTATATAATACCAGACGACTTCCCTCGTTCAAGTCATATATGGCAAAAACAAAGCAATGGAAAGCATCCTTAGAATAAACTACATTACGAGAAACCATCGGCATACAATCGCCCCAAACATCCCATAAGCAGTATGCAAATATAATATAAATGAGATATACGGCAAAATTTACATTGACTTTTTTTCAACAAATCAAACAGGCGAAAGAGTAAGAAAAAAGGCGATTTTCAGACATTTAATCCACCATCCGGCAGCCAATCCAACCACTCTACCAAACCCTCTTTTGAGGCATAAAATTCTCTGTTTTGTAGAGGAAACTTTTGATATAAATTGGCAGAAATCCGACTTCCGACAAACCACACACGAATATGGTACGGAAAGTCAAACACCGCCGATGAAAAGAGCGTATAAGCCTCTTCGAAACGAATTCCATTCAAGGTCAATAATTGCATCGGAACTGATTGGTCAAACACACATGCATCAGGAAAATATCGCTTATAATCAGTCACTTCCCTTGGATGTGGCTTAATCAAAAGATCCGAGGTCCCTACTCGCTCCAATATCTTCGCGTAAATAGCGATCTTCTCGTTTTCCGTGATGTAACCATCCTCTGAAAGTGGTTGTGTCAGAAGAATCTTTTTACATGACGCCAATTGCTCACATCGCCCCTTATCCAGACCAAACAGATTATTCACGAAATTCCGTTTCTCCTGACTCGCCTCGTCCCACATCGACTGAAACGATCGAACAGACAATTTCGGAGAAGAATAGACATCCCCCGTACTCGTCAATCCAGTCAGATGAATAGATTTACAGCTATATTCATACCCCGCATAGGGAACATCCATGCAATACAAGGGTCCTGCCCACAACGAACGGATTCTCTTCTTCAACGTATATTTTTTTCGCCAAGGATAGGGAACGTAGTTCAAGGTACCATCTTCCAACAACGAGAAAGGCTTCTTTCGGAAGATGTATTTGGAATAGGTAAGATGATCATGCCCCCAATAGTTCAGACCTCTTTTGAGCAGAAAAGGATATTCAAAGACAAGCTGGGTACGATAGTAGTGCCGATTCTTCAAAAGATCTCGGTAATGTCCGATGAAATGGCCCTTTATGACATCACTGACACCTTCACTCCAAAAAAAGAAGGTATGGTTGACCTCCTCTTCCGACACCAACAAAAAATATTGAAGGAGCCCATGGAGAGAGTCCAACACACAAACATTTTTAACCCAACCGTACTTCATCCTACTTATTTTAGATGGCGAACTAAATCCCTTGCCTTCATCAAATCAGCAGGTTGGCCAATATCTATCCATGTTCCATTCAACGGATAACGGATCACCTTCTTGTTCTGGGAAATCAATTTCTCGATCAAATCGGTCGCATTGAAGAAAGTATTGTCCGGAATCTCACTCAATACACTCTTCTTGATGAGGTAGATACCCGCATTAGCATAGTAATCAAATTTAGGTTTCTCCAATAGCCCCTTGATTTCACGCCCATCCAAATCCAAAATGCCATACGGAATGCTGACGTTATAAGGCACAGCCGCCACGGACATATCCGCACCATGCGTCTGAAAATGGATAAAAAAATCTTCGTAATCTATATTCGTGAAAAGATCCGAATTCATCACTAAAACCGTATCATTGTAGAAAGCCTCAACAAACTTAATGCTTCCTATTGTACCCAAAAATTGAGGTTCCCTGAATGTACGGACCTGCACGCCACCGCGAGGAGAGTGAAAATGCTCCTCTATTTGCTCATGCAGATAATTGACCGTCACATTCACATGGTTGACACCATACGAAATCAATCTATCTATATTATGATCTATGATGCACTTGTCGCCAACTGGAAGAAGCGGTTTGGGGGTCTTCTCCGTCAAGGGACGCAAACGTTCCCCTTTTCCACCCGCCATAAGCACCGCATCTATCGGCAAATGCGACTTGTACTTCTGAAGATTCACTACATCAACGATGTGTCGATCCTCATTCAAAATCGGAATGAAAAGAATCTTTCGCTCACGGAAATCTTTCAAATGAGCCACATCAAATTCAGACTCACGAATGAACTTGAAGTCACGATGCATGATGGTCTGCACCGCATCGGACAACTGCGCGCCAGATATCAAACCTCGGCGAATATCACCGTCGGTAAGAGTGCCTACCATACGACTCTCACCATCCACAACCAGAAGCGACATGGTATCGTGCGAAATGCTATTCAGCGCGATGAGAGCATCTTTTATCGTGGAATGCTCTTGAATCAAAAAATTCATCATCTCCAATTATTTAGACCAACTTAACGCTTTCTTATAGACTTGAATATACCCTTCCTTGTTCTCCCATAGGTATTTGGCGATTACTTGCATCAAGTAATAATCTTCCTCCGAATCTATATCCAAAATACCGGAATCGAACATCAACACCGCATCACAATTCGAGTTGAAGAATGTCGGATGATCCTTTTCCTTCAACGCCTTAGGTGAATAGGCGTAAATAGAGGCATTCATATCATAGAAGACCGGAGCCTCTTGACGAGTCGTGAAATTGGCGGATATCGCTTTTTTAAAGAATCCATCCTCTTCTTTGACCATATTGAAGTATGGATTCCTACGGGAATGAGTGACAGAATAGACCACATCCACCTCTGGGCGGGAAACCTTGCGGTCTATCGCATTCTTCACATCTTCCACGGAACGAAGCGGAGAGGTGATATCCAAATCCACCACCACATCGTACGCAACGCCATTCAACGTTTCCGCTCTCTTCAAGCAATCGTATATCACGGAGACCTTCGCCACCTTATCCCCTGCCAAACTCTCATCACGTCGAAGCACCATGACAGGAACCTCCGTCACCTGTCCGATCAGACGAATCAAATCCTCACTATCTGTATTCAATGCGATATCGCATCGGTTACCCTCCGCATACTGTTCAATGTACATGGCGATGGCTGCCAACGAATACCAACACAGCGGCAATTCACAAAATTCGCGTGCGTTCTTCCCTTTCACACCTTTTGATCCGGCCCTTCCGCAAAGCGTAAATAAAATATTCATATCTATTTGATCTAAACTAACCTAATTTTATATGATCGACTTTGTTAATTTCAATACTTGAATAGCGTGTCTCACATTGCTATCATTCATCTCCCTTCCTTCTATAATATCCAAGAAATGCCGCAGTTCCGCCATTTGGAACGCATTCCGTCCACAGTCGAAACGAAGGGTTCTCCCCTCCTTCAGAAAGGTGACATTTCCTGCGATAATATCGCATTGGATCGTCTCTTCATGAGTGAAAATATCAAGGGTACGCAATGGTTTACGACCAAAGTAATCCAAATGCAATTCGAATGTCAGTTTGTCATTTTTCGCGACATAAAGCGCCGTGTCATTGCTATCAATCTCCAAATTGGAGAATCTTCCCACCACACCATGACACTCGGTTGGTTGTCCGAAAATCCATGTCAAATAATCCCACTCGTGAATCAAGTCTATATCCACCCCACCGCCTAATTTCGCCTGGGCGCTATACGTCTGTCGATAATCTTGACCAGGTCGCCAATCAGGCAAATAACTGGATGAAATCGCACGAACCGACACCACTTTACCAAGATCGATATTCTCTTTCACATATTGAAGCACAGGATTATAACGCAAAGGACAAGCCACATACGACGTGAGCTTATCCAACTCCGCGACAACCAATTCATCCACAAGATAAGACGAGAAAACGGGTTTCTCAATAAAAAAAGATTTCGTATGGTTATAAAACTGAAGCACAGTATCCAGATGGGCGGCTGTTGGATTGGTGATAAAAACCACATCGTAATCCTTCTGTACGGATTCTCCGCTCTGATACTGCTTATTCACCCTTGAAACAATCTCATCAGGAAGCACTCGTCCCATATTGTTTCGATATAGATCAATGGTATAACTATCCCCCCCGGCATCCAATAAATCACACAGATTGCCAAAGTGTCGTTTTCCGATGGATCCCATTCCTACAAAGGCGATGTTATAATGCTTCATTCTTTCTCAAATTTTTATGCTTCAATTTTATCGATGAGATTTAAAACCTCTTTATCTTTCTCGAAATCCCAAGCGGGCACATATGTCGGTTCATTAATCTGCTTGAAAAAAGCGTTCAATTCTTCCCTATACGGATTTTCCGTGATAAACGACGCATACCCCTCCACATGTTCCGACGCATCCGAGAAAGAGATGTTCTCATCCTTTTTTTGGTCAATATTATAGACATTGAGCGAATCTGCCGTACCATTCCAGGAGAGTTGCAAACGCTCTCCATAGACATCTATGTGGCGATATGGTTTGCGTGCGACCACATCCACCGCAAAAACACCTTTCGCGCCGGTTTCGTGCTCCAAAGTGATCAAATAATTATCGTTGTACGAGATATTCAATTCCGTATTCTTACTCTTTACCGCGTGAAATCGCTTGACAGGACCAAATGCGGTCACCAACCAAGGCAGGTCAATCGCCATAATTTCACGACATCCATTGGTCTTAGGATTCCCGATGAAATAATTGTTATAACTCTCCCATGGATGCCAATCCGGAAGATATTGTCCTACATGGTAAATATAATTCAACGGAGCGTTCGACGCCTTTCTTTCCGCCGCCACCCTCTCTATAATCGTCTGAGTCTCCTTGCGATACAAAAAAGTGGAAGATAGGAACAAAACGAGATTCTTCTCTTTTGCCAACGCCATGTTCTCATCATAACCATCCTGTACCAAATTTATTTCGGTGAAAACATGTAAATTTAGGGAAAGGCACTTTCTGATAATGGCGGCATGGGAAAGTGGAGAGGTGGAGATAACTGCCGCATCAATCGCATGAGACATGCACGCCTCCTCAATGCTGCCATAACAAGGCACCCCAAATTTCTCTTGCACCTCCGCGCATCGAGACGCCTGGCTATCTACACCAAACAATTCTATATTATCTTTTTCGCTCATTAGACGGATTCTACGCTTTCCCATAGAACCGAGACCGATCACTATTACTTTCATATCTTAGAGATTATAGAATGATTTCTTGATTATTCCATCCAAAGGATATTTCTTGATGATGTTAAATATAGTTTCAAGAGTGTTGGCTTTCTCGTAAGGATTGGATGCTGTTTTACACTTTGTAATAACATCATCAGAAAGGACTTTCTTTAGTCCTTTTCGCATGCCTTCAAGTGTTGCAGGCACATCAATAACAGACTCGCCACGAGTTCTTCCTTGCTGACGATTGCCAATATTCAAAGTTGGAATATTGAAAGATGGTGCTTCGACTAGACCGCTGGAAGAATTGCCTATCACAGCAGTTGTGTACTTCAAAGCAGAATAATAACGTTTCTTGCCAAGAGATGTTATTGCATAGGCCTTATCGGGATTCTTTGCAACATAATCATTTATTATCTGTATGATTACGCGACCATCTGTATCAGAATTTGGCAGAGTAAATAGTAATTGATACTCATCATTTATATCACCTAATGCTGTTAGCAAATTCATACATTGATCAGCTGCTGTTGCATTTTCCATTGTAGCAGGATGGAAGGTGACAAGCAAAAACTTTTTACCCAATTTGAAATTGAGACTATCTTCCAGATCTTGCAACTTCATTATCTGCTCATTATGGATGTTATTAACACCTAACGCCCCCGTACTCCATACATGTTCAGGATGCTCGCCTAATTGAATGACACGCTTGCGGTATTCATCAGTTTCTGTAAAATGCAAATGCGACATTTTTGTTATTGAATGGCGTATAGCATCGTCATAAGCACCTTCTGATATTGCACCTCCTGCAATATGAGCTATAGGAACTTTGTTGATAAGACAAGCTTCTGCCGCTGCAAGCATCTCATAACGATCACCTAAGATTATAGCCAAATCAGGTTTCAATTCGTCCAAAGCATCAGCAAATCCAATTAACCCCAACCCCATAGATTTAACCGTTCCGACAGCCGTGTCAGAAGACATCATCATTTCAACTTTCTTGTCAATATGAAAACCATCTGCTTCTATCTCGGTGTATGTCATACCAAACTCAGGAGACAGATGCATATTTGTAGCAATAATCTGAAGTTGCAATTCGGGATCTTCTGCTATTAGGCGAACTAAACGAGACATAATGCCATAATCAGCACGCGTGCCTGTGAATACGCAAACTTTTCTCATAGTTTAGATCTCAATTGGTTCATCATAAACAAAATCACGGATAGCTTTTGTGCCTAGCACGCTATCCCATAACATTGGAGATATGCCATTTCCAGGACGCTTGACCGTGAGATTCTCTTCTGTGAGCAACTCACCTGCTTTAATATCTCGAGCAGCAATGATACTTTTACGAGCAATCTTGATATTCTTTTTTTCGGAATTAGACACGACCTTCAAGCCAGTTCCAACAGCCATTTCAATATTTCTAATAGCATCTACCATTTCTTTCAACTCATTGGGTTCCAAAGAAGCGACATGGTCAGGGCCTGGAAGGTTGTGATTAAGAGTAAAATGCTTCTCTATAACCTCAGCGCCCATAGCTACTGCTGCAATTGGAACTTCAATTCCCTTTGTATGATCAGAATATCCTACTCGAACACCAAAGGTATCACGAAGTGTGAGCATTGCCTTAAGATTAACATCCTCGTAAGGTGTAGGATATTCGGTGTTGCAATGAAGCAGGATAATATCTTCGCGTTTCATTCCACCATCAATGAGAATATTGAGAGCATCTTCTATCTCACCAATACGAGACATACCTGTAGATAGGATAACTGGCATACAAAGTTTTGCAATCTTACGTAGATAAGGAAGATTCGTTATCTCTCCTGATGGGACTTTCATATAGTCCATACCAATCTCTGCCAACAAATCTATTGAAGGCATATCAAAAGGAGTAGACATAAACTTAACTCCAACTTCTTCGCAGTAGGATTTCAGTGGTTTATAGTCATCAAGTGTGAGATGTATCTTTTTACACATCTCTAGCTGGCTTTCCTGCGTGCCGGTATTGGTCTTCTGATACTCGGCCATCTCTGCAAATTGAGAGATTACCAATTCAGGCTTTGCCGTTTGGAATTTTACATAGTCAACACCTGCTTCTTTTGCTTTTACAACAAGCCGTTTTGCAAGTTCATAATTGCCATTATGATTTACCCCTGCTTCTGCTATGATTATGACATGCTTCATTTCTTCTTTGCTTTTAATTTTTCTCCAATTTCTTTCCAATTATCCTTTGCAGTAATGGCTCGGTCATCAATCCAAACATCTCCTATAGGCTTACCCATAAAAAGTTGATGATACTTGACACCATAACGCTTGAGCCAGTCAACAGTCATTTCATATTCAACCCACGTACGTGCACTATATATAATAATTGTATTACCTGCATCATATAGTTCGTTGATAGTCTTTACCGCATCAGCCTTTGGTTCAGCAAGACAACGAGAAAACTGCCTCATTTCGGTACAGATTGTACCATCCATATCTATTACTATTTGCATTAGAATATAACTTCATTAAAATATCTGACCATAACGGTATTATCGCGCCAGTCAGTTATTGGTTTTATACTATTCCCTAAGTATTCATTAAGAATCATTTTGATAATACCCGATCCAGCTCCAATGCTGGTAACGACAGCACCTCCGAGACGGGGATTAATCTCCATCACATAAACATTACCGTTGGTATTATCCTTAATATACTGAATTGTGATTGGACCTCGGAACTGACCCGCAGTCAATATCTTCTTTGATTCTTCTATAATAGCTGTATCTTTAACAGTCTTGCTTCTAACGGCCTCACCTCCCACAGTCTCAAGTCGAATACGAGGAACAACAGATGTAACCACACCGAATTGGCTTACATAACAATCTACAGAAAATTCCGTATGATCTGCGATAAACTCAGAAACAAGATATTGCGAAGAATCTACTTCAGGAAGTTCTGCTTCTGTTTTGCATACAATGATGCCTTTAGAAGCAGAACCTGTACGAGGTTTCAAAATTACAGGATACCTAAAGGTAGAAGGATCTGTATAGAATGCCGGTTGACTAATATTGTGTTTTCGGAACCATTCTGCAGAAAAAACTTTGTCGAACATGATGTTGCAAAGTTCTGGTGCAGATACTGGAATAAATACGTTAGGACACAACATCTTCAATTCACTGATAACATATATGGCAGGATCTACAAAAGCGAGAACTATATTGATGTTGTACTTCTCTATGTTAGCTTTTAAATCATCCAAAAGATCTTTATCCTTCCATTTTTTCCCAATGATCACCACGCCTACACATGCAATAGGGACCTCATTCTCAAGCTCATAAGAGAAAATGTTTACATTGTGCCCCATCTCTTTTGCTGTACTTTTGAAATGGTTAGCAACAGATACACGTTTTGCACCTCCGAGGAATAATATGTTTATATCCATAGTTTCTGTTTTAGAGTTCTTCAAGACGTACGCTTGATGGTATATTCACCACACGATCCGCGAACCAAATCGTGTTCTTCAATCCATCGTTCTCACATTGCTCAAACATCGGCAAGCGGTTCATCAACTCCCAAATCGGACGGGTCATGACCTTGTTGTCATTGGTCTGCTGTAGGAAATCCTGCTGTGCGGCTTTATCCTTGAGAATCACGGCGTTCAACCAATAGTTGGAGAAACTATCCGCAGGTTCCTGGAAGAATTGAATATCGTTATTATCCTTGAAATATGCGGCATATTCGGCAGCCACTTCACGCTTGCTAGCAATGTAGCGATCCAAATTCTCAAGCTGCGCGCAACCCAAGGCCGCATTGATATTCGGCATACGGTAATTGTAGCCGATCTCGTCGTGACGAAACTCCCAACGATGGGGCACTTTCGCTTGTGTTGTGATATGTTTCGCATGCGCAGCCAACTCCTCGTCATTGAAAAGCATCATACCACCACCACCTGTAGTGATGGTTTTATTGCCATTAAAGGAGATAGCGCCCACTTTTCCGAAGGTGCCAGTATGCTTGCCCTTATACAAGGAACCGATTGACTCCGCGGCATCCTCCACCAATTCGATGTGATACTCCTCGCAAATAGCGGCCAATTCTTCAATACGGACTGGATGCCCGAAGGTATGCATAGGTACGCAAGCCTTCACTCTGCGCCCGGTTTGCTTATTAAAACACTCACCATGGCGAATTTCCGCATGCTTCACCAACCACTCCTTCACCGCATCAGGAGATAATCCCATGGTGGAACGATCCACATCGAGAAAAACAGGGTGAGCGCCAATATAAGACAACGCATTGCATGTCGCGATGAATGTGAGCGCCTGCGTAAGAACCTCATCTTCCCGTTCAACCCCAGACAGCACGAGCGACATGTGGAGCGCATTGGTGCCGGAAACGCAGACAACCGCTTTCTTAGCACCTGTATATCTCGCCATATCCTCCTCGAAGCGATCTACAAATTTTCCAACCGAAGAGACAAAAGTCGTATCGATGCACTCTTCCAAATATCGCTTCTCATTGCCCGCAAATTTTGGAACGGAAAGCGGCGTGAAATCCTGATTTCCGTAAAGTTCCTTTATAAAGGCGATGGTTTTAGAATAATCTGCCATACTTATCTCAATTTCTTTCTGATCACTTTGATCACATTTTCTGATCTAGGTTCTTTCCTTTCTCCTCGTGTTCAAAGTTAGGAATGAACTTTTTGATGGATTCAACGACTTGCGCCTTCGTAAAATCGGAAGATTCGAATATTCGCTCCAATTCAACGAAAAAAGAGTCGATTTCCGACATATCTCTTCGATTCGTCTCCTCAACCACACCCAAGGCGGAAAAGCGATCCATATTCACCTTTTCTCCCGGAACAAAAAACTCCTCATAAGCCTTCTCTCCCGTCGTATCGCTCTTGAAGTAGACAACCGGATACCGATCACTCTCGTAACTCATATCCGCAGCGAATTTTTTGGCCTCCGCGTCGCTTTCGCACTCCACCTTCGTAAATCCCTCCGCTTTCACGAAATCATCACAAATGGCAGAGAAGGTCAACATCTGCTCTTCTCCCAATTTAGGGAAAAAGACCTCTCCTCCATTGCCCAAAATACAAGCAAGCATACAAATCTGACCAGACTCTTCCGGAGAGACAAAATAACGTTTCACATCCGAAGGGGCCGCCAAAGGTTGTTTCTTTTGAAGACGATGGATCCAACCATCCGGCAAAGAGCCATTCGAGAAGGCCACGTTGGCGAAACGTGCCGTAGTGACCTTGAAATAGGCATTGTAAGCCATGACCAAATCCTCCATGATGCGCTTCGACGCTCCCATGATATTGACAGGATTAGCAGCCTTGTCCGTAGAGACACAAAAGAAATGTTTCGGTGGATAGACACGCAATAGGTCCATCAATTTCTTCGCCTTGATATCATTGTTCTCAATCAATGCCTGTACGCTATATTTATCCTTTTCGGAACGGACATGTTTATGGGCCGAGAAATTGGCGACAATATCAAACCCGCGCTCCTCTCGGAAAATTCGTTCAAAAATCGGATCCGCGAAGTTCAAGGTATAACAACGGAACTCGTCTGGGCAATACAACCCCTCCGTGGAACGGACATCACGCACCAACTCGGCCAAACCGTTCTCGTTCAAATCAATCACCACGACAGATTTCGGCTCAAAACGTAGAATAGACTTGATAAAGGAGGAACCGATTGATCCCGCCCCGCCAATCACACAGACCGACTTCCCTTTTATTTCACGGGTTAACTGAGTCTTATTGGCCTTTATATCTGCCGAGAACATACTCGCCGGACGATTGATGACGCTATCTTTTATGAACTTATCTAAATTAAACATCTTATAAAACAAGAATATAAATCCATGAAAACATATCAAGGACTCAAAACATAAGAAAATGTATCTTGCAAAAATAATTGAATTGAATCACAAATCATAGAAAACAAAACGCAACTTTGCGGCAGAACAAAAAAAATCCTCCCTCAAAGTATTGAGAGAGGATCATTTACAACTAGGATATTCCGATTATTTTCCCTTGTACATATCCTCATAGTACTTTTCATACTCACCGCTGGTGATGTTATCCATCCAATCCTGGTGATCCAAGTACCATTTAACGGTCTTTTCAATACCCTCCTCAAACTGGAGGCTAGGCTCCCAACCCAACTCACGTTGCAATTTAGTCGAGTCGATGGCATAACGGGCATCGTGGCCCAAACGGTCCGTCACATAAGTGATCAAATCCATATCCTCGCCCTCTTTACGACCCAACAAACGATCCACAGTTTTGATGACCACCTTGATGATATCAATATTCTTCCACTCGTTGAATCCACCAATATTGTAAGTTTCAGCCACCTTACCATTGTGGAAAATCACATCGATGGCACGAGCGTGATCCTCTACGAACAACCAGTCACGCACATTCTCACCCTTGCCATAAACCGGCAATGGTTTGCGATGACGGATATTGTTGATGAACAAAGGAATCAACTTCTCCGGGAATTGGTAAGGACCATAGTTGTTAGAACAGTTGGTCACAATGGTTGGCATGCCGTATGTGTCGTGGAAGGCACGCACAAAATGGTCTGATCCCGCCTTTGAAGCGGAATATGGAGAGTGTGGATTGTATTTCGTAGTCTCATAGAAGAAATCCTCACCATAAGCCAAGTGATGCTCACTACTTGAAGCGGTAGTGGAGAATGGCGGCTCAATACCCTCCGGATGCGTCATGGACAATGCGCCATAGACCTCATCTGTGGAGATATGATAGAAACGTTTGCCCTCATATTTTTCAGGAAGAGATTCCCAATACAATTTTGCGGCTTGCAACAACGACAGCGTTCCCATCACATTGGTTTTGGCGAAGGTGAATGGATCTTTGATAGAGCGGTCCACATGGCTCTCAGCGGCCAAATGGATGATGCCATCAATCTTCTCATCCTGCATCAACTTGTAGAAAGCATCGAAATCACAGATATCCATTCTGACGAATTTGTAATTAGGACGATCCTCAATATCCTTCAAATTGGCCAAATTTCCCGCATAGGTCAACTTATCCAAATTGATGATATTGTATTCTGGATACTTATTCACAAATAATCTCACCACGTGCGAACCGATGAATCCGGCACCACCTGTAATCACAATGTTTCTTTTAGAAGCCATATCGTTTTGATTTATAAATTACCAACAAAAAAAACTACATTCTCTCGAAAAATAGATGAATGTATCGCGAGATATAATCTAAATCCTCATCCGTCAACTCCGTGTGCATCGGCAACGACAACACCACCTTTGAGAGATGCTCCGCCACAGGAAAATCACCCGCTTTGTAGCGTGGATCCTGATAAGCTTTTTGCAAATGTAATGGAATTGGATAATATATCATAGAATTAATGCCATTTCCTTTCAAAAAATGTTGAAGTTCATCCCTTTTTTCCATAGGCACCTGTATCGTATATTGGTGATACGAATGGGTGGAATCGGGATTTTTCTTCGGAACGACAATTTGCGGAATATCCGAAAACGCGTCGTCGTAACGACTTGCCGCATATTGTCTATGAGTGATATATTGGTCCAAATAACGTAATTTGACATCCAAAACCGCGGCCTGAATGCTATCCAACCTTGAATTTACGCCAATTCTATCGTGATGGTAACGAACGGTCATCCCATGATTGGCGATGCTACGCGCGATTTGGGCGATTTCATCGTCATCGGTAAAGAGCGCGCCACCATCTCCGTAACACCCCAAATTTTTGGACGGAAAGAAGGAGGTGCATCCGACATGTCCCATACAGCCTGATTTCTTAACATTTCCATCCGAAAAACGGTAAACGGAACCGACGGATTGGCAAGCGTCCTCCACCACATAGAGATGATGTTTCGCCGCCAAAGCGAGGAGCGCCTCCATCTGGGCATTTTGGCCGAAAAGATGTACCGGAACGATCGCCTTGGTATGCGGGGTAATCGCCCTTTCCACCGCATCGACAGAGAGGCAGAAGGTCTCTGGATCCACATCCACCACCACTGGGGTTAAGCCTAAAAGAGCTACCACTTCCGCCGTGGCGATAAATGTAAAGGTAGGTGTGATCACTTCGTCGCCGGGCTGCAATCCGAGCGCCATCAAAGCGATCTGCAAAGCATCCGTGCCATTTCCGACAGGAACAACATGTTTGACCCCTAAATACCGCTCAAAATTCTCTTGGAACCGAGTCACAGCACCTCCTTTCACAAATGCGGTGGAATCCAACACTTGCTGAATCGCGTCATCTATCTCCGACTTGATTCTCTGATACTGACCTTTTAGGTCAACCATAGGAATTTCTCGCTCCATACGCCTATCCGTTAATATTCCACGTCACACAAATAGAGTCCTTCAGCCGGAGCGGATGTTCCCGCCAAGCACCGATCTTTATTCTCAATGATTTTCCGGAAGCCCTCCACACTCAATTTTCCCTTCCCCACTTCCAACATTGTCCCTACAATCGCGCGGACCATGTTGCGTAAGAAACGATCCGCCTGCACCGTAAAAACAAGGCATTCATCCTCAAAAGTCCACTCCGCACGCATAATTTTACAATTATTCGTCTTCACATCAGTATGTACCTTGCTGAAACTGGTGAAATCGATATAATCAAAGAGTGTGGCAGCCGCCTCATTCATCTTATCCACATCCAAAACGAAGGTCATTTTCGCGGCCAAATCGGTCAAAAACGGACTCTTCTGACGAGTGATGTAATACTTATATGTTCTTGATTTCGCGTCAAAACGAGCATGGAAATCATCCGCGACGCGTTTCAGATCATAAACGGCAATATCCAAGGGGAGCAAACTGTTGAGTTTATTAACCAAGGAGCGAGGATCCGCGATTTCACCGTCAAAATCAAAATGGGCGGCCATACGTTTCGCATGGACGCCCGCATCTGTTCTACCCGCCCCCGTCAATTCAATCTGTTTCCTCAAAACCAACGACATAGCATCGGTCAAGACAGATTGTACAGTCACCTCATTGGGTTGGATTTGCCACCCATGATAATTGGTTCCTTTGTATGAAAAGCCAATTAAATAACGCATGGAATCGTGAGATCTAACGATGAAGAGCTAACACTTGATATTCAGCCCGTTCAAGACTTCACGGATCTTCTCATAGGTCGTCATTCTCGTAGGCACAAGCGGTAAACGCAAGCGGTTGTTGATATATCCCATCAACGAAAGCATACACTTCGCGCCAGCCGGATTACCATCGACAAACAACAAATCAAACAAATCCGTAAATTTTTGGTGAATTTGTCTTGCAGACTCGTAATCTCCTTGCAGAGAAAGGCGAACCATTCGGCCAAACTCCTTTGGGAATGCGTTTCCGATTACAGAAATAACGCCTTGCGCGCCCATTGTGATCAACGGATAGGTAATGCCATCATCACCGGAAATCACCATAAAATCCTTTGGTTTCTTCTTGATGATATCGTTGATTTGGTCCATATTACCACACGCCTCCTTGATGGCGATGATATTTTTGAAATCACGGGCCAAACGTACCGTGGTCTCCACCTGCATATTCACACCCGTACGGCCTGGAACATTGTAAAGGATCACAGGTACGGGAGAGGCCTCCGCAATGGCCTTATAATGTTGGTAAATACCCTCTTGAGATGGTTTGTTGTAGTATGGTACAACAGATAATATAGCGTCGATTCCGGTGAAATCATCGGTTTTCAACTTTTCAACGACAGCCTTGGTATTGTTGCCACCCACACCCAAAACGATAGGCACTTGGCCCTTCACCTTATTTTGGACAAATTGGATGACAGATTTCTTCTCCTCCTCGGACAAAGTCGGCGTCTCCGCCGTAGTGCCCAATACTACTAAATAATCGATTCCATTCTGCAATTGGTAATCCAACAATCTACCAAGCGCATCCCAATCGATACTCTCATCTTCCTTAAATGGGGTTATCAAAGCGATTCCCAATCCTGTAAACTTCGTCTGTACCATAGACTATCTCCAAATTATCTGGAACGCAAAGATATAAAATTATCCCTTTGTTTTAATGGTCCGCAGATAAAATAATATTTGATCCAATAATTGTTCTTCCGTCGCACCCGCCGACATGGACATTTTTAAGTCATAAAAATCATAAAACGGTTTCTCCAAACCACACTTACAGTGGGCCATGGAGATCTCCGCCAAATATTTCAACGGAAGAGACTCCTTTCGAGTCAGGTCTATCAAAACATCAAATGTTTCCGCCAAGAATTTTCCGACGATGATTTTATTGGGCTTCTCCAAAAAGGAGATCGATTTCCGATCAAAGAAAAAAACATTTTCGGAATCTCCCGTACGCGGATCATACTTGGGTATCAGGCACCAAACCTTCACCTTTTTCTTCTCCGAGACCTTCTGATATAGTTTAGAGAAGAGGGCATGGTTAATATGCTCAATATC
This sequence comes from Paludibacteraceae bacterium, assembly GCA_045601045.1. Classification (GTDB taxonomy): domain Bacteria; phylum Bacteroidota; class Bacteroidia; order Bacteroidales; family Paludibacteraceae; genus UBA1181. Next base: position 40,307 of record JAZRZA010000009.1, read on the forward strand.
CAATAGCAACACCACAGACTCAACGTCATCCCAATTCATAAAACGTTTGTCACGCGCCTTCTTGTTCTTTTTCAAGAAAGAGTTCGCATTGCTATCGATGTATTTTCTTTTCCATTCCTGAAACATATCACACCTCTTAAATTACACCATATTCCATATACGCCATTCCACATGCGCCATTCCGCACACGACATTCCATCGAAATATCCGATGTTGCAAATATAGCCAAAATCCAACGTATACCATATTTTCCCATTAATGTGCCAACGTGGCCGATACACCAAACTTCACATAACTTGGGTCCAATGCATAACCTCTCATATACAACGAGTTATGCTTCTTCGTCCACAATTTGTTCAAATGATTCATCTCGACATAGAAACGGGCACGCTTCAATTGGAAATTGACAAACGCGTTCATATAGAGATATTCGCCATATTTACCGTAATTTTCACTCTCCGGATTCTGCAAGAAGAATTGTCCGGTAGCCGGCATATAGTTCGGCGCGTAATAAGCCGAATTCCAACGAGCGTCCACGCCGACCTGGAGATTCAACACCTTGAAGATCTTGTCAAACCGCAAATAGGCGGCCGAGTACCAGTTGATGGATGGCAGGGGCAATATTGTCTGCTTGCTACATTTTTGGAAAACCAAATCATTATCCCAATGGAATTTCCATACGCAAGCACGCTCACGGATGGCAAAGGAGAGTATCTGAATGGTTCCATCATACTGTTCAGGCAACGCTTTCTCATTCCAATAGATGTAATTCGAAAGATTCTTCATCGTGGCCGTCGCGGAAAGAGACAACTTGTCATAAAACGCGAACGAAGGGAATCGCAAGGTTCCATCCACGGAGAAGGTATTCTTGTAATCGAAGTCCTCATTCCACTCAATGTGGTTCGAGAAATAGTGTTCCTCGAAATAATCGGGACATTCGCGGTTATATGAGGCGTTCGCTTCTATCTCGACACGTTGTTTACCCCAATTCGCCTTACTGGAGAGATTTCCGCCCAAATTGAGACTTCCCGCCTTCATCTTCTCATCCAAAAAGAAGTATTCACCGTAGAGATCATAGGTGAAAGCCTCGCCGTTATGCTTGGTCAATTTGGCTCCGATACCCAATTTGTTTTGGTAAGTGGCGCTGTAGATCGGATTCATCAAGTATCCCAGCGAATCGTTGTGACTGGTAACTGGCCCGGAAGCCAAAGAGCGTTCCTTGTCCAAGTAGGAATATTTTTTTAAGTCGTAGGCGACATAGGCCGCCAGACCGAACCGCATCAACTTATTGAACTCCTCGTTCAAAGTGACACCGACCGAATGTCTCATCCGCCAAAAATGGGTGGAATCCACCGTTTTCAAGGAATCATACAACACCTTATCGCTCAACCCGTATGAGTGGTAAAAACTGTCGACACCCGATGGCGACAACGAGCGTTCGTAATACCTGCGCCAATCCGCCTCCGAATTGAAGGTGTAGAAGATCGTGGTGGCCGGAACAAATTCATATCGGGAAGAATCTGGGGTAACCTTCACCGCACGCTCGACGCCAAAGTGTTTTTTGAGATGCAAGTAGGCATTCCAGTTATGCACCTTATTCCAAGCGTTGTCATCCTGGAAGACAGGGATATTGGCCGGTTCCATATTTCCCGTGTTTTTGGGGTCAGAAACACTTCTATCATCGAGGAATCCACCGCTTTCATAAGACTCAAATCCGTTGAATGAAACTGCCGCCATGTACTCGAACTTCTCGCCGCCATAGGAAGAGAAGAATCCAGTATTGTGATATTTGGTGGACAACGAAGGATAGGCGCCGTACGCCTTGGTCCAATTGCCATACAAGCCAAAATTCAACTTGGATCCCGCATTCACGGTAAAGAGTCCATCAATGCAACGATTGCTGCGATTATGGGTTCCTCCTCCATAAAAATCCACGTAAGAGAAGGGATCTTTAGTATTGAAGAAGAGAATCTCATCCACCGACTTATAGAACATCTGATAAGGTTGGAAGAAGATGAAATCGGTTTTATTCGCGCGATCCGCGTAAATTGCGGACTGGGAAGGCGAACCCAAATTACCTAACGTCTGCAAAGTAACCGTCTGCTTCAAAGCCTTGTTGTTGACATAGAACTCCGACATCGAAGTATCAAGAGCACCCTCTTTCTTAAAACCGACCTCACCATCACTGAGCCAGCAAAAAATGCGACGATTGGCCTTGATGGAATCCAACCGGACTTGCCTCAAAGAGTCGTCGGGACTCTGTTCGCGTTTTTTCCTGCGTGTTTTCGTCACTTTATCACGCGAATTCTCTTGGGAAGACAAGAGCGTATCCGTCGTCATTTCAGAAACGGGCAAAGAATTCTCGGAGGCTGCCGAGTTCTCGGAAACGGAATCCTCGGATGCGTTCGCGCCAACTAAAAGCGACGGCAAGAACAACAGCAACGTCAAAAATATATTTCTATGCAATCTCATACATTATTTCCTTTCCATCGATATCTCACAAAGAGCACCATAGCGGTCAAAGCACCGATCAATGCCCATAGGATATCCTTCTGGGTATCAAAAGGATCACCTTGTGAACCTACAAAATCATCGGCACCCTCCACCGAATAGATGATTGTCGCGAATTCTATCAACTCATAAGCCGCGCTGATCGCCAAAGAGACACTCACCGCCAAGAAAACAGCGAATACGCCACGTTGAGTGACATTTCGTGTCGCAAGCAGATGTCTGCACGCCAAATAAGGGGTGAAGCCTTGCATAAAGTGGCCTAATTTATCGTAATTATTACGCGTCCATCCCAATGTTACACCAAGAAAGTCATCCGGATTAAAGAAAGGAACTTTCGGATAGGAGAAGACACCGCCAATCACCAAGATGAAAGCGTGGAAAATGAATATGCAGTTCAAGAACATAGGCAAACGCACTCCCTTCGCCGTCAAAGACAAAAGGAAGAACAATCCAATGAAAGCCGGCGCTGTCTCCATCGCCCAGACCGACTTGTCATAGGAGACCATCACGGTAAGCGCGCAAAGCAATGTCACCCCCAAATAGAGGATGAAAACATTGTCCTTTATGAGACCTTCTTTCATTAAATTTGACTTGTCCGCCATACGATAATCAACTCTACACTTTAACTCAAAATGCAAAAATACAAATAATATTTAAGATTTTAGTCTCCAAATTTAATTATTGTCTAATAGCGGTATCCCCTTTCACGCATTTATTTTCCGTATATAATTTTAATTCTAAATTCTTAAATTTTTTCTACCTTTGCAAATGCTAATATGCGCACATGAAGTGTGACAAACACTTCCCCGAATTTGAAATAAGAAATAAACAAAATATTATGAGCGATCAACGTTACAATCTTCGAGGCGTCTCCGCAAGCAAGGAGGATGTCCATAATGCGATCAAAAACATCGACAAGGGAATTTATCCCAAGGCTTTCTGCAAGATTATCCCGGATATACTAGGTGGAGATCCAAACTATTGCAATATTATGCATGCGGATGGAGCGGGAACCAAATCATCCCTAGCCTATCTTTACTGGAAAGAGACCGGTGACCTCTCCGTTTGGAAGGGTATCGCGCAAGATGCGTTGATCATGAACATCGACGACCTTCTCTGCGTGGGTGCGACCGACAATATCTTGGTATCTTCCACCATCGGAAGAAACAAACTGCTTGTTCCCGGCGAGGTGATTTCAGCCATCATCAACGGAACAGACGAGTTGTTAGCGGAACTTCGTGAAATGGGTGTAGGCGTCTATGCTACTGGCGGCGAGACTGCGGATGTGGGCGACTTGGTTCGTACCATCATCGTGGACAGCACCGTTACTTGTAGAATGAAGCGTTCCGATGTGATCGACAACGCGAACATCCAACCAGGCGACGTCATCGTAGGTTTGGCCTCTTACGGACAGGCCACTTACGAGAAAGAATACAACGGCGGTATGGGCAGCAACGGCTTGACCTCCGCTCGCCACGACGTATTCGCCAAATATTTGGCAAAGAAATATCCTGAGAGCTTCGATGCGGCCGTTCCGGATGAATTAGTATATTCAGGCGGTCTGAAATTGACTGACGCGGTAGAGAATTGCCCTGTGAACGCAGGAAAGATGGTTCTCTCTCCTACCCGCACCTACGCTCCAGTCATCAAAAAGATATTGGATCAACTTCGTCCATCCATCCACGGTATGATCCACTGTTCAGGTGGCGCGCAGACCAAGGTGCTTCACTTCGTGGAGAATGTGAAGATCACCAAGAACAATATGTTCCCTGTACCGCCATTGTTCAAGACCATCCAAGAGCAATCGAAGACCGATTGGCAAGAGATGTACAAGGTATTCAACATGGGACACCGTTTCGAAATCTACTTACCAAAGGAGAAGGCAGACGAGGTGATCAAGATCTCCCAATCATTCGGAATCGACGCTCAAATCGTCGGTTTTGTTGAGAAATCGGAGAAGACTCAACTCGTCATCGAGAGCGAATTCGGAAGATTCGAATATTAATACGTAAATAAATCATCTCAAAGGCACTTCATAATTGGAGTGCCTTTTTTATCCCTTAACTTTCTTTGAAGAAAATCCACAAATCATTGAAAAATAGTATATTTATCACTACTATTTTATATTTTTGTAATGAAAAGCACAACGATTGTTAGTTACAACCATAAATTCTATCCATAAACAAACACACCATGAGTAGGCTTAAGACCATGAAAATAGCGCTTACCGCTCTTTTGTTCATTCAATGCTTCGCCTTGAACGCGCAACGACAAGAGACGGTCAGACTCAACCTCAAAACAGAACCTGCGGCAGGCGGAAGCATCGTCAGCGACAAGGATTCCTATTTAAGAGACGAAACAGGCGAATTCACCGCCATCGCCAACAAGGGGTACCGTTTCACGAAATGGACCAAGGACGATCGAAACTACTCCACTGAAGAGAGTATCACCATCAGCCGATTGTCGAGAGAACTGCGATTGACCGCCTATTTTGAATTGATCACCCACAAAATCGAGACCAAGGTCAACGACAGCAAGGCGGGCGTCGTATATTCCAATAATGCCAACAACCAATTCGTGCCTGGGGACACTGCCATTCTTGAGGCGCAACCCAACTGTGGCTATCGTTTTTCCCGCTGGGAAGGCGACGACACCAACGAAGAAGGCACTGTCATCGAAGGAAATACCATCAAGGTCTACGGCGTCGAGAGAGAGATGAGCTTCACAGCCATCTTCACAGAGGATCCCGACTACCGCCCCATGATCTCGATTAGCGAAATCATGCCTTGTAACCTATCCACATACATGGACAGCGACTACTATAACTTTTCAGGTTTTATCGAATTCGCCAACACAGGTGATTGCAGGGAAAATCTCAAATCGTACACCATCACCCATTACAAATTGACCAGTAAAGGAAAATACAAAATCAAATGGGAATGGGAGATCCAGCAAGATTATTATGTCGATGGAAAGAGACTTAACCTCATGTGGTTCGACGAACGATACAACGAGGCAGATGTGCAAAAAAACAGCAAAAAGAGCGACCATTCCCCTTACAAATTGGATGCGGACGGAGGAGCCATCGTTCTCCGCAAAGGGGGAACCATCATCGATTCCATCGCTTATGGGGCGACCGGTTCACACCTCTCCTACGGTAGAGATGGAGAATCTGAGGGATTTATGGATCCGACGCCTTACCAAAAGAACAATATCTCCTATAAGAACCGCATGGAGGATTGTTGCGAAGCCGTATACTTCAGTGAAATGGGAGGGTTAAAGGAGAAAGGGTTCTCTCTGAAATTGAGTTGTGAAACGGAGGGTGCATCCATCTACTACACCACAGATGGCAAGGAACCGACGGCAAAAAACGGGAAATTATACCAATCCCCTATTCAAATCGAGGCGAACACCTGTGTCCGGGCCAGAGCGATCCATCCACAAAAATTGACAGGTGAAATCGTCACCCACTCCTACATCTTCAATGATGACAAACACAAAAAATGCGGTGGATTCACCGTTCCTATCGTCTCTTTAACCGTGGATAACGATTATTTCTACGATAATACGATCGGTATCTACATCACAGGCACAAACGGTATCCAAGGAGACAAGAGTTGCAGCGGCGTAGGCAACTACAACCAAGATTGGCAACGTCCCGTGAATTTCGAGTACATCGTGGATGGAGAACAACAAGAGTCCCGCGAAGTGGAATCTGCCATTGTAGGTGGATGCTCCATCACAGCCACCATCAAATCTTTGGTGCTCAAAACGTCGAAAAAGACAGGTAGCGAGAACTACGACTACCATTTTTTCCAATCCAAACCGGAGATTACACACAAGACCATCCATTTGCGTAACGGTGGAAACGATAACAATGGCCTCAAATTCCGCGATGGTCTTATGCAGACTTTCGCCATCGGCATGAACATTGATTACCAAGCCTACCAACCTGTGGCCTACTACCTCAACGGCAAATATATGGGCTTGATGAATTTGAACGAACGGACCAACGCCGACTACGTCACCTCCAATTATGGCGTAGAGGAAGAGGAGATGGATTTGGTGGTAATCTCCGATCAAAAGGGCATTTACGCGTCAAGGGGAGATTTAGAGGCCTACAATGAATTGGTGGATTATCTCTCAGAGAGTGATCCGAATGATGTCAACTACTTCAAGGGCGCTTGCGAAAGAATGGATATGGACGAATACATCGACTACCAAATCCTACAACAATTTATGGCGAACGCGGATTGGCCAGGCAACAACACCAAGATATGGAGAAAGCGAAAAGAGGGAAAGCTCTTCCGATGGATCGTCTACGATATGGACTACGGTTTGGGACTCTACAACACCTTGAGTTACAAGGTCAATATGATCAATTGGTGTCAAGGCAAAGAGACCCTTAATTGGGCCAACAAGAAAAGTTGGATGACAGTCATCTTCGCCAATTTAGCCAAGAACAAAGAATTCAAAAAGAAATTCTACCAACGTTACAAAGAGGCGTTGGAAACGACCTTCTCCCAAGAGAATATCACCATGGTTTTCGATAGCATCACAACTATCGTCAACGAGGAATATTGCGCCACCAGAGGCACATCCGCGACCAGCGCGGCTGAATCCTTAAAGAAATTCGCGGTCAACCGTATTGATGTCGTGGACCAACAATTAGAGGAATTCATCGGTGATCTGAAGCGGGAGTTGACAGGATATGAAGAGTTGGGGGCAACCGCCATCACCCTTTATCCTAACCCGACGCGCTCCTCCTTCACGATTGAATCCGAGGCGGGTATCGAATCTGTCACACTCACATCAAGCGATGGAACGATTCTCTTCTCTGAAAGCAACCAAGGATCTACTTACCAAAGAGATATAAGTTCGTTGCCTGCCGGCGTTTATTATGTACGGATCGTCACCGAAACGTCGAGCGTCACGAAAAAAATAATCAAACAGTAGGTTTCATTCAGTGTAATAAGAAGTCCGATACCGAGATGGTACCGGACTTCTTTTTTGACTTTATTTTTAGGCGATCAAAATCATCTGTTTTCACCCCAATAATTACATTTCATACCCTTTACACCTGGTTTCACCACAAACATTTTTCCCGCTTGCGGATATTTCTCTTCGCCTCCCTCCGACATCCAGAGAGAGCAGGTTGTGATATAGAGCTCATCCAACGCTTCGCCGCCAAAGGCCAAGGCGGAAACATTCTCCGCAGGGACCTCGATCTTTTGCAAAAGTTCGCCGGTCGCTGGATTCCAGCGCGTCACGCAGGCCGCTCCCCAATTGGCCACCCATAGCATACCCTCCGCATCGATGGTATTACCGTCTGGCGTACCTAAATCAGGGGTCATTGTGATGATCTCCCTTCGATTGGAGATTTCTCCCTTCTCTTCGTCAAAATCAAAGGCGGAGACCTTCAAAGTGGGGGTATCTTGGTAGTACATCGTCTTGCCGTCTGGAGACCACGCCACACCGTTTGAAATGGTAACACCATCCAATATCTTTTTTCCCTTTCCATCAGGATCTACCCTGAGAAAATTGGCTTTTAAAGGGGTGCAATCCTTGTCCATGGTACCAATCCAGAGGCGGCCTTGGGCATCACATTTACCATCATTGTACCGATTGCCAGCCTCCCTGCCCTCGGGATCCGCTATGAATTCCAATTGTTCGGTGGAAAGGGTCAGTTTGTAGATACCATCCTCCAATCCGACCACAACACGATCCTCTTCATAAGGAATTACGGTGCCAATCTGTTTGGATAACTTGATCTCCCGGTTTTTACCATCCTTCGGGGTATAAATCAAAAGACTTCCCTGGGTATCAATCCACAAAAGCCGATTATACTTGTAGTCCCAAATAGGACCTTCTCCCACGCGCATCACAGTATCCACCGCCACAGCGCACTTCAAGTTCAAAGAATCATTCATACTTGTACCAAATTTTGGATGAGTTCCCTCTTGGGTGTCACAAGAGGAAATGGTGCAACTTGCCATCAGCAAGGAGCCGATAATTAACGTTTTATTCATATTATTGAAACATCTATACTGCTATTGAACAGCACGCAAAGATAGCCATAAATACGAAATCGTGACTCCCCTTCTATCCTTTTTTGCCTATTTCAAGAAATAATCGTAACTTTGAACGAATTTTTAAGGAACTAGATAAACAATAATAACATACGCTTTATGGCTGAGAATTCTTTGTTGAGCAAGTTGGACGGATTGGAGCACAAATTCGAAGAGATCTCCACCCTCATAACCGACCCCGCAGTGATTGCGGACATGAAAAGATACGTGAAACTGAACAAGGAGTATCACGACTTGGAGTTGATTATGAATGCCAAGAAAGAATACCAAAACGCCCTTTCCAACATTCAGCAAGCCAAGGAGATCCTTGATACTGAATCGGATCCCGAAATGCGTGAAATGGCCAAGATGGAGTTGGACGAGTTAGAGCCCCAACTACCAGATATGGAGGAGCGTATCAAGATCTTATTGATTCCTTCCGATCCAGAGGATTGCAAGAACGCCATCGTCGAAATCCGAGGTGGAACCGGTGGTGACGAGGCGGCGCTTTTCGCGGGCGACCTCTTCAAGATGTACGCAAAGTACTGCGAGATGAAGGGTTGGCAAGTAAGCGTCTCCAGCTTCAACGAAGGAACCGCTGGAGGTTACAAGGAGATTATCTTCAACGTATCGGGCGATAATGTCTACGGTACGCTAAAATATGAGTCAGGCGTTCACCGCGTGCAACGTGTCCCAGCCACTGAGACACAAGGACGTGTCCACACATCAGCCGCCACTGTGGCCGTATTGCCGGAGGCGGACGAGTTCGATGTTCAAATCAATGAGGGAGAGATCAAGTGGGATACCTTCCGTTCAGGTGGAGCCGGTGGACAGAACGTCAATAAGGTGGAGTCTGGCGTACGTCTGCGCTACATCTGGAAAAACCCTAACACAGGCGTTGCGGAGGAGATCCTCATCGAATGTACCGAGACACGTGACCAACCTAAGAACAAGGAGCGCGCGTTGTCACGCTTGCGTACCATGATCTACGACCGTGAACATCAAAAATACATGGACGACATCGCGGCACGCAGAAAAACCATGGTCTCTACCGGAGACCGTTCAGCAAAAATCCGTACCTACAACTACCCTCAAGGTCGTGTCACCGATCACCGTATCAATTTGACACTCTATAACTTGCAAGCGGTGGTAGGTGGTGAAATCCAAGAGATCATCGACAAATTGATCGTCGCGGAGAATGCGGAGCGTTTGAAGGAGAGTGAACTATAGCCAATCAATGTAGAATTAATATTTACCAGAATGATTTGCAATAATGTATTGGAGGCTATTGGCGAGACACCGTTGATCCGCATCAATAGATTGAACCCCAATCCGAATGTGAACATCTACGCGAAGGTAGAGGGCTTTAATCCTACGGGAAGCATCAAAGACCGCATCGCGATCCAAATGATAGAACAAGCCGAGAAGGAGGGAAAACTCACCCCTGGCAAAGTAATCATTGAACCCACCTCAGGTAATACCGGCATTGGATTGGCCATCGCAGGTATCGTGAAAGGCTACAAGGTGGAGATCGTCATGAGTTCCGCCGTATCGGTAGAGAGAAGAAAGATCATCCGTTCATACGGAGGAAAGGTCATTTTGACCGCCGCTGATGAAGGTACCGACGGAGCGATCCGCATGGCCCACAAGTTGGTGGAGGAGAATCCAGACAAATACTTCATGCCAGACCAATTCTCCAATGCGGCCAATTACCAAGCCCACTACGAGGGCACCGCAACCGAGATCTGGAACCAAACCCAAGGTAACATCGACTATTTGGTCTGTGCCCTCGGAACATCGGGTACCATCATGGGTATTTCCAAGTTCCTGAAACAACACAAACCAGATATCAAAGTCGTCTGCGCCCACCCAATCAAAGGACACTACATTCAAGGGTTGAAGAACATGGAGGAGGCAATCGTTCCCGCCATCTACGATCCATCCAGAATCGATGTCCAAATTATGGTCGAGAGCGAGGAGGCGATTGAGATGGCCAGAAAGATCATCGCCAATGAAGGAATTTTCGCAGGTATGAGTAGTGGCGCCGCCCTACTGGCCGCCATCAAAACCGCAGAGAAGATTGAGAAAGGAAACATTGTTGTCGTCTTCCCAGACCGTGCGGAAAAATACTTGAGCACAAAGATGTTCGACCAATTTGGAGAGGAGTAAAGGTATTTGACACAAAACAGCAAAGGCATTTCAGTGTTGAAATGCCTTTTTTTCTTAAATCTTGTTTGGATTTTTACGTATAGATCTAAATCTTAATTGTATTTATTAGTGTCCGCTAAACTTGAAAAGACATACTAGTATAGTCCGCAATGCCAGAAAATACGGTGTTGCGGATTCTTTTTTTGAAAACCAAGCCCCTAATCAAACAAGGAGAGCTGAATCGGAGGCTCTTTTGACTGCT
>JAZRZA010000010.1:0-1125 GCA_045601045.1 Paludibacteraceae bacterium
AAAGGAATATCCGTTACGTTGTCTCCCTTAAAATACGGACTTATCGACGTGCGGAAAATGTATGGAGTCTTGTATTTTTGGGAGAATGACTTCAAGGACTTTGCTTTAAGGTTCTGCTCGGCCTTCGCCTCCAGTGGAGCAACGTATCCGCCTGTTTCAATGACAAAGTCCAACTCCGCTTCTCCAACATCAGGCGACCAATAGTGAACTTTAAGGTCTGGGGCATCACAGGCCATCAGTTCCTGCATTACGAACTGTTCTGTCATAGCCCCTTTGTATTGCTTATAGAATTCTGAACCATCAATGAGGCTCTTCCTGTTCAAACCGCACATTGCTCCAAGAAGTCCTATGTCAACCAAGAAGAGTTTGAATGTCTCTTCGTCTTCGAATCCTTTCAACGGAGATTCCCCGGCGGTCACCCTGGTCTCCTTATATACGACGCCGGCATCCACCAACCATTGGATGGCCGTTTCAAAATCCTTTGCCCGGGCCCCGGGGCGGATGGCAGAGTAAACCAATTTCTTGTTCTCCTTGGAAAGATGTCCCGGGATGCTGTCCCAAACCAGATTCATACGCGGTATCACATCTTTTGGAGGATGTTTGGAGAAATCTTTCTTATATGATTTTATCAGATCCCTTTGAACTTTGCGGACACTTGCATAGTCCCCGGAATCCACAAAAGTCTGGACAGCTTCAGGCATACCGCCGACATAGTAATAGTTCCTGAGAGAATTTTCAAACTGGTCAAACATGACATTAATCAGCGACCAATCATTGGACTTGAGGATGTCATAGAATTTCTCTTTTCCCGATGCGAGGAGGAATTCGGCAAAGTTCATAGGATATACGTTCAGGTATTCCACCTTACCGACAGGGAATGAATCGCCTTCGTGGTCGATGACACCAAGAAGAGACCCCGCGGCGATGATATGATATTCCGGATGCTCATCTTTAAAATACTTTAAGCAGAGAAGGCCTCTTGGGGCCCACTGTATCTCATCGAAAAATATCAGCGTCTTGCCCGGGGTGACGGTCTTGCCGGAAAAAGCGCTGATTGCAAGCATTATCCTTTGAATGTCAAAATCAAGTTCAAAAAGAGTGCGGAGAGCTTTCTGCTTTTCGAAA
>JAZRZA010000011.1:0-39446 GCA_045601045.1 Paludibacteraceae bacterium
CTGTCCGATAAAATGTGTACTTTTGCTCATCGTTTATGGGTTTTTGTGGTGAAAACAAAATAAACGAAAAGGCTGAACTTCCGCAAGGAAGATTCAGCCTATTTTTATGCCTATTCAAAAATGTTTAGCGGACACCAATAAAAAACAAAAGAGGATGTATCTTTCTGAATCTGATACATCCTCTTTTTTAAACAAAAAAAACGGGTCACCTTCGCTGACTTAGAACTGAGTCGTTCGCCATTATTGGAGCCCCAACTTGATCCGCGATGTGCCTCGTCACGTGTCCCCCTAATCCAAAACTTTCAATGCTTAACGAACGATTCGAGCGGACGACGAGCACTGGGACTCGAACCCCCGACAACACCAAGAGGAGTCCTCAGACTACTAGAGCTACAGCCACATATCACCGTATCTTAATGTTACTATCCGGTGACCCTTCAATTGCTACTCTTGTTTAACCGAAGCCTGTAAACTATAGAGCTTTCTGGAATCGAACCAGACACCAGTACTTTCGTACCAGCTGATCCTTCAACTCCGCATAGAGCGCAATACATATCCAATTGTTCTAACGAACTTGGTAATGCAAATATAGCAAAATATCCATTATCGACAAAATTATTTATCAATAACTTTTATGAAATATTAATTTTTCTTCAACACATCGTACGATAGACCACTGTTCTCAGAGAAATTGGCCAACTTCTTATACATGCCAAGCCAATTATAGGTTTTACCATTGATCCACCTAGCCCTTTGGTAATTCTTAATCAGCTTGATACCAGTCTGTTGAACCTCCTCCTCATTGATATACATCGGTTTGTAGGATCCACCATTCAGACCTTCGCTGAGGATGGTCGTCACTGGTTTCACCGGCAAGATATCGGACTCCATGTTCTCGTTCACCAGGAAGCATGGCATTTTACCTCTTCTCAAGGCGATCTCTCTGCCGGATTTGTCATTTTGCATACGTTGCGGAAGGAAAGGGATCCAGTTAAAAGGAACCTTCGTCTGCAACTTATACTTGAACGCGGCATGACTTCTGTCCAAATTGCGGGTTCCTTCAACATCGAATTCAACGACACCTGATTGAGTCGGCATCATCTCCTCATTGTGCTTGTCGACAATTTCGCCAAGTCTCACCGCGCGGGTCTTTTGGTCAATGGTCGTACCACATCCGTCAGAAACGATAGACTCCACGCCCCAGATCATGTTAGCCATCTCGTCACGAAGTAGGTCTACCTGCTCAACAGGCTTACCCTCTATGGTGTTGACCAATTGAGGCGCATAGAACAAACCTTTGGCGATATCATTGGTTCCGTTCGCATTCGGTTCGTAAACATTATTCGAATAGAATGTATTTACTGAATTGTCCACACCTTTCTCCGTATTACAAATGACCTTGGTCTCTCCAAATGTGTCTTGGATCGAGATGTTCTCGACGGTGATGTATTTACCGACTTTGGTGTCGAACGGTATCATCATCCAATCATTGGAGTACATCGTCGCGAACTTCATGAAAAGCTCGTTGGCGGCAGATTGTTGCTCCTCGGAGTTGCCCAAGTAGACCCTATGGTCTTCGAACTGCCAAAGACGCTTATTCGGAGCACCTTGGTAGGTGGCGATCGTAGGAAGAGACGAGATGGTAACTCTCTCGGTATCCTCCCTCTTTTGGGATTTGTTCACGGCGGTGCATCTGTCGACAGTATGCCATGACACCCGACCTCCTTGGTAGCGGTCGCCTCTGAAAGTGCGGGATCCCGCATTCACACGGACGGTGTAACTGAGCTCTTGATTATTCCAATTGCCGTTTTTACCTTCCGAACAAGGAAAATAGGTATGTTTGAACCACTCCTTATAGAGCAAATCCACCTTAGCGTTGGAGGATTTAACGCTTTCATACAACGCCTTGCCGTCGAACGCTTTCCTTTTGAATGTATTCCGGAACTGACTCAAACGGTCGTTCAAAGCACGCTCACGCTCCGCAACATCCTTGTACTTACATTGCTCACGGTAACCGATCATCTCCTCATGCACTTCCCAATCCAATGGGAACATCTCCTTCAAGGAACACAACTTCTCCTGGCTGTATTGGCCATGTTTCCTCAACAGATTTACGTAATACATAGCGGATTCAATCTTCGCCATTAGATCAATGGTCGGGTTGACGCTCTCCGTCGCCGGTTCAATAGGATCCAGGGAACAGTCTTCCTGGGTGAACTTGCACTTCACAGAGAGTGCGGTACCCGCATTGTTGGCACGGAACTCACCCATCTGCCATTGGCGGGAAAGCATCCATAACGGATCATAGACGCTGCACCTCAGGGACTCTGTCAAATCATCGCGGCGGGTTTTCGGCTCTACCCTTACGGGGAAACTGAACTGATCGATACTAAGCTTGTCGATCGCCTCCTTCGTCAACTGGATATTGTTCCCCTTGATTATATAATCCTTTATTCTCTCGGTCAGTTTGAATTCCAACGAGTTGTTATTCGTGTTAGCCATATTATTCGCTGATTTTGTCTTCGTAACTAATTAATGGGAATATAGCGCTTGTCCATGGATGCTCTCTCAAATCATCGGGCTCCACCGCACGGCTCTTCACCAAATGCATAGTGCTTCGGATGGTTCTGAGCAACATTTTCTCAGACCAGTGGTTTTTCTCCCCCTCTTTCGTGCTGACAGCCATGAGCAACGTCTGAGGTGCCTCCGCATCGGGTTGGTCGTAGTTGAAAGCCAAACCGGCTGTCTGCTCGTGGTATGGGATGCGTTCAATCCAATGGTCAAACACGATCGCGGCGATCATAGGATTCTCGTCCTCTTCCGTTGGCAAATATTTCGGTTGAACCATGAGATAGGTGTTCGCGTCGTAGACAAACTCCTCGCTTTCGACTTCCTGACCAAGCCACATTCGCTTGTCTGCAACGGCATGGACAGGTATCTGCATCGGAACAACATCTGACTCATCTATTTCATTGAACTCCTGGAACATGCGTATCTGGTGGAAATACATCATCTGCTCGCTCACCTTGGACATTTCCGTGATATAACTGTTGATGGAGACATTGTCGGAACCCACGAAATAGTTACTTTTCTTCTGCTCATTAAGCAATGCCAACGGCACATTTGCATCCGGTTGGAAGGAAGGGACCAACAACATGTTATTGACCAACATCTTCCTGATGGCATTCATGTAAGTTTGGACATCCCTCTTCTCGCTCTTTTCGACGGTTTCCACTGCCTTCTCTCTTTTCTCTCGGATGTCTTCGTATATTTTCTTCATGCCATTAAAGAACGAACGTTGACTCTTCACCGCATCGTAGAACTCTCGCGTATCGTCAAACTTGGTGTTCGAATCGACAAGGAGATTCTCGGTAATAAAGTCCAATGCGGTCGTCTGTCCCATGGAGAAACACTTGAGCATCAACTCTACAGCCTCCTTCACGACTTGGTCAGGAACAGCTGTTCCCAAATCCTCTGTACCGATCAGATGACTGACATATTGGTTATTAAAAATGTCAGACATGCGCTGGCAGATAAAATCGACACTCTCATGCGTCTTGTCGTACATGTCCTGAAGTGTAGCGTAGGTGGCCTTATCATCCAGGCCGGTCTCCTTGACAAGGTCGCCATTCTTTAGCGCGTGGGCCTTGGCAAGCATCTCTCTAAGGTTGTCAAGGGTCATCTCGACCTCATCAAACGACAACACGTCGTCATCCGCCTCCTCCGTATTTATGGTCATGTATTCACCATTGGTCATCCAATTCTTCAAGGTGAGGTATTTGACGAAGAGCGATTTGTTCGCAGAGAGATAAACCAATTCCGAAGCACTGACACCCAAACCCTTCATCGTCTCGGTGCGACGTAGACCATCCCTGCCATTCAAGACACACCCGATATTGGATGTGCCACGCACGATCGTCTGGAGCCACTCTTCCACCTTAGGCTCCACCTTGGCCAAAAGAGCCGACTCATCGGTACGAGCTTTTGGATTTAGGACAACTACAAGGTTGCCGTCGACTTGGGCACTGGCGATTGGAATCTCCGTCACATCCGGAAGCGGTATATTCTTCTCCTTATTGAGCGACTGGATCAATGCATCTACAGCTTCGCGCTCTCCTTGCGTGAGTTTGTAAACCGCCTCCGACAACACGACGTCGGTCAAGGAGTCGTATTCCGACTGTACCTTGTCGATGATCGTTTTCAGAATGTTTCTCTTTTTGCTAGGGTCCTTCACGAACACTCCGTCATAGGAGAACTGCTTTGCCTTCACATCCTTTAGAAGACTCAATCCATTGATCACGGTGATGTCGTTGTCGCTCACCTTCTGACCAGCTGCCACCTCCGAATTATTGACCATAGGATACCTCTTCCTTAGGGTGAAGATACCCTCGTCCATCTCTACACCGGATTGCTTATATTCTTCGTGCATGAGTCGCTCGAGGTCGGTACCAAGTATCGTTCCTAGGGCAAGACCATTCTGGATACCCTCGATGATGCGGATAGCGCTTCTCACCCTCTGCGAGGTAAGGCGGACATCCAGGTTGTAATCCTTCACGGTGTCAGTCTCGACCCTGTTCATGTAGGCACTTCTCATGACAGCTCCAGTAAGCGCATGATTGATGGAAGGAGCCAGGATATACTCGTCCTTCTTGTTGGAACTATTGGTCTCCTCCTCTTTGAGGTTAAATACCCATCCAAACGTTCCAAGTCCGATTCTATGGTTCTTAGACGCAAGTCGATAATGAAGTTTATGGTTCAACAATCCCATCAGCCATGCATCCAAACGGTATGAGAAGAGGTCGAAGAACTCCAGAACGAGTCTCTTGATTTCGGCTTTGTCCATCTTGTTGCGACCAAGCTTCGCTTCCACCTTTTCCACTATTTTGGTGAAGTCCACGTGGTCCATATTGGCCGTGTATTGTGAATCGGACAGGATATCATCCTCCACTAATGGCACTTGGTCGTAGCCGTCTAGATATGACGCGATGCTTTTTGAGGTGACATTCCTCTTGTATCTAGCGAAGATACCCTTAATCTCCTCCATCAGTTTATCGCCTTCTTCCGTCGAGTTTCCGCCAAATTTGAAGAATGAAGGTTTGAGCAGCAGTTCACCCTCTTGCTTAACGTAGGTCACCTTCTGGAAGAATGAGCTCACCGGCGTACTGCCGACCGCCTCCAAAAAGTCATCCGCATTCTTTCCGTCACCGCTGTACTGCGTCATATTGTCCGCCACATGGTTCCACTTGTCTACCAGGAACAGGAGTATATCCTTGATGACACCCATGATAGAGCTATCCTTGTGCTCCAATCTCTTGAAGTCGCAAATAGGCAATATACCGTATGGCTGGTTACCGATCCTCACCGGAGGGAATGCTCCGCGGGCGAGCACATCATCAGAAAGGAACTCCCTCAAAGTAGCGTTTCTCTTGAAGAGCTTCACTAAATTGTTATCCACGATGTCTATCAAGATGTTGTTCACCAACATTGCCTTGTGGATATCCTTATTAGGCGATTTTCCCTTCGGGTCCTTGAGATTGCCCAACACACTCTCTCTCAGACCGAACAACCGCTCGATACGGTACATATCCTCATCCTTGCCGATCGGCGTCGGAGAGACGCAGTTGACAGCTTGGTGCTTGTACTTTTCAACCAAAGCCTCATCGGAGGTATCAAAATAGGCCTCATCCTCGCTTGAAAGGATGTTGGTGGGTGTTCCGATCTTCAACAAGTCGTATCCGTCGGAACTATACATGTGGGACTCGAGCAAGCCAGTCAATATCTTCTCGCACTCATCCTCCGACTCTTCGTTGACACCCAAGACGTAGAGAGAGTCGAAGGTGAACTTGTATTGATCGTTGTCTTTTCCCGAGGTAAACTCGCGAAGAGGGAGAGTGATGGCCATACCCATCTTCTCGGCCATATCGTAATCGGTCATCCATCTGATGTTACCGCCCAACTTAACGAAATCTTCGTTGCTCACTTTCTCATCCACGGCGTGTTCGAGATCATTCATGTCCAATCCCAACTGAAGCGAATGCGGCAATTTATGTCCATATCTCGAGATGGTCAACTTCCTTCCATCCCTCAAACGCAGTTCAGCGTGAAGCACAAACCTATCTGGCAGAAGCTCGGTCGTAGGCACGGTGAACTCCCTCTCATCAGTGTCGACATAAGTCATAGGGAAGACATTCAAGATGTTCTCCTCAACCTCGGCGAAAAACTCCTCATAGCTTCTCTTTTCCAAACGGAAATCCTCCGCACGCTTGCTTAGAAGCGTGTAGTACTCCTTGGGGAAGGTCTTCTTGACAATCCATGCCGCCCTATAGGCAGGGAAATAGTCACATATGCCCAACCAC
The DNA here is from genome assembly GCA_045601045.1 of Paludibacteraceae bacterium. Classification (GTDB taxonomy): domain Bacteria; phylum Bacteroidota; class Bacteroidia; order Bacteroidales; family Paludibacteraceae; genus UBA1181. The sequence goes on from JAZRZA010000011.1 coordinate 6,357, forward strand.
AACGATTGGCGAACCTTCTCATCCGTCGCGAAGATGTATTTCATCCAGAAATCACGACCTGTCAGGTATTCATTCTTGGAGAGGCGCTTTACCGTCTGCGTCACCGCAATGTCGTCCGGATAGATTCTCACGCAGAGGCACTTCTGGTTGCTTGTTTGTTTCAGACTCAAGCTTGGACGTTTCCAACTATTACAAATGCTCTTGTACGCCTCGCCGTTCAACGCTGGACTCTCCTGAACCAATTTTTTGATGAAATCACAGTGTTCATTGTATTTCACATAGGTGCGGTAAAGGTCAAATCTAAGCTTCTTGACAATGGTGCGATGTTGACCGGTTTGGATAGCCTTGGCCGTATATCGCATGATAAGGCCAGCGACGGTCGTGTAACGCAACGGAGATCCGATCTTTATGCCATTAAGAGTCGCTATGAATTTCTGCCTCATAGACTTGATGTCCACTCTCGTAATCACCTTATGCCTTTTTCTGGTCACGACTCCGTTATAATAGTCGACCAACTCATCAAAGCGCGCTTTCGCCTCCCGTACAGAAGGCAGTACATAACTGTTGTTGCTTACCGAGCCATTATAGATGTCATACCCCTTAGGATTTAACTTGTTGGGCCATTTCTCTACCAACTTCTTGAACCTAGTCTTCTGGCTATTATTCATAAAAGGGATAGCCTTCAACTCGCTATCGATGCCTTGCCAGAATTCCAAACACTGTTTAAGATGCTTGTGTCCAGCCTTGTACTTGGCAGTTTGCGAGAAATCGGACCCATTGGATTGGCGGAACTTTCCGTTGTAGGGAGGTTTTCTGCTCAATTGCCTCAATCTCTTCGTGTGGAGCTCTAATCTATCGAGGAAGCGGGTCGCATCATTGAACTTCATGCTATCGACCGAACCCACCCTTTCGACCTTGCCCACGAGGAGATCCCAATCGTCGCGCGTCTCCGCCTCTTCAGGAAGAATCTCCTTCATGGCGTTGAGCGTGTTAATGAGAATGACTTTGTCCTCCTTGTACAGGACATCAAGCTCGTCGACATCATAGTGGAGCTTTCTGATTTTGTCTTTTATAGTGTCGGTCTTGCAGGCTTTGATGATTTCCCACGCAGACGCCAACACATAGTACACTCGCTCCGGTTCGTCGATCTGTTCGATGGTTTTGTTGTTGATGAACTTGGTCTCTAGACGTAGCGGCATCATCAAAAAAGAGGTGGTCACCTTCTTGGTGCTAATGTCGCTAGCTGTCAGTTTCTTTCTTATATCTTGGTTCTTCTCCATTGAAGTTTATTTAAAGCGGTAATACAAATATTGAGGCTCTGTCCTGTGCCTGTGCGGCGTAAGAGGCGCTATTGGCGGCATTATCAAGGCCATCCTTTGAGGTAAACACGATAGAGTTCATCTCCTCCTGGAAGGTCAGGCAAAGTTTCTGGTCGTCGAACATCTTATCCGTGACGCCTTGGAATCCCACCAAGTAGGTGTCTTCGGATAACCATGAGGACATGCTCGCCGCATATTTCAGCTCAATGCGGTTGCCCTTGTTTATGGTAGAAAGATAGATCCTCGTCTTGGGATAAGCCTTCATCAGCTCGCCCTTGATGGCGAATACCATCATCGACGACTTGGAGTCCTTGTGGTTGCCTCCGAGTGGCTTGTTCCATTTGTTTATCTTCTCAATGTCGTAATATTTCTGCTCCAACTGACTCATCTCAGGCAACGTAGTCTGGTCCCAGAATTTTCTAAAATAGGAACCTCTCTGATCGGTAGGATACTCACGCCATAGCAGCTCCTGGCCCATCTCAGTGTTCATACCAAGAAGGAACGCCTCCTCGAATTTCAGGTTGCTGCTCATAATAGTGATGCTATTGTTCTTCATCTCGCCGGCCGACGGAAGGATATACTCCTGTGCCAACTCCTTCAAATAGAAGAAGGTCGGTTCGAGGAACTCCGGATACGCCATAACCGGGTATTTGCTGTTGACAGCCTTGCTTTGTACGAACTTCTCCCAATCCTCCAATTGGGCATCCTCCACATCCTTATACTTTTCGATGATCTCACCGATCCTATCCGCCTCAATCTGCTTGATGTCGACATTCTCATCGGGTTCAATCTCGTCCACTTGCTTGGCCATCTTGCTCCACGGGACTGTGATCGAATATAATTTGTTCTCAAGCAGACTGTACAACTCCCCGTCACGATCACTCAACGTCATCTTGTCGGCATTGATTTCCACGACCGAACTAGGCACCGTTACGTTCGCGGCGGTAGGACGCAACAACCACATATCCTTGAGACGTCTCAAGTTAGAATTAAATTCGGCCAAAGACGTGAAGTTGAACACATCGCTATAATGGTAGTATAATAGTCCAAAGAGGAATTTTTTGCTATCTTTGGGGTCGTAAAGGACGCCATAATCGACCTCCTTCACGCTTCCATCCTCATACTTGTATGTTATCTCGCCACTGAATTGAAGATTGTCCACAGCGACATTATACTCCTTCTTGTAGACGATTCCCTTGTATGAACTTGGGAATATATATAGCTTGCATTGCTGGTCCTTGTCTGCAACGACGGCCTGAGTCTTCTCATCCCTCGTGTTGTATTTAATCACCAACGGGTTCTTGTTGGCACTGCCAAAATCCTTCGCGATTTGAACGAAGAGGGCGTCGTCAACGATGTAACCGGTGTGGGTCCGCTTGTTTTCGGTCACACTGACCAGGACTGGGTAAAAGAACGAGCTAGCTTGGCAATTCACATCATCCTTACCACAGTAATCGGCTGTGAAAATATCGTTTCCGCTCAATACCGCCTGCTTGGCGATTTGGGCGTACCAGCCGTAGGTCTGACGGTTTCTTTCCGGAGTTATTTTTCCAAGCGCAGCAAGAATCAGTCTCGAGCAATCCTCGTTGATGAACTGCATGTTCTTGGTTGGAATAAATGGATTTTTCGCCCGGACAAAAAAGAATCTCTTGCCCTCATACACAATGTCCACCAATCCTTTCATCCACTTTTTCTCCTCCATGTACTCGTCTATCCTTTGATTGGCGATTTTCTGCAAACGGGCGCCATCTTCCAACAACTCGTGCCATGTTTTTGAATCGACTAGGGAATCCAACTCACCCTTGGTGATACCGATCACCCTTTTCTTCTTTGGAACCATAACGTCGGAGTAACTTTTGATTTGAGACTGGCTATAGGATGCATCAAACTCCTTCATCCATTTTCCAATCGCATCAATGGCCTCATTCAAATACTTCACTCCATTCTCTAAAATCTCGCGGTCTCCAGATGATGTCTTCCCGTCTATCACAAACTCACCGACTTGCTTTTCAGAACGGGATGCCCGATAGAAACGATTCTGTAACTCTCTCTTCTCAACAGCTGATTGGACAGAGGTATTCACCGTAAAACATCCGCGGAGATTTTTGATAGATGTTTGGATATTGGAAGGCGCGCCACTAATAAGAGTATCGTCATTCACCGCATTCATAATATACGATATTCTTTTCGCAACATCCTTGTTGAATCCTTTCTTTCCCTTTAACTCACTATTGAGAAGGTTAAGCGCATTCAATAAAGTGTTCAGCCTACCGTGCAAGTCCAATTGCGTGTCGGAAACTTTCGATTTTTTCGCGTTTGCTTCGGAATAAGCGTTGATGCGGGCTCTGAGCGTCTCTACACTGACAGTGTTACGGAAACGCTTCGAATTGCTCAACACACGGATGGCGGCGTCGCTACTCAAACCACGTAGATTTTTGCCGCATCTCTTTTGCAATGCGGTCCTTCTTCTGGATTCAGCGTTTTTGTTCACTTCGACCATCTGGCAATACTCACGGATGATCTGGTTGAGTTCGTTGATCTTCTCAACCTTCTGCCACGCGCGGTTCACGAAGCTTTCCTGGTTGTTTCGGACCACCGCGCTTCCCATACCAGCTGCGATACGGTGTTTCAACTCTAGGTTGACCTCCTTGATCACGGGATTCGTTCCCCTTCCGTCCAGATCCGCTTTTTGGGCTTGCAGATGCTGCGCGCCATAGACAGGAGGGACCACCCATGGGTCCTCATCTTTGGAGGCTCCATCCTCAGTAAAGACAGGACTTTTAAGAAGTTCCTCCTTCAACATGTTGCGGTATGCGTTATCCTCTTCCCTGAGGGCGACCTTGTCGGAAGAGAGGGTCTCTTTGAGCGACAATGCGGCGGGTACATCGATCACAATCTCCCCGTTCGCATTCTTGGGAGCTCCGTTGGTCACCAACAGACCACTGTCTGCGATGTCAACCGTCAGATTGGCCGAGAGCTTACCGTAATCCTCATCGGAAGTGAATTCCAATTTGTCGGCTAAGTCCTCAAAGGTGCCACCTGCCGAAGAGGTATAAAAATTCCATTGGAAGTATACGGGGAATACGGTCGCCCCGTTCTTGGTGGAGATATCATCCATATAGACCTCCTTGGTAGATTCACCCAAGCCACCTAGTCTTCCCGATTCAAAGGCAGGCAACAAGAACACAGCGATGTTCGAGCTGGTCGGTATCTTGCTGGCGCAGAGTATACGGGAGATACCCTTCTCAGGGTTATCCTCGAGCAAATTATTCACGGCCTGGTCGTTCAGAGCCGTCCCTTCCTCCACCAACACCTGGACATGGGCTAATTTCTTTACCATCTCCTCCGACGGAAACACCTCTTGGTACCTCTCGGCGGTGAGGTTGAAGGTCACGACCTTCCCTCCGTTGGGGGTGGTTGTGACCGTGCACTCATCCTTGCTCACGGCAACTAGCATTAGCCATGGGCACAGATTTCCGTTGGTGTCGGGAGCCAACGGCGTATATCTCCATGGAAAATCCTCTTCGTAGAACTCGATAAAAGGCATGTTGAACGCATTGTATCTCTGGTTCTTGGACGATGGAGGGAACACCTGTGATATAGCACTGTCATTCAGACGTTTTATGTCCGAAGGGCCAATCAACTGCACATTTCTCTTAATCGCAACAGGGTCTCGGTTCTCCTCACCCGTGTCGTGACTCCTACCCTTCAAATCCACACTCACCACGATCTCGGCACGGTTCTGCCCTTGAACATAACCATCGGATGATTTGATGAAACCACTCAATCCCTTTCTAAGGTAGGGCAATATATATATTTTTTCTGCCATCACTTATTTTTGTTTTTAGAATCCAATAACTTGACATAGCGCTCAAACGCCGTCTTGTTCTTAATCGCATAACCCACCTTGTCGCTAGTCTGCGTCTGCGTAACGAGTTTATCTCCCATGGAGAACGAAGAGGTCAAGGTGTTGATCAAAGCACTCAAAGCATAAATCTTCTCCTCGCTGAGTCGAACAGATTCAGCCGTAGATGCCAAAGCCTTTCCAGAGGAAACATCGCCTTGCTTCTTGGTCTTCGAACTTGTTTTCTTGACGGTAACCTCGTATTCACGGGAGAGCGTCTCCGTACGAGAGGCGTCCATCTTCCTTGTCTCAGATGCATTAACCGTGAATCCACTGGTAAACTGCTCGTATGAAGGAGCCTTTAGCTTCTCCTTGTTAGTCATGTTGTAATAGAGCGAAGGAGCGAAATCATTGTTGAGCGTCTCGATGTTCTGACCCTCGACGCAATTCTCGTCTCCGAACTTGATGGCCGACATCTTCAAATTGTCGTAATCCACAGGAACGGCGTTGTTGCAAAGGTCCATCGGTTTCTCCAAGTCCAAAGGAACCGCACTCTGGTTGAACGACAAGGACTCAAACGGTTGGATCAGCAAGACACCCTCGTCACACGATCTCTCGATGACTACCTCCTCGTCGCTTGACGATACAGAGGATGCGTTAGTCGTCCAGTTCATAACATTGTTCATCTCGTTCTCAAGCAACTCGATGACAAGAATGGTCTTGTCTGGCAATGCTGGGGTCTTTTCGCCCCACTCCTTGCTGAAGTTGACACTGATCGGAATAAAGAGGAACTTGAACTTCGCCTTTCCGTCCACATGCCATGGAGCCGGACCGGAAACATTAAGGGCGAGGTCGACGGAAAGCAGTTTCCAACTTCCACACTTGACACTCACGCCACACTCGGCACCAAACATGAACATGAACGGATCGAACTGGAACAAGGCGTCGAATCCCAAGTATCCCGTGATGCCGAATTTGCTCCATCCGATTTTAAGGTCAAGTCTAGCTCCGATTTGGAATGAGTTGCTTGTCACGGCCAGATAGGTCTGAAGGCCTATCTTGAGGATGCTGTAATCGAGTTTCATGCTAAGACGCTTCATGTCACCCACCATCATGCCGGGCTCCGGCGTGTAGTTAGGATGGAATCCACCTATGCTCAACAAGAATCCCTTTGTCTCGCCTCCCCAGAATAGTCGGAATGCCATGTCTCCCTCCAACTTAATGCCAACTATTTGGCTGTCAACAAGGCTAGCGTCAAAACTGAGTCCCTTGTTGAAGTCAAGCCAACCGCCAAACTGCACGTTTATCCTAATCACATCGCTGTCGGCCACCGACACTTTCAGTGATCCCACGATCATGATGCTAGTAGGATCTGGCAATTGGAACAAAAGTCCTAAATCGCAACTTAAGACGGGTGCGTACGAGATCTGTCCAAGGAATCCGATAAAGAACTGATTGTCCTTGGCCGGGAACAAGGCCATCGCCGTGGTCTTCATCTCCGCCAAATGTTTCTCTGGATTCTCTATAAAGAAGACACTCGCCAACGTTCCCTGGCGGACAGCTGTGGTCATCGCCGAATGGTCTATCATTCGCATAAGACCAAGACAACCACCCAAGCCTGTGAGGCTGAATCCCATACCCAACGGAATGCCCGGTGTGAAATGGACGCTCACTATGGCCACCATACTGAACGAGTGCCCCTCAACAGTCCCCAAATCGGCCATCAAGAAGGCGGCTACGCCAAATTTCTTGATGACGTTGAGGTCAAGGAATCCCATCAACTCGCCCGTAGACTCCTCGTAGGAGACCATACCCGAACCCTTGACGACATCGGTGTCGACCGAGATTCCAATACCGGAAGGGAACTTGAACTTGCCGTCAAAATCCCAATCGCCAAGACTGAAGTCAGGCTTGATGACGTTAAGATTCATGCCGATGCCCAGATTTTCGAACGAGAGGGCGAGCGGTCCGAAGTTAACGTCGAATGTGGAGCCCAACTGGAACTGGAGCGTACCCCAGTCGTTCTTAAGGCTTCCTATGTCTATTCCAAGGTTCTGGAGTCTTAGTTTACCCAACTGCAAGTTGCTGCAGTCGATGTCCAAATGGAAGTTATATCCTCCACCTATCTTAAAGCCCTCTTTGTAGTCGTAGAGTAGGCTGAGGTTAAACTTGGACGAGATGTCGTCCTTCAGTATCTGGTTGAAAAACTCGTTCTGTCTGAGCTTCAAGACGATCTCGAAGTCCTTGATGGAGGCGAGGTAACCCGCGCTGAAACCCGACGATTTGGTGACGCCTCCATCCTTTTTGGAACTCTCCTCACCATCCTTCATCTCCGAGAAGCCGTTGAGGTTCAATGCCTCCTTGACAGCCTCTGGGTAATCGTGGTTATAGAGCACGTAGGCCACCTGTGGATAATCGCCTATATTGACGTCGAGGTATTTGGTCTTGATGATGCTAGCCTTCTCCTCTTTCTCCTTCTTGATGCGGTTGAATTGTAGACTGAACAATCCACTTAGGCTGGAAACGGATCCGAATCCGTGGAAATAGTGAGGATCTTCGGATGTCTTTTTGGTGAGACAGAATCCCAAAGCGCTCTCAGGCAGTTTCGTGAGTTCGGCATCCTTCTCGGCCTTCTCGTCGTTGACCTTGTTGATCTGCGAACAGTCGCCTCCCGCGGATGCATCCAACGCCATGCCTAGGGAGTGTTTCTCGCCTAGTTTCAAGGTGAACTTAGCTGCACCCTTGACAAGGAACATGAAATATAGGGCTGGTCGTCCCTCCTCTATCTCTTCGGCCTCCACCGTTATCACTCCGTTCTCATCCACAGTCTGGACGTTCTCCTTGATTTCCACCTCGTTCTTTCCGTCAGCGGATTGGGATTTGGTGGTGTCGGAATAGCTTCCCACAAACATGAATACCTGGATGAGGAGGGAGGCCGAACTCTCGGTCACCTTGCCGTTCTCCACGATGTTCTTCTTATCAAGATTGAAGAGCGTCACATTGCAGAACTTGTTATCCAAATCATAGTCGCAGGAGACCTTTTTCAACTCCCTGGTGAAGGCATTGTCCGGCAAACTAGGCAATGAAGGCAAGATGTCCAACGCCTTATCTTTCACCGAATCAGGTATACCTTCATAGATGGAGGTGACCAAGTTGACAATCTGGTTGACGCCCATATCGCTTTGGACGAAGTCCACGGTGCTCTGGATAAGACTTTGCACCCATACAATGTAATCAACCGGGATCTCAATCTTCGGTTGGCTACTGATGAGCTTGTTGAGCTCCGACACCTTCTCGCTAGCCAGAGACATGGTTTTCTGCTCCATCTCCTTGCGGACGGATGACATATCCGGCACGATCGATAGTGTGAGTCCGCTGCAGAGCTCGGTCAATAGGGAACTGCCCGGTTTGCCGCTTTTTGATACAGCGCTCTGCAGTTTTTTAAGAATGGTCGGAAGATCCTTAAGGTTCTTTATCTTGAAGTCGGAACCCAATCCCTCGATCTCGTTCAGCGCATTTTGAAGCTCCTTATTTTCCTTAATTTTCTTCTCTACATCGCCGCATAAAGTGCGGATGGCTTGGCTCAATTCGTAGAAGCACGGCAGTTGCGCCAGTTGGGAGGCGATGTCATTCACCTTATCGCCGGCTTGGTTGTAGGCATCCTTCGCCATCTCTTGCACCTGTGTGATGCTCTCAATGATCTTCTGGAGCGCCTGTCTGATCTTCTCCTTTACGACGGCGACGATCTTTTCCTTGATGAACTTGATGATAGGCGAAATAACCTCCGCCTTGATCTTGCGCCAAATTTCGTTGGCCAGGTCGGTCAGCCTAGACTTGATATTCTCGATTATCTCGTCCTTAATATCGTTGAGTTTGCTCTTGATGGTTTCCTTCAAACCTTTCAACTTCGCCACAACATCGTCGGTGAAATAGCTCTTCAAGTCGGACAAGTAGCCCTTGATTTTTCCAATTAGCTCCAGAATATTGTCCTTGACGGCGATAATGCGGTCCGCAATCTGCTCGGCGTTCTCGGCCAAGCTGGCATGCTGAGCCTTAATAGCAGCGACAATCTTCTCCTTGGTATCGACGGTCAAGTCCTTCAAACCATTCCAGTAGGCATCGGCAAAAGCCTTGAATTCGTTGACCTTCTCCTCGAGTTTGTCCTTAATTGAACTGAACTTGTCCAATACCAGTTGAATCAGTTGTCCGATGATATTGGACAACGTGGACTTGAGAGAATCAAAGTAGAGTTCCGGATTAGGGAGGACCACCTCGCTCAGGGATCCCTGAACGATGGTGATATAATCGCTAATCTGTAGATTATCCTTAAGTTGTTTCTTGACGCTGGCAGAATCATTGATCAGTTTCTGAACACCGTCCTTCGACATCAGACCGGTAATGTTCTTAAGATCATTTTGGAACTCTGCCTGCAATTGGGTGACGATATTATCCATCCTATCCTTCCAAACGGATGGGCTGGCCACTGACTTGATGCTACTCAATACACCGTAAGACCAAGCTTGAAGTTGCGGCTCAATGATCTTTCCGGCATCCTCCACCAGCGTCAAAACGCCGAGGTCGCTGAACGACGGCAATGAAGGTGCCGCAGAGAGCGAAGTGGCCTTTTTGATGATTTCAGAGAAATTGACCGTCTGGCTGCTCTCCCGCATGTTCACAGTGAAGCATTTGCCCAATTGGGATTGAAGAGCCATAACGTCGCCATGGAGAGACATAATAGTAGACATTGGCAACGGATTATCCAGCTTGAGACCCGGAAAGTCCGTGATAATGTCCGTCACGCATGTGATGACAGGATCAGCAAGCGTCTTCTTCACAAGGCTCGGCACGTTGATCGAACAGCTCAGTTTCTTCTTTTGGGCGTTGATCCACGCTTGTGTCTCTTCAGAAACGGACTGGGCAGTCTCCTCAAGTTTGTCCGCGCCATCCTTCACCAACTGCTCGGCACTCTTTCCTGCATCGGAGATGAACTTGTCGGCGTTATCAAAGAACTTTGTCATCTCCTTCTCCATCGAACCCGCCTTCTTGGAGAGTTCTTTGCTCAAACCGACGGCGCCCTTTTCGATTTCCTTCGCATACTGGTTAACTTGGCCTCTTATAGTATTTTGAACCTCACCGATCACCTCCTGGGCACCGTCCATGACTACGGCTAGTTCCTTCTTGATGTCGTTGAGCACACCATACATGCGATTCTTGAGTGCCACAGCGATCTCCCGCAACATCTCGATCACCCTTCGGATGGAAGTAATGATAGGTTCAAAAATCTCCTTTATCTTCTTGATCGCCTCCTGAACCTTATTCTTAACGTTCTCCTTGATCTCGTTGATCAGTTTGATGACCCTTTGCTGCAGACGCTTGAGCAGCGACTCCAAGAGATTACGCAACGAATCGAAATCCGGCACGTCAGGATTAATCTGATGGATGATGCCCATCAAACGACGCATGAGATTCTCTGCATCGTCAGCACTCTCTATCGGATAGAGAGCCTTGAAATGGGCAACCGGTTGGGTGAACAACGTCTCGACGCCGCGCCAACTGATGGTCACGATCTTTACCGGGTAGGTGAAGTTCTTCACCTTCTCCAACGAATCCGTGACTTCAGAACAAACTTTACCAATTCCCGTGCTCGCTCCGCCTAAGACACCATTGATTTGATCGCCTAAGCCACTAGAAAGACTCTTCAACTGACTAACCATACCCTTCTCCTCATCATACAAGCTGTTGAGTTGGGCGCTCACGGCACCTATGGCTGAAGCGCTGAGGTTGGTGATATCCTTGGTCATCTGAAGTTCCTGGTCCATCTCACCCAATAGTTTGGAGGTCTTCTCCGAGACGACGGTGGAGGCATCCTGAACCGTCTCCACCAACTTCTCTTGGGCAGCATCGATACCCTCCTGCACAGTGGTGGAGGCCTCCGACACCTTATCGGAAAGATTGGAGATGGCATCCTTTAGTCCATTACCACCCTCATTGAGCTTATCCTCCACCTTGGAGATAATATTTTGGAATGAGGCAGGCAACTTGAGCGTAATCTGTTTCTCCTGGATCACACCTAGGAAATCTAATATAGAATAGGTTATGCTGAAAGCCCTAGACAACTTCTCGTAGGCCTCGCTGTTTACGAACTTTTGAATCTCCTCGACGGCTGACGACCGGATTTCCGATATATTGGCCACTAAACGCTCCCTAATCTCCTTGTATTCCATAAGAGACTCCTTCAGCAAAGCGCTTACCTCGCCATTGATGTCATTGGTGACATCCTTTTGGATGCCGTTAGCGATGTCGTAGGCCTGATCGATAACATTCTTTACTTCCTGCTGTATCTCGTTCTTTAGGTTATTGGCAGAGATGCGGACGAACTCAATCTCATCCTTGAACACATCCTTCGCGTTCTTAAGCAACGTAATGAGGATATGGTCGAGCACTTTTCTGGCAAAATCTTTAGAAAGGAAGTTCTCCTCAATATTATCCTTTACATCCCGAGTGGCTTGTAAACATTCAGCCTCAACATTCTTCCATTCCGTATCGGCCAAATCCTTCACCAAGGAGAGGATTGTCTGGATATGGGGGATCACCGCCTCAATGAAATCGGCCACATTGTCGCTGTCAACGCCGTTTCCACCAGACTTGTCCACGATATCCTTGATCTCCTTCGACAAGCCGTCGATGGTAGAAACCAAGGACATGACTGTCCCCTTCAGTGTGTTAAGGTTCTCGTAGTGCGAGATGTCATATCCGACCTTTACGAAGATCGCGTCAATGATATTTATCTTGCTATTCAACTGTTTTTCAAGACTAAACACCGCGCTTTTGTCCTCGTGTTCGGACGCCTCAATCGCCTCACGCACTGACACGAACTCCGTTTTCAGGTCCGCTATCAGGGCATCCTTCGTCTTTGATAGCAAATCAACCACTTTGTTCACTATCGTCGTTTCTTTCTTATTTCCTTCTGCCATACAGTATTGTTATGGTATTATTGCCAATCCTAAAAACCACACGTTTTGATTTATTAAACACCTAATTTTCAAACAAATAATTGATAAATCAAGTATCAACATTACCCAAAACGCCATCAATTAAATTGACGCATCACAAATATATTAAATATTATTACTATAATAAATGATTATTGAATTTTATTTTAATTTATTTTGTTATTATGATAATAATCATCTAGTTACACCGATAAATTTACAGATTAACGCAAATACATCAAGAAAAATCACTAATCGTAAATTCTACTAATCAATATGTCTCAGACCAAGCATGATTCAGCAAGGAGGAGTCGAAACTTGCTCTCTTTTCTCATGTGCAACGTCATGGAATCAGTTCCACAATAGGGAAAAACGCCAACCGAAACTAGTCGATCCCTTCTAACCTTTTTCCACCCTTGCATGACGAATTATAAAAAGCGCTCAAATCCACTTTCGTTTGCATATTTCAATTTTTTTTCGTAATATCGTGCCGAATTATCTAATACAAAATATTCGGGATTGTGAACACGAAAGAAATCATTGCCGAAATCAAGAATCGGCTACAAATTGACGCAGAGACATCAGACACATTGTTTAGAGGGTTGTCCGAGGCTCTAAAAAAGGAGCTACTCGAAAATAATGTCGTGGCGTTACAAGGATTCGGTTCCTTCGAAGCGAGACGTAAGGCGGAGCGTATCTCCGTAAACCCCACTACCAAGCAGAGGATGCTTATTCCTCCGAAGCAATCAATCGCCTTCAAGCCTAGCAGCACAATCAAGGATAAATTTAATCAGTAACCATAGAATAACATAATGAATAACAAAGTCACGCTGCAAGATTTAGCAGAACAGTTATCCAACATATCTGGTCAGTCAAAAAAATTATCAGAGACCTTTTTGCGTTCCTTGACGGAAATCATCGAAGAGTCGCTTGAAAAAGATGGAATCGCAAAGGTCAAAGGGTTAGGAACATTCAAAATCATCGCCATAGAAGAGAGGAAGAGCGTTAGTGTCACAGACGGTAGCGCGGTCGTGATTCCTGCCCACAAAAAGATCACATTCACCCCGGAAAAAGAATTAAAAGAGGCTGTAAACAAACCATACGAACACCTCGAAACCTATATCCTCCCTAACGACGGACCGGTTGATTCCCCTGTCACAGACGACGAAGAGGTGGAAACCTATATGGAAGAGGAGGTCGCAGCTGCGGCAGCGGCCGTTTCCACCATGCCGAGCTCCCCTATCGGGAACATTTCCGTCAACGAGCAAGCATGCGCGTCCGAGGAGCCAATCTCTTCTATTAGCAGCATTATGCCGCAAGAGGAGCCAAGCAATCTAGAAATAGAGACAGAGATCAAGGAAGAAGAAAAGATAACGAATGAAGTGGAGACTCCAGTGGTGGATGTCATCCAACCAACACCAGTCACAACCACGGCTACGACGGAGGAACCTATTTCGCTAGAGAGTCAAACGACAGTGACAGATGAGCAAAAACCAGTCGAGCAAGAGACTGTAAATGTCGAAGCAACAGAGCCTGTCATAGAAAGCGAAAAGGCAGAAGAGACACCCATCTCCGCCTCAACATCTCAAGAAGCTCCAAAGGCTCAAGAGCAATCCAATACGAAAAAGAAGAGCAAGAAATCGCTTCTTTGGGTTATACTCATTTTGGCGCTGCTCATCATCGCATGCCTCATCTACGCATTGAGCAAGAACCCTAATTTCCAAGAGCAATTCAACGGCATCAAGGAGCGTATCACCAATATGATTCCTAACAGCGACAAGGAGAACAACGGAAGCAACAACAACGCCGTAGTAACCCCAGCACCAATAGAAGACACGACCGCTGTCGCCGAAGAGCCTACGGAGAGTTCTGAAGGTGACCCATTCTTCCCAGAAGAAATCATAGAGAGCGACACAGAAGAAGTTTTGGAGGAAGAGCCAAAGATGGAGAACTACGATTGGTTTGAGGCTGAATTCAAAAAATTCATGAAGAAAGAGCATCCGAAGATCAAAGTGGAGGTCATGGGCGAGCCGATCATCGACACCATCAAAGCGGGCAAAACATTGACATCCATGTCAAGGAAGTACTACAACGGAGGGAAGGACTTCTGGGTATACATCTACTTATACAACAAAGATGTCATCCGTAGACCAGACGATGTTCCTGCCGGCAAAGTCATCAAAATCCCGCAGCTCCACCCTTCTATGGTCAACCCAAGTTCATACGAAAGCGTGAATGCCGCCAAGGATGTGAAGGAGAGTTATTTAAGACTATTCAACTAAAACGGATCCCAATCTAAAAGTGCCACCCGATTTTTTTCAGGTGGCATTTCTTTTTGTTAAAGCATTATAAAAAACTCATAATAGTTATTAACACGGGGAAAAGATAGACTTTAATTGTGTATATTTGCGATAACGTATAATTTCAAAGGGAAAAGAAATAATTAAAACATAAAGATATGAATCAGGCAAGTGACATCAGAGCTTTGAATGAAAAGATTGAAAAGAACAGTGCATTTGTAGATACCCTCATGACTGGTATGGACCAAGCCATCGTAGGTCAAAAGCACTTGGTGGAATCATTGTTAATCGGACTGCTCGCAGACGGACACATCTTGTTGGAAGGTGTTCCTGGTTTGGCGAAGACATTAGCTATCAAAACATTGGGACAACTCATCGACGCCAAGTACAACCGCGTGCAGTTCACCCCAGACCTATTGCCTGCCGACGTGATCGGTACCATGATTTACAGTCAGAAGACAGAAGAATTCAACATCAAGAAGGGTCCGATCTTCGCAAACCTAGTATTGGCCGATGAGATCAACCGTGCGCCCGCTAAAGTACAAAGTGCCCTTTTGGAGGCGATGCAAGAGCGTCAAGTCACCATCGGCGAGGAGACATTCAAGTTGCCTTCTCCATTCTTGGTAATGGCCACCCAAAACCCAGTCGAGCAAGAAGGAACCTATCCATTGCCAGAGGCTCAATTGGACCGTTTCATGTTGAAAGTTAATATCACCTACCCTAAACCTAACGAGGAGATGTTGATTATCAGACAAAACCTCAACAAGGAGAAAAAGGAGATTAAGCCAGTCTTGACCCCAGAGGATATCATCAAGGCTAGAGGCTTGGTACAAGAGGTTTACATGGATGAAAAGATCGAGAGATACATTGTGGATATCGTATTTGCGACCCGTTTCCCGAAAGAAAAGGGATTGGGCCACTTGAAAGATATGATCTCTTTTGGAGGTTCACCTCGCGCATCCATCAACTTAGGCTTAGCGGCACGCGCTTACGCATTGTTGAAGAAGAGAGGTTTCGTCATCCCAGAGGATGTACGTGCCATTGCCCACGACGTAATGCGCCACCGTATCGGATTGAGTTACGAGGCAGAGGCCAACAACATGACTACAGAGGAAATCATCAGCGAAATCCTTAATGCAGTCGAAGTGCCTTAATCAAAAGATCCATAAGCAGATAACAGAACAAAAGAGATGCAAGACACGAACGAAATATTAAAGAAGGTTCGGAAAATTGAAATCAAAACGCGTGGTCTCTCCCGAAATATCTTCGCCGGAGAGTATCACACCGCGTTCAAGGGCCGTGGTATGGCATTTGCGGAGGTTCGCGAATACCAATACGGCGACGATATCCGAAACATAGACTGGAACGTGACCGCACGCTTCAACAAACCTTTCATCAAGGTTTTCGAAGAGGAGCGTGAGATGACGATGATGTTACTCGTGGATGTATCCGCCAGTGGAGATTTCGGAACACAGGTGCAGAAAAAGAGGGAAATGATGACGGAAATCGCCGCCACCCTCGCCTTTTCCGCTATTCAAAACAACGATAAAATCGGAGTCATTTTCTTCACCGACAAAATCGAAAAGTTCATTCCACCACAAAAAGGAAAGAAGCACGTGCTCTACATCATCCGCGAGTTGTTGGGATTCGAACCAGAAAGTCAAAAGACGAACATCGAAGAGGCGCTTATCTACTTGACGAACGCCATCAAAAAACGATGCACCGCCTTCATCATCTCCGACTTCATTGACAAGGATTTCAAAAAATCACTCACCATAGCAAACCGCAAACACGACATGGTCGCTTTACAGATCTACGACAAGCGTGAGGCGGAATTGCCCTCTGTCGGCTTAATACGCATGAAAGATGCGGAGAGCGGAGAGGATCTATGGATCGACACATCCAGCGCGAAAGTGAGAAACCTCTATCATAAAAATTGGAGGGAGAGACAGGATCAAGTGAAACAAACATTGTCCCAATGCGGCGTGGACTCCGTTTCCATCGCCACTGACGATGACTATGTAAAGGCGTTGATGAAAATATTCAAGCAACGTATGTAAAAGCAGTTTTAGAAATGAGGAGACTATATTTTATATTTTTCCTACTGTTCGCGACATTATCCAGCGCCTTCGCGGCGATGGTGAATGTCTCCGCAACCATGGACTCCACCACCCTATTGATCGGAGAGCAAAGAGTATTACGTTTAGAGGCGAAATATCCCAAGAGCGTGGAGATGAAATTCCCCGACCTTGAAAAAGAGACCAAACTGGCAGAAGGAATTGAGATTCTCCGCAAACATGCCAAAGATACGGTCGCATCCAAAGACGGCATGGTGAAAATCAGCCAGGAATTCATCGTAACCTCTTTTGACACAGGAAGGTACGAGATTCCTCCTTTCAGATTCACCACATCCGACCAACACTACATGACTGATAGAATCATTGTGGATGTGGTCACCATCGAAGAGGATTTCACCCAAGCGACACTCAAAAGCAATAACGACATCTATCGTCCGCCATTTAATTTCAAGAGACTGTTTCAGTACATCTCCCTATTGCTAATCTTAGTCGGAATCGTTATGGCAGTCATATTGTCTGTCATCTATTTCAAAAAGGAGAAGGAGAGCGATCTCCAATTCGATGAAATAGACAGACGATCGCCTAGAGAAATCGCTTTGGAGAATTTGAACGAAATCAAGGAGGAGAAGGTTTGGACGCAAGGAGAACAAAAGAAATACCACACACAGATCACCGACACGCTTCGACACTACTTTACCGAACGGTTCAAGATGCCAGCGATGGAGATGACCTCCGATGAGATATTTGATGAGTTGAAAAACCATGAGGAGAGTGTAGTCGTGGAGGATAAAGTGCGACAGGTATTCAAGTTGTCCGACATGGTGAAATTCGCCAAATATGAGGCTAGCGACGAGGAAAACGAGATGAGTATCATGAACGCGCTCTTCATTGTTCAGCAGACCTCACAAATCGACGAACCCCAAAACGAGACTGAAAAACAGTCCGTTAGTAACGATGAGAAAGAATTTAGATTGTAACAACAGAGTAGTAATAACAATATGATCACATACGCTCATTACTCCTATTTCTTGCTGCTACTTTTGCTGATACCGCTGGTGGCATGGTACATTTGGAGGAACAAGAAGACATCCGCCAGTCTGCAGATGTCATCCGTTGAATCATTCAAAGGAATACGGAAGAGTTACAAGGTATATCTATTACATCTTCCGTTCATTCTTCGTTTGGGCGCTATCGCCGCTTTGATTTTTGCATTGGCCAGACCACAATCATCAGACAACCACTCCAACAAAAATGTGGAGGGTATCAATATCATGATGGCTTTGGATATCTCTGGAAGTATGGAGGCGGAGGATCTCCAGCCTACTCGTTTGGAAGCGGCCAAGAATGTCGGCAAAGAGTTTGTCATGGCACGCCCCAACGATAACATCGGACTGGTGGTTTTCGCTGGAGAGAGTTTCACGCAAAGTCCGCTCACGACAGACAAGAACGCATTGATCGACCGTCTGAATGGTGTAAACAACGATCTCATCGAAGATCAAGGAACCGCCATTGGACTTGGTATCGCCAATGCCGTCAATAGGATCAAGGACGTCGACGCGCCTTCAAAAGTCATCATTCTTCTTACCGACGGTTCCAATAACAGAGGTGAAATCGATCCGATGACCGCCGCCGACCTGGCCGCCACATTTAACATCAAGATCTACACCATTGGTGTGGGAACAACTGTGGGCCAAGCGCCTATACGCGTCAAAACCGCGATGGGTTATCAAAAACAAATGATGGATGTGGATATCGACGAGGTTACCCTTGATAAAATCGCCAAGAAGACTGGTGGTAGGTATTTCCGTGCGACGGATAACAAATCCTTGCATTCCATCTACCAAGAGATTGATAAATTAGAGAAAACAAAAATTCAAGTGACTGAATATTGCAAAAAGAACGAAGAGTATCTAGTATTCGCCATCTGGGCGTTAGGACTTCTTCTTTTAGAGATTCTTTTGAGAAAAACAGTATTACGCCACATTCCATAAAGGAGGAAGATAGATATGCTATTCAAATTCGCCAATCCTGAATATTTGCCATTACTGGTCACGATTCCAGTAATCACCATCGGATTCATCGCCGTCAGAATCGACAGGAGTCGAAAGATCAAGAAATTCGGAGACAAGGATCTTGTAAATGCCTTGATGCCAGGTGCATCAAACGGCAGACCGATTACAAAATTCATCCTGCTGATGATCGCGCTAGCATGCATCATCTTTACCATGGCAAGACCTCAATTCGGTTCCAAGTTGGAAACCGTAAAAAGAAAGGGAGTCGAGGTAATGGTGGCTTTGGACATATCCAACTCCATGCTGGCTCAAGACATCAAACCCAATAGATTAGAACGTTCGAAAAACATGCTATACCAAATTCTGGATGCCATGGAGAACGACAAAATAGGTGTGGTCGTCTTTGCGGGAACCTCCTTCACACAACTTCCTATCACAACGGATTACCAATCATCCCGAATGTTCATCTCCACCATCTCGCCTAAACTGATTCCGACACAAGGCACAGCGATAGGTAGCGCGATTGAGATGGCCAGCAAAGCATTCTCAACGAATCAGGAATGTGGAAAATCCATTATCGTCATCACCGACGGAGAGAACCACGAAGATGATGCGGAGAAAGCAGCCATGGAGGCCGCTGCAAAGGGTATCCAGGTCAATGTCGTGGGAATAGGTTCGACAACAGGCGCACCCGTTCCAATTGAAGGTACTGGAGACTACATAAAGGATAAGACCGGCAACTATATCACCTCCGCCTTAAACGAGGAGATGTGCCTTCGCATAGCCAAGGCCGGCCAAGGAACCTATGTACGCGCAGACAACAGCAACAATGCGTTAAAAGAGATTCAAGATAAAATCAACAAGGTGGCCAAGACAGATGTGGAGACGAAGGTATACTCCGAATACGAGGAAAAATATCCATTCCCCGCATGGATTGCCCTAATCATTTTATTTATTGAATTCTTCATCATGGAGAAAAAAAACAGGTTGTTCAAGAATTTCAAACTATTTGAAAAATAACATTACACAATGGACAAGAAATATCTCATCCTTATCGGAGGAATCGTTGCGGCTGTCATCGCGATGATTATTTTCAACATCCGTAATATAGATAATTTTTCATTTTACCAAACGGATGATATCATCAAGAAAGGCAACAAGGAATTCGACAAGAAGCAATATAACAACGCGCTGAAAGAGTACAAGAAGGTGGATCTATACGATACCATCAATTATGGCGCGGAATACAATGAGGCCAATAGTGACTACGAAATGGCGAACTATCAATTAGCGGATTCCATCTATAAGAATGCCGCACGCCTCTATTTGGTCAACAACATGGACAAGAAAGAGATGGTGGATGACGAGGAACTCGCTCGTATCTACCATAACAAAGGTAATGCCAATATGAAGCAGACAATGCCCATCGATTCCGTCATGCTATTTAAAGAGATGATGGATAAAATGTCTGAAGAGAGCGGCAACCAACAAATGTTTCAAAACGCCTACCCTTCGTTGGCGAAAAGTTGGGAGAAGTCCAAGAACGCCATAGAAGATTACAAGAACTCACTGAGAAGAGACGCTCAAAGTGACAGCACCCGCTACAACCTCGCGTTGGCCCAAGATTACGAAAAGAGATTACGTGATATTCTACAAAACATCACGCCACCTCAGAACCAAAACCAACAGAATCAACAAGACCAGCAAGATCAACAAAATCAAAAGGATCAACAGAATCAAGACAATCAACAAAACGGTCAAGACGACAAAGAGGACGAAAGGAAAGAGACCAACGAGAAGGGTAACCAAAAAGATGACCAGATCCCAGACCTCTCGAAGGAGAGCGCTGAACAAATCTTGAAAGCGATAGAGAAGGATGAAGAAAACACATTAAAAAAGATTCCTTTGCTCAACAAAGGCCAACAAGGTAAACAACGCAGACACATCGAGAAGAATTGGTAAACCCCGGTTCTCATAGTTGAGTAATACGCATTTTTTTTGTAATTTTGCAGAAAGAAAATTAAATATACGATGAAGAATAAAATCATATTGACACTACTTCTTTGGATAAGCGGTTTAACCTGCCTATTCGCAGCGGGAAATGTCACTTTTCAAGCACTGGCACCCACACAGGTAGCTGTAAACCAACAATTTAAGTTGGAATATACCATTACAAACGCTACCCCGTCCTTGTCTCAACCAAATTTGAATGATTTCAACGTGCTTATGGGACCTCAAACCCAACGAGGACAAAGCATGACTATCATCAACGGCAAAGTGGACCAACAGACCAATATGGTGATCACCTACATTCTAGCCCCAAAGAAAGAGGGAACATTCACCATCTCCCCAATCAGCTTCAAAAACGACGGAGAGACAGTCATGTGTAACGCGGTGACAATCAAAGTAGTAGCTGCAGGACAAGCCAATTCGCAACAAAGCGGCGCGGCTGCGGTGCAAAATGGCAGAAACATCAGCAACTCATCCGCGACAGAGGCGTTTGTAAAAACGACCTACTCAAAAAAAAGTGTTTATGAGCAAGAGGAGATCATCGCGACCATCAAACTTTACCACAAGGGTAACGTGGTACAAATTGAAGACGCGAAACTTCCGGAATACAAAGGTTGCATCTCCAAAGAGTTGCAGTTAAAGAAAGAGGAACGTCCGGGTGAAGAGGTGGTCGATGGCGTAAGATATGCCACCTATATTTTGAAGAAGACCATTTTGTACCCGCAAAAAAGTGGACAATTGGAGATTGAGAAGGGAGAGCTCTCCACCATCATGGAGATTCAAACCAGACCTTCCGGATGGGACTTCGACAGTTTCTTCAATACAGCGAGAAGGGTAAGAAAAATCATACCATTCGAGGGAACAAAATTGGATGTGAAGCCTTTGCCAGAGGGAAAACCAGCAGACTTCAACAATGCGGTAGGTTCCTTCAAAATGGAGAGCAGCATCAGCAACACCGAGGTGAAAGCATTCGAACCTATCACCATCAAGGTGAAAATCAGTGGTACAGGTAACATCAAGTACATCAAGAGTCCTACCTTCAATTTCCCAACTGATTTCGATGTGTACGAACCCAAGGAGAATACAAAAATCAACGGCAACTCAGGAACCAGAGAAATCGATTATCTGATTATTCCTCGCCACGCCGGTGAGTTTGAGATCCCCGCAGCCTCTTTCTCCTACTTTGATTTGAATTCAAAGAGATACAATACTTTGAAAACAGAGAGCTTCTCCCTAAAAATCGAGAAAGGAGAAAACAACGGAGAGAACACCCAAGTGGTCACCAACTTCGCCACAAAAGAGAACGTTCAATTCCTTGGCAAGGATATCCGCTTCATCAACACGCAAAACACCAAGGTGGAACCAAAGGTGAAGGATATCTACGGCACATTCGGCTTTTGGATGTGGTACCTCATTCCACTGATCATTTTCATCGTATTGGTTATACTTTACAGAAAGCAAATCAAGGAGAACGCCAACATCGCCCTTGTGAAAAACAAGAGGGCTAACAAGCAAGCGAAGAAACGTTTGAAGCAAGCGGAGGCTTTCATGCAACAAGACAATAAGGAACACTTCTACGAGGAGATCGCCAAAGCCCTTTGGGGATACACCAGCGATAAACTGAACATTCCAATGTCGGAGTTGAACAAAGAGACCATCGAATCAGAGTTGCAAGATCGTCAAGTGAACGAAGAGACCATCAAGAAATTCATGGAGATTCTTCACACCTGCGAGTTCGCAAGGTACGCTCCATCCGCAAGCGGCACCACAATGGAGGATCTTTACAACCAAACAGCGGATGTGATTGGTATATTGGAAGAACAAGTAAGAAAGTAAGGTTATGAAAAAGATGATCGTATTGCTCGCACTAGCGTTTACCACGCTGCTATCATACGCTGGTATCTCCGAGAAGATGGTGCTTGCTAATGACGCATACAAAAGCGAGAAATATAAATTAGCGGACAGTCTCTATACCGAAGTGCTTAACAACGAAGGAGAATCCTCCGCTTTGTATTACAATTTGGGTAACGCGAAGTACAAACAAAACGAGATCGCTTACGCGATTCTCAACTACGAGAGAGCCCTAAAATTGGATCCAAAAAACGAAGACGCTAAATTCAATTTGGAAATGGCGAGAGCGCAAACCGTAGACAAAATTGAATCTTTGGAGAAGTTCGTTTTAACAGAGTGGAACGAATCCATCCAGAATGGCACCTCTTCCAATGGTTGGGCAAGATGGAGTATCGCAGCCTTCATCATCACGCTAACCCTTTGTGGTGTCTATATGTTCTCACCCAAAGTTTTATTTAAAAAGATAGCCTTCTTCTCTGGTATCATCACCCTACTCTTTTGCATCATCTCATTCTGCTACGCAAGAGCGCAAAGCAATGAGAAAACAGAGAATGAATACGCGATCATCGTCGCTCCAACCGTTACTGGCAAGAGCGCGCCGGATGATGGAGGTACAGATTTGTTCGTGTTGCATGAGGGAACCAAAGTGCGTGTAAAAAGCAAATTGGGTAAATGGATGGAGATTCAAATGGAGGATGGCAACGCATCCTGGATCAAATCCGAAAAGGCAGAGATTATTTAATTAGAAAAATATAGAAATACCGCATAAGCATATCGTCATGGCAGAATTGGAATTTAACGAATCAACGGCATCTAGTGTACAATATAACGAAGATAACATCAAGACGCTCGAAGGACTTGAGCATGTGAGACTTCGTCCTGGAATGTACATTGGTAAGTTGGGCGACGGATCCCACTACGACGACGGTATCTATGTCCTTCTGAAGGAGGTACTGGACAACAGTATCGACGAGTTTAGAATGGGGGCCGGTAAGAAAATCGAGATATCCCTAAAAGAGGGTGTCATCACCGTAAGAGATTATGGACGCGGTATTCCGCTCGGAAAAATGGTAGAGGCCGTCTCCATGATGAATACAGGTGGTAAATACGACAGTAGTGCCTTCAAGAAATCCGTCGGTTTGAATGGTGTCGGTACCAAGGCGGTCAATGCGCTTTCCGAATCATTCCGCGTGCAGAGTTTCAGAGATGGAAAAACCAGAATCGCTGAATTTTGCCGAGGCAAATTGGTGAACGACACAGGCATCATCGATGGCGAGGGAGAGAACGGAACCATTACCACTTTCAAACCGGACAACGATCCGAAAATCTTCGCCAACTACAAGTTCAAAGAGGATTTCATTGAGGAAATGCTCCGCAACTATACCTATTTGAACAATGGATTAGCCATGGAGTTCAATGGACAGAAGTTCGTATCCAAGAAGGGACTATTTGATCTTTTGAACACCAAATTGGTGGAGAATCCCCTCTACCCTATCATCCATTTCAAAGACCAAGATATTGAGATCGCCTTTACCCATTGTATCCAATATGGAGAGGATTACTACTCTTTCGTGAATGGTCAATACACCACCCAAGGTGGTACCCACCAATCAGCCTTTCGTGAGGCGTTAGGTAAAACCATCAAGGAGTTTTACAATAAGAATATGGATTTGACAGATATCCGACAAGGAATTGTCGCTGCCATTGCCATCAACGTGGAGGAACCCGTGTTTGAGAGCCAGACAAAAACCAAACTGGGATCTCGTGACATGAGTCCAAACGAAGGATCCGTTTCCGTCAACAAATTCGTCAATGACTTTGTCAAGGAGCAATTGGACAACTTCCTCCATAAAAACCAAACCGTCGCGGATATTCTTCTAAAGAAGATCCAGGATGCGGAGAAAGAGAGAAAAGCTATTGCGGGTATTACCAAGACGGCCAAAGAGCGTTTGAAGAAGGTTAGCCTTTGCAACCGTAAATTGAGAGATTGCCGTATACATTACAGCGACACCAAGGGCGACCAAGATATGAAGGAGAAGACCTCCATCTTCATCACCGAGGGAGACTCTGCGAGTGGATCCATCACCAAGAGCCGCGACGCCAATCTCCAAGCGGTATTCTCCCTTCGTGGAAAGCCTGAGAACAGTTATGGAAAAACACGTAAATTGGTCTATGAGAACGAGGAGTTAAATCTGCTCCAAGCTGCTCTGAACATTGAAGACGGCATGGAGGGGCTTCGCTACAACAAGGTGATTATCGCGACCGATGCCGATGTGGATGGAATGCACATCCGTTTGTTGCTATTGACCTTCTTCCTACAATTCTTCCCCGACTTGGTCAGAAACGGCCACGTATACATCTTAGAAACGCCACTCTTCCGTGTTCGAGATAAGAAACAGACCTTCTACTGCTACTCCGATGAGGAACGATTGGAGGCAATCAAGAAGATCGAGAAGAGCGGTTCTAAGGTGGAGATCACCCGATTCAAGGGATTGGGAGAGATTTCACCAGAGGAGTTCAAGGGATTCATCGGAGAGAATATCAAGTTGGAGCCAGTCAATATCCGCAAAGAGGACGATTTGAGCCACATGCTTGAATTCTATATGGGTAACAACACCCAACAACGCCAAGACTTCATCATTGACAACCTGGTCATCGAGGAGGACGCGCCAAACGAATAAAAATAATAATACAATATACAAATGAAGGATTTAAAAGAGATGGTGGTTGGTATTTGCAACGACCACGCAGGAGTAGAGGTTAAAGAGTACATCATCGAACAACTCGGTACAGAGGTGCAAGCATTTGTGAACTTCGGAACCAACACGACTGACAGTTGCGACTATCCTGACTTTGCCCACCCAATGGCAGAGGCTATTGAATCAGGCAAATGCGACTTAGGTATCGCTATCTGCGGCACAGGAAATGGCATCTCCATGACCTGCAACAAACACCAAGCCATTCGCGCTGCCCTCTCTTGGGAGGTGGAGATCGCTAAATTAGGCCGTCAACACAACAACGCCAACGTCGTAGGCATCCCAGCCCGTTTTATCTCCAAAGAAAAAGCGCTAGAAATCGTAAAAGCCTTTTTAACCACAGACTTTGAGGGAGGAAGACACGAAAGAAGAGTAGAAAAAATCGCGGTGAAGTAAGGCAAACAGAAGAGTATAGTAAAATACTTCCTAACAGGAGAAATCACCTTGATAGGAAGGCACGAATATACTATCGATAGACATTTGACACAGAAAAGTTGCATATACTTTTCTGTGTCAAACTGTTTCATTGACTTTTACCTCAACACACTCCCCATTATTATACATCCATAAAGAATCGCAGATCTGGTATGGAGAAAATAGCGTATCAGCATCTATTCCAGACACCTTTCCTAACACCTGTTCGATTTTCTCCTTCTCGGGCAGAGGCAAGTCCGCATATTCACTTCGAAATTTATCCACATTCAAACCATAGAACTTCATACCACGCTCTTTCTCCGCTTGGAGAATTGACATTGTATCGCTCAAGATGGGCCCCCAGCCGAAGTCGGAGACACAAAGTATATCAGCTGTTTCGTACTCCTTCAAAGAGGGTTTAACCTGCGTGAAAAGCCATTGAAACATATCATTTTCGTTGTTGCTACCCATGCTGACAATGGAGAGGAATTTAGTCATTTGCTTAAACTTAGCACGACTATTTCCCAAATTGATGTAATCGTAGTCGTTCGAATATTTTACCATAATGACATCGCGTTTCCTTCTCCAGGCGATGATGGCGACGGCTATGGATAACGCTTTAGCTACACTGACCGGTAAACCTTCCATGGAAGAACTAGTATCAACACAAATAATGACAGGGCCATCCTGATGCTTCTTAGGAGAGGAGGATTGCGATGCGGAGGCGAAAAGTTGCAGCTGCTCCTCCGTATAGCGGCGAAAGAAAATATCTTCCGTCTGCGGATCGGATAAGAGCGCCAACTCAGTCGGCACCAAGGAATGTAAATCATTTCCCGTCGTGATGCCTGCAATATCACTTTTGGCACTTCTTAAGAATTTACCACTCTTTACATCTGGCGAGCTATCCGCCCTTCCAATTTGTTTTGCCAATTCCACCAAAGAGGAAGGTATCTTTTTGAGAAAATCATCCTCCAGCTTCCGTTGCGTTTGAAAGTTTGTGCGTCCATGCCCTTTGGTGGGATCACCGTTGTTACCCCCCGAACCATTTCCCGCATCATCTTCCTCTTGATTTTCTTCCTTTGGGGTTCTATCCTCATGATCATCCCCTTGATCATTATCCGCTTCTGCCTGCGCCTCCGCACCATTTTTTTCATCACCAGACGGAGTTCGGCCAGATGCAATTGACTGCGCTAGCTGTTCTAGCTTCGACGCCTTCGGATGGGCAAGTTCCTCCCCTATTCCATTCAAATAGTCCTGGGTCTCCGACAAATCAATCTCTTGTTCTTCATCTTCCTTTTCACCCCATTGTTTAGTCCACGCCTCTTCCCCATTCCGCGAAGAAGGAGAAAATATTATCCTCTCCACCTTCGCTCTATTCGTCTCTTTGAAATTCATTTCAAACCAAATCGACAGGAAATTGTCCATCAGATTATATGCGGTTTCAGAGTTGAGGGGATCCAAATGCGTCAACTGTTCTACGAGTTGTTCTAAAGCGTTAACAGCCTCTTCTCTCCAATAGCGAGACAATTTCGCATGGTATTTGAAACGAGGGTCACAGACAGCATTCATCAGCGTTTGACGGATGATATCGGTATCATTGAAACATCTCTCCTTAAGAATTCCAACTACATCATCGCCCTTTAGCTCCATTTCCGATGTCGCCTTTACTAGTTTTCTGATCAAGGAAGAATATCGACTCATAGGGATGAGATAATTATTTAGCAATTTTCAAGCTTTCAAACGCCACCCATAGTTCTCGGTAATAACCAGAAGAAAGGAGGAAAAGATTGTTATCTATCATATCTTGAAGATGCGATTTGAGCCGGTTGGTATTATAGCTGATTCTCTTTTGGAGTCCAGCCGTTTTTCCGGAACGAAGCGGAATATTCCGCTTCATCGGATAGACAAACGTATTGAGCACAATCTCTCCATGTCTTCTCTTCATCACAGAGAAAGTACCCTTACCCGTTAAAAGCAACAAATCATCGGTGGTCATCTCTCCCATCTGGGGTTCCTCCGTCAAAGCATCGTAATCCTTCTTGCTGATTCTCACCTCCTCTCCTCCCGCTTCGAACACATAATGATCTCCATCCGGAGAGAAAAGATCGCCGACAGGTTCCGTCAAGGGCGAAAAATCCACATCGCTTTGAAGTATGCTTTGAGGGATCGAATTGCCGAGATTAGTCACGAGAACATCCGAAATCATTTTCCGTATATCCTTGATTTGCTCATCATTATCCCAGATAAGATGTTCAAGAAGCAGACAATCCGAAGCATCCACGCCACTTCTCCCGTTCAAATAGGCGGAGGTCTTAAGGATATGGACGATCTTACGCCAACGTCGGTCAGAGACGTACGGAACACTATCCATGGAGGATTCGTCATCGTCTTGGGTCAATATATCCCTTATATCACAGATGATTTGGCAAATCTCATCCGGCACCTTGATTCGCTCAACATAGTCTCCCATCGCAGCCAACTCTTCATCAGAGAATTTCATCGTTTCCTCCACTTGGCATGGTTCACTTCTCTCCGTAAGCAAACGAAGAAAAGTTCGTTGATTCTGAATAGGTTTCACCACATATCGGACAAGGAACCTGTCCCATAGGGCTTCCAGCCCCTCGCCCTCGGCGGGAAGTTCGTTCGATGCCGAGAGAATAGTCTTGACGGGTAGATGAAGGTCTTGGTTGCCATTGTGGAATATCTTTTCATTGAGAACCGTCAGCAAAGCATTTTGGATGGCGGGGCCCGCCTTCCAAATCTCATCCAGGAAGATCACGTCGGCGGTGGGCAGATAACCCTCCACCACCCTTTCGTAAGTGTCCTCTTCTTTCAGTTTGGTGATGGAGACTGGGCCAAATATTTCATCGGGCGTTGAAAAACGGCTCATTAGGTATTCGAAGCTGTTTGCCTTCTTGAAAGCCAACTTCAATCTACGGGAAATCATACTCTTGCCGACACCAGGAAGGCCTAAGAGGAAGATAGATTCCCCTGACATCGCCGCAAGCAAAGCAAGAGAAATGGCCTCCTCTCGTTCATACGCTCCCCGACTCATCGCATCCATCAGATACTTGATTCTTTCTCTTATCTCATTCATTCTGTATGATAATTTAGTTCCAATAATTCAGTTATCTCTATTAGTAAGGAGAAACCATATCCAAAATATCGTCATAGGTGAGTTTGCCGCTATTCTCCGTTCCATCCAAAACTTCGTTTGATATGGATTGTTTCTTCTCATGAAGACGAATGATCTTCTCTTCAATAGTATGTTGGCTGATGAAACGGATCACCGACACACAACGTTTTTGGCCTATGCGGTGCGCACGGTCGGTAGCTTGGTTCTCGATGGCTGGATTCCACCATGGATCCATTAGGATGACGTAGTTGGCCTTTGTGAGATTGATACCCAATCCTCCCGCTTTCAGACTAGACAGGAATAACCTTTTTTCTCCATCTTGGAACTCTTCAACCATGGTTTCGCGTTTTTCCATAGGAGTTTGTCCATCCAAATAATGATATTCCCACCCCCTTTCATCCAATTCCTTCCTAATAAGAGAGAGAAAACTTGTGAACTGACTGAAGAGAAGTATATTATTCTCATCCACAGCCATCAATGTTTCCAAAACCTCCATCAGAGCGGTAATCTTTGAGGATTGTGTCATCCACTTATCATTGATGAGATGCATGTCGCAACTCGCCAAACGGAGTTTCATCAATTCCTCAAAATAGGAGATGTCAAACGTTTTCGCCAACTGTTTCTCTTTCATCGTTTTAGATTTTTTGAATTTCAGTTCCACCCTTTGGCGCATCGTCTCATAGACCTTGTACTCATCCTCGTTCATGGTCACATAGTAGGTATTCTCCATCTTTTCGGGCAAATCCGTCAACACCTGTTGCTTGGTTCTGCGAAGGATGAAGGGCTGCGTCATCTCTTTCAAAATAGATCGATGCTCTTCATCCAACTCCGTATTGATGAAGTTATCGCGGAAAGTGTTCCATCTGCCCAACATGCCTGGATTAAGGAATTGCATAAGGTTCCACAACTCGCCGACATGGTTTTGAATCGGCGTTCCTGTCAGTATAATGCGGCTTCCGGCCTTCAGTTCCATGGCGGCATGAGAAGCCATTGTCATCCGATTCTTGATCTGATGCGCCTCGTCCAAACAGACCACGTTCCACTGTTTACCGGCAAGACGTTCCGCTTCCGTGGTAAGAACGCCATAGGTGCATAGGACTACCGAATGGGCGGATACCTCTTGAATCGCTTGCTCCCTGTTGGAAACATCATTGAGAACAAAGACGTGCAGAGAAGGGGCAAATTTTCCTAACTCCCTTACCCAGTTGGGGATAACCGACTTGGGTGCCAAAACCAAAGAGGGACCTTTTTCGGCCTTATACGCCAAGAAAGTGATCGCCTGAAGCGTCTTTCCCAAACCCATGTCATCTGCTAGGCAAGCTCCCGCTCCCCAACCATCCAGACGGGCCATCCATCGGAATCCCTCCTCCTGGTAAGGACGCAAGAGAGCATTGATTCCTTGCGGAATAGGCACCTCCTGCTGATAGACCTCCTTCATCTTCTCCCTGAACTCCTTGTAACCACTGTCCACGGTGTGGTTCATCTGCTCCAAAGTATTGGCCAAAGCACCAATGAGATATTTAGGAATCCTCTTTTGTTTATGCTCACTTAATGTCATCATGGCATCTAGTTCCGCTATATGACGACGTAATGTATCGGTGATTTGCAAATATTCATTCTCGCCAATACGGACAAATCCTTCATACACTTGGTTACAGCAGGCAGCTATCAATTCATCTAATCCTAAAACATCCACACCCACCATAGCCTTCCCCTCCACAGAGAACCACTCATTGTCACTTTTCACATCTACGGTAATATCCTTATTGGTAAGAATACCCTTAAATTTAAGTTTTTGTCCATTGGGCCACTCTACCATATACTGTGTCGGATTACGATGGATGAAAGCTAGAAAATTAAGGAGAATACGCTCCTCTTCGATAGAAAAAGTATTATAGCCGGAGAATTCAATGCCGAACTGCTCCGCGTAATCCACAATTCCCTGGTAGTTACGCTCCTCCATCGCCATGTTGCGATGCACACAGTGTGTGCACCCATCCTCATCCATGTCATAGACGTACTCTTCCCCTACAGTAGGAGTAAAACGAGCTGTTCCATTGAGTAAACCGACGGCCAAGAGCGTGATGTCATAAAAACGATTCTTCGCCTCCGGTTCGATGCGGATAACAATTCTCCCTTCACTCTCGAAAGCCTTCTTTTCAATATCGGACAATATATTCTCTCTCACTTCGATAATACCCTTCAGACTCTCTATCATTTTTTTTAATGAAGGTGCTGCAGAGGCGGGGAATGTCTTTTGTTGCCATAGCTTTTGCAGGATATCCTTTTGAAGAGGACCGATAGATACCAAATTGTAGGTAGTACCCAAACGTGTGACGGTATGTTTCTGAACACCGCACCATGTAGTGACATTCACGTTAGAGGAGACGACAATCTTATCTCCATCACCTGAAAAATCGATGTATGGATTCTCCTGTTTTACCGTTATAGGGATACGTTCAGGAAGATATTCCATCCCATAGAAGAGGCGGTCTGTACCCGCCATCTGGGGAATAATGATATCCGCATCACTTTGTAATTCATGTTTATTGGCCAACTGCATGGCAATACGGCTATCCCGCAGATCCATGGAATCGTATCCTTCTTTGCAGAATTTACCTAAAGAAAGCAAAGCGCCATCCTTCCACTCTCCATCTCGAAAAGATTGCTCCACAATACTTGACAGAGTAACCCCCTTCAAGAAATAGACGATTCTTCGAGGGATTTGTTCTTCAGGTTTCTCCACGGTTTGTCCAATTTCACCCAATAAAACCTCCCAAAATTGCTTCCGTCGAACATTGGCTAACAAGGGCTTTCCCCCGAAGCGGTTCTCCAAATCCTCCTTCACTTTGGAACTGATAGCCAAATAGGGAGAGAGTTCATGCATCATGATAGCCGTTGATGGCAGATGCCCCTCCAAAAGATGGATGTTCTCCTTAGACAAGGAGAAGAAACTAGTAATCAAGACAGCAAAACTTCGGTTCAGATTATCGCCTGCATATTCCATCACCATATTGGCTCTTTTCTTCACCTCCTGCGCGGATGTTTGGGAGAAAGAATCAGCGTATTCCAACAAAAGCCTTGGCGCGAAATGATTGTTGGTAAACCTAACCAAAGACGATTGACTCAACGATTTGACCAACTCAGGAATATGATTAGAGCCATACTTCATTCTATATTTCACAATGCAGACCGCATAAAAAAAGTTCAGAATGGGAATAGGAAGGGAACCTAAATTACCACGTTGCTTTTGAACAGCCTTTTGGAAGAGAGACAATGCCTCTTCCGTGTGACCAGCATAGAGTTCTTGGATAGCCATTAAAGAAAACGCCCAAAGTGTTGATGGATTATTATAGGTGAATCTCTTGCCAGTTACTAAGAATTCATAGAAGTCTATCTGCTCTTCTAGTTCGTGGTTAGAAACGCCGCTCTTTGAGACAGCACGCATCGAATCAAGTGTGATTTGATCCAATTTACCTTGATGAAGGTACTCTTCCAAGGTGTCAGACACCATAGGTCCCAATTGATTAACATTTAACAAGAGTGCATATCTCGCGTCATCTACGATACGATTACGAATATAGGGATAGATATTACAAATATCATGTCCCAATCCTTGGTAAGGTTTAGGTAATTGTCCAGCTGTCTTGAAATAACCCTTTCGAATCAAATTAGACAGTTTCCACAAATATTCACAGAAATGGGTCGGTGGATGATTTCGTATTTTCTTAAATTCTTCTATCCAATCCATGTGCTCGATAGCGAGAAAATCCAGCACATCAAGGTGGTGATCAGGCGAGGTACAGTTATGAGTTTTCAAATACCCCAACTGAATAAGATGTAGGTTGGTATCATCGTAACGTTTTCTGCTAACATGAAAAGCTTTAGTATATCGGGAGACGGAGGAACCCGAGTCTTCCCCGAAATAGGTGATATAGCACAATTGTCTGGCCTCCTCATTTGTGAGGTCAGGAAACCATGATTTAACGACATCGATTTTTCCCATAACAATTACCTTCTCTAAATTACTGACAAAGTAACACACGAACTATGCCTATTTAGTGCATAAGTATCTAAATACTTGGCAAAATTAAGGAGATAAATTAGACGTATGAGAGAATATCAACGTTGATAATTATAGGAATAGTATTACCGAAGGATGACGCATTTCCTCTTGTATGTGGACAATGTGCCTGGAAGGCACTATCTAAGTAACCTGGGGCGATGCCTCCGGGCACAAAAAAAAGGGGACGTTCCGTTAGGAACATCCCCTTCAAGACGGCGGCTACCTACTCTCCCACAATGCGCAGTACCATCGGCGTGAGTGGGCTTAACTTCTCTGTTCGGAATGGGAAGAGGTGGAACCCCACTGCAATAA
>JAZRZA010000012.1:0-1443 GCA_045601045.1 Paludibacteraceae bacterium
ACCGGATATATGACCATAGGCACGAGCCACGACACGTCCAAGTTCTGCTGCGACAACATCGAGAGGGTATGGCACAAGTATCTCAGGAAGCAATACCCGGATGCCCATACCCTGGTGATACTGTGCGACGGAGGTGGCTCCAACTCCAGCTCCCACCGCATAGTCAAGCAGGATCTCATGGATCTTGCCTCCAGACTTGATATGAACCTTCTCGTTATGCATTATCCGCCTTACTGTTCCAAGTTCAACCCCATCGAGCACAAGCTATTCTCGCAGATATCCCGCAGCTGGAGCGGGGCTCCGTTGCTCTCCGTGGAGAATGCAGCGGAACGTGCCGCAACAACAACCACGAAAACAGGACTGACCGTATATGTCGACATAAACAACAAAACCTATGATATCAAGAGACCGATTGACGAATCCTACGAGAGGAAATGCTGCAGGCGCATCATTCCGATGGAGAATCTACCCAAGTGGAATTATCTCGTCAAACCGGCTTAAACTTTACCAAGTTATTTTTTAATGTTTACATATATCGGATATCAAAGAGTATCCTAACGAAGATTTGAGGAAAGCTGATTTCGATCGTATCAAAAAAGAAATCTATTTTAAAGATAAAGAATCTGGTAAAGAATATGGTTATATCGCGGAATTTAAAAGAGACATAGACCGTATGGTTTCCAGAAACGATAAAGTGAGAAGGCTGAACGCTTCTTTCAATATCGAATTCTCAAACGAGATATGTTGGGCCGATACTTGGGATTGGTTCAAAAACAATTGGGAAAATCAAACTGTCTGCCGCTTGCCCCGTTACACGGACGTCGCACAAGTCTCCAAGAAGACTTGCAACACTGTTAAGAATGAAAAGATGTATGGCTTGCCTTTCACAACTGATATGGCAAAAACAATATACAAGTATTATTCGAGGAACGAAAAGATAGATTTGGATTTCAAAAAAGTTTTGTTGGATTCGGCGAAGTTCACACCTGCCAAGCGAAATCAGTACATGTACGACTATTTCGATTCAAGATCATATATTGTTGCCAACAACAACGACGAAGAGTTCGGCCACTTCAATGGTGGTGATATTTCCCAGCCGTATTACAATGTCTTCTATTGGAGGTCATACTATGGACCGGGTCACGATTGGGTAGGCATCAGGACCTGCCTTGACAAACACGGCAATCCCATCCAAAAGACTATTCTGCCGAATTGTGTAATAAAAGCGAATAGAGTAGGATATTTTAAGTCTTTGGGAGATGTTCCCTTTAAAACGCTATGGACATTGAAACGTGCTGATAACGGATCACCAGTAAAACTATGTGTTTGAGAAGTTAAAAGATTACCTTTGCACGGATCAAGTACAAAGAGAATATGACTACAGAACAAGAGGTATTGCTGGCATTTGTGAAGCTGGTGTTTCCAAGAGAGTTGTTGGATTAT
>JAZRZA010000013.1:0-1137 GCA_045601045.1 Paludibacteraceae bacterium
GTATCAGATGTTCTTGGCTGAATGTGGTGAGAAGAATGCATGGACTGATGCTACCTTCGAAAAGATGGCTGCGTTAAAGGAGGATCTGACGGCATTTAAGAAGAAGGTCAAGTTCTCCGACTTGGACGAGGCCGGATTGACTATGTTCGTGCGGTATCTTCGTGAGGAGAAAGTCCTCAAAACTCCCCGCAAAAAGAAGGGAGAAAGGGAAGACTATGATAAGGACGATATTATAGGCCTCAAAAATTCCAGCATCGAGAAGAAACTCGGCTATCTCCGTTGGTTCCTGAACTGGGCGACCGACAGAGGCTACAATACTAATCTTGCTTACAAGTCCTTCCGTCCGACCCTCAAGATGACGCAGAAGAAGGTTATATACCTGTCAAAAGAAGAGCTCCAGAAAATCAAGGGACTAGAATTGAAGGAAGAGCAAGAATACTTGGATCCGGTCAGGGATGTATTCCTTTTCTGCTGTTTTACCGGCCTCCGTCATTCGGATGTGTCCGGACTTCGCCGTAATGACGTGAAAGGAGACCATATCGAGATCACAACCGTAAAAACGGCAAACAGCTTGTCTATCGAATTGAACGACGTCTCCAGGGCAATTCTGGAGAAATATAAGGAAGTCCCGTTAAAGGATAATTATGCCCTTCCGGTTTACACCAACCAGGCGATGAACCGCAACATCAAAGAGCTATGCAAGCTTGCAGGCATTGACGAGGAAATCCGGGTCACGACCTACAAGGGCAATGAGCGCAAGGATGAAATTCATCCGAAATGGGAACTCGTCGGCACCCACACCGGCCGCCGCACTTTCATCGTCAATGCCCTCTCCCTCGGCATCCCGCCTAACGTCGTGATGAAATGGACCGGCCACAACGACTACAAGGCCATGAAGCCCTACATAGATATCGTTGACTCCATCAAGGCCAGCGAGATGACGAAATTGAATGGGTTGATATAGCGACAACTTTGCGAAGTTTATTGAATCAAGCTGACATTTTTCACTATCTTTGCTTAAATGAGTTATTAATATGGACGATAAGGAACTCAAAACAATTTTGGCTGATATACAAGCGTCTCCAACAGAATGCGAATGGGTGGAAATCAAACATAATAACCATGATCCACAATCCA
>JAZRZA010000014.1:0-91017 GCA_045601045.1 Paludibacteraceae bacterium
TACACCCACCGAAGCGGTCGTACCGGCCGTGCGGGCAAGAAGGGTATCTCCATCGCCATCGTCCACACCAAGGAGAAACATAAGATCAGAGAGATCGAGAAGACCATCAACCGCACCTTCGTACAGGGCAAAGTGCCTACTGGTTTGGAGGTTTGCCAAAGCCAACTCTTCTCACTGGTCGGAAAGATCCAAAATGCAGGCGAAAATGTGGATAAGAAACAAATTGCTCCTTACATGCCAATGATCATGGATCAGTTGAAGGATCTCACCCGTGAGGAGTTGATCGTCAACTTTGTCTCCCAGGAGTTCAACCGATTCTTGGAATACTACAAAGACGCGGAGGATTTGAACTTACCGGAGAAGGGCGAAAGAGGCGGCAGAGAGCGTGGCGACAGAGGTGACCGCGGCGATAGAAGATCCCGCAAACGAAGCGGTGATTTGATGCGTTTGAAGATCAATATGGGCCAACGCGACGGATTCACGCCTAAACGTGTTTTAGGCCTTATCAACGACACCACTAACAACAAGGACATCGATGTCCACGACATTGAAATCACCCCAAGATACACCTTCTTCGACGTGGATAGAAGCGTCGTGAAGGATATGATGACCGCCTTCGAGCGTAGAAAGAGTGAGGGTATCGAGCTGTTGGAGGTTCTGAAAGACCGCAAGAACAAGCGCGAGCGCGAGGAACTCAGACGCGGAGGAGATGATCGACGCGGCCGTGAAGGCGGATTCAGAGGCAGAGAAGGCAGAGGAAACGGAGGCAATGGCTTCTGGGAAGGCGCTGCCGGCGCCAAGAAGAAGGAGCGCTCTTTCGAAAAGGGAAGAGACCGCGGCGAGAGACGCGACGAGGATCAAAAGAGTTTCAGAAGAAACAAGGATAGTTTCAGAAGAAAAAGATAATTTCCAAACGGTGTAAGGAATGGATACATATCTGACATTGGCAAGGATATCTGAAGGCCTCTACAAAGAGAAGGGAAGTAAATTTCTCGCCTTCGCCATTCCAATCTCCGACGAGGAGGAGATCAAGGAGATTCTCAAGGAGAAGCGAAAGCTCTACCACGACGCCAGACATGTCTGCTTCGCCTACATCTTGGGTGAGAAGGGTGAATATACCCGCGCCAACGATGACGGTGAACCTTCGGGCACAGCGGGCAAGCCGATGTTAGGTGCCTTGGTTTCCAAGGGAATCACCAATGTCCTTATGGTGGTGGTCCGCTATTTCGGCGGCACCAAATTGGGCACCAGCGGACTGATCAACGCCTACCGGGAGGCCAGCATGGACGCTTTGGAACAGAACGAGGTGGTGGAGAAGATTCTGGAATCACGCTGTGAAATCCTCTTCGAATACCCCTTCCTCAACGATGTGATGCGCATTGTCAAAGAGGAGAACGCCACCATCGTCAACCAACAATTTGACAACGACTGCATCATGAAAATCTCCATCCGCAAAAGGGATGAGGAGAAAATGCGGAGCAGATTGGAGAAGGTGGAACGCCTTCGTTTTATAGAGAAAGAGGAAATTGAGGAGGAGTAGCCGACAAAGCGAAGCTCATCCTCCACATTTTTTCTCCTATCTATTTTCCAAATCAATATTTTGATTAAATTTGCACTGCAATTGCCGCTATAGCTCAGTTGGTAGAGCAACGCATTCGTAATGCGTAGGTCGCGAGTTCGAGTCTCGCTATCGGCTCTAAGACAACGGTGGACACAATTTAGTTTCCACCGTTTTTTATTTCAAAGACTTGAATCAATATGAAAAACAGAATCACCCTATTTTGCATCCTTCTCGTCATCTTGTCCACCTCATGCCGCGACAAATTCCAACGATACGACGTTGACGGCGAGTTGGATCCTTACTTGCAATTATTTCTCCAAGAGGGCAAGAAAAGAGGGATGAACTTTGATGTGGAGAAAAACGGTTTATTGATGGAGTTCACCGATTTGGAAGAACCCACCATAGGCCTTTGCACCTATCAGAATCCCCTTTTGGTACAAATAGACCGGCCCTACTGGGAGGAGACCACACAATATGAGGACCAAGAGAACCTCCGTCAAAACGTGGTATTCCACGAATTGGGACATGGGTTGCTAAACCGCAGACATGACAACAGCCTATTACCCAACTTGGAATGGAAAAGCATCATGTGCGGTGGTACCCCTGTGGAGGGGCGCGACTGGTCGGTCAATTTCAACGGCTACCGCAAGGAGTATTACCTAAACGAACTCTTCAACATCAGAACCGCTGTTCCCGAATGGAGCCAACCCATGACATTCGACGGAAATAAGGGCACCCTGACTTCCGAATTGGACCTAACACAATCCTACCATTCCACCAACGGGAACCTCAGCATAAGGATTCAAAACAATGTGCTAACCATCGTCTCCGCAGACGAGGAAAACACGCCCTATCCACTTACACGGAGAGAAGTCATCACTTCGGATTTCTACTTTGAAACGACGATGAAATACACCTCCGCTTCCGACCTAGGCTTTATCGGTCCCTTCGCCTTATATGACTATGACCGCAACGGCATTTACCAATACAAGCCAAGGAGCAGAGAGACACCTATCAACGACGGTATCAACTACCTCGCGATACATCCTGCAGAGGAGGGTGACATGTTCTTCTTACTCAACAGCAACTGCTACCTTCCCATCGCGGAAATCTTGTTGAATGGGCTGTACAAGAGGAATGACTACAACAAATTCTCCATCGCTAAACGCGACGGGGAAATCTTCTACTACCTCAACGACCAACTGGTATTCCGTAACGATTACCAAGCAGATGTTCCCTACTTAGAACTCGGCATTTTAGTGCCTCCTGCGGCGAAAGTGGAGATCATCAGTTCCGCTTTATATGCGGGAAACAGCGGGTTGAGATCCGGAACACCTATAAGGAAATTCATCCCGAAAGAGGTAGATACTGAGTGCTACAAAGCAGTCAATAGAGGGATGAAAACACACAATTATCGCAAATAAACCTTCTCATTTTTTATAGTTTCAAAACAAACTCCTATATTTGTAGGATATGATGAGCTAAGAGAAATATAACTAAAAATGGAAAACGAAAACAATAACAATCAAGAGATGAACATCTTCACGATGACCACTCGTCTCGGCAACGCCATCTTTGGTGTGATCAAAGGCATTCTTTCCGCCTTTGGCTACGTACTCCGCACAATTTATCACTACATCTTCTTATTTCTGATCTTCGCTGTGATCGCGATCGCGTCTAGCTTGGTGGAGTCAAGAGAGGAGAACCACACGTACGAAGGATTCCTTCAATTGAAATTGAATGACGGAGACGCATTGTTATACAAGACATTGGTTCACGACTTGAATGAATATGCCCGCAAAGAGGATCCAGAAGGACTTGCGGAGCAATTACAAATCCCTGTGGAGACAGCGGTAAGAATTGTGAAGTTCGACGCGCATCCAGTGATCGACAAATACCACGACACGATTGTGGACTACATCGACTACAAAAACAAAGCGCCATTGGGTGACACCACCGAGTTCGCTGTACCTGACCAATTGGTCATCTCGGCTAGAATCAAGGGCATTGAGGAGTTTGCCACCGTGCAAAAGGCTTTGGTAAAGTATTTCTCCGAGAATAAATACCTTGAGTCGATGAATATTTCAAGATTGAAGGCCTTGGAAGAAAAGGAGTGGATGTTCCACAACGCTTTGTTGAACTTGGATAGTTTGCAAAAAGTGGATTACTTCAAGAATCCTTGCGGCAATATCTTGGAGTTCTCCTCTATCAATGAGAAGAAAGCTTCCGTCCCTTTCATCAAGTCCAAGAAGCAAATGTACTACCAAGACATCAAGAATCTCTTTAATATCACCAATGAGATCGAATCCGACATGGCAGCCAACCTTGAAGTGGTGACAGTTCTCTCCGACTTCCACCCTGCTAAATCCCCAGTCAACTCTTTCAAGAAGTTGATTGTATTCAAAGGGCTTATCAGTTTGGCGCTCTTCATGATTGTCGCCATGATTTGGCATTACAGAAAAAGAATTCTCGAATATCTGAAGAAGGATATCTAAAACAGATTTGATACGATAACACAAAACGAGAGGGGGAATAGTTTGACTAATTCACCCTCTCGTTTTTCTCTTATATCCGCGACGCAACCTACTCCATCCGCACAAAATCCATGTACTCGTCATAGGTTATATAACGACCGCCCATGCTCTTCAAATGGGGCGTCTCCAATTGGCAATCAATCATCACACCACCATTGGCAGCCATCGTATCCGCTAGTCCAATCAGTGCCAATTTAGAGGCACTTGGCACCAAGGAAAACATACTCTCGCCGAAAAAGCAGCGGCCCAAAGTCACGCCGTAAAGTCCGCCCACCAATTTATTCTCCTGATCCCATACCTCAACGCTCGCGGCAAACCCTTGGTTATGCAATTCGGTATAAGCTTTGGTCATATCGTCACCCAACCAAGCGCCCTTCTGTTCTTTGCGAAGATCTCCGCAATTCTTGATCACACCCGCAAAGTCTTGGTTGATCGTCACACTATACAACTCCTTGTTGATCAATGTCCTCATAGAGTGCGAAACGTGGATCTCACCGGGAAAGATGACAAAACGTTTCATCGGGCAGAACCAAAGGATATCCGAATCGCGAAAAGAGTACCATGGGAAGATGCCATTGGAGTAGGCTAAAAGCAGACGATCTACCGAAAGGTCGCCACCAACGGCCAAAAGGCCATCCTCTTCACCTAGTTTAGGATTAGGGAAACCCAATTGTTTAGACAATCTGAAAATCATGCCTGTGCCAATTTAATCACCCCATTCTCCACTACCGCGCAAGTCGCGCCGCCACCCTTCAAATGGCCAAAGAGAATCTCTCGCATCAGCAAAGTGCTCAACTGGTTACGGATCACACGATCCATCTCACGGGCACCGTATGTCTTGGAGTAACCCTCCTTCAACAATTGCGCGCGTGCCTCATCCGAAAGCGTCAACGAGACCTGTTTAGCGGCCAATTTTTCATTCAACTCACGCAATTTCTTATCCAACACGGCAGAGGCCATCACCTCATCCATATCATTGAAGGTCACCATACCATTCAATCGGTTGATGAACTCCGGCTTGAAGGTCTTCTTCACCTGCGCCAACATCGCCGAACCAGAGGAGACCTTTCCTCCGAAACCGATGCTGGAGAGATGCGCATATTGCGCGCCCGCATTGGAGGTCATCACCAAAATGACGTGGCGGAAGTCCGCCTTGCGTCCCTTGTTATCGGTCAAGCGTGCATAATCCATCACCTGCAACAAGATATTGTAGATATCCGAGTGGGCCTTCTCCATCTCATCCAATAGCAAGACACAGTTCGGCGTTTTGCGGATAGCGTCGGTCAAGAGACCGCCATCTTCGTATCCCACATATCCGGCAGGCGAACCGATAAGTTTCGCCACAGTATGTTTCTC
Organism: Paludibacteraceae bacterium; assembly: GCA_045601045.1. GTDB lineage: Bacteria > Bacteroidota > Bacteroidia > Bacteroidales > Paludibacteraceae > UBA1181. The sequence continues at coordinate 5,452 of JAZRZA010000014.1, forward strand.
GGTATATTCACTCATATCGAACCGCACCAAACTGATGCCCAATTCCGCCGCCAAGACCTTACACAACTCGGTCTTTCCGACGCCCGTAGGACCTACAAAGAGCAGACTGGCTATCGGTTTGTCCACATCGAGCAATCCCGCCTTGGAGAGTTGAACCGATTCGACCACCTGGCGAATCGCCTCGTCCTGACCATAGATTTTCTGTTTGAGATTTGGTTCCAAAGTCTCCAAAGAGGCGTTATCCTCCTCTTTGAGCGCCGTCGCGTCAATCTTGCAGACTTTGGCCAAAACATCTGAGATAAGACTCTTATCCACCACTTGCGGGCCCTCCGCCAATGGATGAATCTGTCGATATGCGCCCGCCTCATCGATCAAATCGATCGCCTTGTCGGGCAAGAATCTATCCACCATGTATTTCGCGCTGTTCTCTACCGCGAATTCAATCGTACCTTCCGTATAGGTCACATTGTGATAGCTCTCATATTTCTCCTGCAATCCCTTGATGATACGGACGGTCTCCTCCACAGAAGGTTCCAAAATATCAATTTGTTGGAAGCGGCGGTTCAAACCCTTGTCTTGTGAGAAGAAACGATTGTACTCATCGTAAGTAGTGGAACCGATGAAACGGATGGAGCCCCCCTCTAAGAAGGGTTTAAGCAGATTACCTGCATCCAAGGAACTATCACCCGTTCTACCCGCGCCCACCAAGTTGTGGATCTCGTCGATATAGACGATGCACTTCCCTTCGTTGGCGATGCCGTCCATAATGCTTTTCAGACGCTTCTCGAAATCACCGCGGAACTGGGTTCCCGCCAAGAGATTACCCAAATTCAACTCATAAATCTTATAACCCTTCAGACGATCAGGCACCTCCTCCTTACGAAGCATATCTGCCAAACCATAGATCAAGGCGGTCTTTCCAACGCCCGGTTCGCCCAAATGGAGCGGGTTGTTCTTCTCTTTACGGCACAACACCTGAATGGTGCGTTCTAACTCCTTCACCCTTCCGATCAAAGGATTGTGGTCGTCGATATGATCGCTAATGCAAGTAACCATTCCCTTCCATGACTTCTCGCCCATGCTTTGGGATGACTCCTCCAAAGGGTTTCCTTCCTCGTCGAGTCCCGTAAATTCTATCTCTATATCGTCGCCTTCGCTCTCATACGAAGAGAGAAAATCGCTCATTATGATGCTTACATCCACCAAGGCATACTTTTTGATCAGGTAACTGACCATCGACATGGAGTTTGGCAACTCCAACATGCCCTTGAATATATGAGGGAATACGACAACCTTCTGCCCCGCATAGCGGGCTATACGGTCCGCTACAACCAGGATACGGCCTGTATATTCAGAGAGCTCCACCTCGTACTCCACATCCTCAGGCACACGCTCTATCTTACTCTCCATATAATCCAAAAGTTCCTGACGAAGCACATCGCTCTGAAGGTCTGTATTCGCAACATAACTGAAACAAGACTCGTCCAACAAGACAAGCAATAGGTGCTCCGGCATCAAAAACTCATGTCGGTAGAACTCCGCACTGCATCGTGCCTTATCGAATATATCTTTGGTTCTATTATCGTAATCTAATTCTTCCATAATAATCGATATCAATCAATTGGTTCACAAGTAAAGCGCAAAGGGAAACCCTCTGCACGCGCCATTTTCACAGCCTTTTCCACCTTAGACGTCGCCACATCGTAGGAGTAAATACCCACCGTAGCGCTCTTTTTACGGTCCACCTCAATGGTCAACCGTTCCGCCTCAAATTTTGACTTAAAGAAGACCACCATCATCACCTTCACTACAAACTCATAGGTCGTGAAGTCATCATTGTGACAAATCACCTTATAGGGACGTGGCTCGTCTATATCGGTGCGGGATCGCTCTTTTACATTGGATTGTTGTTTGGGCATAATCTCATTATAAAAATTTAGTTCAAAGACAAGTATAGTAAAAGTTTTCGGTAGTGGAAACAAAGATTCTATTATTTCTCCATCAACAAATCGTACGCCTCATTGATCTGCTGGAATTTCTCCGTATTGAGTTTCAGCGTCTCCGCACTCTCTCCCACATGTCTATCGGGATGGTACTCCTTGGAGAGTTTTCGGAACGCGGATTTCACCTCCTTCTCGGAAGCCCCCTCGCGCAAGCCCAACACCTCATAGGCCCACTTTTTCGTCAAACCATTATTGGTATGAGTCTGTTGCGAGCCCGCCCCATCACGTCTGCTATGGGATTGGCTATATTCGGACTGTTGCTTGCCTGTGTTCTTCCAAGCGAATCCATACGCGTAATACCCTCTCAGACGATTGAAGTCCGCACTCGTGATGCAAGCGAAACGGGCATACATCTCAATGATATTCGCCTCAGACACCTCAATTCGGGAATCCACCACCGCCACTTTGAACAAGGTATTCAAAAGCTCTATGCGATAACCATATTCCATTGAACGGTTGATGCATAGAAATACCGGACGCAAATCTTGGAGAGTCGATGGTATATCTTTGATGTAATCGCGCATCAGGTTCAGCACCTCCTTTCCCTGCTCTTCCATGAAATGCGTGGCTAAGAAACGCTTTACCTCCCCCAACTCGTTTTTGGTTGCCCTACCATCCGCCAACATGATCTGGGAAAAGAGAATAGCTAACGCATTGGGTAGGTTGATGCCGTACCCCGAACTAGCTGAGCCGTGCAAATCATTCGTGTCGTGCCAAATTTTGTCATAAGCATCTTGTATCGAGTGGAAATTGCTGAAAAATCCAGATATTTTTTTGATAACGCAGGCCACAAGGAAGAGGATCCACCCTACAACAAGAATTTGAAAAAGAAAATCCATCATATTTTAGAAAAAGAATGAGAGGCCCGCCAAGAAATTGAATTTATGGCAATCATAACCATACCAACTTTGATAAGGTTGATTGATCATATTGTCAAATTTAGCGAAGACATCCAACCAGTTCAACAACTTATAATCAGCGCCGAAACTTAAATTGTGGGCATTTCTCATCTTAACAGCCTCTTTGTTCACCAATGCGTATCTTCCCCCCTCAAACTCATAAGCGAGATTCAATCGAAGTGATTTGGTGACATTGAAGTTCATGTGGTAGTCCAACATCCAATCAGGACGTTGCCAAGCATACTCGTTCTTCTCCAAAGCCCACTTGTTGACAACGGCGTTGAAGCCCATGTCCAAGCGGTCCTTGTAATGCCATCCCAAAGAGATGCCCGCATTGAAGACGCCCGCATTCTTCTCATAAACTACATCGAATTGACGAGTCATCACAGAGATGGTATCTCCTTTCACCACTCTTTCACGATACTTGTTGACGAAGAAATATGGATTATTGATGATTTTATAGCCTCCATAAACATCCATATCGACACGCTTCGCGATCTTCACACGTACACCCGCATAGACATCGATCGGCGTATAGGTATCGGCGATACGCACATCAGGAGCGACATACTTATTCTCCTTGGCAACCGTACGGTAGTTCTTCACCTCATAATCTCCCGTCACACAAGCGTAAAGATAGGCGACATCCTTCTTCAACTTGATGGTTCCCGAGATATCCGGACAAACAGCTCCCTTCTTTCCTTGACCAATACCGAACGCAGCCTTGATACCGATGTTCATCATTCCAATCTCGCCATCAAAGATGAAACGAGGCGTCAACTTTAACATCGTGTAATTGTTCATAGTCTCCGAGTTGTCGAAATGATAATCGTAAATCGCCTCCTCATTCGCTCCCGGCAAACTCAAAAAGATGTTGTGCATATCGATGTCCAAACCTACTGTATAACGGTCGGAACGGTACATACCACCCAACTTGGTATAAATAGTGTGCTCCTTCAAGTCATCCTTGATGGAGAAGAGTTGGTAGTTAGTTTGGCAATCATAGTACCATTTGCCCAAGAACTCCTTGCTCTTGAATCGGACATTGCCATCCACATTCAAATGGTGTTGCTTATAATCCATATTGTCGGAAATGTGACTTTCATGATCAAAATGATACAACATATCATCGTCATAACCATAATAACGGAAAGCATCATATTCGGCCGCAGCAAACGCGCTCAACTCTTTGTTTTGACGAATGGTGGTCGCGAAATCCAACTTACCCTTCGTGTCGCTGTCAAAGGCCTTGGACTGGGTTGGATCACCGTCACAGCCTCCTTCCAATTCTCCGATCGCGGGATAATTATCCTCCGACATCTTCACATATCCGAAAGAGGTGCGATGCTTCAAATCCAAATCCATGTTCCAGTTCTTCTTTTGGAAAATAGGGGTATAGAGTTCGCCCAAAATGGTTCCATAATTACCGCCACCCAATCGCGCGAAGTGTTGCTTGTCCATCTTGGTCTGGATAGGCCGTGCCGTCGCGTAATCCAAAGGTCGAATTTCACTGGCCTTCACCTCGAATGGAGTGGTCCAAACGGAATAAGAGGTCGCCGCCTTCTTCGTCTCTATGGGTTTTATCTCCGGCATCGTATTGATCTTGCCTGCATCCTTGATGACGGGGTTGTACTCCTTCACCACATCGACATTGCGCTCGATAAGTGTGTCTGAACTCTCCTGCGCCATTGAGAGCGTAGCGCAGAATGAGGTTAACCCTATGACTAAAAACAAATGTCTCATATTCTATTCTTCCAATTATTTTCCATTAACAATCTTATCGTTCTCACTTTGCTCGATCGCAGCCAATCGACGCTTGATCTCCGAAGCGATATCATCGTTTCCACTGTAATTCTCACGTACACTGAGCAAATATTGCTTTGCCTCAAACTCTCGGCCTTGCTTCAAATAGACATCGGATAAGAGGATGAAACTCTTTGCCAACCAATATTGATGAGGTGTGTTTTTATCGATGAAGTTGAAAATCTCCTTCTCTGCCTCGTCCAACTTTCCAGCACGGAAAGCATACTCTTGCTTAATGTACTGCGACTCCGCGCCATAGGCGTCCATGCAATTACCAGAAAGCGCGGTGTAGTCGGCAAGCGCCAATGCGGAGTCACCCAGCAACTCGTACGTGCGCGCACGAGTGAAGAGAGCCTCGCGGTAAACCGCCGGATCCAACTTATCGCTATTGGAGAGCAGTGTGGCGGCATCCACTGTCTGCTCTAAATTACCCAACAAGTTGTGTGAACGCATCAAGCCCAAACGAGCGGCCAACTTGTTCTCTGGATGTTGGGCGACACTATCCAAGGTCTCCATGCTGCTGATGGCATTCTTGTAGTCCTTCTGCTCGTATTGGATTTGAGATAGGAGCACCAGGGCATTCTCTCGGTCGGATGATCCGACAAGTCCCGCAACAACCGCAAACTCCTTTTTAGCATTCGTGGTATCCTTGATTTGATAGTAACAATCTCCTAAATTGAAGTGAGCCTTGTTGACGAACTCACTCTCAGGGAACTTCTCGATAAAGTTGGCGAAACTCTTCGACGCGCGCGCATACTCGCCCTTCTCATACAAATTCTCCGCGGCGAGGTAAGTGAGCGAATCTTGTTCGGAACGTTGGAACTTTACAAAACCACCCAAGGTGGCCACATAATCAGCGTAGCCTTGGATATTATCCTGCTCAAAATAAATTCGCTTCAAGTTGTCCAAAGCAGTATGGGCCTCAACACTAGTAGGGAAGTAATCAACAATCTCCTTGTAGGCGGCGATGGATTTATCGGTCTTATTCATCTCGTCATACAACATTGCTGTCTGCAACTTACCCTTACGGCTCAATGGACTATGCGGATAATCGCGGCTCAACTCATCGTAAGTCTTGATCGCCTTGTCATTTTGGTTCATCATGATGTAAGCTCGACCGATCTCGTACTTGGCGTCAGCCAAATACTCCGACTGAGGGAAGGTCTTCTGCAACTTGTTCAAAGTGGAGATCTTGCCATTGTAGTCCTTTTGCAAACCTTGGATAAAGGCCTGTTGGAAGCAAGCGTAGTCGGCACCTGGCCCACGCATCGAATAAACTTGGGAGTAACTCTTCACCGCATTGTTGAAATCACGCAAATAGAAGTAACAATCTCCGATACGGTTGTTCGCATCCGCGATCAAAGTCTTGTTCTTCTCCTCCATGTTCACATACTTTCTAAACCATGTCAAAGCGTTGGAATATTGCTTCTCGGTGAATTTGCTGTAACCCACATTGTAGTGCGCCAAAGTGAACTCATCACAATTTCTGGCGCCAGCCGAATTGACGAAGGTCTCAAAGTCAGCGGCGGACTTGGCGAAGTCCTTTTGCTTGTAGTAAGCCTCGCCTCGCCAGAAGATGGTGGAAGCCTCCAATGTACGGTTGTATTGACCATCCTTCAAAGAGGTATTGAAGCGTTCGATCGCCTTAGCGTAGTTACCGTTCGTGAACTCCTCGATACCCATACTGTAAGCGATGCGTTGACGCGCCTCGTAAAGTTGGATGTTTTTCTCCTTGATCTTCTCTATGGATGCATACGCCTCCGCATAGTTCTTGGTAGTCAAATAGAGATTGGTCATGTAGTTGTAGACCTTATCCCTGTATTGAGAGTTAGGGAAGGTCTCCAAGAAACGCTCAAAAGCGGTAATGGACTCGTTGAACGGTGAGTAGGATTGCTCATAAATGGTCAACGCGTAGTTGAAAAAGGCCTCCTCCTTTACATTTTGATCGAAATCCATGCGACTGGCAGACTCGAAGCAGAATCGCGCGTTGGTAATGTTCTTCTCCTTCACATAGCAAGATCCCAAATATAAGTAGGCGTTTTGTCCCATCGCATCCTCCACGGAGGTCACCGTCTGCAAACAAGTAATCGCATTCTTGTAATCACCCGTTTGATAGTAGGAGTTACCCAACATATACATATTGTCACGCACCACTTGTCCAGCCTCCTTTTGGTAAGCGGAGAGATACTCAATGGTCTTGGCGTAATCCTTCTTAGCGTAATAACACTCGCCTAGGATTCGATAAACCTCTTTGCTGTTTGGATTCTTCGGATCACTCTGTAGCAACTCCTCTCCCGTTGTCAACACCTCGTCGTAGCGTTTCTGCGAATAGTAGATCTGGAAGGTGTAGTAAGGGACAATTCGCGCATAGTTCGGGTCCGATTTCAACTCCTCAAAGACAGGGAGCGCCTTCTCGTAATCCTTGGTCAAATAATCGGTATAGGCCTTGTAGTAATTGGCCGCCACATTGTACTTGGTCTGACGGCTCAACAATCTGGCGAAAGTACTCTTCGAACGCTCAATCTCTTGGCATTGCAACAGGGAATATCCCTCCTTAAAAAGATAATCGGCGGATTCCCTATCCGACAGCAAGTTGATGTCGCACTTATCAAAGTCCTCCACCGCCTCTTTGTAAAGGCCTCGATCATACTTATAGGAAGCGGACAAAAAATTCACACGGTTCACCAATGTGGATTGCGGATTCTCCGCACGGAAATCATCCATCTTCTTACCTACTTGTTGATCCTTCAACTCATACATACAGCAAGTGATGTAGTAGTCGGTCTCGATGAATCGCGGAGAACGATCCTTGGTTGGCAATGTCAAGGCATATTCGCTCAATCGCTCGTAAGCGGCCTTGTAATGACCTTGGTCATAGAATGTCTTGCCTTCATAGAACAGTTTGTCCGCGTGGGAATACTCTTTCGATTGCTGCGCGCTCATCAATTGCGCGAAAACCAGCAGGGATACAAAAATGAGTCCTTTTCTCATTGGTGTCTATCATTATTGGGCACGCACAAGGCCCGAATTTATATTACACATTCTCGGTAAATTAAGGGAACCTACTCCTCCTAATCTACTAAATTGCAAATATAGGGAAACTACGCGAAATTAGGGTGATTTAACAAACGAATATTGACATTCATTGGAATAAATTATAAATAAACTACATTTGCGTAATTAATTCACTAACCAATGAACGGAACTAATATGCATCGATATCACTTCAAACCCATATTCGCCCTTCTCTATTTCGCGCTTTTGGCCGCCAATATCCGGGCAAGAGAGGTGGTGATTCCAGAAGGGACATTAGAGATTCTGAAAGAGGATGGTTATGCGGGCGACGCATCCATCACATCGGTTGTCATCCCGACTTCCGTTACTGAAATCGGTGACGAAGCCTTCTCTGGTTGCACGAAATTGAGCAACGTCACACTCCCAGCTTCGATCACCCATATCGGGGAATTAGCTTTCAGCGACTGCACTAGCCTTACCCATATTCTTCTCTCAGACTCACTGCGAAGAATCGGCGGCCTGGCCTTTGTGGGATGCAGCAGCCTTAAATCCATATCGGTTCCAAGCACTGTGATGGACATCGGCGTGGGAGCCTTTGAGGGATGCGAAAAATTGGAAAGCATCACACTCTCCGACTCAATGACTGCCATCAGAAACAACACGTTCAACCGTTGTATTAATTTGAAAACCATTGCAGTACCTGCCTCCGTCACACGAATTGGCGAGAGGGCGTTCGCAGAGTGTATCAACCTAAAAAGCATCACCATATCCCATTCGGTGAAGAAGATCGAATCTTGGGCTTTCAACGGATGCAAAAATCTGACTAACATCGTCATCCCCAATTCCGTAACACAGCTTGGCGATTGGACCTTCGCCAACTGTTCAAAACTCAAAGAGGTCAGCCTATCCAACACCATGGGCCAAATAGGAGAATTCACTTTCTACGAGTGCGTAAGTCTAAAAAGCATCTCACTCCCCCGTTCAATCACATCAATTGGCCGCGACGCCTTCGAGAATTGCGTAAGCCTTTCCTCCATCCAGATTGGCGATGCCGTGACACACATTGGAGAGTGGGGATTCAAAGGATGCAAGAGCCTCTCCAGCATCGAACTACCCGACGCGGTCTCCAAAATTGAGGAGCACACCTTTGACGGTTGCCTCCGTCTAACCCACATCAGAATTCCTCAATCGGCCACCAAAATCGGCTATGAGGCTTTCAAAGATTGCAAAAAACTCACCAAAATCGTTCTGCCAAAGTCCGTCACCTTTGTCGATTTATATGCTTTCGAGGGATGCTCCAGCCTGAAAGAGGTGATTGTTTCGAACCCTGACGCTCAAATATCCAATGATGCGTTCAAAGGTTGTGACAAAATAAAAGAGAAGTCTTGGGAAAAGAATGCCAACAATTAGATACTCCCAAGTACTTTATTGCTTAATTCTTAACTCAAATTTTGTATCTTTGCAACATAAAACGTTTTATGTATGGGTATATTCGATAGATTTTTCTCCAAAGAGAAAAAAGAGACACTAGACAAAGGACTTGAAAAGACCAAACAAAATATCTTCACGAAGTTGGCCCGTGCCGTCGTCGGAAAATCAAAAGTGGACGATGAGGTATTGGACAATCTTGAGGAGGTGTTGATCACTTCCGATGTAGGTGTGGACACTACCTTGAAAATCATTGAGCGTATACAAGAACGCGTGGAACGCGACAAATACGTGGGTACTGACGAGTTGAACGGCATTTTGAAAGACGAAATCGCCGCGCTGCTCGAAGAGAATAACTCAACAGACACAGAAGATTTCAGCATTCCAGAGGTGGATGGACCATACGTCATCATGGTCGTCGGCGTAAACGGTGTGGGTAAAACCACCACCATCGGTAAATTGGCTGCCCAATACACCAAGTTGGGCAAGAAGGTCTATTTGGGCGCCGCCGACACTTTCCGTGCAGCAGCAGTAGACCAATTGTGCATTTGGGGCGAACGCGTAGGATGCCCTGTCATCAAGCAGAAGATGGGATCCGACCCTGCCTCCGTGGCATTCGATACCCTTGCCTCCGCAAAGGCGAACAACGCCGACGTGGTCATCATCGACACCGCTGGCCGTCTGCACAACAAAGTGAATTTGATGAATGAGCTTTCGAAAATCAAACAAGTGATGCAGAAGATCATTCCAAACGCGCCTCACGACGTGATGTTGGTATTGGACGGATCCACCGGACAAAACGCCTTCGAACAGGCGAAACAATTCACCAAGGCGACCGAGGTCTCTTCGCTCGCCATCACCAAATTGGACGGAACAGCCAAAGGTGGTGTCGTCATCGGTATTTCAGACCAATTCAAGATTCCAGTAAAATACATCGGCGTCGGCGAAGGCATCGACCATTTGCAGGTATTCAACAAACGTGAGTTTGTCGATTCACTGTTTAATTAAGATTTTATTATGCGAAAAAATAAGGTGGACATCATCTGCATGGGTTGCTCTAAAAACCTAGTGGATGCGGAGTTGTTGGCAAAGCAGTTGGAAGAGAACGGATTCGAGACCAATTTTGATCCGAAAAAATCAACCGCCAAGATCGTGGTCATCAACACATGTGGTTTCATTGGCGACGCCAAAGAGGAATCCATCAACCAAATCTTAGCTTTCGCGGAGAAAAGGAAACAAGGGAAGATCGACAAACTGCTCGTGATGGGCTGTCTATCAGGCCGTTATAAAGATGAACTCACCCAAGAGATTCCTGAAGTGGATAAATTCTATGGTAAGTTTTCATGGAAAGATGTCGTGGCGGATCTTGGCGGTGAATACCATCCTCACTGTGCCCATACACACAAACTTTCCACCCCTTCCCACTACGCATACGTGAAGATTTCAGAGGGTTGCAACCGCCGTTGCGCCTACTGCGCTATTCCCCTGATCACTGGCGAATACAAGTCCCGCCCTATTGAGGATATCGTAGCGGAAGTGGAGGGTTTGGTCGCTCAGGGCGTCAAAGAGTTCCAGATCATCGCCCAAGACCTCACTTACTATGGCAAGGACCTTTACGGCAAATTCGCCATCGCGGAGTTGGTGGAGAAAATTTCCGATGTGAAAGGAGTGGAGTGGATCCGCCTACACTATGGCTACCCTACCCAATTCCCTTATGAACTACTCAAAGTGATGCGTGAGCGTGACAATGTATGTAAATACATCGACATCGCGCTTCAACATATCGACGACGATATTCTCAAGGCAATGCGTCGCCCAATCACCGCGGAGGAGACCAAAGCGTTGATCCGCCGCATCCGAGAGGAGGTGCCAGGCATCCATATCCGTACCACCCTGATGGTGGGATTCCCTGGCGAGACGGAGGAGCAATTCCAACGTTTGATGGATTTCACCCGCGAGGCGAAACTGGAGCGTATGGGCGCGTTCACCTATTGCGAAGAGGAGGGAACCCATGCGGGAGATAACCTTGAGGACAATATCGATTCAGAGGAGAAAGAGCGTCGTCTCGGACTTTTGATGGATCTCCAGGAGGGCATCGCTGAGGAGCTGAACAAGGCAAAAATAGGCCAGACCTACAAGGTCATCATCGATAGGAAAGAGGGGGATTACTACTATGGCAGAACTGAATTCGACTCTCCGGAGGTGGATCCTGAGGTATTAATTCCTGTGGCGAACGGAGCTTTGACTATCGGAACATTCTATCAAGTGAAGATCAATAACTTCGAGTATTTCGATTTGATAGGAGAGGTGGTGAAGTAGTTTTAGTCTTTTTTAACCACAAATATTCGTTTGAATCATAAAAGAGATATATCTTTGCGTCGTTACTCAGAGGAGTAACGCATTTCACCTGCTAGAAGGCAGGGGCAATCCATGGGGATGACCGGTTTTGACAGCGGGCAGAGGTGGTAGGTAAGCATGCAGTGCGCTGGTGGCTAGCACTATAATCTGGAGACCAAAAATTTAACTGGCGAGAATAACTTTGCTCTTGCTGCTTAATCGAAGTATAGTAGATTCAAGCTTAATCCGGACACGGGTGTCTGGACAAGACTTCTCCCCGATGCTATCGTCCCGAAGCGGTCGGATACGGAGGAGCAGATAAATCGGGAATAGTTCGAGTATGCCTCGCTGCTCGGATGAAATTTTAGAGGATAAGGCGACGGTTGGTGGTCCTGGTCTTGCTGTCGCACGAAAATCGAAGGCAGGAATAAGCATGTAGAAAGCTTATGATTTCCCCGTTTGGACCAGGGTTCGAATCCCTGCATCTCCACAAACAATGAAAAGAGGGCGTATCAAAATTGACACGCCCTCTTTTCATTTATCGGCAAAATACTATTTCAACATCTCATTGGCGATGCCCAACAAACGATCGATCTCCTTTTGCAAAGACTCCTTCTCCGCCACAAGTGAATCGATGCTTGCAGATTGCTCATTCACCAATTGTTGCAACTCTTGATTTTGTGTAGACAATTTGGCGTTCACATCTCTCAACTCCTGAATAATCGCCTCATCCTCGCTGATTGTATTCATCAACATATCCAACGTAGACTTATCGGTTTGTCTTGCCTCCATCAGTTGAGCCACCATATTCTTGTTTTGCTCCAAAAGGGCAACGATAGTGGCGTTCGCCTCTTCCACCGCGCTCATATCAGCCTTTACAGCGTTTCCTGCTTGGGCCTTGATCGCAGCGATCTGTGACTGACGAGCCTCCTCTTTCGCCTTATCGACCACAGGAGACTCCACCTTCTCGATTACCGGCATCTCTACCTTGACAGCCGTAGACACTGCAGGTTGCGCAGGAGCAGCCTCTACCTTAACGGGTTCTACCTTCGCTGGCTCCTCTTTTACTGGTTCCACCTTTACCACAGGTGTCTCTACCTTGGCAACCGCTTTATTATGCAACGCATCAATAATTGGAGTAAGTTCCGCACGAAGAGACGCGATATCAGATGATTGTTCGATATTGCAGAAAGCGCCACCTGTCATTTCAGCCACCTTTTGCGCTGTTCTTTGGTTAGACTCCGACATGCAGATACCAATGATATTTACTTGAATAGGATAATCCTTCACAACTTTTTCCACCTCATAGTCCAAAACACCAGAGTCGGTGTCCTCACCATTGGTGACAAAAACAATACGACGCGTCAAAGCACCTTTCTCCGCCTCAAACTTTCTAAATCCAGCCGCTGACTCCTTGAATGCCTCCGCAATCGGAGCACCACCATTCGGGAAAGGAAGGTTTTGAATCTTCTTCACAAACTCCTCTCTCAAATTCTTTCCCATATCCAAAGAATTGATGATGATCGGAGATTTCGCTACTGATAGAAAGGTACGCATACCAAATGGCTCGGAGAACTCCATATTAGGAATAATACCATCCATTACTACACCTTTGAGGATCTCCATTTTCTTGTCCATCTTATCGGAAATATCGATAAGAAAATCTGTTGCATTTTTCATGTGTTCTTATTAGATAAATATTTAAGCGTGTTTGATTCGCTAAAGTACAAATTGTACAATTATAATGCAAATATAATTCCCGAAAGATGGCAGAATCATAAAAAGCGAGCGCCGTTTAGCGTCAAATTCATTTGCTTTTCTCACAAACACTAACTATATTTGTTTACCATGGGATCATCTCCCACAAATAGAGAAGCGTATGTGCAATGAGATCAGTCATAACCAAGAGAAAAAGGACAAACGGGAATGGGCCATCATTCAGACCTTCCGTTCCTACTGCCCCGACTTTCCTATCGGCGAACTCGAGAAATCGGAGGCGCCCGACTTCCTATTGCGTACAGACAACCGCCTCTATGGCATTGAACTCACGGAATTGAAATACGAGCGGGAGGACAAGGAGTTCAACCTTCGCGCGCACGAAGACTTTCTCTCCCAGCTCATGCAAGACGCCCAAGCTCTTTTCGAGAGCAAAAACGACAGCAAACTCGTGGTGGATGTCCACTTCTCCAACGAACTGAACGACACAGTCTCCTCCCTGGATGACGATGTGCGGAACATCATTCGGCAAGACTTCGCCGAGACCATTGTCAAACTGGTGGAGGAGAACATTCCAGAAGCCACCGGTATCCAATACAAGATCGACCGCACTTCAAAATATGGATTCCACAACCTGCCCAACAAGATCGAGTGCATCAATATCAAGAATGTGACAGGGCGTTGGTATGATGGCCTATGGTATGCCGCCATCTCCACCAAGATCAAACCACTCTCCGTGGCCAGCGTATCTCAACGTCTGATCGCCAAAGAGGGGAAACTTCGCAAATACAATCCTGAATGCGACGAGCAATGGCTGGTTATCATACAAAACAGTTTCTTGATGTCCAGTTCCTACAATCCACTGACCGCCAACGAGGCACTTTCGCATACTTACCACAGCACTTTTGACAAAGTATTTGTCTTTGAACGCAGTGTAGGTAGCGTTTCTCTTTTGAATACGGAAAAATATGATTAGATTCGCGGTCAATATTAATTAAACGGTTTTTCTATATTCATTATAGAGGCTATTAAAAAGAAAATGATAAAGTATTTAAACAAAATGGTGGCTGTATTGCCTGCCGCCGTTGTTCTATCCGCTTGCCTGCAGGAAGAACCTTTGAACGCTGAGGCCGACATTCTATCATGCGACCTCTCTTCCGACAAGAAAATTCTCATCGTGGTTGCAGATACAGCAATGTCTATCTCCAGTATCACAAGTAACATCGACATCCAGGTGATGGGTGGCGCGGACCTAACCGCACGCGCGCCGAAATTCGCCATCACAGACGGAGCGACGATTCAACCAGAAAGTGGTTCGGTACACGACTTCTCCAACGGAAAATCCGTGGAATATACCGTGACTTCCCAAGATGGTCAATGGAAACGCATCTACAAGGTTTCCTATGTCTCTGTGGAGTTGACCACCCAATATGACTTCGAGAATTACGAACTCAATAGCAGCCAAAAATACCACGTGGTAACGGAGGTTGTGGACAACCTCACCATGTATAACTGGTGGAATTCCGGAAACCCTGGCTATTGCTTGGCCAACGGATCCGCTAGCGCTGTCGATTATCCTACCGCCATCGTTCCAGGGGGCAAGAGTGGCAACTGTCTGAAATTGGTGACCCGTTCCGCTGGCGCATTCGGTGCCGCGGCAGGCATGCCTATTGCGCCAGGAAACCTCTTCTTCGGATCATTCGATGTGGCAAGTGCCTTGAAAGATCCATTGGCGGCGACTAAATTCGGTGTGCCATTCAGACAAGTTCCTACCACCATCAAGGGATACTACAAGTACAAGTCTGGTCCGCAAATGACTGACAAATCCAACAATGCGATGAGCGGGAAGGATCAGTTTAACATCTACGCCGTCTTCTACGAGAACACCGACGCGGAAGGCAACCACGTGATGGTGGATGGCAAAGAGACCGCCAAGAATCCACAAAATGTGCTATATGGCGAGATCAAAAACCCACAGGAGACAGGCGATGAATGGACAGCCTTCACCGTGGAGATGGAGCCTGTAAACGGCAAGACCATCGATCCGGAGCGTTTGGCGAACTTCGGTTACAACTTCGCCGTGATATTCACATCCAGCCGACGTGGCGATATCTTCGCAGGCGCAGTTGGTAGCACCCTCTATGTGGATGAAGTTACCGTTGAATGTAATAACGAATAATTGAACAAGAAAAATCATGAAAAAGATACTTATCCTATTAGCAGGCTGCCTTCTACTCTCTATGAACACGCTTGCCAACAACCAAAATGAAGTCGAAACAACTGAGGAGGCAAAGAACTCCTATTTTACGATAAAACTAGGTTACGGTATCGGTGGAACCGCTCCGCTTCCCCTCCCTGCCGAAATCAGAAAAATCAACGGTTTCAAGCCGCTTTGCAACCTATCCGTACAAGGTTTGTACAACATCGGATTGTCGGAGAGATGGAACATCATGACTGGTGTGCGTTTGGAGCGCAAAGGCATGGTCACAAAGGCTACTGTCAAGAATTACAGCATGTCTCTTGACGACGAGGAGGGAGGTACCATCGCCGGTCGTTGGACGGGCGACGTCACCATGTCTTCCGATCTATTCCAAGTGACAGTTCCCGCTTCCGCAGTATTTAACTGTTCAGAGAAATGGCGTGTTCACGCGGGCATGTACTTCGGATTGCTCGCCAAGCATTCCTTCAATGGAGAGGTATGCAACGGATACCTTCGAGAGGGCGACCCAACTGGTGCCAAGATTGAAATCGGTGAAGAGGCTCAAACTTTTGATTTCTCCGAGGAGATGAGAAACATCCAAGTGGGTGCGACAGCAGGTTGCGAGTTCCACTTCTACAAGCGTTTCGGCGCATTCGCTGATTTGAACTGGGGTTTGAACAACATCTTCGTTTCAGACTTTGAGACCATCTCGTTCAACCTCTATCCTATCTATGCGACACTAGGATTCTCCTACTCATTCAAATAATAGGAAATATTTAGGCAAGATCCACAATAAAAGAAGGGGTTTTGCGTTCTTAAACTAGGCGTTTTTAGACAATACATTCAAATGAAAAAGATAATTTTTGGAATAATATTCTCTTGCACGTTATTGGCACTCCATATCACCCCTGTAAGGGCGGAGTACGCGCATGGCAAAACGCTGAATCTAATCAACGCAGACAATAGATTGTACCATTTCGGATTCATATTGGGTACCAATATGATGGACTTCAATGTGACCAATTCAGGTCTTCTCACCACCTCCGACGGAGAACTCTGGAACGAGAATAGCGAGAAACCCAGCGAGATCTGGTATGCCGAGGATATGAAGATGAATCTTGGTTTTTCCGTCGGCATCATCGCCGACCTACGCATCTTCTCTTGGTTGGATCTTCGCTTCACCCCAACGCTCTACTTCGACTCACGACAACTCACCTTCCGTAATGAGAAGGGAGAAGAACGAGAGGGCGGACGAGTGACTGTCCAATCCAACATGATGGAATTTCCCCTCACCTTGAAATTCCGTGGTCAGAGAAAGAACAACTATCGTCCATACCTCCTTGCAGGTGGCGCTTTCACCGTTGATATGGGACGCGACAGCGAGGCCCCTATCATGTTGAAACCCATCGATTACGGTTTTGAAGTGGGTATTGGAATCGATTTCTACTTGCCATATTTCAAATTAGCCCCAGAGTTGAAGTTCTACTTTGGTCTTAGCGACATTTTGGAGCGCAATAGACCAGATATTGCTGACGTCGGCGATATGCGCTACTCTTATGCGATATCTAGATTAACCTCTCGACTCTTTATCTTAAATTTCAACTTCGAATAAATTCCCTTTTATGCAAGATAGCAACTTTCTAAACAACAATATTTTTGTCATTGACGAAAAGGTTGGCATGTTCAAATTCGAGAACAGTTACGCCATCTACAATTCAGAAAGCGCGACTATTGGTAAAATCCAACAGAACATCAGTGGGTTCCCAAAATTTTTAAGACTGTTTTTCAACAAAAATATGTTACCTTTCCAACTTGACATCAAGGACAGTCAAGAGAACATTCTCGCCTCTCTGAGTCGCGGATGGACCTTCTTTATGTCAGAGATCACCATCAGAGACGAGAAGGGAGAGGCCATCGCTACCTTGAAGCAGAAATTCGGTCTTAAATTGAAATTTGAGATAAAAGACCCGCTCGACAGGAAAATCGGCACCATCCAAGGCAATTGGAGTGGATGGGAATTCACCATCACTGATGAAGAAGAGAAGATGATCGGTACGATTTCGAAGAAATGGAATGGACTCAGCAAAGAGTTATTCACCTCCGCCGATAAATACATCGTTGAATTGAATAACGCTATCGGAGATCCGAAAAAGAGGATGGCGGTAATTGCGGCCGCGACAACCATTGATATGATAGGTCACGAAAAATAAGACCAACTGATTACAAAACAAATTCAAAGAGAAGCCCCCTTGCCACAAATGAACAAGGGGGGCTTCTCTTTTTTTGATGTAAGATTGGCAATATCAGCGGAAAGAATTAACTTTGCGCATAAAATGTCTAAAAATTTTTAATTCAATGGCTGAAAATATTCAGGAGAATGAAGAGAAAAAAAATTTGAACTTCATTGAAGAAATCGTAGAGGAAGATTTGAAAGAGGGTCGCAACGGAGGAAGAATTCAAACCCGTTTCCCACCAGAGCCAAACGGATATCTACATATCGGTCACGCGAAAGCCATCTGCATGGATTTCGGTATCGCCAAGAAATACAACGGAACCTGTAACTTGCGCTTCGACGACACCAACCCTGTCAAAGAGGACGTGGAGTATGTGGACTCTATTCAAGAGGACATTCAATGGTTGGGATTCCAATGGGCGAATGTTTATTACGCTTCCGACTATTTTCAGCAACTTTGGGACTTGGCTGTCCGTTTCATCAAGGAGGGTAAGGCTTACGTAGACGAGCAAACCGCCGAGGAGATCGCCAAGCAAAAGGGTACCCCTACCACTCCAGGAACCGAGAGCCCATACCGCAACCGTCCTATCGAGGAGAACCTTCGTCTCTTCATGGAGATGTCGGAAGGAAAGATCGAGGATGGAAAGATGGTGCTCCGTGCCAAGATCGATATGGCCAACCCTAACATGCACTTCCGTGACCCGATTATCTACCGTATCATCACCACCCACCCACACCACCGTACCGGTAACAAGTGGAAGGTTTATCCGATGTACGACTTCGCGCACGGCCAATCAGACTATTTCGAGGGTGTGACCCACTCACTCTGCACATTGGAGTTTGAGGTACACCGTCCACTATACGACTATTTCATCGACCAATTCGCCGACAGCGACTACCGTCCAAAACAGCGTGAGTTCAACCGTTTGAACATCACCTACACCGTGATGAGTAAACGTAAGATGTTGCAACTCGTACAAGAGGGATTGGTACGCGGATGGGACGACCCACGTATGCCGACCATCTGTGGTTTGCGTCGTAGAGGTTATACCCCATCCTCTATCCGCAACTTCGTCAACCGTATCGGTTACACCAAATATGACGGCGTGATCGACGTTTCATTGTTGGAGGCGACTATCCGCGAGGAGTTGAACACCACAGCGATGCGCGCGAGCGCAGTCATCAACCCTATCAAGTTGATCATCACCAATTATCCTGAGGGACAAGTGGAGAATCTAGTGGCCATCAACAATCCGGAAGATGAATCGATGGGTAGCCACGAGGTGCCATTCACCAAAGAGCTTTACATTGAGAGCGACGACTTCATGGAGGATGCGCCAAAGAAATATTTCCGTATGACACCAGGAAACGAAGTTCGTTTGAAGAGCGCCTACATCGTGAAATGCACTGGCTGCAAGAAGGATGAAAACGGTAAGGTGGTTGAGGTTTACGCCGAGTACGATCCAGAGACTCGTAGCGGTATGCCAGGCAGCGACCGTAAGGTGAAGGGAACCATCCACTGGGTGTCAGTGGCGCACGCGGTTCCGGCCGAGGTTCGTCTCTACGACAGATTGTTCAATGTTGAGAATCCTGGCGACGAGAAGGAGAAGGATTTCCGCGAATTGTTGAATCCAAATTCACTCACCATCGCAAACGCTTTCGTGGAGCCTTGGTTGAAAAATGTGAAGACTTTGCAGAACTTCCAATTCCAAAGAATCGGATATTTCAACGTCGATCCTGATTCCACTCCAGACC
Organism: Paludibacteraceae bacterium; assembly: GCA_045601045.1. Lineage (GTDB taxonomy): Bacteria > Bacteroidota > Bacteroidia > Bacteroidales > Paludibacteraceae > UBA1181. The sequence goes on from JAZRZA010000014.1 coordinate 24,841, forward strand.
ATTTGGTGTTCAACCGCACCGTCGCTTTGAAGGACAGCTGGGCGAAAATCGCCAAATAACGTAGGGCCCGTGGGGCGTACTCAATACGCTCCAAGCATACGCCCTTTACGAGTAACAGTAAAAATTAATTCAATTCAATACAATGAAGCGATTCAAGTTTTATAACAACCTTATCGGATGGGTGGTTTTCGCCATCGCAGCGGTAACGTACTTGATGACAATCGAGCCAACAGCCAGCTTCTGGGACTGTGGCGAGTTTATCTCAACAGCCAACAAATTGGAAGTAGGACACCCACCGGGCGCGCCATTCTTCATGCTGACGGCAAGATTATTCACCTTGTTCGCTTCCGATCAGGCACACGTCGCCATGATGGTGAATTCATTCTCCGCATTGTGTAGTGCCTTCTGTATTCTATTCCTATTCTGGACCATCACACACATAGCGCGCAAATTGGTGTTGGAGAGCGATAATCAAGAGATATCGAACGCTCAACTCATCACAATTTTGGGTGCTGGTGCTGTAGGCGCGCTTGCCTACACCTTCTCGGATACCTTCTGGTTCTCCGCAGTGGAGGGTGAGGTTTACGCCTACTCTTCCCTCTTCACGGCCGTTGTATTCTGGGCCATCTTGAAATGGGAAGATGTTGCGGATCAACCATTCGCCAACCGTTGGTTGGTATTGATCGCCTACTTAATGGGATTGTCCATCGGTGTTCACTTGTTGAACTTGTTGACCATCCCAGCATTGGTATTTGTATATTACTTCAAGAAATACAAGGCTACTATTAAGGGAAGTTTCATCGCCTTGGGTATCTCCGTCGTAATACTTGTGATGGTACTATATGGTATCATTCCAGGATTCGTGGAGGTAGCGGGATGGTTTGAACTCTTCTTTGTCAACACACTCGGTTGCAGTTTCAACACAGGTACTGTCATCTATGCAATACTTTTGATTGGTTGCATTGTATGGGGTATTTGGGAGACAATGTTCAAGCCAAGCAATCGTGCCATCATTCCTTTCGCCTTGTCCATTCTCCTTTTGGGAATTCCTTTCTTGGGCGGAAGAGTCAATATTGTGGTCGGTTTGTTACTCACTTGCGGTTTGGTGGCGTTCCTCATCTACGGCAAGAAATTCTACAACCATGCCATCCTCAACACGATTTTGATTTGCTGTGCGGTCATCCTTCTTGGATACTCTTCTTATGCGGCTATCATCATCCGTTCGGCAGCCAATACGCCAATGGACCAAAACTCACCAGACGACGTATTCGCGTTGAAGAGCTATTTGAACCGTGAGCAATACGGAGACACACCACTTCTTTACGGAGAGAGTTACGCATCAGAATACGAATGGGATAGTAACGGCAATGCGATCTACTCGGAGGGTGAAACCTTGTATGCGAAGAAGGTGAAAATCGATCCAAACGAGCCTGACCAATACGAGGCATACGACACCAAGCGTGTCTACAAGCACCAACTTTGTATGCTCTTCCCTCGTATGTATAGTACCCAAGGACACCATATCAGCGGCTACAAGCATTGGGCTAACATCAAGGGTAAAAAGGCCACTTATTTCAACAGAAATGGTGAAAGAAAGACCAAGGTGATTCCAACCTTCGGCGAGAACTTGGCATACTTCTTCAAATACCAAGTCAACTTCATGTACTGGCGCTATTTCATGTGGAACTTCGTCGGTCGTCAAAACGACATCCAAGCCGATGGTGGCGACATCAACGGTAACTGTATCACTGGTATCAACTTCATTGACTCCATATTCTTGGGCGACCAATCACAATTGCCGGACGAGATGAAGAACAACAAAGGACGCAACACCTATTATGGTATTCCACTTTTGTTGGGACTTTTGGGTCTTGTATACCAAGTCACTAGAAAGAAGAAAGAGAATGAGAACGAAGGCGTGCAAAGTTTTGTAGTGACATTCACCCTCTTCTTTATGACAGGTTTGGCCATCGTCTTGTACTTGAACCAAACACCATTCCAACCTCGTGAGCGTGACTATGCTTATGCAGGATCCTTCTACGCATTCTGCATCTGGGTGGGTCTTAGCGTTCCAGCGATCATAGAGTTGGCATTTAAGAAACTCAACCCAACCATCGGCGCGACCATCGCCACCGCATTGGGACTTCTCGGCGCGCCCGTTTTGATGGCCTCCGAAAACTGGGATGACCACGACCGTTCAGGCAGATATACTTGCCGCGACTTCGGACAAAACTATTTGTTGTCGATGGCTCCTCACGGTGTCATCTTCACAAACGGAGATAACGACACCTTCCCATTGTGGTACAATCAAGAGGTGGAGGGCGTAGGCGAAGACCAACGCGTCGCTAATTTAAGTTACTTGCAAATGGGCTGGTATGTGGATCAAATGAAGCGTGACGCCTACAAGTCCAAGGCATTGCCTCTCTCCCTCCATCCAAAAGATTACATGAATGGTAGAATGGATTACGCGGAGATTCTGGATCTCAACGACAACAAACCAATGGAGTTGAGCCAAGCCAACCAAATCTTGATTGATAACGACGCCAACATCCGCAAAAGAATCCTTCGCGATCCGAACCAAAAGTTCTGGTTCTATCCTGCAAGGAAACTCTATATGCCAGTAAACCGCGACGAGGTGTTGCACAACAACGTGGTTAGCGAGAAGGAGAAGCAAAACATCGTTCCTGTAATAAACATTGGATTCGGTGACGGTAAGAGATACTTGGGCAAACAAGAGATCTTCATCCTTGACCTTCTTGCCAACAACCATTGGGAGCGTCCTATGTATTTCGCCACAACAGTTGGAAAAGAGAGTTTCACAGGCTTGAACGATTATCTCCAATTAGAGGGTATGGCCTACCGTATCGTTCCTGTCAAGAAGAATCCTCTCGAGGCTGGCGAACGTGTGAACACGGATGTCATGTACGACAATATGCTCCACAAGTTCAAGTGGGGAGGTATTGCCGAGAATCCAAATATCTATTTAGAGGAGAACAATCTCCGCATGACCTCTACACTCCGTTTGATGTTCCTACGCTTGGTGGAAGGCCTTACATCTGAGGCTACACAAGCCACTACAAAGCACGATTACTGCGAGGTATTGTCATGGGCATTGAGCGACAACAGAGACAATCGCTACATGAATACATACAGAAACTTCACAGCGATGTACTACGGCAACAGCGCGATCACCAACAAGCAACGCTACTCCGACTCGTTGTTGATCAGCAACGCGAGATTGAGCGCCATCGACATTCTTGGACAACAATACAATTCAATGTCAAACCGAGAATTGTCTTCCGCTATCAGAAGCTATGGCAACGCCATCGACACCGTAGCAGCCAGGGAGTACGCCAATGAGCGCAAACAACGTGCCATCGAAGTACTTGACTACGCGCACAAGGTATTGCCTGCTCCGCAAGTTCCTTACACCACCATCTCTTTGATGCTCGCTAAATACTACAACGAACTCGGAGAGTACGAGAAGGCCAGACCAATCTTTATGGCAATGAAGGAGAACGCTATCCAAAACCTCAGGTGGATCAATGGAATGGATTCAAGATTCCATCGCAGATCAGGACAATCTGATATCGTAAGCGACCAATACCGTATTCTCCACGAGATCGTAAATATCGAAAAAGAGAGAAACGAACCTTGTGCCGAAGAGGATGATGCGTTGTTGAATAAATATTACCCATTATTCCAAAAAGCGGTAGAATAGTATGTTTATCGAACAATTGCCAAATGTGTACAGGAAATTATTTCCTGGCACCATTTGGCGTTTACCTCACAAAGAAAAGTGTGTCTATCTCACATTCGATGATGGCCCGATTCCCGAGGTAACCCCGTTCGTATTGGATCTATTGCGAAAGGAGGGTATCAAAGCTACCTTCTTCTGCGTAGGAGATAATGTGAGGAAGCATCCTGATGTATTCCAGCAGGTGCTAGACGAAGGCCATTTAGTGGGCAACCACACCTTCAACCACTTGCAAGGTCTCTACACATGGTCCAGAAACTACATCAATAATGTGCTCCAAGCGGATGACTACATCCACAGCAAGCTATTCAGACCACCGCACGGCATTCTGAGGTATCTGCAATTCGTCACGCTCCGCAGAAGATTCAAAATCGTCTTTTGGGATGTGGTCACCCGAGATTACAACCAAAAGTTGACGGGCGACGAAGTGATGAATATTGTTAAAAAATACACCAGAAACGGATCAATTGTCGTATTCCACGACTCTCTGAAAGCGGAGAAGAACATTCGTTACGTGCTTCCCAAGGCCATTGAATACTTTAAGGCGGAGGGCTATAAATTCGAACTATTAAACGAAACAAACATAGAAGAAAATAAAAAAGAGGGAATATGAATATACTATTGTTAGGATCAGGCGGTAGAGAACACGCATTGGCGTGGAAGATCGCGCAAAGCAAGAAAGTAGAGAAACTTTTCATCGCGCCAGGTAACGGCGGAACACTCACAGTGGGTGAAAATGTAAACATTTCAGCGACAGACTTCCCTGCCCTCAAACAATTCGTGTTGAACAACAACGTGAATATGGTGGTAGTAGGACCAGAGGATCCATTGGTGAAGGGTGTTTACGATTTCTTCGTTAATGATCCTGAGTTGAAGCAAATTCCTGTCATCGGTCCTTCCAAAGAGGGTGCTCAATTGGAGGGTAGCAAAGACTTCGCGAAGGCATTCATGATGCGTCACAATATTCCGACCGCACGCTACAAGAGCTTCACCTCCCAAACACTCGAAGAGGGTTGTAAATTCTTGGAGGAGTTGGAAGCGCCTTACGTATTGAAGGCGGACGGTTTGGCTGCCGGTAAGGGTGTATTGATCATCCCTGATTTGGCGGAGGCTAAGCAAGAGTTGCGCAATATGTTGGACGGCAAGTTCGGCGAAGCGAGCTCAACAGTGGTCATCGAGGAGTTCCTCGCAGGTATCGAATGCTCCGTATTCGTTTTGTCAGATGGAAACGGCGGTTACAAGATCCTTCCAGTAGCGAAAGACTACAAGAGAATCGGCGAGGGCGACACAGGCCTCAACACAGGCGGTATGGGTGCCGTTTCACCAGTACCATTCGCCGATAAGGTATTCATGGAGAAGGTGGAGAAGAGAATCGTCATCCCTACCATCGAAGGATTGAAGAAAGAGAACATTACCTACAAAGGTTTCATCTTCCTTGGTTTGATCAACGTGAAGAATGAGCCTATGGTGATCGAATACAACGTCCGTATGGGCGACCCAGAGACCGAGGCTGTAATGCTCCGTATCAAATCCGACCTTGTTGATCTATTCGAAGGCGTAGCCGCAGGCAACCTTGCCAGCAAGACTTTGGAGGAGGACGAGCGTGCCGCTGTAACCGTCATGCTTGTGTCTGGCGGATATCCTGAGGCATACGAGAAGGGCAAAGTAATCACAGGTTTGGATGCTGTGGAAGATAGCATCGTATTCCACGCCGGAACCACCATGAAGGATGGTCAATTGCTCACCAGCGGCGGCCGTGTGATGTCCATCAGCTCTTACGGAAAGACCAAAGAAGATGCCTTGGCAGTCTCTTTCAAGAACGCGCAAAAGATCGCGTTCGACAAGAAATATTTCCGTTCCGATATCGGAAAGGACTTAAAGTAATACAGGATGCAATATTTACAGTACAAAGACACGATCCTTCCTGGAGTATCAACCATATTGATCTCCCTGATTGTCACATTTGTATTGTGGTATGACATCTTCTTGCCCGGCACAACCGCGCAAGAATTGGCATTGAGTGGAGGATCTCTCGTCATGGGAGATTCTCCACTCACCCATTTATTAAACGGGCTCATCCCCTTCGATGGTTTGGCATGTCGCATCGCCGCCTTGGCATGTGTCATCATCACAGGCTATTGTATGATCAGTTTGAACGGAACCTTCGCGTTCATCAACGTGCGAACCATCCTACCCGCCTTGATCTTCGCCATCACCGTATCCCTGTTGATGCGTCCGCACCTATTCTCCCCCGCATGGATCATCACCCTGTGCGTGGTACTTTTCGTGAATAGCACTTTCAAACTAGTGGAAGGAAGCTCCGACCAATTCATCATCAGAGCGTTTGATGCAGGTTTCGTTCTCTCAATCGCCTCTTTGTTCGCCGTACAATCCATTGTGTTGGCCATCCCATTTTTTGTGATGCTCTATCGATGCAACACCTTCCACATCAGGCTATTCTTCTCCTTCTTAACAGGCGTGTTCCTCCCGCAATTCTACTGCGTGCTCATTGCCATCGCGCTGAACAACATAGCGGGATGGACAGAATACTGGAGCGACTGGATCAACATTGGAGAAAGCCTTACAATGGCGAATGGATTTGATCAATGGATCTATATGGGCATTCTCGCTATCCTATTCGTCGTCTCCTTCCAGTTCTTCATCCGCAGTCGTTCCAACCAAAACGTCCGTAGCCGCGAGGAGGTAGTCTTTCTAATTGTCTGTTTCTTCGCCACACTGGTCATGATGCTGATGTGTTGGAACAATGCCGAGATTTTTTTACCTACCTCCCTATTTTTCGGAGCATTCATCATAGGACAATATTTTACCCTCGAATGGTCTGTTCCGTCTAAAGTTCTCTTGGCGATTTTCGCCTTGATCTCCCTGCTATTCTTCATCCAACCGAACATCATTTAAGGAGATGATTGATTTTTTCATAAGCTATGGTTATTGGGGACTCTTTTTCATCGCGTTCCTAGCAGGTTCCATTCTTCCGTTCAGTTCGGAAGTGGTCCTCTCCGCGCTTTTGGTGGCAGGATCGGATCCCCTACAATGTCTGATCGCCGCCACTGCCGGAAATGTGCTTGGAGGCATGACCTGTTACTGGCTGGGCCGACAGGGGAAAATGGATCTATTGGAACGGAGATTCGGCGTGAAAAAGGAGAAGGTCATCCACTGGAGCGAGAAATTACGACACAAGGGAACCATCTTCGCCTTCTTCGGGTTCGTACCTATCATCGGTAGCGTCATCGTGGTCTCATTGGGCTATCTGCGAAGCAACCCTTGGATGGTCTGCCTCTTTATGCTACTAGGTAAATCATTAAGATATTTTGCTTGGATGACCGCCCACAATTACATTATTGGATGATTCTCCACGATTGGATAATTTCATTTCGCTTATTTTTTTATATTTTTGCAAACAAAAGAAGATTTGTATGAAACATAAAGTATTCAAATCACTGATATACTCCCTAGTAGCGATGACTTCGTTGTTCGTATCTTGCGGTGACGAGGAAGATACAACAAAAGAGTTGAAGAATTTGAGCGATCCTCGTATCCGCAGTATGAGACTCAACAACATATCGGAGACATTCGTGGTCAATGATATAGACCAAATCATATACAACTACGACTCCCTCAATGTGGGAACTAACCTCGCAGCTGTCCAAGCGCGATTCTACGGCTACACTTCCCAACCTACCGTTCAAGTGTTGAAGAATGGCCAATGGGAAATTTTCAAGAATGGTTCTACCATGAACTTAACCAGTCCAGTGGAGATTATCGCCACCTCTGAAGATGGTTCCCACCAGAAGAAGTATACCATTCAAGTACGTGTCCACAACTATGATGTCTCCGCCCTCACTTGGGAGAAATACGGAACAATCGATATCAAGAACAAAATCGTTTCCCAACAGTCCTTCTACAAGAACGGTTGCGGAATGTGGTTTTATGCGGACGAGACGGGCGCAAACCACTTGATGACCTCTACCAACGATTTGGAAGTGTGGTCGGAGAAGCCGATTCAGTTGGAGAAGGCCAACTGGTATTCATCTGCCATTTTGGGCGATTCAGTCTATGTGCAAAACACCGAAGGCGATCTTTATGCGGCTAACCTAAACACATTGGCCTTCGCGCCAGTAGCCTCATCGGTAAAGGTCGAGAAAATACTCTTCACCATCGGAACCAAGATTTGGGCCCTTGTCAAAGAGGGAGAGGGATGTGCCCTATATGAGAAGTCGACGGGAGATTTCCAAAAGAAATCCGACCTTCCTGCTGACTTCCCTACCGAGAACTTGGTTACATTCACATCCGCTTCGGGATATACCTCATTGGGTTATATCTACGCCACCCAAAATGGTTATGGAACCGTATGGAGCATCGACAGCAAGGGCAACACCCGCATATTGCAAGCACCAGACGGCACACTTCCCTACTTGACTAATCCGATTGTTTTCCAATACGAGAACCTATTGGGAATCGTAGGAGGCAACTTGGCGGACGGAACCCACTCCAACAAATGCTACACTTCGCAAGATTGTGGTGCCTCTTGGAACTACGATTGGCACAAGGATTTGACTGGCGAGATTGCCACATTGTCCCATGCGGGAACCTTCGTTCTCGTCAAAGCGGGTGAAATCGCATTCGTGGGCGGAAACACATCCAATGGCGTATCCAACATCATTTGGAAAGGCGTGCTCAACCAATTGACCGCTGACGATTTGAACTATCAATACTAATAACAATGAGAAGAATTTTAGGCATCGGAGAGACCGTCTTCGATATTCTCTTTAAAGATAACCAACCCATCGGCGCGAAGCCGGGTGGATCTGTTTACAACGCGCTCATCTCTTTGGGCAGATTGGGTTTGGAGCCTGCCTTCATCAGCGAAATCGGAAATGACAAGATTGGCACGATCATCAAGGATTTCTTGGACGCCAACCATGTGAAGACAGATTACATCTACTCTTTCGACAAAGGGAAGACCCCTTTGGCATTAGCCTTTTTGGATGAGAAACAAAATGCGGATTATCTCTTCTACAAAGATTATCCATCCGACCGATTGGACTATATCATGCCAGAGATCAAGGCGGATGACATCTTGGTGATCGGATCCTACTACGCCTTGAATCCAGTGCTTCACGATAAGTTGGTCGACCTTTTGGATTACGCGCAAGAGAAGAAGGCGATCATCTACTACGATGTGAATTTCCGCAAATCACACATCAACGATGTGCGCCACTTGATGCCAACCATTTTGGATAACTTCGAGTACGCGGATATCATCAAAGGTTCAGACGAGGATTTCTTAAACATCTATGGTGAGGAGGGTGCCGAGCAGATTTACCACGACCACATCAGTTTCTACTCCAAGAACTTCATCTACACCGAAGGCGCAAAGGGAGCCCACGTATTCGGCAACAAGTTCAGCAAGCAATACCAAGGCAACGTCATCACCCCAGTCAGCACCGTAGGCGCGGGGGACAATTTCAATGCAGGTGTAATTTACGGTTTAATCAAAGAGAATGTCACTTTGGATGAACTCAAAGAGGGTGTCTCCGAAGAGAAATGGAACAACATCGCACGCTGCGCGATCGACTTCTCAGCCTTTGTCTGCACAACTGTAGACAACTACATCTCACCAGAATTCGCGCAAGAATATTTGAAGAAATAAAAACAATAAATTAATAGATACGATTATGAGCAATGTTCAAAATCAAGTAGCTGAAAAATTACTCAGCATCCAAGCCGTAAAGCTTCAACCATCGAACCCATTCACTTGGGCATCAGGATGGAAATCTCCAATCTATTGCGACAACCGCAAGACATTGGCTTATCCAGAGATTCGTACCCTCATCAAGGAGGAGTTAGCAAATATTATCCGTGAGAAGTACAACGACGCAGACGTTGTGGCAGGTGTTGCGACAGGAGCGATCGCTCAAGGCGCGCTTGTAGCGGATTTGCTTGGCAAACCATTCGTCTATGTACGTTCAGCAGCAAAGGACCACGGTATGGGCAACTTGATCGAGGGCGAGTTGAAGGCAGGACAAAAGGTAGTGGTGGTAGAGGATTTGATCTCTACTGGCGGTAGTAGCTTGAAGGCGGTCAACGCACTTCGTGAGGCTGGTGCCGAGGTGATGGGTATGGTAGCCATCTTCACCTACGGATTCCCTTTGGCAGCGGAGCAATTCGCCGCAGCAAATGTGAATTTAACTACCCTTTCCAACTACGAGGCAGTTCTTCAACACCTTTTGGAGAAGAAGGTCATCGGAGAGAGCGAATTGGCGACATTGAAGGAGTGGCGTAAGAGCCCAGACACTTGGGGCAAGTAATACAAAATAACACAAGAGAGTATGACGACAATCGAGAGCAACATCACCAAGTCGATCTATAGCGACGAAAAGATTTTCAATATTCTTTCCGATCTATCCAACTTGGAGCGCATCAAGGATAGAATACCCCAAGACAAGGTGAAAAACATGAGTTTCGACAGAGACTCATGCACATTCGAGATCGCCAACGCACCCCTTGGTCCTGTGACAATACGAATCGTTGAGCGTGAGCCTAACAAGACCATTAAGTTCGGTTCCGACCAGTCTCCGATTCCATTCAATGTATGGATTCAACTAAAATCCGTTGGGGAGAATGACACCAGAATAAAGGTGACCATCAAGGCAGAGCTCAATATGATGATCAAAATGATGGTGGAGAAACCATTGAAGCAAGGCTTGGACAAGGCCGCTGAGATGTTGGCTGCATTGCCTTACGGAGAGATGTAAAATAAGAATAGAAAATTACGGATGAGAGGGTTGTCTTAGGACAACCCTTTTTTTGCTTTATGAAAAGAGATACATGAAATAGATTACCTCAAACCGTAGAACATCGTCGAACATCAGGCTCACGCCTTGTACTCCGCCATCACCATACCCACCACAATGGCCGCCGCACCCGCTATGGCGACTCCCGTTATCCTCTCATCCAACACAATCACAGCGGTAATCATCGTGACCAATGGGACAACATAGATATAATTCGAGGCCAAAACAGTTCCCAGTTGCTTCAACACCTTATTCCAAACCAAATAACCGAACAGAGAGGAGAACATCGTCAACAACAAGAAGTTGAGAATCACCGCAGGTTCCGAGAAATTCTCCCACGGCACATTCGGACGATCGTAAAGCAAAAATGGTATCGTTGTCAGACAACTATAAAAGAAAACCTTACGCGTGATAAACATTGTAGAATATTGACCATACAACCTGCGGATTGAAATGGAATAGATCATCCAAACAATCGCGGCACCGAAAGCCATCATGTCACCCCACGGGGAGAGTTTCAGGTAAAATTGACCATTCAACACCACCAAAACCATACCGAAGAAGGTAAGCAAAGATCCCAGAATCTGCCGCTTGTTCAACCGCTCTTTCTTGAAAAATAGGCTGACCACTATCAGAATCATCAAAGGATTGGTGCAAACAAGCAACGACACATTCGACGAGGGGGAAAGGACCAAAGCGCTATTCTCCAACCAAAAGTAGAGGGTACCACCCATCAGACCGCCCAACAGCAGTGTAAGTTCATCCCGCCAACTATCCGAACGCCATTTTTTGTGGGAACAAATCACCAGCAACGCATAGGTGACAATAAAGCGAACAAAAAAGATAAACACCGCGGAAAAACCATACGACAACAAAATCTTGGTGGAGACGAAACTCGTTCCCCAAATCACCACTGTTAGAATGGCCATCAAGTGCCAAAATAGAGTTCCCCGCTCCTGCATGACAATAATTAATTGGTCACCATAATATACTCTCCCGTATCACGGATATTGCGATACATACGCAAGCCCGACTTGGCGGAACCCGACACTGGATTTCCCAAACTATACGAGAGATCAAATTTTGATAGACACATCGGACACGTCGCAAAAGGCATATCGATCACCAAAGGATTGGAACGGGATTTGTCATTCGGGCAAGCCAAATCACAACAACCGATCTTTCCCTCCAAATCACGGAAGATTGCAATACCCCCATAGCCCAACTTAAAATTGGAAGGGTACAAAGAGACCAAGGTATAGGAGACCGCATGATTAGGCGTCATCAGTTCGTTGTACTCGCTGGTATAGGTCTTCACATATACCTCGCTGTCTGGAATCAATGATTCATCACTCTTGCAAGAAGTGCAAACAAGCACACCGAAAAGGATGGAAAAAATAAAAGATATTCCCTTCATCTAATGATTTTTAAAGTATCGCAAAGATACGAACAAATCCCAAAAATCTCCCCGTGCTTATCATATTCTATTTTGTTTGGTTAAATTCGCGGATAGATAATCTGAATAAAAATGATAGCGTTATACTTCGACGAATACCAAGGGGCACCCGTAGCCTATAATTTTTTCCCTGCCCAATATTCATTTGAGCACCAGCTGGTGAAGGAGAATTACCAAGTTGCCATCATCGGTGTGAAGAGCGAAATGAACGCAGGCAACCCTGGCAGCGAATTGGCTCCCGATGCCATTCGTCAACAACTCTACGCTTTAAGAGGCGGATTCAGCAACACCAAGATTGCGGATTTAGGCAACTTGAAAAGCGGCAAAAGCTTAGCCGACACCTATGCCGCACTGAAATGCGTCACAGCGGAACTCCTAGCCCAAAATGTAATTCCCGTCGTCATCGGCGGCAGCCATGAGCTAACCTTTCCACTCTTCGAAGCAATGAAGGAGTCGAAGAAGCATATTAAAACCACGCTGATCGATTGCAAACTGGACTTCCCCTACTGCTCCACCGATGTTTTTGACGGCAACACCTTCGCGGGAAAAATCATTCGTGACGAGCAAACAGAAGAGTTCAAACTATTAGGCTACCAAGGCTACTACTGCCCGCAACCCATTATCGAGCAACTCGAAGGGCACACATGCCATTTCGTACGCGCAGGTGAACTATTCAGAAACATCGCATCCGCAGAACCCTACCTCCGCGACACTGACCTCGTGAGCGTTGACATGTCCGCCATCCGACACGCGGACTCTCCCGGTTTTTCAAGGGCCATCTCCAACGGCCTCTCCGGCGAAGAGATCTGCCAACTCGCCCATTACGCGGGACTGAGCGACAGCATCAACGCGTTCGGCCTTTTCGAGGCCAACCCAGCCTTCGACGACAGCGACCAAACCGCATCGTTGGCGGCGCAAATCATTTGGCACTTCATCGAAGGAATCGACAACCGCTTCGGAGATTACCCTATGAGAGATATCAACACCTACCAAGAGCGTGTAGCCCTATTCCCTTCCGACCAAGAAAAAAATATCCATTTCTTCCATAATCGAAGCAATGGTAGATGGTGGATCAAAATACCTACCCTGGCAGGGGAAAAAATATACGCATGCCACCCTTCAGACTTCCAAATAGCCTGCGAGGGGGACCTTCCAGATATCTGGATGCGGCACTACATGAATTAAATTGGATTATTCCGCCCTTTGAAGGCGTTGCCAAAACAAATCAGGTTTATCATTGATAATCAATGCCTCCGGGAATTCCTCTTCCTGAAGCAGCCGGTAGATATGGTCGTATCGGGCCACATCAAAGGAGATATGGGCGTCACTTCCCATAATCACCATCAACTCATATTTCTTACACAGACGAATCATCTCTCTGTGACAATCCCACGCACGCTCTTTCCCACGACTCGGACTCAATGAACTATTGTTGATCTCCAACAATGTCCTCGTCTCTTTGGCAGTCCGCACCAAACGTTCGAAATCCAAATGCGCCGTTCCATCAGCGGGATGGCTAATGATATCAATCATCGGATTACGCATCACACCAATCACCGCATCGGTGTTCTCCTCACGGGTTCCAGGTTGATAGCATGAGTGGTGGATACCCGCAACGCGAATCTTTAATTTCCGGATGGTATCTTCCGGCAAATCAAGCGTACCCTTGGTGTCAAGAATATTGATCTCCGCACCCGTCAGGATTTTCACGCCATACATCTCCTCTGGAATAACGGCGAGGTTGTTGAAGTAGGCCGCATCACAAGCCCCCTTGATGGTAGGACCATGTTCAGCCATGCCAAGCACTTGCAACCCCTTTTCAGAGGCCGCCTTCGCCATCTCCTGCATCGTGCTGTAAGCGTGTCCGCTCACAATAGTATGGGTATGTACATCCAACGCTATCTTCATCGTTCTTCCCTTTAATCCGTATTCTCATTTAGACAAAAATAAAATAAATCTACTAAACAAAAAAGCACATTCTTAAATCGTTTTAAGAAATCTTAAAACTTAAATTTTCCATCTTAACGCTAATTTTGTATCTTTGTAAATCTATATTTATCACAAACAAAGAGAGTTATGAAGAGACTTTTCACAACATATATTCCCCACTCCATCGCTATCATAGCCATTATAGCGGGGGTATGTTTGTTGGTCAACAAACTCGCGTACAGCATTTCATACCTCGATCCAGCGAGCCAGGCGATCGGAAATTTCACCATGACCGACACCTATTTCCAGATCGAGAACGACAATGCGGAAGAGGTGGCGGATTTCAATCCAGACATTATTTTATACGATTTATCCACCTGCTACTCCCGTGCGGAGATCGCTGCCGGCATCCAAGCCATGCACGACGCGGGAGCCAGATGCATCGCCCTTGACTGCATTTTCGGTCCGAACAACACCGACACACTCGCCAATGACAGCTTGGTCCGAGTCATCTCCCGTTGCAAGAATGTCATCGCCGCATGCAGAATGGTGCCTAACTACGGCGAATTCATCAAGGAGGAGTCCTTCTTCGTGAAAAAGACGGGCTGTGTGGAGGCCTGCGTGAACGTGGAGAATGAGACCATTCGACACTTCAACAAAACCTTGACCATCGGCGACACGACGCTCAGCACATTTGTTCATGAAATCGTGAAGATGGCCTACCCTGAAACTTACGAAATGTGGGAAAAGATAGCAAACGAGGAGGAACTCATCCACTACAAGCAAACATTCTTCAACAAGATTCACATATACGACGAATTCTTCGAGGAGGATTTCAAGGACAAGGTGGTTTTGGTGGGAGATTTCCAAGATTTGAGGGATTTCCACAACATTCCAATCGTAGTGGACGGCAGCAGACGCATCTGCGGAACCACCATTCACGGTTATGCCATCGCCACACTCACCATGCCTGGAAGATTGATCTCAACAATGTCTGAAATGGAGGGTCTTCTACTCGGTATCATCTACACATTGCTCTATTGCATCATCTACTGTTGGATCAACGAGAAGTACAACGACGTTTCTGGATTCCTATCCACCTCCTTGCAGATCATCATGATGTTGGGACTTTCATTCTTCGGTGGGTACGTCTTTCTGGTGAAGCAATATAATATCTCACTCGCTTATGCGTTAGTAGGTACGGGATTGGCTGCCTATGCGGCGGAAATCTTCTATTTCATCTACTTCAAAATAGAGAAGAAATTAAAGAAACCAAACAACGGAGGAAAGACATTTGAACAACAAATTGTGGAATACACAGAAAATAGATAAGACTAAAATAAAAGAGTATGAAAAAGTATTTAGTGACACTATGCTTATTGGTTCTCACCATCGCTTCTTTAAGTGCTCAACAAGCCGTCCAAAGCACAAAGACAGGCAAATGGGGTTTTAAGAATGGATCAACATGGGTGATTCAACCAATTTATGAGGAGTACGACCAACAGAACGCTTTTGCGGGCCGCAAATACGCTGTTGTGAAATACCAAGGCAAATGGGGTGCCGTGGATGCTACTGGCAAATATTACACCAAACCCGTTTTCACCACCAAAGTGATGGCTCTTTACGCAGCTAAACTAGCAGTGAAGGGCGGAGATAGAAATGTATTCCTTCAACCTATCTTCGACGAGGCTTACAACAAATGGGGCTTCGTGGATTATACTGGTGAGATGTATTTGAGACCTATCTACGAAGAGGTGGATACCGACAACAGTTTCTCCACTGGCAAGAACTACACCATCGTGAAGTTGGATAAGCAATGGGGTGCCGTCGACCGCGAAGGCGTCATGGTCATCAACCCTTACTTTACCAGCAAAGAGGAGGTTCGCAAAGCAGTGAAAGAGTGGGAATCCAATGCCAAGTTGGGCGAAAACCTCTACATCGGTCTAAAGGCTGGTGTGAAGAAGATCGGTTTCGTCAACTATCTTGGCAACTGGGCGATGAAACCTGTATTCGAGAATGTGGACAAAACCGCTATATTCAGCTCGACACGCAATTACGCGGTCGTGAAGTACAAAGGCAAATGGGCTGCCATCGACCGTGCGGGTAACTTCATCTTGAAACCTATCTACACAGATATGAACGCAGCCAAAGCAGCGGCTCAAAAGTGGCAAAACAACAACCCTAACGGACGTGTTCCTGCAGCGCAAGTTCCAAACTTGGAGTCATTCACCTACAAGACTCCTAACCTTGCCGCTCAAGAGCCTCAAAAAAGGGAAGAGCCAACACCGGCCAAGCCTACTACACCTAGCCAACCAGAGCCAAAACCAGTGGAGACACCAACTGTGACCCACGTGGCGGAGGGCGCTCCGACCATCAAAATTTTGTCTCCAAAGAATGGTGCTCAATACTCCTCTCCAGAGGTGACATTCACATACGAGACCTCTACCCACGATGGCAGCGAGCCAGAGATCATCGCCTACATCAACGGAGAGCTTCAACCTCGCACCAAAGGGGTGAAACGAGTAGGTAAGCAAATCACCTTGACTTTACCTCGCGTCAACGATTGCCGCGTGCAACTCATCGCGAAGGACAACAGAGGTCAAAACAGTGATCCTGCCGTCGTATTGCTCCACTACCGTGGCGACCGTCCAAAACCTGCATTGCACGTATTCGCGGTCGGTGTAAGTGACTACGACCAAGCGGACTTGAAGTTGCAACACGCTGCCAAGGACGCTGCTGATTTCTTGAACACCGTGAAGACTTGCAACCTATCCCAATACCAATCTTTGAAGACCGCAAACTTGGTACAAGACAAGGCCGCAACCGACAAGAACATCAAGAAGGGACTCTCCAACTTGGTGAACAACGCGAACCAAGGCGACGTCATCCTTCTCTTCTTCTCCGGACACGGCGCGAAGGAGGGTGCGGAGACCTACTTCCTCTCTTGCAATGCGGAGAGCAACGACCTCTTCGCTTCCGCGGTAGACTTCGATATCATCCGCAGCGCGCTCAAACGATTGAAGGACAAGAAGTGCCGCATCATCATCTTCATGGATGCATGCCACTCTGGCTCGATGTATGGTGTGAAGGGAACAGCGGAGACTTTCTCCATGGCAGAACCAGACATCATCGGATTCTACTCCAGCACAGAGGCTCAAAAATCCAACGAGTCTGAGCAATGGGAGAACGGTATCTTCACCAAGGCATTGTTGGAAGGTATCAAGGGCAAGGCAGTTGATGAAGAGGGCAATATCACCCTCGACGCTTTGGAGCTTTACATCCGCAACCAAGTAAGACAAGCGACGAACGGAAGACAAATGCCTATCTTCGAGAACAGACAAGGTAATTTCATCTTGTTCGAAAAGAAATAATAGATGAATTTGCACGTGGAGGCGTGGCGTTGCCGCGTCTCTACCATACAATTTATTTAGGCACAATTTTTGTACTATATCTTATATAAACCAATTAGAAAGGAGTTCATTATGAAAAAAGGTTTCTTTATCGCGCTTTTCACGATGCTGGTTAGCCTCGTTAGCGCACAAGATATCTACGTCTACGCCATCATCGGCCAGGCGGAGAAGCAAGAGAATGGACAATGGGTAGCTCTCCAAAAGAGAAATCCACTCCAATTGAACGACGTGGTACGCGTGGGAAACAATTCAGCGCTATCCTTCATCGACCGCAAGGCGGAGAAGATTTACTCCATCTCCCAAAACAACGGCCAGAAGGTGAGCGAGTTGATCGCTAACTACAAGGGCAAACAAAGTTACGCCGCTAACTTCGTATCACACGCTTCAAAAGCGCTCTTCAACGGAGGTTCCGACAGAATCAGCCATGAGGCTGCCGGTTGTACCTACCGTGGAGACATCATCGAGAACGACATCGCGAAGGCTATCTTGGCTAAGCACAAAGGCAGCGCATTGGGTTCTATGAACAACGCCAACACTGATTACGCGATCTCATTCTCTATCCTCGACCGCAGAACAAGAGCTGAGTTGGAGGGTGTCGTGGCATTGGATAGCCAAGCTGTGTTCAGAATCAAGAACAGCAGCGACACACCATTGTATGTCAATATCCTCGACATCAACAAGGATGGTGAGAAGTACGACTGCTTGCCAATCGACGACGCTACCACCATGTCTCACTTGCTCATTCCAGGCAACTGTACGATCGACTTGACCACCTACCCAGTAGAGTTCTCCGAGCCAATCGGTACAGATGATTTGATTCTCATCGCCACCGAAGTTCCTTACGATCTTCGCCAAGTGATGAAGTATTTCGACAAAGCAGACGCATCCAAGATACAAGATGCGAACTATCCTGTAGGTGTTTATTGCAAGAAAATTGAGGTAAAAAAATAATTTTCTCCGAAATTCCTTACCAAACGCAAAGTTTGGCGCGGTTTTTGCATTACACTTAGAGGCATTGTGAAATGCTTTCCTTATAAATTTGTAGTTTAGTTCTAATTTGCGTTTTTTAAAAAGAAAGCCATCCTTTCGGGTGGCTTTCTTTTTCACAGTTCATCACAAAGCAAACTATGGCAAGAAATGATTTTAAAGAAGTATCTATTAATGTCAGTTTGAATTCATATATGATGAGTACAACATACGAATTGTATGATTGGGGGCATCAGGTATGCAGTTCTACTCCTGCTTTCCTTTTACCTAGGGGCTGTAGCAATGATGAATTGACAAGTCACATCATGTTGTGTTACAATAGTAGCGGAACGATATCTAATAATGAATACGATAATCTTGGTGGTTTTGATTCGTGTAGAAAAATTTACAAATTAAAATCGCTTGACAGATTTTATCGATTTACCGTTGGTTTCACACTGACATGGGAAAATAAACGAGTTGGCTTTTTTAAGTTAAAAAAAGAGACGATTGTTCATATATGTGTATGGAAATACCGTTTAGGACAAAAGGGACACGATCAAGCTGATGATGTTTTTGAACTAAAATACGACGAGGAACGTCTCGAAGAGTTTGTAAAAGAACTTAGGCTAATAATGGACGAGATGTATGAAAAGTATCTTGGCAATACCATCACTTATCAGACCAAACTATTTGATCTCTGACCCCTTAAATATCTAACCTTTGATCATACTTATCTAACAAATATAAATACACCCAGCCCAACGGCAAGCGCAGCGGCGCCTTGGATGAAATGATAACGAACAGAATAAACGACGCCCTGAAAGGGCAGAAGCATTATATAAAATAGCACCGCACAATCCGCCAATATCCTCCATTTTGACACAAAATTCATAGCAATTAGCATAAATTCATATTTCCCTGTAACAGATTATGTCTATATTTGCGACATAAGAAATATTACACTTGAAATATGAGAAACACATTATCACTACTATTATTAGGCATAGCCATGCTCCTCTCCTGCTTTGAGGTATGGGCAGATGGATCCAGAGGATTGTGGGCCTGCAAATCGGGCAACAATGTCTATGTCAGTTGGCGAATGAGAAAGAGTGACGCTCCGAAGAGCACCACCTACAAGTTGTACGCGAACGGAAATCTCGTACAGACTACTACCACGAAGACCAACGTCGTGATCCCCGGCAACAACGCCAGCGCAACCTTCTCTTTGGAGGTACTCAACAAAGATGGCGAAGTAATCGATACCCAAGAGGGGGTAAAGTGTGACGAGACACCTTACCGCAACCTTTTGTTGAAACACCCAGGAACTTACAGACTTCCCAATGGAACAACCGTGACCTACTCACCCTACGACTGTTCGGCTTACGACATGGATGGCGACGGCGAAGAGGAGATCATCATGTGCTGGGAAGGTGGTACAGGAGCGACCGCTGAAGCGACTGCCCCTCCGATTCTGGATTGTTTGAAACTGGACGGTACCCTTTTGTGGCGCATCAACTTAGGACCCAATGTCTTGGCTGGATGCCGATTCACCTTCCTCTGCTACGATTTCGACGGCGACGGATATGGTGAGCTGATCGCCAAGACGGCGCAAGGTTCGAAAGACGCCACCGGCAACTTCCTTTCCAAAGGTGCCGCAGCCGGTGCCAACCACTATGCCTCATCCATCAACGGTTCAGGTGTGATTACCGACGGCGGCAAAGAGTGGATCACCTGCTTCAGCGGTAGAGACGGTAAGGAGTTGGCCACGATCGACTATTGGCCTTACTTCAACATCAGGAGCAATTGGGACGACCGTAGCGGAAAGAGCGACGGCAACACTTACGGACACCGCGGTAACTGGATGAAGGGGTGCGTGGCATTCCTTCCAGTCAACGGCCAAGCCAAACCTTGCGCAGTGACCACCCGCGGTATCTACACCTACTCTTACGCAGCAGCCTACAGTTGGGATGGCAAGACACTCTCTAACTTATGGAAACACACCTCCGACCGTCCTGGACAAGGCATCTACGGACAAGGAGCGCACAGCATCACCTGTGGAGACGTAGATAACGACGGCTTCGACGAAATCATCGTGGGCGCCGCTTGCCTCGACCACAACGGTTCGCTACTTTGGAGCACAGGTTTAGGACACGGAGACGCCACCCACTTGGGCGAATTCGACCCTTCCAACCCTGGTTTGGAGTATTTCATGATCACAGAGGAGAACTCCGCAAAATACGACTGCGCTCTGCTCGACGCCAAAACGGGTAAGGTATTGATGTCCAAGGCACAAACAGGCGGTGACACAGGCCGTGGTTTGATTTTGGACTGCGACGACAAATACGAGGGTGCCGAGTGTTTCGAATGGAGCAACGCCAACCTCTTCACCTGCAAAGGCTATGAGATCGCCCCATGGCATGTGGGCTCCACCAACAGCAGTTCCATCAACGGACGTATATTCTGGGATGGCGACCTATTAGAGGAGTACACCGACCGCGCGCACGTCGATAAATGGAACAGTTCCAGCAAGACTTGGGAGCGTGTTTACACCTTTGGCAACAACATCATTGTGGAGGGACAAAAATTACAATGGGGAGCCAACCAAAATAATGCGACCAAGTACAACCCTTGCTTGCAATCCGACCTCTTGGGTGACTGGCGCGAGGAGTCCATCTTCTGGACAAGCGTCAACGGACACTACTACTTGACCATCTACTCCACCACCATGGAGAGCCAATACAAATTGCCTTGGTTGCGAGACGATCACGTCTATGACATGGCGATCGCATGGCAAAACTGCGGCTACAACCAGCCGCCTCACATTGGTTTCAGCGCAGTCCAATACTACAAGGATCTGGAGAAGATGCAAGAGCCTGCCTCCCTCACCAAACATGGCGCTGGACCAAGCGTTCAAGAGGTGAGTATAGGCGAAGCCATCGTGGACTTCTCCTACTCATTCGAGAATGGATACAGTGCCTCTGTAACAGGATTGCCTAACGGCATCACCTACAAAGTAGAAAACAACAACATCTACATCAGCGGAACGGCAGACGACGATCCTGGCGTATATGAATTCCACGTCCTTGTCAGAGGCGAAGGAGGAGATGCCACCAAATCAGGAAAGATTACCATCAACAAAGTGGATGATACAGGCTTGGCCGATAATACCGCGGATCGTGTAGTGGTCTATCCGAACCCGATGGAGGATTTCGCTACCGTATCAATGAAATCCACCGCTGGTCAAGAGATTAAATGGCAATTGGCCGATTTGACAGGCGAGGTAAGAATGAACGGAGCATTTTCAACCACAACCAATGGAAACGTCCAATTCACATTGAATCGTTCAACATTGGAGAGAGGCGCATACCTTCTCCTCGTTCACATAGGAAAAGATCGCTACCAAAAAGTGTTGATGGTTAAGTAATTTCTCACGATTCCGGCCCGTTGCCTTAATAATTCTCAGGCAGTTCGGGAGCATTTAACATACCCCATTGCCGTTAAGAAAACGAGATGTTTCTTAACGGCAATGGGGTTTTAACAATCACAAACGAGGCGACGGATTATATGCCAGTTTGATAATTCTTCATCTCCTTTCTGATCTCTTTGTGCGATATGCCTGTGCACCTGTCTACCAAAGCCCAGAACCGGTCGCTATGGTTCATCTCCACAGTATGGCAAAGCTCGTGGATGAGCACATAGTCGATAAGGTGTTGTGGCAGACACATCAGGTAGAGGTTGAGACTGATATTCTTTTTGATGTTACAACTACCCCATCGTGAGGTTGTTTCACGTATGGTACAGTTGTTGAAGTTGAATCCATGTTGGAGGGCAAGTTCCCTCAATCGAGCGGGTAGTACACGCTTCGCCTCTTTGCGTAGCGTGCGGATAATGGTGGTTCGAATGAGATGCTGAACATTTTCCGCTGCCATGTCGGCACTTTGAGGGCAATGGATGGTTAAGATACCTTCCTTGTGGGAGACAATGAAATTCTGTCCCTCATGTCGTTTGATTTGAAGCGAGAAGGTGAGGCTTTTGAATTCGGTATTTTCATCATAAATCGCAGGGCGGGAACGATCCTTGATGGCTTTTGATTTGATGATCATCCGCTCCACCCAATCTTGTTTGCTTTGCAAAAAGGCGAGTCCCTTTTTTAACGTACTGATGTAGGGAAGAACAAGGAATACTTCTCCTTCCTTCACGCGAATGGAGATGTGTTTCGCCTTATTGCTATGGGAAACTGTCACCGTTCCGATGCCATTCACCTCTATTTTTTCTACCATATTTGCCATTTACAAACCCTTTTGCGCTCTATTTTCTTGAACAAAGATAGTTGATAACCAAATGAATGTGAAATATTTTGAAAAAAAGGCGGAAAAAAGTTTGTAACTTCGGTAAAAGTGCCTACCTTTGCAGAGCAAAAGCAAAACGATGGTGCCATAGCTCAGTTGGTAGAGCAAAGGACTGAAAATCCTTGTGTCCCCGGTTCGATTCCTGGTGGCACCACACAAAAAAGCTGACTTATTCAAGTCGGCTTTTTTTGTTTTATTGGGTATGATCTACCTTATCTTCTCCAAAACGAATTTTGAGGAATTACATTGATGATGCTTTTGCCCTTTCAGGGCGGGGGTATTTCATATTTGATTCATCCGACGGTGTTGTTTGACAGATGTTGTCAAGTCATTTGTAAGGTTCATCATTTATTACTAATTTTGATGTTGATGTGACTGAGTATATAAGAAAAATGACAATATCGGGATGAGACATTTATTTTCAGTATTGTTTTTAATTAGTTCATATTGTTCAATATGGGCCTGTGATTGTATTTGCTCAACAGATAGTCTCTATAAAGACGTGATCGAACGTTTGATTATTGATAATGTAGAAGGACAGGAGAAGGCACAAGCGGAGGCAAATGAAGATTCCATGTATCATCACATTGTTTATCTGATTCGGGATAACAAAGAGATATTAAAAATAGATTCTTTAAGAGGGTATAAGATCGTTCAACCCATCTCCATCGACTATATATCCAAAGAGCATGACGGTTTTTTCAGTATTTATAGAATGAAAAGTATTGCTTTTGATAAAAATTGGGATGCGAGATTTTATGTTACAGTAGAAGAGTTTCAAGTCCGTAAAAAAGATTGGATAATAGTCGGAGGCACTGGACATACTTTTTGTTACAAATATTCCGAATCAACTAATTGTTTCTCTTTTCTGCTTTTAACACAAGGTCTTATCGACCCAAGGAGGTTCAATAACCTAAAGAACGACTGGAGTTATATTATCGACAGGGGAATTTATCAATAATCTAATTCTCATAATTGGGAGGAGTTTGTCCTTCCCCATTCCATGCCGTTTCGCCCTGAAAGGGCATCGCAAAGCGCCCATAGCCCAGTAGCAAAGCGTAGCGACGCCCTGGGATATTTGGAAATATCCATGCCGTTTCGCCCTGAAAGGGCATCGCAAAGCCCCATAGCCCAGTGGCAAAGCGTAGCGACGCCCTGGGATAATTAAATTAGGAAAGAAAAAGCGCGAAACATACCAGTTTATCCGCGAAAAAGTATGAAATTTGGGAGATTTATTGAAATATCAGTGTAAAAGATATCTATTATAATGGTAAAAAGAATGCTTCTCATGGGATGCGTCTCATCCCTTTTGCTCTCATCCTGCGGGGATAAGGGCGGTCGTGCCGACGGCATGGCACATTTCAATGAATTTGACACAACAATAACACCAGGTGCGGATTTCTTCCAGTACGCCAACTGCGGATGGTTGCAGAGCCACCCAATTCCAGGCGAGAAATCCAGGTACAACACCTTCGATGTCTTGAACGATGAAAACTTGGAACGCTTGAAGGGAATTGTCGAAGCCTCCATGCAGCGCAACTCCAAGGCGGGAAGCAACGAGCAAAAGATTGGTGACTACTATGCGTTGGCAATGGATACGCTTCGCCGCGACCAAGAGGGCATCACTCCAATCCAACCCATTCTCGATCGTGTGAAATCCATGCGTTTCGATCCGAAGGACTCCTCCTTCGCGACCGATTTGGCATACATCCACACGCACTTGGGCAATCCGTTCTTCGCCTTCGGTTCCACACCAGATTCAAAGAACAGTACCATGAACATCGCCATCCTCTGGCAAGACGGCATCGGATTACCCAACCGTGACTACTACTTCGACGATTCCGCGAAGGGTAAAGAGATTATCCAAGGCTACAAAAAAATGGTAGCGGAATTCCTTCGACTTTTAGGTGAAGAGAATTGCGAACAACGAGCCGAGGAGATCTACGTCTTCGAAAAGAGAATCGCGGAGATCATGAATACCAAAGTAGAAAACCGGGATCCGCAAGCCACCTACAACAAGGTCTCCCGCGAAGAGTTGAAAAACAAATATCCCGACTTTAATTGGGATGCCTATTTTGCGGAGATTACAGTCGTTCCCGCAGAAATAAATGTAGGACAGCCCCGCTTCTTTGACAACATCTTCCAACTAATTGCCAACACACCAAACAACACCTTGCGTGACTATACTTTGGTTAATAGCGTAAGCCACTTGTCCTTCTATCTTTCCCAGCCATTCATGATGAACCGTTTCAACTTCTTCTCCAAGCAGTTAAGCGGTGTGGAGGAACTCCGTCCTCTTTGGAAGAGATCATTGGATATGGTGCAATCAGGATTGGGCCAACCATTGGGTCAGTTATTTGTTGAGAAATACTTCACATCATCTGCGAAGGAGAGAATGGAAGACCTTATAGGACACCTTCGCATTGCTTTTAGTCAAAGAATCGACCAATTAACTTGGATGTCGGATAGCACCAAGATCGCTGCAAAGGATAAACTGGCAGCCATTACGGTCAAAGTGGGTTATCCAGACAAGTGGGAGGACTACTCCGAAGTGCAAATCGACCCATCGATCAGCCTGGTGGAAAACTACATCAACCTCACCCACTTCAACGCGATGAAGGAGATGCAAGAGATTGGAAACCCAGTGGATCAAGAGAAATGGTACATGACCCCACAAACGGTAAACGCTTACTACAACCCATCCTCAAACGAGATCGTCTTCCCTGCGGGCATTCTTCAACCGCCATTTTTCTATGCGGAGGGAGACGACGCGGTGAACTATGGCGCCATCGGCGTAGTGATCGGCCATGAGATGACTCACGGTTTTGATGACCAAGGTCGTCAATTCGACAAAACGGGTAACTTGACCGACTGGTGGACCGAGAGCGATGCGGCCGCATTCAAACAAGCAGCTGAAAAAATGAAGAATCATTTTTCAAATGTGGTGGTGATTGATGGCATCAAGTGTAATGGTGCCTTGACATTGGGAGAAAACATCGCAGACCTAGGTGGTTTGAACATCGCCCACCAAGCGTTCCTTAACACACTGAAGGACAATCAGATAGACCCAATGGTGGATGGACAAAGTTTTGACCAGCGTTTCTTGCTCGCATACGCGAGAATATGGGCTGGAAATTATCGGGACGAGTATCTTCGCCAACAAGTCATCACCGATCCTCACGCCAACGGAAAGTATCGTGTAAACGTGCAATTGCCTATGCTGGACTTCTTCTACGAGGCTTTCGGCGTGACCAAAAACGACACGATGTTTGTCCTTCCGGAGGAGCGAATCGTAATCTGGTAATTATCATTTTGTCATTCAAGGCACAACAGATGGCAAAATAATTGGCTAATAGTGAATAATTTTGCTATCAAAATGCTTTAAAATGACGAGTATATTTTCTAATTTTGCAAAAGGAATATTAATATTTTTCATAAATGGCTGATAGTAAGAAAATTAAGACGGCGTTGGTCTCTGTTTTCCATAAGGACAAATTGGACGAGATCATCCGTGCTTTGCACGCAGACGGTGTAGAATTCATTTCAACAGGTGGAACACAATCATTCATTGAGTCTCTTGGCATCCCTTGCCAAGCGGTAGAGTCACTTACCACTTACCCTTCCATCTTGGGAGGTCGTGTAAAGACTTTGCATCCAAAAATTTTCGGAGGTATTTTGGGTCGCCGCGAGTTGGCGGAGGATATCGCTCAAATGGAGCAATACCAAATCCCTGAAATTGACTTGGTGATCGTAGACCTCTACCCATTCGAGGACACTGTGGCATCCGGTGCGGAAGAGCAAGCCATTATTGAGAAGATTGATATCGGTGGTATCTCCTTGATCCGTGCGGCAGCGAAAAACTACAAGGACGTAGTCATCGTCGCTTCACAAGCGCAATACGAACCACTTTTGAACCACTTGAAGGAGCACGGCGCCACTACCACTTTGGAGACTCGCCGCTGGTTCGCAAAAGAGGCTTTCGGCGTATCTTCACACTACGATTCAGCTATTTTCAACTATTTCGACGGAGAGGCAAATTCAGCGTTCCGCTATACCGCGAACAACTCGAAGATGCTTCGCTACGGAGAGAACCCTCACCAAAAGGGTGTTTTCTACGGAAACTTCGACCAACTTTTCGAGCAATTGCAAGGAAAGGAAATTTCATACAACAACTTGCTTGACATCGACGCGGCAGTAAACTTGATGGCTGATTTCGATGATGTCACATTCGCCATCTTGAAGCACAACAACGCTTGTGGCGTCGCTTCCCGTTCTACCGTCTTGGAGGCTTGGAAGGATGCGCTCGCAGGTGATCCTGTTTCCGCTTTCGGTGGTGTACTTATCACCAACGCCATCGTCGACAAGGCAACCGCAGAGGAGATCAACAAGATCTTCTTCGAGGTGATCATCGCCCCAGACTACGACACTGACGCTTTGGAGATTCTCGCACAAAAGAAGAACCGCATCATCTTGGTCCAAAAGAACACCAAGTTGCCTGCAAAGCAAGTTCGCTCCGTGTTGAACGGTGTGTTGGTACAGGACAAGGATGCCAAGGTGGAGACTCCAGAAGATATGAAGGTTGTGACTACAAAGGCTCCTTCTAATAGCGAAATCGACGATATGATCTTCGCTAACAAGATTGTGAAGCACTCAAAGTCCAACTCCATCGTTTTGGCTAAAAACAAACAATTGTGCGCAAGTGGCGTAGGCCAAACTTCTCGCGTGGACGCTTTGAAGCAAGCCGTTGAGAAGGCGGGTACTTTCAACTTTGATTTGAATGGAGCGGTAATGGCTTCTGATGCTTTCTTCCCATTCCCTGACTGCGTGGAGATCGCTAAGAACGCTGGCGTGACTGCTGTGGTACAACCTGGTGGTTCCATCAAGGACCAAGAGTCAGTTGATTACTGCAACAACAATGGTGTTGCCATGATAATGACCGGTTTCAGACACTTCAAGCACTAATCTGAAATTAGTAAACCTAAAAAGATATAGAGAAACATGGGATTGTTTTCTTTCACACAAGAGATTGCGATCGACCTTGGAACGGCTAACACGATCATTATCCACAATGGAAAGATCGTAGTGGATGAGCCATCCATCGTAGCATTGGATCGCAAGACCGACAAATTGATGGCGATTGGAGAGAAGGCACGCCAAATGCATGGAAAGACTCACGAGAACATCTATACAGTTCGTCCATTGCGTGATGGTGTGATCGCTAACTTTAACGCTGCGGAGCAAATGATCCGCGGTATGATTAAGATGGCCTTTCCTAGCAACCGCTTTTTCAACCCATCTTTGAAGATGGTAGTTTGTATTCCTTCTGGAAGTACAGAGGTGGAGATGCGTGCGGTGCGTGACTCTTCCGAGCATGCGCAAGGACGTGAGGTATATATGATCTATGAGCCTATGGCTGCCGCTATCGGTATCGGTATCGATGTTGAAGCCCCAGAGGGTAACATGATCGTCGATATCGGTGGAGGTACCACGGAGATCGCTGTGATCTCTTTGGGCGGTATTGTCACCAACAAATCTATCCGTATCGCCGGTGATGACCTTACCGAGGATGTGATCGACTATATGCGTCGTCAACATAACATCAAAATCGGTGAGCCTACCGCAGAGCAAATCAAGATCAATGTGGGTTCCGCGTTGACCAGTTTGGACGAGCCACCTGAGGACTTCTTGGTAAAAGGTCCAAACCAAATGACCGCATTGCCAATGGAGGTGCCAGTCTCTTACCAAGAGATCGCGCACTGTATGGAGAAATCCATCTCCAAAATCGAAGCTGCTGTCTTGAACGCTTTGGAGCAAACTCCGCCAGAATTATACGCCGATATCGTGAACAATGGTATCTGGTTGACTGGTGGTGGCGCTTTGTTGCGTGGTTTGAACAAACGTTTGACCGCCAAGATCGGTATTCCATTCCATGTAGCGGAGGATCCACTGCATGCAGTGGCCCGCGGTACAGGACAAGCCTTGAAGAATGCGGGTAAACTCCCATTCTTGATGAGATAATTAGGGTCAGTTACCCTTTCGTGATATGACAAGCCACTAGGCGTTTTTCGCCTAGTGCGCTTTGTGTTTTTAACTCCATGATGCCCCGATGATATGAGAACATTGATTCTCTTTCTAATCAAATTCAAGACGCTCTTTTTGTTCTTGGGCTTGGAATTGTTATCGTTCTTTCTGATTGTGAACAACAACCAGTTTCAACGCAACCACTTCCTTAGTTCGAGCAATCGCGTGGTGGGCACGGTGTATAACCTATCGGATGGCGTTTACAAATACTTTACCCTGAACGAGGTGAACGAGGCATTGGCCCACGAAAACGAAGCCTTGAACACAGAGTTGGCACAATTGCGTGAGCAAGTGGCCTTCTACCGACAAGACACCTCCTACAAGGGCAGGAAATTCGTCGCCATCGAAAAGAACTACACCTTTATGACCGCAAAGGTGATACACTTCTCCACGATCAGACAAAAGAACATCTTTACCATCAACAAGGGAGAATCGGAAGGCGTCAAAAAGGGAATGGGCGTCATTTCCAGTAAAGGCGTGGTAGGAATCGTCACCAATGCGACTGGTCACTTCGCCTCTATGATGCCAATCATCAGTACAGATTCCAGAATCAGTGCCACCATCAAGGGTAAGACACAATATGGCTACCTCGCATGGAAGGGAGGAGACATACGCTACGCGAACCTTGAAGAGGTGCCGCTTTACATTCCTGTGGAGATAGGAGATACAGTAGTGACCAGTGGTCACTCCTACACCTTCCCAGAGGGATACTTGATCGGAAAAGTCGTGGAGATCTCCGAGAGAAACGACAACCACTACAACATTAAAGTGGAACTCTCTGTTGACTTTGACAAACTATCTTATGTGGATGTGATTGATTTAAAAAATTCGGAAGAGACCGAAGTGTTAGAAAAGAAGGCCGAAAAGTAGAAAGGGAATTCAGATGATTGACGTAACCATAAAAAGAATCTTATCGTTTATCGTGCTGGTGTTGTTTCAGATCCTACTGCTAAACAACATTAAGTTCTTGGGCTTCATTACCCCCTATCTCTACATCTATTTCATCCTCTCGTTGCCCTCTTCCGTCTCCAAGGAGATGACTTTAGTTTGGGGATTCATATTAGGATTAACCATTGACATTTTCTGCGGCAGTTTAGGTTGTAACGCATTGGCCACCACACTGATCGCCTATCTGAAACCCTATTTTCAAAGTTTCTTTGGACCAAACGATGACTATGACGAGGTAAAACCCTCCATCGCCACCTTTGGATTTCAAATGTATTTGCAGTACATCGCCTACTTGACGATTATCCACCACTTGGTCTTTTTCTTCATCGAGGCATTTACACTTGCCCAATTCTGGTCAGTTTTATTCAGGGCAATATGTTGTACGATTTTCACTGTGCTTTTGATCATCAGTCTAGAATACTTTAAACGCCGAGGCAGATGACAAACGATATCTATGCAAACAGAAGGTTTGTGATCGCCGGTATAATGTTGTCCGTGATTTTGATCTATCTCATTCGATTGATCTCACTGCAATTGGTAGACAACTCCTATTCCAATCAAGCCGACAACAACGCCTACCTGAGAAAGGTGCAATTCCCCGCACGTGGTATTATCCGAGACAGAAACAACAAGGTTTTAGTATTCAACAAACTCTCTTACGACGTGATGGTAGTGCCTCGTGAGATGAAGGAGTTCGACACCTTGGAATTTTGTCAATCCGTCCACATCGAGAAACGATACTTCAAAGAGAAGATGCGTGAGATGAAAAACAGGGCGGGCTACTCGCAATATACGCCTCAACTTCTTATCGCCCAGCTGGACGCCCACGACTATGGCGTTTTACAGGAGAAATCATTCCTCTATCCAGGCATGTATCTTCAGAAGCGTACCCTACGTGAATACAACTATCCGAACGCCGCGTTGCTGTTAGGAAGCATCGGTGAGGTGGGCAAAAAGACCCTGAAAGCGGACACCATCGACCACTTCTACGTACCAGGCGACTATGCGGGACAAAATGGTGTGGAGTTGACCTACGAGAAGGAGTTGCGTGGCGAAAAAGGCGAGGAAATATTCCTTCGTGACGCGCACGGTCGTATCCAAGGAAAATTGGAAGATGGTTTGTACGATAAAGAGTCCAAACCAGGAAACGACCTGCAACTCTCCATCGACATCGACTTACAAGCATACGGCGAAAAGCTGATGCAAAATAAGGTAGGAAGCGTAGCGGCGATCGACCCCGCCACAGGCGAAATCTTAGCGCTGGTTTCCAGCCCGACCTACGATCCTTCCCTACTGGTAGGTAGGAAACGTTCCGAAAATTACGAAAAATTGGTCAACGACCCGCTCAAACCACTTTTCGACCGTCCGATGATGGCTTGTTACCCTCCGGGATCAACATTCAAGACCGTTAACGCCTTGATCCTTGAGCAAGAGAAAATCATCTCGCCTTGGACCGCGTTCCCTTGTTCCAAAGGATACCATGTGGGTAGTTTCACCGTAGGATGCCACGCGCACTCCTCACCACTGACATTGGTGCCCTCCATCCAGCACTCTTGTAACGCCTACTACTGCGCGGGATTCCGCAACATGATGGACCATAAGAAATATAAGAACATCTCCAACGCGTTTGAGGTATGGAAGAACCATGTCGTCTCTCTTGGATTTGGGTACAAGTTAGGAGCGGATGTGCCAAACGAGAAGCGCGGTTACATTCCGAACTCTGGCGTGTACGATAAAATATATGGCGAAAATCGATGGAAATCCTTGATGATCGTATCAAACTCCATCGGACAGGGAGAAATTCTCGCTACGCCGCTCCAAATAGCCAATTTGGCGGCTACAATCGCCAACAGAGGATTTTACATCGTGCCACATTTGGTGAAAAACATCGAAGGAAGAGCCTTGGATTCCATCTATACCCAACGCCACTACACCACCATTGAATCCGCCTACTACGAACCCGTCGTGGAGGGAATGGACTTGGTAATGAAAAATGGTACAGGTTGGGGAGCTCGCATCGACAGCATTGAGGTCTGCGGAAAGACGGGTACAGCACAAAACCCACACGGAGAAGACCACTCCATCTTTATGGCATTCGCGCCGAAAGAGAATCCTAAAATCGCCATCTGCGTGGTTGTGGAGAACAGTGGTTTCGGTGCTACATGGGCAGCTCCTATCGCCACTTTGATGATAGAGAAATACATCAAGGGATATATTCCTAAGCGTCGTGTTTGGCTGGAGGAGAGAATGTTGAACGCTAATCTTTTACCAAAACAAAATGGAGTCCAGAAGAAATAGTATATTGAGTAACTTGGATTGGGTATCCATTGGCATCTATTTGCTGCTCATCATCTTTGGATGGTTCAGCATCTATGGCGCCGTCTATAACTTTGAGGAGGCCTCATTCTTCGACTTCTCCTATCGTTATGGTAAACAATTGGTATGGATCGGTTGCGCGGTGGTGATCGCTAGCGTACTGCTGATGCTGGATAGCCGTCTATACAGTCTGCTGGCCTACGTCATCTTCCCACTGATGATGGTAGTGCTCTTGGGCATGATTATCGCAGGAGTAATCGGGTTGCCTTTCGTGCCTGACATCAAGGGATCCAAATCCTGGCTGGTATTGGGACCAATTAGCATCCAACCCGCCGAGTTTGCCAAGACAGCCACCAGTTTGGCCTTGGCGAAAGTGATGAGTGAATATGGTTTCCACATCAACAAATGGAAACACGCGCTGGTAGCGGCAACGATTATACTTTTGCCGATGATTTTAATTATTGGTCAGCAAGAGACAGGGTCAGCCTTGGTATATAGCGCTCTTTGCTTAGTGCTCTACCGAGAAGGAATGCCCGGCATCATCCTCTTTTTAGGATTTATGTCCGCCGTGATATTTATCGTATCCATCCGATTTGGCGCGGTTCCCGTCATTCCGATCATTCCAGACGAATCGTATGGACTCCTGTTGGTGATGGTGCTCACCATCATTTTTCAAGTCCTCTTTTTTAAATTATTTGCCCAAGACCATCAATCTTCATTCATTGTAGGCGGAATTACCGCTGTGTTGTTCCTATTGGGATACATTGTCTACAAAGTATGGGATTACCCCATCCATTTCACCTACATAGGGTACGCGGCGCTAACGTTGACATTCTTCTACTGCATCTACATGCGCATCAAACGAAGGATGTGGAGTTACCTACTCATTGGAGCTTTCGGTATCGGTTGCGTAGGCATGTCGAATATTGCCGATAAGGCATTCGATCGACTGATGCCTCACCAGCAGACACGTATTAAGGTGACATTGGGTATGGAGAACGACCCCAAAAAGGCGGGATACAATGTGAATCAATCCATGATCGCCATCGGTTCGGGCGGATTCGCGGGCAAGGGCTTCTTGAACGGTACCCAAACCAAGTTGAAATATGTGCCAGAACAGGATACAGACTTCATCTTCTGCACAGTGGGTGAGGAACACGGCTTCCTGGGCACTTTCGCTGTGCTCGGCCTATTCGCGTTTTTATTGCTTCGATTGATTTATCTGGCGGAAAGGCAACGCTCCCTATTCAGTCGTATATATGGCTATTGCGTCACCTCGATCTTCTTCTTCCACATCTTCATCAACGTAGGTATGGTGACAGGTCTGACACCCGTAATCGGTATTCCATTGCCGTTTTTCAGTTACGGAGGCTCCTCGCTATGGAGTTTCACCATTCTGCTCTTTATTTTCTTGCGATTAGATGCAAGTAGGACAGAATACTTTGGAGATTAAATAGAAAAAGAGAGATGCGACTAATCACATCTCTCTTCGTTTATCTTTCTATCGCGTATATATTGCTACAAATATCAGTCGTTCAGATCGTCAATCCATCCGTCCCAATCCATCTTGACCGTCAGGCCATCGCCATCCACCACAATATCCACATAAAACCGGCCATTCTCATCCTTGCCGATTTTCGCCTTCGCCATAGAGACCTCTCGGGTCTCGCTTTTACCAGACGACTTTAGGACATTCAAGACATTGGGGCCTAACATCGCTACCGAATAACTATCTCTATTATAATCTGAGAATAAAACTTGGAGATACTTTTTGCCACCCTTTTCGGAAGAGTTGAGATCATACTCTTCATTCAAGTCGCAACCTGTCATTGAAAGAACAACGGTTAGCTCATCAGTACTTGCTTGGGAAGCAGGAGAATTGAAATTAGCAGAAAAGAATAGACCGTTATCCACCGTCAATGCCGTGTTACGCAACTTATATTTAGAGCCATTGACAAAGATGATATTTTCTGAACTCTCTTCTGACGCCAATTGGGGCGCCTGCTCGCACGAAGTCATAAAGGTCAATACCGATAATGCCATCGCTAAATAAACGAATAC
This sequence comes from Paludibacteraceae bacterium, assembly GCA_045601045.1. Taxonomy (GTDB): domain Bacteria; phylum Bacteroidota; class Bacteroidia; order Bacteroidales; family Paludibacteraceae; genus UBA1181. The sequence goes on from JAZRZA010000014.1 coordinate 58,932, forward strand.
TCGTTTCATAATCTTAAAGTGTAATTATTAACAAAATAAAACCCTCAATTCCTACACACATCGGAATACACCGCAAATATACAAATCATATTCATTATACATATTGCCTTTTGTCTATAAAACCAAACAATTTCTTGAATTATACCTATCAAAAAATAGGATTATTAAACAAAAACAGAATTTCAACGCAGTTGATTTGTACGAAAATCATTGTTTTTTTAACTTTGCTTCGCAAATCATCGTGAAAAACTGACTTACTAATATGTTACAACAAAAACTCCAACAGAAACAGCAATTAAAGCTCTCCCCACAACAGATTCAAACGATCAAGTTGTTGGAGATTCCTATGCTTGAATTGGAGGAACGTATTAGGCAAGAGGTGGAAGAGAATCCAGCCCTTGAGATCAGTGACAACCCGATGGAAACGGGAGAAAACGAGAAACACGAGAAAGAAGAGTCAGGCGACGAGGAAAACGGGAATGAATACGACGAGAGCGGCTACGACGAGGATAGCTATCTCAACGACTACAAAAGCGAGGATGACGCGCCCGACTACGCCATCGAGGCTCATTCCAAACAAGAGGCGCAAAGAGAGGGTATCTCCTACTTGAATGGAGAGACGCTACAAGAACACCTATTGAACCAATTAAGCCTCCGTCCCGTCAAAGCCGAATTGAAAGAGGTGACCGAATATGTCATCGGAAACATCGACGAAGATGGTTACTTGCGAAGATCAGCCGAATCGATGGTGGACGATTACTCCTTCCAAACAGGAAAGATTATCCCCGAAATTTTCGTTGAAAAGGCCATAGATACCATCAAATCATTCGATCCGGCAGGTATCGCCGCCGCCTCGTTGGAAGAATGTCTGCTCCTCCAATTGGAGCGCAAAAATCCTACTCCGAGAATAGAGACCGCGAAACTGATCATCCAAAAATCTTTTCAGGACCTCTCTCAAAAGAGGTATGACCGCATCATGAAAGAGTTGAACGTCAAAGAGAGTGACGTCAAAGAGGCCTTGAGCGAAATCGTGAAACTCAATCCGAAACCAGGCAGTTCGTGGGATACATCTATCAGCGGTAACAGCACGCAAATTATTCCCGATTTCATCATAGAAAACGAGAACGGAGAGCTCATAATCACCCTGAATCAACGTGCCATCCCAGAATTGAATATCAATAAGAATTTTGCTGAAATGCTCGATGAATACACCAATAATAGGAACAATCAGAGCAAGAGCATGAAGGAGGCGGCCCAATTCGTGAAACAGAAACTCGATTCGGCGAAATGGTTCATCGGCGCGATCAAGCAACGTCACGAGACGCTATACAGCGTCATCAACGCTCTGGTGGAGGCACAAAAGGATTACTTCCTCACGGGAGATATGACCAAGCTAAAACCGCTGATCCTAAAAGATATCGCGGATCGTTCAGGCTACGATGTCTCTACGATTTCACGCGTGAGCAACAGCAAGTATATCCAGACTGAATTTGGCATATTTCCAGTAAAACAGCTTTTCACCGATGGTTTGCAGACCAACGACGGCGAGGTGATCGCCACACAGGGCATCAAAACCATTTTGGAAGAGTGCATCAAAAACGAGGATAAAAAGAATCCGCTGACCGATGACCGGTTGATGGAGATACTCACCGAAAAGGGATATCCTATCGCCCGAAGAACCGTGGCGAAATACCGCGAACAGTTGAACTATCCAGTAGCGAGATTGAGAAAAGAATTATGATTAAAGAACCTATGGAGAGAGAGAATAACGAATTCCAAGAGATGGAACAACCCACCACCTCCCCCGTTGATATCACCGACAACACGGAGAATACCGAGAGCGAAGAGTTGTCGGAGAGGGAACGTGCGGAGATGAAACGCAAAAGGAAGAACACAAGATGGATCGCTAAGATCATTTCATTCGTATTCTTCCCTTTGTTGATGCCGATCTACGCCACCTTCTTGTTGTTCAACATGAAGTTATTCACCTATTATCCAACACCTTATGTGACCGAGGCGAAACGAACCATCTTCCTATTTGGCATAGTCTTGCCATGCGTCTCCTTCATTATTCTGAAAGTATTCAAGGCAATCTCCGACCTTCGATTACCCCGAAAAGAGGAACGTGTGATTCCCTACCTCTCCATCGCATTTTGCTATCTATGCTGCGCTTACCTACTCTTACGCGCCGCCATGCCACTCTGGGTAGTAAATCTAGTTATCAGCGTCGCCTTCGTCATCTCCGTCGAATCTATCATTTCCAAATATTGGCGTATCAGCGGACATGCGTCCAGCATGGGTATGTTGGTAGGTTCTATCGCCGTTTCCGGCTACTGTACCTACACCAATGTCTGCCCAATGATATGCTACTTCCTACTGCTCACTGGCATCGTGGGTTGCGCCCGAATGTACTTGAACCGACACACCTCGGAGCAATTGATGGCAGGCTTTGTCTTCGGCGCAGCCAGCATGGTATTGATGGAATTCCTCAACCCAGCGCAATTGCTGCGTCTTATTTAATAAGATTTCCGCCCAATCTTCTTGCCTTGGCAAATCTCCACAAAAGGACAAAAACCGCAGTTTTTGGGGTCAGAAGTCATCTTAAAAGATTGTTCCATGGAGAAAATCTCCCTTATCTTTTCCTTTAAAAGATCTTCGATTTCACCACAAATTTCGGTAGCATTATCACCACTTAAGCAGAGTTTTACATCTTTTTTATCGGTTGGGTTCACCAATCCTTTTTTGCTGCGGACAAACATCAAATAGGGAATCGCGGAGTTACTTTCGTTCTTGTAGAGTATATAGGAGTAGATCCATACTTGCAACGCATAAGCATAATAGTGACGATCCACATTAGGGGAGAATAGTAGCGGGAATCCCTCTTTGAACAGGATTCCTTCCTTGGGCTGTGAGCCAGTTTTATAGTCAATCACCTGAAAGATTCCCTCGCTCATCTGCAAACGGTCAACCACACCACCCAATTCAAACTGCATGCCATCCACCTCCATCTTTATGGAGACCCTCTTTTCACCTTGTATCACGGTAAAAGGAGCCAAAGTCAAATCCATACTCAACGCGTTCTTCACATAAGAGGTAACGGTCGTCTTCAAGAGCAACTGTTGGCCAGAATAGGCGATTCCATCGCAATTAAAATACTCAGTCCTGAAAGCATTGTCCACCTCTTTCTCTAAGTTCAGAGGTGACTCTATCCAACTCTGAATAACAGCGCCGTCAACGGATTTCCCTTTGTATTTATTATAGATATTTTCAAGTGTCTTGTGTACAATGTTTCCCAAAACACGTTGGTCGATGGTTTCATCCAGATCCTTCGGTTCATCCAAGCCTAACACATAGGTAAAATAGAACTTCATCGGACAAGCCAGATAAGTATTGAGCATAGTAGGCGACATCATCTTCGCCTGATCACCAGAGAGACCCTGATCATATTTCTTACGTAGAATCTCGACCACCTCTTTCGTCTTGGCGACCTCAAACTTATTTTCCAAAGCCACCTCGATATCTGAACGGAGATCCTTCTGCTGAATGGTGATCTTTTCGCCCTTTTCAACGATCAATTGCATCAAAAAACGGCTCATCAATCCTTTGGATCCCCCATTTGTCGCGGAACTGAACATGAAAGTAGCCGTCTCCGCACGCTGTAAAAGACGGTAAAAATAGTAGGCATAGAGTGAATTCTTATGCTCAATGGTTGTCATCCCGAATCCCTTTCTCAAACTATATGGAATAAAAGAGGATTCGCCTCCCCCTTTGGGCAAAATGCCCTCATTGACAGATAACATCACCACATGCTTGAAATCAAGGTTACGGGTCTCCAAAAATCCCATAACTTGCAATCCTTGAACAGGCTCGCCGGAGAAAGGCACCGATGTAGTGGACAAAATTCGCTCCAACAACTTACAAAGCGTCTGGATATTCACGGTCAAATCACCCGTTTCCACCAAGGAATAGACCCTATTCACAATCGTATAACAACGGAACAACGCCTCCATATACAAGGCGTCATAAATCGATTCCATCGGATGCTGATCCTCCTCATTAGAGTCATGTACTCTCTTTTGTTGTCTATCTTTTTTGTCTTTTTCCGCCTTTTCGTAATAAAGGGAAGATACCTTCTTCAAGATTTGAAGCAACCAATTCAACATCGACGCAGGCTCACCACTCTGTTTCTCCCGCAAAAAAGAGAAAAGAAGGGATGTATCCTCACTCTTTCCCGTCAATAATTCTGCAGATGGATAATAGGTCGCGCTTGAGACGATATTTTCGTATAACTCGGTAGTTCCCTGCATAGAACGACGCACATAGGGATTGGCCAACACCTCTTTAATGAAACGGAATGGCACGTTAACCGAAGACTCATAAGTAGCCACGATGGATCTCATCTCCAGCAAAGCCTTGATCATGGAATAGATGGGCGTCTGGATCAAAGGAAGTCCCATCGTAATGTTCACCTCATTACCAGGGATTGAGTGAAGCGAAGGCAATAGCATCGATTCGTCGCATAGCACTACCGCTATATCGGAATCTGCCACTTTCTCTTTCTTATTCTCGTTACCCGACTCGTCTTCAGACCTTCCCGTTAATTTCGAAAGGTATGTCCCCAAATACTTGGCCTGGGCATTTTGGGTCGAGGAACTTATAATGGTAAACTTCTTCTCTTGTGCAGCAAAGCATCCTAGATTTTTACCCAATTCATTGGGAAAATTTGCAAGGTTCTGCTTCATAAATGTGGCCGCCTCGTGCTCCACATCATTTTTATTCGACATATAGAAATCGTCGACATCCCAATAGAATAACGCCTTCCCCGCATTTTGGAAAGCCTTAAAGAAAGCTACCTCGCATTTGTTCAAGACATTAAAGCCTACAAAAACATAACGCTTGGAGCGAAAACGATCCATATCAATCTTCGCTTCCCTCTCCTCATTATCCTTGCCCACAACCAATCGGTGGGCCATTCCGCCATAGGCAATACCCTTTTCTTTAAGATTCTTACGGAACTCATCATAGATAGGATACATCGCATTCCACAATGCGGCAAACTTCTTTTTTATGATGGAATCGCCCTTTTCATCCTTGAAATGGCCAAAGAATTTTCTCAAAGCCTCCCGCTGTTCATCATCTAGGATATCTGTCAAATCGCCGTCCAAATTAGCCAAATCCTTGATGTTTTGGAATAGCTGCTTCGCATCGACAAGATTATTATCTATGTCCTCAAAATCAGATAGCAGAGAAGTTCCCCAAAAATAAAAGTCATCCATGGTTTCAGGTGGGATACCCAACTCTTCCCAATCAATCTTTTGGACATATACGCGGAAGAGTTCACACACCAATTTCATCTCATCGGCCACCTGCAAATGAGTGCAAGAGAGAAAGAGATCCTGAATGGTCGTATAAGATGGTGCCCACATAGGTGCTTGGCTCCCTTCCATCATAAATCTATTAAAGAAAAGACGTGCGCGATTATTCGGAAAAACAACGGTCAAATCGGTCAAATTATCTCCATGCTTTCGTTTTAAATCCTCAACTACCAATTTCAAAAAAGCATCCATCGTACAAACAAATAAGAGGGAGACTTTCGTCTCCCCAATAAAACATTCAGTTATAATTTACATTTACAAGCAGAAGAAAAACAAGATTAATTTCTCACTTGTCCATTGCCCTTGATAATCCACTTATAGGTAGTCAACTCCTCCAAAGCCATTGGTCCACGGGCATGCATCTTTTGGGTGGAGATACCAATTTCGGCACCTAATCCGAATTGCGCGCCATCGGTCCAAGCAGTGGAAGTATTGGTGTAGACGCAAGCCGCATCCACCATCAAATCAAATTGTGCTATGTGCTCCTCACTCTTGCTGACAATCGCCTCGCTGTGCTTTGAACTATATTGCGCGATGTGATCCAAAGCGCCATTCAAATCATTAACAGTCTTGATGGACATCTTGTAATCCAAGAACTCCATACCGAAAGAATCGGCTGTAGCATGCTCCAAGAATGGATATTTACCATCCAAAGCCGCATAAGCGCGCTCATCCGCATAGACAATCACATGCTTCGTAGCCAACTGTTCACAGATAGCTGGAAGGTCTTGTAGACGCTTCTCATTGATGATCAAGCAATCCAACGAGTTGCAGACGCTTGGACGACGGGTTTTCGCATTGAAGACCACATCGGCGCCTATCTTCAAATCGCCCGTTTCATCGATATAAACGTGACAAACACCAGCACCTGTCTCAATCACCGGAATACGCGCGTTGTCGCGTACATAGTTGATCAATCCCGCGCTTCCTCTTGGAATAATCATATCCACATATCCTACCGCATTCAACAAATCCGCAGTCGATTCACGGCCAGCAGGCAACAATGCCACCACATCTTCTGAGATACCTTGCTTACGCAATACAGCATGGATGGTATCCACAATCGCCTTATTGGAATTGTACGCATCGGTTCCACCCTTCAACACACAGGCATTACCCGACTTAAAACAGATGGAAAACACATCGAAACTCACATTCGGACGAGCCTCATAGATCACACCAATCACACCGAAAGGTACGCTGATACGTTTCAAACTCAATCCGTTAGGACGCTCAATATCCTTCAATACCTTACCCAATGGGGAGGGCAAACCAGCGACATTTCTAATGTCGGAAGCAATACCCGCAATACGTTCTTTGGTCAGTAACAAACGGTCGTACATCGGATTGGAACGATCCATCTTTTCCAAATCCTTTTGGTTTTCGGCCAAAATAAAATCCGTTTGCTTCTCCGCCTCATCGGCCACCGCCAACAATACTTCGTTAATCTTCTTGTCGCCCAATCCGTTCAAGGTACGGGAGGCGTTTCTCACGGCGGTAAATAACTCTATCATTCCCATTTTGGTATTATTTTATGTACTATGCAAATATACGATTTCAAACCCGAAAATTCAAACGTTTATTCACCCCTTTCCGCCAGAAAGATCCGTCTGATTTTGATAGGCAGTCATTGTCCGAAGAACATAGCAAGCTATAAAGTTTCCGAAAGTGGCAGGCATATAGGAGATGGTACCTACCGTAGAGACCTTGTTCATCTCCTCAACCATAATAACCGCGTTTTCATCGGGTAATTCGGAACTAAAAACCACCTTGAATCCCTTTCGGATACCTAATTTTCCGAGTCGCTTACGCACCGCTTTCGCTAAGGTGCAATTATAAGATTTGGAGATGTCGGCGATTTGAATCTTCGTAATATCACTCTTGGCACCCGCTCCCATCGAGGAGATAAGCGGGATCTGCCTTTCCATCGTGTTTTGAATCAAATGAACTTTCGGGCTGAGGGTGTCAATGGCATCGACCACAAAATCATAATGGGCACCATCCAACAACTGTGGAATCAGTTCATCCTTCAAGAAACAGGTGTGGATATGAAGCTTCAATTCGGGATTGATATCCAACAATCGCTTTGCGAGCACATCAGTCTTGTTCATACCCAAGGTAGAGTGGGTAGCCACCAACTGACGATTAATATTGCTCTCATTGACCTGATCCGCATCCACAATGGTGATTTCACCCACGCCACCACGGACAATCATCTCCGCCGCATAGGCACCTACACCACCGACGCCAACCACCAAAACATGTCGCTTTTCAAGCGAATCCACCGAAGAATCGCCTAAAAGAAGTCTTGTACGCACTTGCCACTCTTTCTTCATCCTACAAAATTTTAGGACAAAGTTAGCAAATTATCATCTTTTCAACATCATCTTATGAGGGTAACATGACCTTTGAAAGTAGTATCCGCATCAAAGAGATAAATGATATACCAGTAGTCTTGAGAAGGCAAAGGCTGGCCGTTTCGGGTACCATCCCACGAGATGAGCAGATCCTCATTGGACCAGATTTTTCTTCCTATGCGGTCGTATATATCGATGCGGAATCGACCCAATGTATCCAATCCCGGTATAAACAATTCATCGTAGACGCCATCTCCATTCGGCGTGATAATTTCAGGCACATCCAAAAGCACCTTCACAACAGGCTTCTCGGGAGCCGGCTCTGGACAATAACGTGTCATCAAGACGGAAGCGCTCACCTCATTGGAATATCTACCCAACTGATCTTTCAGGCGATAAACGAAAGTATAATCACCCTCCGCGGTATCGGCAGGGCAATCCACGATGACACGGGCACCCTCCGCATGAATGAATGCGGGCGCCTCCACCAACTCCACTTCCATATTCTCCGTGCTGACGGATTGATTTCTGATGGCGTATTTACAGGTATAATAATCATTATCCGTCACCTCAAAGATGACCGGGGAGAAGTACTCACCTTCACAAGGAAGCACTACGGATATTTGATCCTCGACTGCCTTGATATAGACTTCGAGATGCACATCCACACTACAAGTTTCGCCGTTGTATTCAAACAAATAGGTTCCCTCCGGAACATGCTCAAACAGTTTACTACCATTGGCGCTCTGCTCCATATAAACCTCCCGCTCGACACTCCATAACGAGGCGACAGGATCATCCTTACGATTGTAGGGGTCCAAATTGACATTTGCGGTCATCGTCACAGGATCCGTTTGGATCACATGCTCCTTGCAATCACCGGCAAATAGTGAAGGAAGATTAAATAATCCTCCTATAAGGACCATCAAACAAAGGGTCCTTTTCTGAAACAACAACATATATATCGTACTTTAAAATAGGCTCATTAACGCCTCAAAGATAACTCATTTTCACCACATTGCAAAAAATCTCCCGTCATTTATCACCTCATGACCAACAGTTAAAAAGAAAGGGCATTCCGAAGAACGCCCTAACTTCACATTGTTATGAAAAAATAAGTTTTATCTCTTAAAGATTTACTCTTTGATGATGGTCTGTCTGAATACTTCACCGTTTGCAATGACCTCCAAGTGATATACACCGGCACCGTAAGCTTCCAAATTAAGGGTAACTGCAGCGTTCATACCCTCATGAACTTCCAAGAGGCGTCCGATATTGTCGTAGATGAAGATGTTCATACTCTCGGCATTCTTCACCATCACATTCACCACATCTTTGGTAGGAATTGGATAGACAGCGAGCACTGGGAGAAGTTCCTCTGTCAACTCCTCATCCTCCACATCTGTAAGCGTACATTCGTTAGAGGAGCAGATATTTGAACTGTTCGCCTTGCCAGGTGTTGGAAGGTAAACCTTACCATTGTCACAGTCACCAAATACGATCCAATTGCCAGAGCCATCCTCATCATGGCCATAAGACTTGTTGCTAGCCAACTCCATATAGTTCACACCATCCACAGCGTTCACATCGTCACTACAAACCGAATTCAGACCTAGGTACGCGTTGTCCACGTTCTCCAATTTGAAACTGGTGTGCAAAGGACCAAGGTATGGCATGCCATCTGCCCAGAAGACTAATCTACCCTTCGGTGCGACCTTTGTCTCGGCATATCCGTAAGGAATCATATACTTGGTTGGCTTTCCTGCCTTATCGGTCAAATACATACCAGCAAGGTTGACGGTATCGGAAGAGGCGTTATAGACCTCAAACCAGTCTGGGTAGTTGCCAAACTCGTCAGGCGTACCGCCATTGGCGTTGTTAGAAGAGCAAATCTCGTTGATGAAGAGATCAGGAATGTCACAGCCAACCTTTTCGAAGACTGCCTTCACCTTCAAGTTACTTTTGACAGTGGTTACCAAGATTGGGTTAGCGGAGATATATCCCTCTGGCGTCACAGTAGTAGGTGCTTTTGCAGCCTCAACAATGGATTCCTCAAAATAGAAAGTAAGGTCGGAACTTGCCGCCTCGTGTTGATGCACCTCTACCGCCAATTGGTTGGCTCCTTGCTTCAAACTAGATTTAGGGATGACGACTCTGGCAACTTCGTTGTTGGCCCATTGTCCGATATAAGCGTCGCCTGTGAAGACGGACAAATTCTCAGCTTGTATTCTGGTGCCATTCACATAGATGGCGAATCCATCATCGTAGGTGATACGTGCGACAAGCGCCTCGATCTCTGAGAGGTCCTCCACATTGAATGTGCTTCTGAAATAGACGGTAGCGTAGTGTTTGCCAGCCTCGCCACTCTTAATATCCGTGTCATAGGCATAGCTGCCTTTGTCGTGGTAACCCATCTTACCAGAACCGGACAACCACTTGCTGTCATCGAAATCCGCATAACGCCAATCGTTTTCAAGGCCCGCTTCTGAAGTGTAATATTTCCAGACTCTGCCATGAGTATAGGTCAAATTGGTGGTATCAATGCTAGTATTCGCCACAACAGTATTGGAGCTAGAGGTCTCGTTGCCATCCTTCCAACCAATGAACTTGTAACCAGCAGGAGCGATCGCCTCCAACTTCACTTGCTTACCCTTGAAGTATTGGGTGCTCATGGTAGCGGATGGCATCAACTCGTCATTCATCAAAATATGGGCGCGAGAGGTGGAAGAAGAGACATTCAAGGTCACATAATCCTCGTAGGAGGTCAACTCCGCCAAGTTTTTGTAAATAACGGATGGACGGCCCTTTGCGAAGGACAACATTCTCGCAGCAGCGGAATTATCCACAGACTCATTGTAAGTAGCGCAATACTCCTTCTCTACCAACTTCACGATGCTGTCATACTTAGCCTGAATGTTCTCATACTTGAAAGTAGAAGAGAGGTGAAGCAAATACTTGGTGACAAATCTCTCTTTGAAAGTTGGATTTTGGATCAAGTGACGGAAGATAGTAGTCTGCTCAGGCTCTCTATTCGCCCAATTGGTTCTCTCCTTACCGCAAGCCCACTTGATCATGTTGTTGTTGACGGTACAGTTGTTTCCATTGCCCTCGCCATAGAGTCCAAATCCGAAATCAGTATCGAATGTCACCCAACGGAAGCGACCATTGTTACGGCTTCTCCACAATTTCGAGTTATTACCCGGCCAATCGGTATTCACGATGAATTGCTCAAAAATCTGATAATCGATGTACTCATCCATATCCATCATCTTGGACGCCTTCTCATAGTAATCAGCGCTCTCTGGATTGTTGTTCTCCAAGAAGTCGACCATCTCGTCATACGCCTTTCTATCACCGCAAGTGGCTACCACACCATTTGTGGTAGTAATCTCGATGACATCCAATTTATCGTCATCCAAACCATAGTTGGACTCGACAAAAGCCTTATTGGTACGCTCGCGGAGGCCCATCAGACCCGCATACTTTCCATTAATGTAGTAAGCGACTGGTTGATAAGCTTGACGATCAATATTCATCGGTTTCGCGATAGACTGCATGAATCCGTCACGCCAACGTACATATTGTGACGAATAACCGTTTCCACCATTACGAAGTTGTAATGACTTGTACTCATTGCCCATCTTATCGGCGAAGAAATCGTAGTTCAACTTGGTGTTGCCCTTACCCATGCGGTTACCAGCCTTGATCTTCAAGGACTTTACCTCATATTGACGGGAACATCCACCCATCACAGCCAAATCCACCTCGTTGCTCAATACCACTTTGTTATCCACAATATACTCGAAGTTTCCTGGACGGGTCCAGTCCATGATGTAGTTCAATTTCTGGTTTTCATGTTGCAAGCAATCATTCTCTGGCCAAGCACCATTGGTACCATCACCCTTGGTATAGATTCCAGTCTTTCCATCGTAGAAATTGGCATTATCCGTCACGATGGAAACAATTGGCAAAGTGAATCCGTTCGCGCCGCAACCTTTGTGTTCATTATCGACCAAAATAAAAGAGCCTGTAAGAATAGGGCTTGAAATCATCCCATCCTTATATGCTCTTGCTCTGATAATTCTGTTGGAAGACTCTATCGCGATACCATTGTTCTCGTTATAGACTTTAGACATATTGGTAGGTTCCGAACCATCTGTGGTGTAATAGATAGTGGCACCGGATGTCTTAGTCTTGATTTTGATCGTGCTGCCGCCATTCACAACACCCGGTTGAAGGCCATCGAAGTAGGGCATCACACAACGGGAAGACAAAGTCTCATAAGATACTGTATTATTCTTCTCTGGCGAAGGCTCCATATAACCAGCGACGCCATTGTAAACACCATAAGAGATATGAGTTTGGGTAGCCTTATAAACAAATGAGTCAACCAATTCGCCTGATTTGTCCTTGATGACGATCGCGCCACCGTTCGAATCCAACTTGCGGGCTGTCTTGCTATCCATATCGGAACCATCAAAACAGATGACTTTAAAACTATTCTTCGAGATGATCATCTCCTTTTGGATAAACCAACTCCACTCGAATTTTAGTTCATTGCTTTTATTGTATTTGTAGTGATCAATTTTGTATCCATTTAAATCGATACTGGAATTAGCGTTGTTTTGGAGTTCTAGCCAACCTGTATAGTTAAAGTCGACCATATACGTAGAAATATTACACGGCATCACCTCACTCACCATCAAATCATCATTCGCATAGCCTTTTGACAATCCTGCGGCCAACATTGCCACAGACGCCAGTCCAAATCGAATAAATGTTCTCATAAGCAATTCATTTTAATAACACCTAAAAAAGAAGCCAGGAGTTTGATTTGCATGTCTGTATTTCATGTTTTTGATGGTATTACCCTGGCAACCCTCAATTGTAAACTCAATTACGAATATAGGAAATTTTTTTTATTTTCAAAAAAAAACGTGACTTATTTGCTTGATTATTAACAATGATACGGCTATATTTTGATGGCATAAGATCGCTTTTGCCTAAAAATCATCATTCGGTGAAATTAAATACTTTGGAATATGCGAAAAATAAGATTTCTTCGCGAAACATTCATATTAGTGAATTCTTTATACTTACTTTGTTGAATTATTAATAAAAGCAACACCCGCCATAACGGAGGATGATTAAATTTGAATGAATATGGCAGAAATGAAGAACCTCGCTAAACAGACCGCCATCTATGGTCTTAGCAGTATTGTCGGAAAATTCTTGAACTGGTGCCTGGTACCGCTCTACACCTTCGTACTGACCAACTCTGCGGAATATGGCATCGTCACCAACCTCTACGCTTGGACCGCCCTCCTATTGGTGCTTCTCACCTATGGTATGGAGACAGGCTTCTTCCGTTTCGCGAACAAGGACAAAGAGAACGCCATCTCGGTTTACAGCAGCGTTCTCTGCTGCGTCGGGGGCACCTCGGCGCTATTCGCCCTACTCGCTGTCGCTTTCAGCCAACCGATCGCCAACCTATTGGGCTACGACAACCATCCTGAGTTCATCTCGATGCTATGCGTCATCGTAGCCATGGACGCCTTTGGCTGTATTCCATTTGCCTTCCTCCGATTCCAAAATCGCCCAGGACGATTCGCCATGCTGAAATTGGCGATGATTTTGTTGAATATTCTCGCCAACCTCTTCTTCTTGATCCTCTGCCCGAAAATCAACGAGGCACACCCGGAGTGGATCTCTTGGTTTTATAATCCTGATTACGGTGTAGGCTACGTCTTCGTTTCCAATCTGATCTCCACCCTCTTCGTCACATTGATGTTGTTGCCAGAGATTTTGAAGGCAAAGTTGAAGGTGGATTTCAAGACGCTTCGATCCATTCTCAAATATTCGCTTCCTCTCCTTATATTAGGTGTGGCAGGTATCATGAACCAAAGTTTGGATAAGATCATCTTCCCATACTTGATTCCAGACAGAACAGTCGCCGACGCGCAACTTGGCATCTACGGCGCTTGCTTCAAGGTGGCCATGGTGATGATGATGTTCACGCAAGCCTTCCGATACGCTTATGAACCCTTCATCTTCGCGCAGAACAAGGGCGGTGACAAGAAAGGAGAGTACGCCGACGCGATGAAATTCTTTATCATCTTCTCACTCCTTATCTTCTTGGGAATGGTCTTCTATTTGGACATCCTCAAACACCTCATTCGCAGCGATTACTGGGAGGGACTCAGCGTGGTGCCAATCATCCTCATATCTTACCTTTTCCAAGGTATTTTCTTCAACCTCTCCTTGTGGTATAAACTGACCGACAGGACGCAATATGGCGCCTACTTCTCTATTATTGGATTGATTATCACGATATTGGTAAATGTAATATTTGTTCCTAGATTCGGATACATGGCTTCAGCGGCGGCCTCTTTGAGTTGCTTCTTCGCCATCACACTGCTCTCCTATTTCATCGGACAAAAGTATTATCCTATCCAATACGATTTCAGATCCATTTTCCTTTACGCCGGCGTGACGGCTCTCTTCTTCGCCATCCACAGCTTCTCTCCTGCGACAGGCATTTTGCGCTATGCGCAAGACACCCTGCTATTGATACTTTTCGTGGCATTGATAGTGAAACGGGATTTGCCGTTGAGGGCTATTCCGGTGGTAGGAAAGTTTTTTAGGTGATAAATTTCGTACCTTAGATAAAAAATCGCTATCTTTGGCAAATATTTTAATTGGCAAATAATATTCTATAAATAATGGAAAAGATAGACGACTTAGACAAAGACATCTTAAAGATCATCACAAGAAATGCCCGTATCCCCTTCAAGGATGTGGCAGCAGAGTGTGGCGTATCACGCGCCGCTATCCACCAACGTGTTCAACACTTGGCTGATCTTGGTGTAATTATCGGATCTGGCTATCACGTCAACCCAAAGATTTTGGGTTATCAAACTTGCACCTATATCGGAGTCAAGTTGGAGAAAGGTTCCATGTATTCAGAGGTGGTACCTGAGCTCGAAAAGATTCCTGAAATCGTTGAGTGCCACTTCACCACAGGTCCTTACACCATGATGGTGAAATTGTATGCGAAGGATAACGAGCACTTGATGCAACTTTTGAATGGTAAAATCCAAAGCATCAAGGGTGTATCAGCAACTGAGACACTTATCTGCTTGGAACAAAGTATCAAGAGAGAGTTGCCAATCTCCCTCTAAACCAAAAATATTTTCAACAGGAGAGATGATCTCCTGCCGGGACGATGGGAGAATGGCATGCCAGACTCCTATTTTCCTTTTATGGCTAGACGCATTCGAAATGTGTGAAAGAGTATGAACGACAATAATAACATCGTAGATAAAATCACCAAAGGGGATTACAAATATGGTTTCGTCACAGACATCGAAACCGAAGTGATCCGCAAAGGTTTGAACGAAGAGGTGGTACGCCTCATCTCCCAAAAGAAGGAGGAACCTGAATGGCTCTTGGAGTACCGCCTGAAGGCTTATCACCACTGGTTGACACTAAAAGAGCCGCATTGGGCTCACCTCTCCATTCCGGAGATCGACTACCAAGATATATACTACTACGCCGCTCCTAAAAAGAACGCGCCCAAGAGCGAGGAGGAGATCGATCCTGAATTGCTCAAGACCTTCGACAAATTAGGTATTCCATTGGAGGAGCAAAAGCACCTTGCGGGAATGGCTGTGGATGCGGTCATGGATAGTATCTCCGTGAAGACCACCTACCGCGAGAATTTGGCAGAGTTGGGTATCATCTTCTGCTCCTTCAACGAGGCGGTGAAGAATTATCCCGATTTGGTGAAGAAATACCTCGGAACAGTCGTTCCTTACACAGATAACTACTTTGCCGCACTCAATTCAGCGGTATTCAGCGACGGTTCATTCGTCTATATTCCAAAGGGTGTCCGTTGCCCAATGGAGCTCTCCACCTACTTCCGTATCAACGCCGCCCAAACCGGACAGTTTGAGCGTACCTTGATCGTGGCGGACGACGACAGCTACGTCTCCTACTTGGAGGGCTGCACCGCTCCAATGCGTGACGAGAGCCAATTGCACGCTGCCATCGTAGAGTTGGTGGCGCACGACAGAGCGGAGATCAAATACTCCACCGTTCAGAACTGGTACCCAGGCGACAAAGAGGGTAAGGGTGGTATCTACAACTTCGTGACCAAGCGAGCCCTCTGCAAGGGCATCTCTTCCAAAGTCTCTTGGACACAAGTGGAGACAGGTTCCGCCATTACTTGGAAATATCCAAGTTGCGTATTGCTCGGCGACAATTCCGTTGGCGAATTCTACTCCGTGGCGGTCACCAACAACTACCAGCAAGCCGATACAGGAACCAAGATGATCCACTTGGGCAAAAACACCAGAAGCCATATCGTATCCAAGGGAATCTCCGCTGGATTCAGCCAAAATAGTTACCGCGGATTGGTCCGCGTCTCTAAAACCGCCGACGGCGCGAGAAATTTCTCGCAGTGCGACAGTTTGCTCTTGGGCGACAAGTGCGGCGCGCACACCTTCCCATATATGGACATCAACAACGAGTCCGCCATAGTGGAACACGAGGCGACCACCTCCAAAATCAGTGAAGACCAAGTATTCTACTGCAACCAGCGCGGTATCAGCACAGAGGATGCGGTAGGATTGATCGTGAACGGATACGCCAAGGAGGTGATCAACAAGCTGCCGATGGAATTTGCGGTGGAAGCGCAAAAACTGCTGCAAGTCTCTCTTGAAGGCTCAGTAGGATAAGATTATTAAGAATTAAGAGTTTTGAGTTTTGTATTTCTATCATTCAAAATTCATCATTCAAAATTAACAAAGCGATGTTAGAGATAAAGAATTTACATGCCAACATCAATGGCAAAGAAATTTTGAGAGGAATTAACTTGACCGTCAAAGCAGGTGAAGTTCACGCCATTATGGGACCTAACGGTTCCGGAAAGAGTACGCTTTCTTCTGTGTTGGCAGGCGACCCAACCTTCACCGTCACAGAGGGTGAGGTGATCTTCAACGGCAAAAATCTATTGGAACTCTCTCCTGAGGATCGTTCCAGAGAGGGTATCTTCCTCAGTTTCCAATATCCAGTGGAGATTCCAGGCGTAAGCATGGTGAATTTCATGCGCACCGCTGTAAACGAACATAGAAAATACAAAGGATTGGATCCGATGTCCGCTTCCGATTTCTTGAAACTCATGCGCGAGAAGAAGGAGTTGGTGGAGTTGGACAACAAATTGGCGAACCGATCGGTGAACGAAGGCTTCTCGGGCGGAGAGAAGAAGCGTAACGAAATCTTCCAGATGGCTATGTTGGAGCCAAAATTATCCATTTTGGACGAGACCGACAGCGGCTTGGATATCGATGCCCTCCGCATCGTCGCGACAGGCGTGAACAAACTGAAAAAGGCGGATAACGCCAGCATCGTCATCACCCACTACCAACGCTTGCTCGACTACATCGTACCAGATATTGTCCATGTGCTTTACAAGGGCCAAATCGTAAAGACAGCGGGCAAGGAGTTGGCTTTGGAGTTGGAAGAGAAGGGATACGACTGGATCAAAAAGGAGTTAGGCGAATAATTAGATAGGATATGTCTGTAGAACAATCATACATAGATATATACAAGCAATACGGCGAGGTACTGAAAAAGAACAGCGCCGCTCCGATGAATGAGTTGCGGGAAAAGGCATTCGAATCTTTCGAAAGACTGGGATTCCCTACCCGACGCTTGGAGGCTTACCAATACACCGACTTGAAGGATCTCTTCGGCGTGAACTACGGAATGAATTTGAACCGCGTCGCGCTCAAAGAGGATTTCCGCTGCGATGTACCGGGCATCAACGCCCATCTATTCTACATCGTCAACGACACCTTCTATTGCCCAGCTGAAAGCGAAAAGGCACTGTCGGAATTGCGCGCAAAGGGCGTTTCCATCGGAAGTATCAGAGAATATGCCCAAAGCAATCCATCATTGGTTTCCAAATATTACGGCAAGGCCGCAGGATGCGGATCAGATGCATTGACCGACTTCAATACCGCCTTCGCGCAAGACGGATTCTTCCTTCACATTCCAGAAAATGTGGTCATTGAGAAACCCATTCAATTGATTTGTGTGATGTCGGGTAGCGTCCCAATGCTCGGTACTCAAAGAAACCTCATCGTTTTGGAGAGAGCCGCCCAGGCAAAACTCCTGCTCTGCGCCCACACCAAAGGAGAATTGGAGCAACTCTCCAATCGTGTAACGGAGGTTTTTGTCGGTGAAAACGCGGTTTACGACCACTACAAATTGGAAAATACCCACGCCAAATCGGTCAGCATCGCTAAACTTTATGCGAAGCAATATACGGGTTCGGAGTTATTGGTCAACGACATTACGCTCCACAACGGTCTTACCCGCAACAATATCCAGATCGATATCGACGGAGAACACTGCCAAACCACTCTCAGCGGTATGGCGATCGGCGACGCGAAACAGCACATCGACAACGCGACGCAGATCAACCACAACTTCCCGAACTGCAAGAGCCGCGAGCTCTACAAATATGTCTTGAACGACGAAGCGGTAGGAGCCTTCTCCGGCAAAGTGAAGGTGGCGAAGGGAGCCATCAAGACAGAGGCTTACCAGACCGACCGAAACGTCTGTATGTCGCCTAAGGCGAGAATGTACACCAAACCTCACTTGGAGATATACGCCGATGACGTGAAGTGTAGCCACGGAGCCTCAACGGGAAGAATCGATGAAACGGCGCTTTTCTATCTTCGTTCAAGGGGAATCAGTGAATCGGAGGCACGCATGCTGCTGATGTTCGCTTTTGTGAGCGATGTATTGGAGAACATCCGCATCGAGGCAGTTCGAGACAAGATCAGAATGCTGGTGGAACAACGCTTCCGCGGAGAACTCTCCCGTTGCAGCAATTGCGGTGTTTGCAAATAACAGAAAACTCATAAATAAAAAAAGGAGAGCCCGATGGACTCTCCTTTTTATTATCAGGTAGCAATAGTTCCTCATTAATTAACAACCGATGCAAAGATAGCGGACCCTACCCGAATCCATATTGACGATTTTCCCAATTATATGTATGATTTCGTCTGGCGAAAAGGAGACTATACAAACTATTTGTCGATTTCATCGGGAAATTTCTTTCAGCGATCAATACCAACTTCACATCTAACCTTACTTCCTCATTTTAATGTTACTACACGAAAAACTTATATCCTTTCCCGTTTATTTCCAAGACATATACGCCTCTCTCTAAGTTTGAAATCTCAATAGGAGCGGTTGTTGTGTGAGTCACAACTTTACCAGCTATGTCATAGATATTGAAATCAGCATTACCCCCGCAATTTCCGACATAAAGCATCTCACCGTCGTTGTAGATGCACGGACGAACTTTCTTTTCAGGCATGCTTACCTGTAAAGCTGACGTTTCGATTTGGTTGTTCGGTTTCTCTGCTGGATGATCGTAAATCTGTGCATAAATCTTGGTTGGAAAAAGGTGTGCCGCCATCACTATAAGGCTTCCTAAAATTCTATTAATTGTTCCCATATCATTTATATCTTTATTGTTAATATTCTTGTTTCGATGTCGATTCAGGTGGACATTATTTAAGCTCGCAGATAATCTCCTGCGGATTCACAGTGATCACAAATTGCTTGCTTCCATCTCCACCGAACATGTCATTGACTATCTTGTGGGCCCAATCAGCCCAATTGGCACGTATAAGATTCGGATCATAGATAGGAATTCCTGCCATTGTTTCAGTCTCCGTATCACCATAATTCTGGATGACATTGCCATCACGCTTTACAACCACATTGCACTTAAGAGCCCAAGGAGCCACCTCTGCCTTGTATGTATCGATATCACCCAACGTAGTCTTGATTCTAACAGTTGCCTCCTTCTCCTTGTCATCCACTTTGGTCCTGATGGTCTTGTCGAATACGGTGTTTGTTCCGTCATAATTTCCGTTGACAAGCACTGTCTCCGCGTTACCCTCGAAGTCCGTATAGTTTAACTCAATGGCGAGAGCCTTCGTGAACGCCCCAGAAACCTCCGCATGGATGGTAGCTTCCACCATGTGATTTCCCTCCAACGGATCTACTAATTCGTGCTCCTCTTCCTTGTTACAATTTGTAAACGCCATTACGAATGCGACTGCGGCTGCAATCATTAAAAATGTCTTTTTCATATCACTTAATTTTTAATTGTTATTAATAATCTTTTTTGCTGTCGTCGGAGTTGTTTGTTCCCGTTGACAATGCAAAGGTAGGGCAAGCTTCAGGGGTGTGACGGACAGATGAGGAAAAGCGTGCGGACAGTTTGTGAACTTCACATTTTGTCCGTTTTCATGAATTGTACATTGAATTAAATCGTTGGATATAAGGTAGATATGGAAATTTAGCAGATTGATGTATCGAAAGCGAAGATAAGTGTTATATTTGTGAGAGATAAGCAGAATGAGTATTCTCTGCATCATTTGTCTTGCAAAAAAATGAGGAAAAATCTTTATTTCCATTGGAAAATATTGAATTTTTTTAGAAGAAAACAGGTGGAAATTGTTGTAAATCAGTCAAATATGACTTATAGGATTTAACATACAAGAAATTATATAACTTTAAAACTAGTGTTCACTGTAAAAAAGAAATAGGCATGAAAAAAGAGACTGGTTGTTATGATAATGGTTTTTGTACTATTGTTTTTATAATATACGAAATATTGTTGTATTTTTTGACTTTTTGTTATGATATAATGAAACTAGAATCTTTTTGGTGGTGTTATTTCCCATTTATTCTTGTGGAGTTTATTATTTGGGTTGAAAATAAGAAAGAGTCAGACATTAGAGGGACCATTCTTAAAACTTGTATAATACAATTTGCTTTTCTTTTTTTGATATTTGGATTTGATTATTTGTTAAGTCCTCCAAGATATATAGAAAAAGTTACTTATAAATGGAGTGATTATCTAATGTTTCATGCCGTATTGCTTGTCATAAGTCAATTGATATTATATTATCGAGAAATAAAAAAAGTGTTGATGACTTATTTTAGTTGATATTATGTCTATGTTACTTGTGGTGATTCTTTACTTAAAAGGATGCTTTATAGATTTAACATACAAGAAATTATATAACTTTAAAACCGACAACCAACGTGTTATCCAACATATACCCTTAAATAATAGTCTGGTTCTATCATTAATTTCAGAATTTATAGCGACCTCTCTTCCGCCTATTCATCTCTTCATAGACTGGCTTGAGAACAGCCTTGAAGTTTCTAACAATCCGCACTTTGTTATCTACAACGGAGACTTCATTCCAATCTTGATAATCGTGAAAAATACGGACGGTATGCGGGAAAAGACTACTTTTCATGTGCTTCAAACCATGGTCTAGAAAAAGCTTCTGTTTCTCCTTAAAGGTTGCCTTATTTAAGATAGACAGATCATCCTCATGGATAAGAATTCTATTGCCTATGCTATAATCCGTCGAGAGATAATAATTAGCTCGAATCGGTTGTATGTTAATCATGGTACTATGCCGCCATAGTTCAAAATCGAATGGCAAACCTCCCCTGTTCGCCTCTTCGACATTAAGCGTCAACAACACCTTTTCCGCAAAAGCTTTGTCAGGATGGATAGAAAGTGTTTCTTGCATCAAAGCATCTATCGTTTGGTCATAAAATGCGTTGAAGGAGGATTTCTCCCGACGGACAATCTGGTTGTGGCTCAATCCAAGGAGAGCCAAGTGCAAGTATTCCTCTAAGCCAACACTATTCTTTCCATTAAAGAAATATTGTATGAAATCTTCGGTCCCATCATTCAACACCTCAAAAATCGCTTCTATCCAATTAGCGGTTTGCGGAGAGGTAAACACATCGGGATAAATCTTTTGGAGTTGCTCGGTTGTTTTCAACACGTTAAATTTGTTCTCTTCCATATCCATCATTTTATGGTATAATTAATTATCCGCAAAAATAGGAAGAGGGTGTGCCTGATGAGGGCATGAGGAGGAATTTCCCTTCATGTTTATTTGTCTAAAAGTACAAATCCTCTTCTTGGGACGCGCCATCTGGATTGAAAAAGATAATGTTATATATTGGCATATAGGTCACATTGTCCTTTGTAAAGCATTTATGCTCATTAGACAATACATAAGCTTGCTTTACATTATAATCCGGAACAGCAAGAAATTTATCCAACGCACTATGGACCGTATAGTCCTTGCCTGATTTTATCTCAAGTGGCAGAGCGGAAAAAGAGTCACAATCGTCTATCAAATAGTCCACCTCCCCGATTCTCTTATTGTCGTAGTAATAGAGACGGAAGCCCTTCGACTTCAGTTCTTGCGCCACGACGGTCTCATAGACAGCCCCAAGATTTATGCTTCGAATATCCTCCAACACAGGTTTTATGTTGTTGCGATACAAGATTCCAGTAAAGATACCAACATCATTAAGATATAGTTTTAGCAAATTTTTTCCCGCGTTTTGTGAGAGCGGATAAGTAGGTTGGCTTATGGCAAAAGTTTCCAGAGCGATACCAGATGAAATAAGATACTCAAATTCATCTTGATAGTCACTTGTCCTTTTCCCTTCCAACCCCTCTATATCCTTTACCTTGATGCGCTTCTTCTTATTTTCCATATTCGACGGAATCATCTGATAAATACGCTGAATCTTAAGTTTTTTATTCGAGTCTTTTTCATACTTGGCGGCATCAGCTAAATAGAGGTTCATGATATCTTCCTGCACCTTGCGCACCTTTGCAATATTATGCTCCTTGATATATGTGTTAACGGCGTCAGGCATACCACCGACAAGAAGATAGACTCTGAACAAACCCATTATTTTTTCATGAATGGCATCTGACAGAGTCTTCTTTTGCTCAAAACATCTGCGCATTTCGTTTATCGCATCTTCCCCAACATTGTTCGCCCAAAGAAACTCCGCAAAATCCAATTGACTCATGTGGATTTGTTCGATACTGCCGACAGGTACGGACTGAGTCTTCCGCAATGTCACACCAAGCAAAGAACCGCTTGCTATATAGGTGAAACGATGATCTTCCATCAGAAATTTAGACAATGTAAGCAGATGGTCGTACGCCTGTATCTCGTCAATGAAAACAAGAGTGTCCTTTGCATTTCCCATTTTGTCTCCAGCAATAGAACTTAGAGCAAGATAAAAAGACTCTACAGTCTTGGCTTCAGCAAAGAGTCTATCATGCTGTTTGTCTTCCTCCATATTCAACTCGATATAGTTGGGAAACATTCGTTTTCCAACCTGCCTTATGATGAAAGACTTTCCAATCTGCCTTGCGCCATCGACCACAAGCATCTTATTTGAATCACCGTTGAGGTAACTCTCTAATTTTCTTTCTATTCTACGCCTCATTTATGCTGAATTTACATTTATTCCATATTTTACACACTACAAATATACATTTATTCCGTAATTTTTAAATAACAAAATTACATTTATTCCTAAATTAACATACAAGAAATTATATAACTTTAAAACGAAAACTGGTTCTGTAGGTCATGTGGCATTTGCCGAAAATTCGTATATTTGCATTATCGTAACGTGGGTTACGGTAATGTAGGTTACGATAATTGTATATTATGAAATTTTATAACAGAGATAAAGAGATGAAACTTCTCTCCGAAGTGGAGAGAATGTCAAACGAAGAAAGTCAGATGACTGTAGTCACTGGCAGAAGACGTATTGGCAAGACGCAACTTTTGCTCAAAGCTTGTGAAGGTCAGACAACGCTCTATTTTTTCGTTTCTCGTAAATCAGAGTCATTGCTTTGTAAAGATTTTGTTGAAGAGGTTCGTGAGAAGTTGGGTTTGATGATTGGCGATTTTTCGTCGTTCGGCAAATTGTTTGAGTCGCTGTTGCTGATATCTAAAGAGCACCACTTTAATCTGATAATAGACGAGTTTCAAGAATTCCTTAGAGTGAACCCTTCTGTGTATGGGGATATGCAGAAATATTGGGACTTGCATCATAAGAAGGGTAAAATGAACCTCCTAATAAGTGGTTCGGTGAACTCTCTGATGCATAAGATTTTTGAAAACAGCAAGGAACCTCTCTTTGGAAGAGCTGGAAATATCCTTCGATTGAAACCATTCGGTGTGAATGTCTTGAAGGAAATCCTATCTGATCATTATTCAAAATATGAGAAAGATGACCTGCTTGCTCTTTATGCGCTTACGGGAGGAGTTGCTTGGTATGTGGAGCTAATGATGAAGAATAGGTGCTTCACAATAGATGCCATGCTTGATTTGGTGTTCAAGGAAGACTCGCTTTTCCTACTGGAAGGAAAGAATGTGCTTATTGAGGAGTTCGGCAAAGAATACACCGTCTATTTCTCTATTCTTGAATGTATAGCTCGAGGTCTTTGTTCGAGAGGTGAAATAGAGTCCTATTTGGGAAATGTGGAGACGGGAGGTTATTTGGTTAAGTTGGATAGAGACTATGACATCATTAAGATGAAACAGCCTATTTTCTCCAAACCTAACAGTAAGCAAACCCGATATTATATTCAGGATAATTTCCTTTACTTCTGGTTCCGTTTCGTTCACAAATACCAACGTTACATTGAATCAGGGTCGATTGCTTTGCTGAAAAATGTGGTTACACGTGATTTTCCCGTATTTTCAGGAATCATTTTGGAACGTTATTTCCATAAGTTGTTTATGGAAAAGCAGATATACACTTCAATAGGCGGATATTGGGACCGTTCTGGAGAAAATGAGATTGATTTGATTGCCGTCAATGAAATAGATGAGGTGATAGACTTTTGTGAGATAAAACGCCAAGAGAATAATGTTGATTTGGACATCTTGTCGAAAAAGGCAAACGACTTCTTTTCCAAGAATCCTTCGTTGAAACATTACAAGTCAAACTATCTGGCATTGTCGCTTAAAAATATGTGATGATTAAGCTATATTTGCAATACTAAGTTAACAAAAGACGATTCACTTTAAACAGCAGTAATATGGAATTCAAAAAAGGAGACTGGGTATTATACGATGAAAAAATTTCACAAATCATTGATGCCTATTCCATTAATTACGAGAAATTTGACTCCGTAGTAAAAGAGGATGAGGCCAACTACGGAAAGCGCAAATGCAAATATTATCTTCTACGGGATTTATGCACCATGGGGGGGGTAAATTTGTTTCTGTGAAACCCTACATAGTGTTTACCGATATTTTTTTTGAATCTCTTGAAGAAGAGAATTTACAGGTGTTAGAAAAAATCAAAAAAGAAAAAAGTGAAAAGTTTGCAGAGTGGGAAAGCAAAGAAGTCAACGCAAAAACGAAAGAGTTTGAATCCTATTTCTCGGTGGAAGTGAAGCCGAAAGAAGGAGCCAACATTTTGAAACAATTCAAGAAAATATGCAAACAATTACCGTGCCTTTTCTCTTTTAACGAACTTGAGGAAAAGGTTTCTCAGGCAGACATTGACATGACAACATGTGTAGAGGATTATCAAGCATTTGACAATCAAATATCGTTCACGTTAAAGTTTAACTTAGACGACATTAAAAATGGCGTCGTTTATTACCGTAAAGTGTGTGAATTTGATTACACGGACGCTGAAGAAGACGCAATTTTGCTGGAGACATTTTTCACATATGAATCGTTGTTTTTCTCGATTGTCTTTTTTTTGAACAGATATACCTCAGAGGAAACTGACGAATGCGCACAGGCATTTAAAGAAGACATGAAGATCGCCACTTCTGCTTTGATGAATAAGAAGTTAAAAAACAGCGAACTTGCGAAGGAATATTACGATTTTGTTCCAAAAGAAACATTCACGAAGGAAGAGGCCTTTGTTCTTTTCAAGCAATTCATTGACATGAACAAGCAAAAGTATAATTTGGAAAAACTCTGTCAAACCATCGCAGAAAAACATGATTGGTCGGTCGAAATCTATAGCTTAAGTTACGATTATGCCAAGGAAATGTTTTCAATAGTATGATGACTATGCTGGATTACACTATTTAAAGCCAAACTGAAATCGATTACAGTTCCGCCATTAATCAAAAAGATCGGTGGCTGGGAATTTTATGAATGTAACGAATTGGAAGAAATCAATTTACAAATTAAAATCGCTTGACAGATTTTATCGATTTACCATTGGTTTTACACTGAGTTGGGAAAATAAACGAGTTGGCTTATTTAAGTTGAAAAAAGAGACGATTGTTCATATATGTGTATGGAAATACCGTTTAGGACAAAAGGGACATGATGAAGCTGATGATGTTTTCGAACTAAAATACGATGAGGAACGTCTCGAAGAGTTTGTAAAAGAACTTAGGCTAATAATGGACAAGATGTATGAAAAGTATCTTGGCAATACTATCACTTATCAAACCCAATACCTTTAGTTTTTTATTTACCATCCCTGAAATATCTAACGTAGGATCATGATCTCATTCTGGAACTTAAACCATTGTTACAATCTCCATATAGTTGTGTAAGATGTTGGTCTGCAACCTATTTGATTTTTTCAAAATCGGAGGAAGTTGAATGTGTGAAAACATTAGAAGATTTACAAAAAGAGAATGTTCCTTTTGTTTCGTCGAATGCGAGAATCGTGCTGGAGCAATGGAATCATAAGAATCTAGTTATGCCTCTTTAATAGAGCATAATCAATAAACAAAAAGGAAATGAATAATATAAAGGAACTTTTATCAAGTAAGAAAACAACAGATGTAAGAAAGGCTGCCCGTCTCTTACAAAAAGATTTGATGCCAGAATTGGAAGACTTGGTTGTGGAATCATTTAAAAATCAATTGAATAAAGGTCAAAGATCCTGGGAAACTATATGCGTATTGATTAAATGTATCGGTCTTAATCAATATAAGGCGGCTCTTCCTTTGATAGAGGGTATAGCGGACGCAAATGAAGAACATGATGCAATTACCTTTGAGGCTGGGCTTGCTTTAATTAGGCTAAAAAGGAAAGATCTTTCCGACGTATCTGAGATTCTTACAAGACTAAGCTCTGCCAGATTTTCATTGGTATATGGTATGTTTAATGCTTTAGGCTATGATAAGATGCAGCCTTGTGCTTCGGATATTAAAACCATAATTGATTTTGCCTGGAATTTTGGCATTAATGAAGAAAAAGGATATGGTGATCCACGGTATGGCTTGATTGCTGCTTGTGCAGGTTGGGATAAAAGTCTTGTCAGTGAATTTCTAAATCATATTTTAGCGACAACCGAGTTTAGCAATATAAAATATATTGCCGAGAATTCATTAATTGGAAAATATGTAAGATTAGCATAGGATTTAACATATAGGAAATGATAGGACTTTAAAACACCTCTACCCATCTGACTTCTTCGTTTTTGCCCCTTCAGGGCGAAATGATGGAATGACACAGAGCATATCAATAAGGATGAAAAGCTACGCACTGAAAGGGCAAAATCACATAGCCAATGGCAAGCGCAGCGTCGCCTTGGGAAAATGATAGCGAACAAAACAAACGATAGGTTCGCAAAACCAATAGGTTGATGATTGACTTGGCTAATGTTTGAGAATAAGAGCCGATTTTTCTGAACTTGTGCATTGAAACTTGCGGAAATTTGCCATTTTTGCAGTATGAAACTTGCGGGAATTTGTTATTTTTGTATTGTAAAACTTGCGGAAATTTGCTATTTTTATGTTTATTATCTGATTTATAGTTAATTATGGTAATATGTATTTCAAGAGAAAAATTTACGATAAAATGCTCCTTTGGAAGAAGCAATCTAACGGTGAAACAGCTCTCTTAATCGAAGGGGCGCGCCGTGTTGGAAAATCCACAGTTGTTCAGCAATTTGCCGAAAACGAATACAAGAGTTTCGTTAGCATTGATTTTGCCAATGCTTCTAAAGCAGAGTTGGAACTGTTTGAGGACATATCCAACATCGACATGTTCTTTACTAGGCTGAAACTCTTGAAATCAGTTGTTTTGCACGAGCGTGATTCGGTTATTGTTTTTGACGAGGTCCAAATGTATCCTCCTGCTCGCCAAGCCATAAGAAAGCTATTTGTGTATTTAAGTATCAGGTAACATCAAACATGTATTTCCATAATGACGGCACTCCTGACAAAGATAAACTGGAAGAACTAAAAACCGAAGTGTCTACAGGATTGTGGGACAATTACTTGTTCTGGGCTCAAGAAGCCTATGATAATCTAATGCAAGGTTCTAATCTCACCAATAGATTCTTACAGATGGCGTTTCCACAACAAAACACAAATCAACAAAACACAAAGACTGATGAAGATAGATAGTCTTATAAGCGAATGTACCGCATACGATTTCAAGGTAATGCTTGAAGAAAAGAAACCAAAGAGTTGGCTGAAGAGCATAAGTGCTTTTGCCAATGGCTTAGGAGGTTCTTTATTCTTTGGTGTGGACAACGATGGCGTTGTAAAAGGTCTCTCTGATGTACAGCATGTATGCGAGACTATCAGCAGCAAGATTCGTGATTACATGGATCCCCTGCCAGAGGTGGAGATGATTCCACTAACTATTGACAGTCTTGATCTGCTACAAGTGAAGGTCTCTTCTGGCAATTACACACCATACTACTACATTGGTGATGGACAACGTGTTGCATTTGTTCGTGTTGGTGACGAGAGCATCCCTGCAACGGCAGAACAGATGGTAAGGCTTGTACTGAAAGGTTCCAATAAGACATACGATTCCTTGGCTACTGATTACAAGGCAGAAGACAATACCTTCATTATTCTTGCAAATGAGTTCAAAAAACGTACAACTCAGGATTGGAATAAGAAATTCCTTGTTTCTTTTGGGCTCGTTACGGGTGCTGATACGCTAACAAATGCAGGAGCCTTATTTGCTGATGACTGTCCTCTTTGGCAATCACGTTTATATTGCACACGTTGGGATGGTAAAGACAAGAGTGATGCTATCAACGATGTCGAGTTTACGGGTAATATTCTCATGCTCCTTCGCGAAGCAATGAACTTCGTAAAAGCCAACACGCGAAAAGGCTGGGAGAAGTTACCTAATGGACGTAAGAATAAACCTGAGTATGCTGAGCGTGCAGTTCTTGAGGCTATGGTAAACCACTTCATTCATAGAGACTACACAGTAATGGGTGGGGAGGTTCATCTTGATATTTATGATGATAGACTTACTGTCACCTCGCCAGGAGGTATGTACAATGGTATGTTAATACAGAATCTTGATATTGACGACGTATCTTCAGAAAGGCGTAATCCAATACTCGCCAACGTTATGGCGCAACTCAACTATATGGAGAAGCGAGGCAGTGGTCTCACTCGTATCTGCAATGAGACCAAAGCTCTCGAAGGATATACAGACGAGTTGATGCCAATGTTCAAGTCCACACCGACCCAATTCCAAACCATCATCTTTGCCTCTCCGACAGACATAAATGTCAGAGACCATGTCGGTGATATATCGGAGACAAAACTCACTGAACGTCAGCAAGTAATCCTCAATATTATCAAGGAGTCTCCTTCAATCACCGCCAAACAAATGTCGGAGACTTTGTCGGTGAGTCCACGCACAATAGAACGAGATCTTTCTGTATTGAAAGAGAAAGGTGTCTTGAAACGTGAAGGTAAGGATAATGCCGGCGTGTGGATAATACATGTTTGCTAAAAATGTATGGAGTTTCAATTTGCCACCAAATAGAATAAGTATGTTTGTAAAACGCATCACAGCAGATAATTTTCGTTTGCTTAAGAATTTCAGCATCGACCTCCAAAAGGAACTTTCCCTCGTTACAGGTAAGAATAATGTGAGTAGGACGTCTCTTCTTGTTGTACTTGACAAATTCATAAATAGTACTTCTGAAATAATATGCATATAACGCCCATTATGAGAATCCGCTGAAATTCAGCGGGAAAGTTTAGGCGTTTAAATACAAAATGGTAACTGCAATCCCGTCTACAGCGGAAAATTTCGCTATGCGAAAGAAAAGTGAGTAACCATCCAATACTTATTAAAACGGAAGACTACACATTTTTCAAGATGCTTTACGGAAAAAATAAACATTGAGGTAGTATTTCAAAAAATAATAGAATAAAAGGGAATGGAACAGTGTGAACATGATCAGGTAAGTATTCGATTCTATTGGAACAATCCGCTGACGATTGACCAAATGACGGATTTAGTATATAATTTCTTAATGGAACTAGAAACAAAATTTCCTTTTTTGAGAGGATGGTGTAATTTGGGAAAGAGTAGAAAGGATGCTTTGAGTAAGAAATTTGAGGTTTCCCAACCGTATATCAAAAAGAAACTGTTACGTGGTTATAAAAGGGAAATGGATGAAGGAGGATATAGTGGACTCGGCTATAGGATAAGCCTATATAATGAAGATAAAGAGGAGAAACCAATGTCTTTAGATATTTATACTAATGATTTACAAGGTTTGTTCACTGCTCATTGTTTTTTTGACTATGAGTCCACAGATCTGTTTGACAAAGACACTTTATTGAAGCTTTTGAGGTATATATTAAAATATTTCGTACCAGATTATGGTTGTGTTCAAACGACAAATTTTGAAAACTTAAAAAGTGGTAACCACTTCGGTTGGATATCTTATACACATAAAAAGGGCTTGAATTTAGGTGAAAAGTATATTGTTGAGCAAGATGAAACCGGAGGAAGTTTGATTTACCTGAACCATGCTGAGAAGTTTTATGATTATGAGCGGGCGAAAGACTGCCTGGCACTTGAAAAAATTTTGAAGATAGAATAAAATTGAAAATATTAGAAAAAATACATCATACACACCCAGGTAGGACACTCAGAATGATTATATCATTCCTGTTGCTCCTCCTTAGTTATCCATCCCACGCCATCACCTGGGAGGACCGAGGAGGCGAAGCCATCCGCCTGAGCGTGGTGACGGCGACGACAACCACGCCTTCGGGCACCTACTATTCGGTGACGGGTAACGGCGTGATAACGGAGAGCCGAGACGGCGGCGTAATCAGTAAATCAAAAGCATAAACATAAGTGCGTGTAAAAACTTGCGTGTGTTGGATTGTAGTAGAAACAAAATCAATGTTTTAGATTTAAGCCAATGTGGAAATCTTATTAAAGTGGCCAGGTAATTGTAAAAAGGGCCTTTATATCAAAAAAAAGGAATAGACATGACTGTTTATTAAACCGCTATGCTATCTTTGCAAAGATTGACAATCAAGCTGACACTTATATGTATTATTTGCCAACAAATGCGATTTGTAAACTCCACCTCTCGGAGCTACACCTCTATGGTGCAAAGCGACTGGGTATGCGTAGCAGCAACCTGCTGGTTGCATCAACGAATGGCGAAAATTCCACCCAAGAAGTAAGCACAGGTGAGAAGCGTTACGAGTTGACCAACCATTTGGGTAACGTACTTGCAGTGGTATCGGGTAATAAGGCAACTGATGGTTCCGCCCAGATTCTCAGCCTCACGGATTACTATCCGTTCGGTATGGAGATGGATGGGAGGAAGTATTCGAAGTTAACAGCAGATGGAGGGTATAGGTATGGGTTTAATGGATATGAGAAGGAATTCGACTTGGCGAACGATGTTTACACTACCGATTATAGACTGTTGGATACACGAATCGGCAGATGGTTGAGTGTGGATCCGTTGGCTGATAAATATGCGGGGATGAGCCCGTATAACTATTGCGCAGGGAATCCGGTGTTAATGATGGACCCAGATGGGAGGGATGGCTATGAATGCACCTATACAAATACAAAAGGAGAAGAAACAGTTGGGTATGTTTGGATTGACAATAAGAGCGATAAGGAGTTCGCCTTTGAGATTACTCCTGAAATGAGTAAAAGATGGAATGAGCCCACAACGATAGATAATGTGGGTTCTTACAAGTTTCTTAGGATTACAGACGATAGAGAAAAATGGAATGAGGCTACAACAATAAGAAAGGCGAATATCGCGGGTCTTTCTGTATTATGTCCTAATATAAACAAAGAAGATATTGAAAACGATGTAAGGTTGTATAAAGAAGATAATCCTCTTTTTACTAAAGAATCCAAGTTAAATAATGGAGATAAATATATATCAGGTTGGGAAGGTGCATATAATAGTGAAACGAATGCTTATGATAGTTTTCAATCAAAAGAAATATTAGAAACTGGTTTTTCTTTAAAATTTTATAATACGAAAGGGGGACAGAAAGATGTTAATTCTTTAGGAATTATTAGAAGCTGTTTAAATTTTTCTAAAATATTTTGTTAAGCATCAGAAAACAGAAGGCTAATTGAATCATAGCCACTGCGGTTTCCGCATGAAACTCATAGTCGATAACCAGTCTTCTGAAGTTTTCCAACCATGCGAAGGATC
>JAZRZA010000015.1:0-17833 GCA_045601045.1 Paludibacteraceae bacterium
TGATTCGAGCAAAAATTGTAGCTCGAATGTTTTCTGTCATAAAAAGAGATGCTCCATATTCAAAAGAATACAAACTTGTTTCTTAAAGAAATCATCACATTTTATAAAATTTTACTTTGAAAATTCATAAGAATAGATATATAAAAATTGTGATTGCGGTCCCAAAACTCGGTAAGTTCGTCTCGGTCATAGACGCTCGTCCGTGTCACCGCCTTAGAGAGAAACGCATCTCTCTGCCCCATGATGAAGATGCCGAAGATTCGTGGAATGTCCTGCTCCATCTTTTCCCACTTGAAGCCCTTCGGGATTAGATTCTTCATGAGCTGATAGACATAGAACGTCGCCCGCGTCTTGAAATAGGTCTGTGAGGCGTTCTGCATCTCGATCAGGATCTTTTCCTCCTTCTCGGTCGTACACAGGAGATCGAACGTGACACCTCGCTGTCGTCCGTTCTCTCTTGGAACCTCGACATTTTCAAATTTGACACTCGTTATTCTGTCGGTTTCATCCTCAAGAATAGCGTTCAGGAAAGATTTCATCACGATCTCGTCTTGCATACAATACTTGAAGCCGAAGTCGCAGCGTAAGTCGATATACTTAGCCATTGTTAAAAAAGAATTTAAAGATTAAACAAAATAGATAAAACTCTTGCAAAACAAGCGATTCTGGATGCAAAGATAGAAAAAAATATCGGTAATATGTATTTATTACACAAAATACAATCGTACCACCCACGGCAGATATGTCCAACGATCTCGCCTATAGCTGTGTGTGGCTGGTGTTCCGCCAAAGGGAGGGGGAACCGCCGTTGGTGTAGAGAATTAAGAGTTAAGAATTATGACTAGGCTTCGCACCCCTGTGCCTGAAAGGCACTATCTGAGTAACCGGGGGCATCGCCATCGGTTAAAGATGCACCACAGCCTGGAAGGCTGTATCACCTATGTTATAGTGCTATACCACTTGTCCCAAAATCAACGCCTTGGGCAGATGGATGATATCAAAGGCGAAGAGCCTTTTGCCGAGGTCTTTGAGAGAGGCACCAAAGTGATAGACGGTATCGTCAACGATTAGGAATCGGTCGTGAAAATGGGTCCGATAGGAGAGTATCTCTATGTGTCGGCTTGTGCCATATTCGGCCTCATGGTTCATTTGTAGCGTTCGTATGTTCGGACCTATTCGCTCCGTGTAGATCGTGGCTGATACATTGGGTTGCCTAGCCTCCAGAATGTGCAGCGTGTCTGCTCCCACATAGGCGTCAATCAGTATCACCTCGTGTTGTGCCGTCCGGATGATACTTTCGGCCACCTCTCTGCCTTCGAGCAGATGACCCTCGAAAATACAGCCTTCGTGTGGCGGTAGGTTGGTTTTTATAAAGAAGTCTATTTGTTTTTGGTGCTCGTCCAATCTCTGCTCCACCTTCTGGAACCGTTCGTCAGTACGTTCTTGTAGCGCCACTAGTTGGCGGTTGATGGAATACCCACGGAGTAGATGCTCCTTGAGGACGGAGTTAGCCCAGATGCGGAACTGTGTGCCCCGTTGCGATTTTACACGATATCCAACGGAGATGATAACATCGAGGTTGTAAAGCTTCGTTTTGTACTTTTTCCCATCAGAGGCAGTTGTCAAGTAATCCTTGACAACTGAATTCTGTTTTAACTCAGATTCTTTGAAAATGTTATTAATGTGTAAACTTATATTTTGTTTAGTCGTTTGAAACAAATCTGCCATTTGTTGTTGTGATAGCCAAACGGTCTCATTCTCAATTTGTACTTCCAGTTTCAAACTTTCGTTGGGTTGGTAGAGAATAATCTCACCTTGGGTAGTTTCTTTTTGCATAATGATATTTTATAGTTAAACAGATAGACATCTGAACAAGAGGCAGATGTTTTATAATACGAAGATAATGAGTTTCGATGAATCATACAAATATGTGGAATTATAGAGGAGAAAATCGTGCACCCACGTTAGAGACGTCCAACGATTCCACCTGCGGTAGGGGCGAATTGCATTCACCCTGAAACCGCAAAAAAAATCACAACCGAAAGGCTGTGATTTTTTTTATTTGTGTTGTATCAATGCTTACTTCCAAACATTGTAGTGCACATTCTCAGGGATCCACTTGTCTTTAGGCGTTGGATTCTCAGCTGGATAACCCATTGGAATGACGCAAAGCACGATTTGTGAAGATGGCATGTTCAACATTCTGCCCATCATCTTCGCCTTATCCAAGTTTGGATAGAAACCTGTCCAGACAGCACCCAATCCTAAGGCGTGGGCAGCCAAAAGGATGTTCTCGGTAGCGGCAGACGCGTCTTGTACCCAGAACTCGCGGATCTTCTCATCCTCGATCGCTTTGGTCATATCACCGCAAACTACGATAGCCATAGGTGCTTTTGCCGCCATGTGCGCGTTTTGTGCGGAGTCGGCGATTTGTTGAAGAAGCGCCTTGTCGTTCACCACGGTGAAACTCCAAGGTTGCTTGTTGATAGCGGATGGAGCGGCCATGCCTGCGCGGAGAATCTTTTCTACCTTCCAATCCTCCACAGGAGTCTCTTGGTAGTCACGTACACTGGTGCGGGTTTGGATGGCTTGGAGCACAACCTCTGCGCTGTCGATGTTTGGACATGTGTTGTTACCTGCGTTACCGCAATTGCCGCAGCATGATGTCAATGCGACTGTAGCTGTCAGGAAAAGGCTAGCCACTGAGGCTAACAAAAAATGTTTATTCATAATTTTATATATTTAATGTTCGCAAAAATAGTTATATATTTGTCTATTAATTATCAGAATGAGAAAGTTTTTTTACATATTGCTCCTATTTTCTTTGCCTTTTTCGCTGTTGGCGAAGGATGTGAAGATTTTTGGTGTGGCCCCATCCTATGCGGGACAACAGTTGGAGATGAGGTGTAATACCAATTTGATGGTGGCGGGTGAAAGGGTTCTTTCCTCTTGTATGGTTGATTCTTCGGGAGCCTTTTCTTTCTCTTTTGACGTGACGCAGACGATGCAGGCCTTTATTCCTACCGAGACCTCCCGCGGATATGTTTTCTTGGAACCGGGTGCCCAGTATGAGGTTAAATTGCTTCCTCGTCAGGAGCGTACATTGTCCCAAAAATTAGACCCTTACTACAAACCGACAGATTATATGCTGGATATCGTCCGTTTGAAACACGGGGATATCAATGCACAGGTGATGGAGTTTGAAGATGCATTCGATTTTTATTCGATGAGGCATCTTGTTTATGGCGCAAGCCCCGATTCCTTGAAGAAATCGGTGGCTGAGATCCGAGAGATTTTCCCTGATTTTGAGTCGAAACGTTTCTTGGCCGATTATCTGGATTACCGCTGTATGCTCATTCTGAATATGGCGCAGAATGTCAACCAAAACAAGATCATCAAGGAGTTGAATGGTAAGGATATCGATGTGGAGAACCCCGCGTTTTGGGATCTGTTCAACACACTTTTTAATGATTTTATCAAACAATCCGCTTACGATCGTGAGCAGGCCTTGACCTTTTCCCGTATCATAGAGGAGGGCAATGTGAAGATGTATCTCTTGAACATCAAGAATCGCTATGGCATCAACAATCAGGTTTTAGGCGAGTTGGTGGCGATCAAGTGGTTGTACGATTTGTTGAATGCTCCGGAATATGACCGTACCAAAGTGTATGAGATGTTGCGTAGTTTGGGTGGCGCCATCCAGTTGGAATACAACCGTGATATCTTGACGGAGATTTTAAATGGAGCCTCTTCCAATTTGCCAGGCATGGAGGCCCCTGACTTGGTGGCACGTTCGGTGGACGGTAAGATGCGTAACCTCTCTGATTTCAAGGGACGTTACATCTATCTGAACTTCGGAAATAGTTTCATTGACCAGACGCAAAAGGATTTGAATGTTTTAATGCGTTTCCAAAATGAATATGGTAAGGACCTTGATATTGTCAATATCTTCCTTTATGATCAACCTGATCAGGTCGCTCGTTTGTCGCAGCGATTTGGAGGGAAGATGAATTTCTGGCTGGTGGAGGATTCCGATGCGGTAAAGAAACTATTTGGCGTCAAGAGTCTTCCCGCTTTCTTCTTGATTGATAAAGATGGTACCTTCTTGATGACCAAGGGAGCGGAGCCGAACGATGAACTCAAAATGTTGTTACAACGAATATTGAGGAGGTAAGCCTATGAATGTTTCTGAAAGTGCTATGCGTGAGATTTTTCGTAAGACACTCCAAGAGTTGATGTTGGATGATAGCCTTATGGAGGATTTGGACCGGGTCTATATGCCGATGGCGAATATGATTCGCATGGGTTTCAATACGGATGCAAGAACACACATCATTGGTGTGAATGGCGCGCAGGGGGCTGGTAAGACCACGTTCGGAAGGTTGCTTCAACTTGTATTGGAGAATGCGTTTGGTCAGAAAGTGGTCCAGTTGAGCATCGATGATCTCTATTTGAGCCGCAAGGAACGGGAACGTTTGGCGAAGGAGATCCATCCGCTCTTGGTGACGCGGGGAGTGCCTGGCACGCACGATGTCAAGTTGGGCGAAGATACGCTGGACGCGCTTTGCAAGGCTGGCCCCAAAGATGTGACATTGATCCCTAGGTTCAATAAGGCGATGGACGATCCATTCCCCCGTGCAGCGTGGGACCAATTTGTGGGACGTCCTGATGTGATTATATTCGACGGTTGGTTCATGGGTGCGGTGGAGCAGAAGGAGACGGAACTGTTGACCCCTGTGAACGCTTTGGAACGAGATGAGGATCCTTACTGTGTTTGGCGTCGTTATGTGAACAGCCAACTGGAGGATAACTACAAATCGTTGTTCAATCGTTTGGATTTATTGGTGATGTTGAAGGTTCCCTCTTTCGACAAGGTATACGAATGGCGTGCTTTGCAGGAGGAGAAATTGCGTATCAAAACCCAAGGACAAAAGAACCTTCGTGTGATGACCGATGAAGAGGTGAAGCGCTTTATCTCGCATTATGAGCGTTTGACGCGCCACATCCTAAATGAGATGCCCGCCAGGGCTGATATGCTCTTCAATGTGAGCAATGACCATAGAATCTGTATATGATTGAACGGAACTGTTCAGTCACTTTGTATATTCATAACGGGGAATCCAAAAAGTTCCCCTTTTTGTTGTAAGTATGGCGTTAAATTATCTACAGGTGGAAAACCTGGCAAAATCATTCGGAGACAATTTCCTGTTCAAGAATATATCTTTCGGTCTATTCGAAGGACAACGTGTGGCCTTGATCGCGAAGAACGGCGCGGGCAAGAGTACCCTGCTTAATATCATCGCGGGCAATGAATCGTACGATGCGGGAAAGGTCACTTTCAGGAGTGATTTGAATGTCGGATTCTTGCCTCAAGATCCCAAATTGGACGGATTCAAGACTGTGGAGGATGTTTGTACTGGCACAGGAGATCCTATCCGAATGAAACAGATGTTAGGCAAGTTGAAGATTGTGGATTTGGATCAGGAGTTGGCAGTCATGTCGGGTGGTCAGGTGAAGCGTGTCGCATTGGCGAAAGTCTTGGTCTCCAATCCCGAACTTTTGATCTTGGACGAGCCTACCAACCACTTGGATTTAGAGATGGTGGAGTGGCTGGAGGATTACCTACGCCGTTCTCGTATGGCATTGCTCATGGTGACCCACGATCGTTACTTCTTGGACCGAGTTTGCAGCGACATCTTGGAGCTGGATCAAGAGCAGTTGTTTAGTTATAAGGGTAATTACTCCTACTATTTGGAAAAACGTCAGGAACGTATTGATGTGCAAAACGCAGAGTTGCAGAAGGCGAACAACCTCTTCCGAAAGGAGCTGGATTGGATGCGACGTCAGCCGCAAGCACGCGCGGGCAAGGCGCAATATCGTATTGATGCATTTCATGACTTAGAGAAAAAGGTGAATGCGCCTCGTGCGACAGGCACGGTGAAATTGGATGTGAAGGCTAGTTATATCGGAAGCAAAATATTCGAAGCCAACCATGTTTGTAAGGCATTCGGCGATTTGAAAATTTTGGATGATTTCAATTATACCTTCAACCGATATGAGAAACTAGGTATTGTAGGAAATAATGGAACTGGAAAATCCACTTTCGTGAAGATGCTGGTGGGCGAGGAGATGCCGGATTCGGGTGTGTTTGATATTGGAGAGACCGTCCGTTTTGGCTATTACAGCCAGCAAGGTATGACCTTTAATCCACAGATGAAGGTGATAGACGCGGTGCGTGATATAGCCGAGGTGGTGCAGTTGGGTGATGGTAAGAAACTCTCGGTCGGTCAATTCTTGAATCTCTTTTTGTTCACGCCGGAAACGCAACAAAAGTTTATCGCTAAGTTGAGTGGTGGCGAGCGCAGAAGATTGTACCTCTGTACGGTTTTGATGCGTAATCCGAACTTCTTGGTGCTCGACGAGCCGACCAACGATTTGGATATTATGACTTTGCAAGTCTTGGAGGAGTATCTCCAATCGTTCAAAGGTTGTGTGATTGTCATCTCCCACGACCGATATTTCATGGACAAAGTGGTGGACCACCTGTTCGTCTTTCATGGCGACGCGAAGGTGCAGGATTTCCCTGGTAACTATACGGATTACCGCGAGTACCGTGAAATGAAGCTCTATTTTGAACGTCAGGAGAAGGAGAATGCCGTGAAACCCAAAACGGAGACTCCTGTTCCGCAGCGGAAAGAGCGTGCCCGCAAGATGAGTTTCCAGGAACAACGTGAATTTGAGCAATTGGAAAAGGACTTGGCCAAATTGGAATCGGAGAAGGCTGAAATTGAGGCAGCCCTTTCTTCAGGCACTTTAAGTGGCGACGAGTTGATGGCGAAGTCGCAACGTATCGCGGAAATCATTGATTTGTTGGATGAGAAAGAGATGCGTTGGCTTGAATTGAGTGAGATAGCAAAATAGGTTAAGAATATATGGTGAATAGAAAGTTAGTTCCTCTGGATGCTTGGGTGCCAGGCGGCTCGTCGTATGAGGCGTTTCAACCTGACCGTTTTGCGAGTATCTATGTCCGAGACCAAGTGGTGGCGACGGTAGACGCGAAGGATACACTTACCTTGCATTGGGTGGGCGTGGAATCCTCCCGTATGAAGACCACTTCCGTCTCCTTTCCGCAATCATACGTAGCGGATCTCTTGGGGGAGACTGTCTCGTCTGTTGAGCATATCCGCATATCGGGTTTGACGGTGGGACAAGATGAGGTTTCTCTCTATCTGGACATCTCGGATCTCTTGGTCCGCATGGAGGTAAAGGGAGAATCTCTCTCTTTGACATGGCTGCGTTCTACGGAGAATTGGGTGTTGCCAACTACCGACGGCCATGGCCATTACCTCTACGCTTCGAAAGAGGCGGAGCAGATCTTCCTTTTGGATCCAATGGGCGAGGAACGGATGATCTATTCGGAGACAGATGCCTCTTATACCATTAAAACCACCCCTTCTCGACAGGAATTTGGCATTGACCAGATGTTTTTCCTATCTCCTGATAAGAAAAAGGTAGCTTTCTATCGTTTGAATGATTCGGAAGTGACCACTTTCCCTATGACATCAGCACCAGATGGCGCCAAGATGCCGACCACTCAGCTTTTGAAGTATCCGTTGGCGGGAACGCGGACGCCTGAAAAGGTGGCTGTGGCGATTCTAGATCTCACGACGGGAGGGGTGGCGCATTTGCGGGGAGATGATGCGGTGTGCTATTGGGTCGGACTCACATGGGCACCAGATTCTTCCTCACTTTTCGCATTTGCGCTTGACCGCGGACAACAAACTTCTCGCTTGTTGCGTTTTGATGCGAAGACGGGTCGAAATGTTGGGGAGATTTTACGCGAAGACGGTAAGAAATATGTCGAACCACAGCATTCGCTATGTTTCATAGATGGTGATAGATTCCTTTTCCAAAGCCGTTCCTATTCAGGTTATAATCATATTTATCTATTTGATTTAAAGTGTAATACATTGAATCAAATCACGCAAGGCAATTGGGAAGTGACCCAACTTTTGGGCTATTCCTCCTACCGAGATGCGGTGATTTACCTTGCTACCAAACATTCTCCCCTGAATCGAGACTTTTTTGCGACCAGATTGTCTGACGGAGAGACTTTTTCTCTTTCCGCGTCGCTCGGAACGCACCAAGTTTATATGGATGAGCACCCGGCTCTTTGGGTGGATGTTTTTCATTCCACCACTGAACCTTGTGTCACAACTTTGGGTTGTTTGGCGTGCTATGGCGATACGCAAGTATTGAAAAGGTCGCTTAATCCATACGAGGGATATGATTTGCCGGAGCGGATTGTGGGTGTTTTGCCCAAGGCGAATCCTTCGGAGGACGACCTCTACTACCGCATCACCCAGCCCAGACATATCAAGGTGGGGGAGCGTCTTCCGGTTGTTTTCTATGTCTACGGAGGCCCCCATGTCCAACTGATCACCAACTCTTGGGGAAGTGGTACGAAGGGTTTCGAGGAGATGATGGCGGATGCGGGATGCGTGGTCTTTTGCATTGATCCCCACGGTTCGGACAATCGCGGAGTTGACTTTGAAAGTGTGATTCGGGATGATATCAATGGTCCTCAAATCCGTGATTACAAATATGCGCTCAACTGGCTCTTCCTCACCCATGATTACGTTGATAGGGATCGTGTGGCGATTTATGGCTGGAGTTTCGGCGGTTTTATGACCCTCTCCATGTTGCTTCGAAGCGGATTTCCTTTTAAGGTGGGTGTCGCAGGCGGCGCGGTGGTCTCTTGGCGTTATTATGAAACGATGTATACAGAGCGTTACATGAGTCTGGATGAAGAGGGCGGAACTTCTGGAGAGCACTTCGATCGAACTGATATGGCTCAATATGTGGAAAACTTGAAATGTCCGTTGTTGATGATCCATTGCTGTGAGGACCCAGTGGTGCTGCCTTTGCAATTGAACTATTTTTTATCCGAACTAAATCGTCGCGAAGGGGTGAATCAGCGGGTGGATTGTTATCTCTATCCAGGACATGAGCACAATGTCCGTGGATTGCAGCGGGTGAACCTGATGGAGAAGGTCAAAGATATGATTTTTAAGTATCTATAGGCTAATTTTATGAGTTATGATAAGAAATGTGGAAAATATTTGTGTGAAAATATATTTGTGGTTACATTTGTAACGCAAACAAAACAGGTAGATTTTTTCATAGTTAAGGTTTAGATTGGTTAAGGGACGTTGTGAAACGTCCCTTAATTATTTTGTGTCGGATACAAGTGCCTAATAATTTTGATTTATTATCCCCCTTTTTTACCTTTTGATAATTTACTTCTCTCTTTGATTTATCGTTCCATGTCTTTTTTTTTCTTTATTTTTGCATTTGGTAAATTGCCAAGTGTATGGAGCAAATAGTGAATAATTTCTTTCATCTTCCGGTGACAGACCCCATCTTGATTTTTTCATTGGTGTTGTTTGTCATCTTGTCCGCTCCATTGGTATTGGATAGGGTGAAGATTCCCCATATCATCGGTTTGATTCTCGCCGGTGTGATTTTAGGCGAGAACGGAACGGGTGTCTTGAAGCGCGATATGAGTTTCGAACTCTTCGGCGCGGTGGGTCTGCTCTATATCATGTTCCTGGCGGGTCTGCAGATGGATCTTACCGATTTCAAGAAAAATTCCAAGAAGAGCATCTTCTTTGGACTGACCACCTTTGCGGTGCCGATGATTTTAGGTACGGTCAGTAGTTATTACCTGTTGAATTATCTTTTCAATCATAGTGATGTCGAGTTGCG
Organism: Paludibacteraceae bacterium; assembly: GCA_045601045.1. Taxonomy (GTDB): domain Bacteria; phylum Bacteroidota; class Bacteroidia; order Bacteroidales; family Paludibacteraceae; genus UBA1181. The sequence continues at coordinate 9,769 of JAZRZA010000015.1, forward strand.
TGTTGTGGGGGATTTCTCGTTGAACGCCTACTTCGTTTTGGCTTCCTTGCTGATTGCCAGTATGTATGCCTCCCATACGTTGATCTCCTATCCGATTGTCGGAAGATTTGGTGTGACCAAGAATTCCGCTGTCAATATCTCCTTGGGCGGTACGATGATCGCCACCACGCTCTCTTTGATTATTCTCGCCATTATTGTGGCGATGTGCCGCGGAGAGGTGAGCGCGGAGTATTGGTTGCGATTTGTGGGATCTGTCTTCATCTTCGCTTTGATCATTGGTTTCGTCTATCCGAAATTGGCGGACCGTTTCTTCAAACACCATGAGGATAGTATTTTGCAGTACATATTTGTCTTGGCGATGGTCTTCTTGGGCGGATTCCTTGCGAAGATGGCCTCTTTGGAACCTATCATCGGAGCCTTCATGGTGGGGTTGACCTTGAATCGTTATATCCCCCGCATATCTCCTTTGATGAACCGCCTGGATTTTGTGGGTAATGCGATCTTCATCCCCTTCTTCTTGATTGGCGTCGGTATGTTGATTGATGTCCGCAGCGTCTTTTCAAGTCTCAATTCGTTGATCGCCGCCTTTGTGATGAGTTTCGTCGCCTCCTTCTCCAAGTATTTGGCAGCGGTGGTTACCCGCAAAACATTCAAGATGTCGAAGGAGGAGGGTTTGATGATTTTCGGATTGAGCAATGCCCAGGCTGCCGCCACTTTGGCTGCGGTGATGATTGGCCACTCAATCGAGATCGGTGTGACGCCGGAGGGTATTTCCGTACCTCTTTTGAGCGATGATATTTTGAATGGAACCATTGTCATGATATTGGTGACCTGTACGATCTCCTCTTTCGCCACGGAGAAAGCGGCCCGAAAGTTGGTTATCCAACAAGACCAATTGGATGAAAAACTCTCTGACGAGAAGTTGGAGGACCGTATTTTGATACCAGTTTACAATCCAGATACTTTGAATAGCTTGATGGAGCTCTCCATCCTACTAAAGGTGGATAAGAGCCGTGAGCCGCTCTATGCGTTGGCCATCGCGAACAAGAACGCCGCCCATCTCACCTCTGAGGAAAAGGCGAAGAAATTGTTGGAACGTGCGGCCAAGATTGCCTCCGCCACTGATAATTCCGTAAGGATGATGACTCGTTTCGATGTGAATGTGACGAGTGGTATCGTGGAGACCATTCGAGAGAACCACATCACAGAGGTGGTGATGGGACTTCACCATAAGAACAATTTCGCGGATTCCTATTTGGGTGATAAGACCGACAATTTGTTGAAAGCGACCAACCAGATGACGATGATTTACCATTCGACACAACCGGTAAGCACCATCAAGCGTATTGTGGTGGCAGTGCCACCGATGGCGGAGTTTGAGGTGGGTTTCGTGAAGTGGTACGATCGTGTGAAGAACATTGCGAAGCAGATCGGTGCTCATGTCTTGTTCTATGCGCATAAGGAGACGTTGGATCAAATTCAGGTCTTGGTAGACCGCAAACGGTTTGGCGTTCCAACCCAGTTCAAGGAGTTGGACGATTGGGAGGATTTCTTGGTGTTGACCGGTGAGGTGGGGGATAATGACCTACTCGTTGTGGTTACCTCCAGAAAGGGTGCGATGTCATACAATCCACTCTTTGAGAAATTGCCAAGTTATCTCTCTAAATATTTCCATAAGAATAGTTATATCCTCCTCTATCCGGATCAGTTCGATGAGGAGAACCCAGAATCATATAAAACGATATGAGCCAGTATTCTAAAACCTCTCTCTACTACAAGTTGATGAGAGTCTATAGTAACTTTGTCTATCCGATGTGGTATTCTTCGGAGAATATCATGATCAATGGTCGTGGTAATATTCCTGAGGGGGAACCAGTCATTTTTGCGCCCAACCACCAAAATGCGTTTGTCGACGCGATGGCTTTGCTCTATTCCTCTCCCCAACCGGTGGTGTTTTGGGTGAGGGCGGATCTCTTCCAAAATAAACTTGTGGATAAATTCCTTCGTTCGTTGAAGATGATGCCAGCCTACCGTATGCGTAACGGTGTGGAGAATTTGAAGAAGAACGATGAGTCTATCGACAACTCGGTGGATATCTTGACGCACGACCAATTCCTCTGTCTGATGCCGGAGGGAGGGCAGGATGAGAAGCGCCGCCTTCGTCCGTTGGTGAAGGGAATCTTCCGAAGCGCCTTCGCCGCCCAAGAGAAGATGAGTGACGAGTGGGTGAAGATTATTCCTGTCGGCATTGATTATGGACATTATGACCGCAGTGGAAGACATTTGATCGTCAACTTCGGACGTCCGCTCAACATCAAGGATTATTACGAGCAGTACAAGGAGAATGCTCCTCGCACCATGAATACCATTAAGGAGGTTTTGTCCGATAGGATGAAACCCCTTATGTTGCATATCCAGGATGAGGAGGACTACAATACATTCTATACGGCGGCCTATCTCTACAATGAGGAGATGCTACAGATGCTCCAGTTGGAGGACAACTTGACCAACCGTTTGATCGCTAGACAGAAACTAATCGCGGTTTTCGACAAGGCTAAAGCCGAGAACGACGCCGAGTTGAATCCGTTAAGAGTCGCTTGCGCCGATTGGAATGGCAAGAGTGATGATATCGCTTTTCGCGCGCGCGTGGCGGAGGAGCGTGGTTTCGATGCGGATTTCACGATCAAGTTGATCTATTTGGTGGTTACCTTCCCCCTCTTTATCTATGCGTTGGTGATGAACTTTATTCCATATGCGATTTCAAAGGCGTTGGGTAGGAATTCTAAAGGCAGTGGATTCGAGGCCTCTTTCAAGATGGGTGCGGCGATGTTCCTTTGTCCGATTTTCTATCTTATCGAGACAGCGCTCTTCCCGACATTGCTAGAAGGTCTCTATGCCTTGTTCGATATTTCCGTGACCGCCACCAAAATGCAGCAATTGCTCTTCTTCTTCACGTTGCCGATCTCTTTCTTCTTTATGTTGCGTTACAAGTGGAAGTTCCAATATGTGAAGGAGCGTCTGCGTAACATCTTCTGCAAACGCTTGGTGAAGACGCGCGACGAGGCGATCGCTTCTATCCGAAAGTTGGTAGCGAAGTACCAATAGGAAGGGGTCATTATTTTATACATTAAAAATTATCCGTTAATAATTATCCATGGAGGATTTTGATATAAGAAATTCAGCGGCGGAACGTGAACGTGAGTTTGAGAATGCTTTGCGTCCGCTCACTTTCGATGATTTCTCAGGTCAGAGTAAGATCATCGAGAATCTTCGTATCTTCACTCAAGCGGCCAAGATGCGAAACGAACCCTTGGACCATATCCTCTTCCATGGCCCTCCGGGTTTGGGAAAGACCACATTGTCCAACATCATCGCCAATGAGTTGGGGGTGGGCTTCAAACTAACATCCGGCCCTGTTTTGGATAAACCGGGGGATTTGGCGGGCTTGCTTACCAATTTGGATCCGCACGATGTCCTGTTCATTGATGAGATTCACCGTCTCTCTCCCGTGGTGGAGGAGTATCTCTACTCTGCAATGGAGGATTTCCGCATTGATATTATGATCGATAAGGGGCCGAATGCCCGTTCCATTCAAATTGACTTGAACCCATTTACGTTGGTGGCGGCCACCACTCGTAGTGGATTGTTGACCAGTCCGTTGCGTGCCCGTTTCGGAATCAATTGCCATTTGGAGTATTACGATGTGGATGTCTTGACGAAGATTGTGATGCGTTCCGCTTCCAAGTTGGGTGTCCCTTGCGAAGAGTCGGCCGCCGTGGAGGTCTCTCGAAGGAGTCGTGGTACACCTCGTATCGCGAATGCGCTTTTGCGCCGCGTGCGGGATTTCGCCCAAGTGAAGGGGGATGGACGTATTAGTTTGCAAATTGCGCAATATGCCCTTGAGGCGTTGAATATAGACAAATATGGTCTGGACGAGATCGATAATAAGTTGTTGAATTTGTTGATCGACAAGTTCAACGGCGGACCAGTGGGACTCTCCACCATCGCCACTGCGATGGGCGAGGATGCAGGAACCATTGAGGAGGTTTACGAACCTTATTTGATCAAGGAGGGATTCTTGAAGCGTACCCCTCGTGGACGTGAGGTGACCGATTTGGCGTTGAAACACTTGGGCAAATTCGATGGATTTGCGCGTCAGGGAACCTTATTTAATTAAGAATTAAGAGTTAATAGTTAGGGGCGAATTGCATTCGCCCGCGAATAAAAGAAGCGTTTGTTCAACAAAGTCAATTAGGGAGAGATGAAGCGCTTGCTCGTTACATATGCGATTCCTTCTGAATCTTTGAAAGCTTTGAAAGAGCGGTTTGAGGTTATTGTTCCTGAGGAGGGTTCTTTCTCTCGGGAAGAGGTTTTGCGTCTTGTCCCCAACTGCGAGGCGATGCTTTCTATGTTCTCGTTCAAGGTGGATAGGGAGGTGATGGATGCGGGTAAGTCGTTGAAAATCATCTCGAATTTTGGCGTAGGCTACAATAATATTGATATCTCCTATGCGAAGGAGCGTGGAATTGTGGTGACCAATACACCCGACCCAGTGGTGGAACCAACAGCGGAGTTGGCATTCGCTTTGATGTCTGACTTGGCGCGCCGCGTGAGCGAGTGCGATGCAAAACTGAAACGACGTGATGATGGTCTGAAGTGGGGCGTGATGGAAAATTTAGGCGTCGGCCTTTGGGGAAAGCGACTCGGCATAGTGGGCCTGGGCAACATCGGCAAGGCGATCGCCCGTCGGGCTTTGGTCTCGGGCATGGAGGTTGTCTATTATAATCGTCACCCTTTGAGTTGGCTGGAAGAAGATTATTTAGGCGTTTCTTATCTGCCTTTCGAAGAGCTATTAGCCACCTCGGACTATCTTTCGCTCAATACACCATTGACTGAAAGCACCTTTCACTTGATGGATCAAACCACCATCGCCCAAATGAAGCGGGGCGCATTCCTGATCAACACAGCCCGTGGCCCTGTGGTGGATGAAGCGGCTTTGGTGTCGGCATTGCGCAGTGGACATTTGGCGGGAGCGGGATTGGATGTCTATGAGTTCGAACCTGCCATTACGGATGATTTATTGTCGATGGATAATGTGGTTTTGGTGCCCCATATCGGTACCGCCACGATGGATGCCCGTATCGAGATGGGTAATTATGCGGCGGAAAATATCTTGCTTTTTTTCCGTGGTGAAGAACCATTGAGCGTTGTGGTAGGGGCAAATTGATTCGTCCATTGTTTTCTGAAATGAACAGACCTTAATAATCTGTCCTGTCTTGATTCCCCTTATTGGCACCACTATGTATTTGATTATGTTGTGATTAAAAATTAATGAAAAGTTTTTAAATCAAATAATTATTTCCTAAATTGCGTGGCGTTTTTTGAGGACGTGTGTTTTGTACAAAGTATTGACAATCAGTGTGTTCCCGTTTGGAAGGGAATTGTGTAATACAAATTTGTAACCATGAAGATGCAAAAATTGTTATTAATGGATAAGTATATGGGGTATTTCAAACAAGGATGTCGCATGTTAACCATGTTGGCGTTGGTATCATTTTTTAATGTTGGTTCAGCCGGTGCGCAATGCGTAGTGGGTAAGATGGACTTTAGTTTGTCTTCGAAGGTGGACCTATGCAACCCTCAGTTGTCGAACGACGAGGATGGCTGGTTTAATGAGGATGTGGCCGATGAGTTGGATGCGTGTAAGGATTTTTACGCGACTCCGTCAAATGTGGCTCAGTTAGGTATGGCGTCCAATGTGCTTTCGGTTCCTGGCGCGATGATTACTGAAAAGGCTTGGACTGCGAATAAGGCGACGCAAAATGCTGCCGATAATTCGGTCGGATATTCCGCAATCGTGGCAAATCCGAAAATAATTGATCCATTGTTGCTGGAGGTGCCAGGTAAGAATTTGCTTGTCAGTTTCGGTAATTCCCATGATAAAACATACATCATGGGTTATTCCGTAAGTGGATTAAAACCAGGATCCACAGCGACATTGACGTGCGAAGTTTATAATTTGATTGATCCCGCCTCTTTGGCTGCGAGCGCGACCGCTGCCGCATCAACAAAGGAAATTAAGATTTGTGGCCAAACCTATAACCCTCAGCAAGATAAGGTCTATGGTCAGGCTGGCGCCATCGTCACAACAGCGACTTCGTTGAACACGAACGGTGCTGTTCAGGGATTATCTACGACGATCGGTTATGGTGAATCAAAGAAGATTAGTATTAAGGCGACTGTGGATGCTTATGGAAACGCATCTTTCTATATCGGAAAAGGCGGAGGTACCAACTCAATTCCTGTTGGTATCACAGATGTAGAGGTGGTAGGAACGATTAAACCGGAAATTGATTTCAATGACAATCCGTGCCCTAAGATGCCGGCTGTTGTCAATCTAAAGCAGAAATACCCTGCGGGTACAACTTTTTCTTGGAAAGAGAGCACCACTGGTCAAACATCATCTACCGCATCATTCTCATTCCAACCGCCATCAGAAGGTAAGTATAAGATTTCTTGTACGGTCGATATGGGTAATGGTTGTACCGCCTCTGCGGCGGATGACTTCACTTTGGAGGTTGGCAAGTGTTGTGAAAGTGAGGCAGGTGTGGCGATGGCCAAGGTGAACATCTACTACAATGACTTTGGATCCTTCTCCGGATCCACTTATACCTACTTGAATAGTGTGGGCCAATCCGTATCGGTTCCGACCAAAGATATGATGGATTGCGGAGCGGGAGGTGTCCCAGCTATAGAAGACCAGTTAGGTGGTTTCGGTGGTATTAAGTACAATAACAATCCATGTACAGGAACAGGAGGATATGCCATTTCGACAATAGATCCATACACAAGATCTATTGAAGATAAGAAAGCGCCTGGAACAGGAGGATTCATGGTAATGGACTTGAAGGACAAAAACTTCGATAAGGTGATCTTTGAGAAAGTGATTCCAGATCTATGTGTGGGAAGAACTTTGTACTTTAATACTGATATCGCTTCTGCCAACAACAAGGCTGCGGAGAATGCCCATATTGATATCGTTGTGATCGAAAAGCACAAGGATGGAACAGAGATAGAGAAGAAGAGATGGGAGCGTACTTTGACCACCAGCACCAGTTGGATTAATAACTATTTGGAGTTTACTGTAACGGAGGAGTCTGATTTGGTGTTGCGAATCGAAAGTAAGGACGCTAATTATCCGGATGATAAAGGAGATATGGCTTTGGACAATATTTTCCTTCAGGTATGTGCGCCACCTTCAATCCCATTTGATTGGGAGTTGAACAGCGATAAAAGCTTGTTGGACTTGTGTACCGGAGATGTTTTGACATTGAAGGCCGAGCCGTTTAGCACATTGACGGAGTTCTATGGTGGAGATCCAAAATATATGTTCCAATACACATATGACGATCCTAAAACCATGGATCCGGAGGATGTGACGTGGGTAACTATGGATTTGAACGGTCAAACTATATTTGATTCTCCTAATTTTAATATTGAAGAACCTGCTACACACAAAGCATTCTCGGGAATCAGTGATGGTGACGAGAAGGAGGTGACATTCCGTGTAGTTGTGGGAAGGGAAGCAACTTTGAAAGATCCTAAGGAGTTGAAGGTGAATGCGCAATCTCCTTGTAGGAACATTTCTGTTTCTAATATGTTCGTGACGGCAAGTTTGAATTGTGCCGCATGTACTAAACCGGACGATGTCGTATTTGCAGCCGAGGGTGGTAAATTTGACAAGAAGACCAAAACGGTTGAACTTTGTAAGGAGGATGATTTCACCACTTTGAGTATGACCAACAAGGTCCATGGTATCGATAAAAATGGTGATGATTACTACGATTATACGGTAAGTTGGCATAAGGAGAAAGTTTCCGGTGCGGGAGAGACATCCGCTATAACTAGCAAGGATTCACCTAGTGCGCCGACGATGAAGGTGAAGTGGTCAGACGCCAGCCCAGAGGGCACGAAGTACATCATCTCGATCCACGACAACTTCGACACGGACCCGACCGCATGCGACATCACCGACACGATCATCGTCATCGCGAACCCGGAGCCG
>JAZRZA010000016.1:0-8169 GCA_045601045.1 Paludibacteraceae bacterium
ACCAAACTTTGTGAGATGGTACTTTGAACTAATGTAGAGTTGCTTTTAAACTCTATTTAAAATGCGGATTGAATCAACTTCAACCCGCATTTTTTGTACTTTTTGATTTGAAGAATTGGATTTTTTGAATTTGCGAATATATTACGACAACGAAGGCAAATTGTCTGAAATGGATGTTTACAACAGAAGTGGTAATTTAGAACACAAAACGATATACTATTACGACGCAAAAGGCAATTGCGTGAAATACTGTAATTACAGCGGGAAAGACAACAGTTTAGAAGGAACCTTTGTCGTAAAATATGATTACTATTAGGGGTTGATTTTAAATTGCACGATTACGCTCTATTTTGATAACATATGAAGAAAAAACATGCGATATATGCGGTTCTTATCACCGCATTAGGATTCATCGGAAAGATCTGCCTTATACCGTCAGAGACACAGGATGGTCTATGAATCAAATCCTTGCGGCGAATATGGAGATGTTGGGAAGGATAGCCTCAACCATTTTTTAGGCATCACAATGCCGGATTTCACCATTGTGAACTTCTTCGCACCCAATCAAACTACCCTACGGATGAATGACTCCCTCTCTATGGAATGTTACCATCAACTGGAACATCAAGAGCATCTAAAATGCGATGAGCACGCTTGGTGTGGTTGCAAAGACAGCCTTTTATGCGCTTTCTCCATCAATGGCACCCGAATCGACATTGATTGGGAGTACAACACCATCACATTGGAGCAATAGAAAGAAATCAACCATTCATTCCCAACATCTCCGCAGGCGCAATACCCAACACTTGACAAAGTTGTCGTGCGATCTTCAAAGTAGGTTCCGCACGATTATGGATATAATCACTGATACGGCTAGGGCTCACGCCTATTTTATCCGCCAATTGACGTGCCGACATTCCCGAAGTTTCAAGCGCATCAAAAATAATTTCACCTAATGTAGGTGTGGCGATGTGACAATGATCCTTCTCATAGGCCTCCACAACATCCGTTACTATCATCAGTTCCATCATCAAGGGATCATCATCAGGCGTATTCTCCGTAATCTGCGGCAACAACACGTCAATACGCGCTTGCGCATAATCATATTTATCTTTCGTTATCTCCATACCAATATTACAATTTACTACAATCTTCCAATTTATCATACTCCTGATGCGTCCCCACCCATCTGATGTATACCAATTCAGGCGTAAACATCACCACCACAATTATACGATAATTATTCCCTTTTATATTAAATACATAATGCTGATTACCCACATAATCAGCACTAGGGAAATCCTTGCGCATATCAGAAAAATTCTTCCAATGAGCGGCACTCACCTTCTGATGCCAACGTTCCATGGCCACTCTACTATCGGCATGACCTTCCTGCTCGAAAAACTCCTCTATTCTTTTCTTGGTTATTATTCTCATCGTTAGAAATTTTTCATACAAGGCAAAGATAACAATTATTTCGGAATTCAAAACAAAACAACGAATTAGTTTTGATTAACAAAACAAGCTATCAAAAAAAAGCCACACCCAAACGGATGTGGCTTTATCATTTTGGGGCAATTTAATAAACCAATACCTTCCTCACCTCCAAATTGATTTGTACCATATAGGTTCCCGCAGGAAGAGGAATTTCACTCATCACACCACGCTTCACAAAGCGGTTCAACACCACTCTACCCGCAGCATCAGTAACCTTCACAGGGCCATCATCAAACGTTTTAAGGTATAATACCCCATTAGCGACATAACACACCTCAAGTGCATCGCTTTGCACCTGGTCCAATTCGGTAGGCACCGTCTCCCCCTTTTGCAAGATCCGCCAAAGCGCGCTGTTCGGACGATCGGAAGGAATATCATCCTGCGTCACATCGCCATCTTTGCCTAAAACATAATACCCACTATGGAGAAAACGCATATCCACAACCCAATCCTGGAACTCATTGCGCTTGGAAAGGCCAACAATCTGATGCGCTTTACCATTCCATCCCCAGAGACCGACCGCAGCGCCCGACGCCTTCGATTCATTCGGAATCTCCAATACCTGATCACCGAAATTGACGCGATAGCCACTACCCGACTCCGATATCGTCGCCAAAGCCTCCGGCACATCGCAGTCACCCAACGCTAAATCATGCTCCTGGGCGGTCAAACACTTCCCCTCCTCCAAAGAGTAGAGGCGAAGCTCTCCCTGCGGCAATTCCATGGCTGGATTCTTGCGCCACACACGCACCCAATCACACTCCAAATAGGCTGGATTACCCGATGTCACCTCGATCGGATTACCATTATCCGTCGCCCAGCCGCCAATGGCTAAATTGATGATGATATAATTCTTGGCCAATTGGCTGATCTCGGTGGGCTTATTGTAGCTGGCCACCAACTTGTCATCGAAATAGAAGCTAAGGGTTTGGTCGTTCCACTCCAAGCCATAGGTGTGGAAATCCGCGGATTTATCAGGCCCCGTGTGGACACCGCCGAAAGAGGCCTCGTGATCCCAAGCCGATCCATGGGAGGCGTACCAATCGCTCTTGGTGTAGTGGAGGTAGTAATGATGTTGGTTGCGCGCATGGGGCACCTCGAAGATATCAATCTCCGGAGGCCAACCATCTTGCAGGGTCCAGAAAGCGGGCCAAGTACCCAATTGCTTCGGCATCTTGAATCGGCCCTCGATGTAACCGTACTTCACCTCAAATTTACCCCTGGTATCAATAGCACCCGAAGTATAATCAAGCGAATAGGTTTTGTCACCGCTCTTGCAGGTGGCTGGCGCCTGGGGATGACGTTTCGCCTCTCCCTTGATGCGTAACAGACCATTCTCCACCGATACATTCTCCTCCACGCAATAGGCGCGGTGGTTGTGGGTATGGCCCCAATTGTAGGTGGGATTCCACTTGGACTTATCCAAGCTGTTCCCGTCGAACTCATCGTTAAAGACCATGGTCCAGCCACTCATATTGGCTGGCGGATTGGCACACACCTCGCCAGTCGTCCATAGAACGGCTGTAAGCGCCATCAAAAATCTCAAACCCCTTTTCATTGATAAAGTATTTATAAACTATATATTGAAACGACTCAATTACCTAACGATAACCTTATGGGTGGAGGTTCTGCCCCCCATAGTGGTCATCACCAGATAGACTCCGGAAGAGAGCGGCAACTCCAACTCGTTGAAGTGGACGTAAGTCTGATCCACCAGGGTATATCCTTTCAAGTCCACTACCCAGACATTCACGGAACCCTTCTCTTCGGAAAGGTTGACAATGCGGACCATACCCTCCTCACCAACGACGAAGAGATCCGCTGTCGGCAGATCCTCCACCCCTGTCTCAACCAAAGGCAATTGGTTGCCGAAAGGTGCCGGAACGATACGCCACTCACGGTGCGCGTTCGCGCCTGGATTGCCCGCTGCCCAAACACCGATATTGGTGCCGGCCGTACTCTTTTCGCCCTCTAAATCAAAGGATTTGCCATTGCCAACCGAAACAATGGCGTAGCAGTTCTCTCCCAAATCGTTGAGTTTGAATTGCTGGTTGGATTTTCCGTCAACCATCTTCTCCAATTTCAAGAAATAGGAACCATCGTCGGTAACCGCCATACGCTCGCCACCCCGCTTGGTATAAATCGTATAGTTACCGTTGGACAATGGTTGAAAATACCATCTTTGCAAAGTGTCTTGCGGGAAGATATTGGCCAACTTCAAACCTTCCGCCGCCTCAGCGCTGATCACCGAAGTGGCGCTACGAGGGATGATCACATAGGCCTTCTCCGGCTGAATACCCTCAATGCCACGATCCGCCGTCACGTCAAAAATCGCCGTGGAGATCTCCTCGCCACCCATGGTGTAGGAGAAACTCTTATTCTCCACCCCGTCACAAGGGAGCAGCTGGCAGTTGTATTTCGAATTGGTGGTATAGAGTTTCACGTCTGGAGCCACCTCCTTGAACAAAGAGAGATCCAAACTGACACGCTTCTGGTCTGAACCAGTGTTCAGCATCACTACCACCAACTTATCCCCTTCCGGACTGATAGCCGCCAACAGATCATCACGGCCAATGGTCAAGAAGGTATAGCCCTGCTTGATGAAACGGGTCACTTGCATGCGTACATACATGTTCTTGACAACATGGAACTCCTGCGAAGCGAAATTTCCCTGAACCAGACACCACTGGTCGTTATTCTCCTCCACGAACTGCCAATCCACCCACGCCTGTGGCATCAAGTAATTGAGGTCGTCGAACATACGTTGCGCCATGTTGAGGTTTCCATTCAGACCTGAACCGCCCGCACCCGTCTCGGACATCCAGAAAGGGATTCCCGTCTCATGTATCAAAGACCTCAAATTGGCCTTATCCCTGGCATTTCCGCCATAGGTGTGAACATTGTATTGGCCCAACATATTGAGGATATTCTCCTTCTGATAGAGTTGCAACTCTCCGATGGCTGTCTGGACGCTGGTCTCATCACAGGCGGAGATGACCGTATTCAAACCGGATGCCTTCAATTTAGGATACAACACCTTGATCAAATTGACCTGAGAGGCTGGATCAAAGTGGCAACCCTCCTGCCCGCCATTGGCACCCCAATAGTTGGTATTGGGTTCGTTGAAAGGGTCCAAAGTCTTAAACTCAATGCCGTATGTGCTCTTGATGTGCTTGCACACCTCGATCAGATAATCAGAGAATATGCCATAATTCTCCGGCTTCAAATTATCCTTTCCCGCATTGGCATTACCGGAGGCGCAGCCGCTGTAGGTCATCCAGTAGGGAGCTGAATTGGAGAATGCCTCAAAGACCGCATCCTTACGAGCTTTATTCAATTTATCCAATACCTTTAATTGTCCCGCATCCTTGGTCCAGTCATAAGGGGCGTTGGCACTGGCCTTGAACCCCTCCATCTCCGCACGCTTTCCCTTACCGTTACACATGTGTCCATTGTAGTGGCTTGGATCGTCACCGCCACCGATATTATAGCGGAAGATATTGAAGTTCAAACCATCCTCGTCAGTCAAGAGTTTCACCAACTGGTCCACCTTATCCTCGCGCCATCTGCCGCACATATGGGCCCACCAACAGAGGGAGACACCCCATCCCTCCAGTTTCTGTTGCTTAGAGCCCGGATTGATGCAAGCGGTGGTCATGACACTCGGATCGTACTTCGCCAACAAGCCATAATACTCATCTGCGGTCAAACTGATGACCGAACCGTGGCGCATCACCGATGGGAAGGCATACTCGCTTGCGGGAAGTTGTGTGAAACGACCTGATGAGAGGTCGTCCGTCACCAACGGATAATATCCCTTACCGCCAAAGTCATCCAACAAAAGGCACCACTTCTCCTCGTTGTTAAACTTAAAGCAGGTCGGACCCTCCACATAGGAGATCTTGCTCATATCGGAATTGACCTCCGTCCAATTACCCAACAGGGAGTTGGACTTCTCCATGATGATATATTTTCCTGTGGTTGGCATACCGTTTTTGTGCGCTTCGGTCGCCTCGTTTTTCTTGAACCGATAGTAGGTATCTCCCACCTTGATGGCAGTGGCGTCGATCACACTGATGGCACGTCCGCCTGCGTTCTTCAATTCGATCCACACCTTCGCCTCGCTGAATGTCACGAAATCCTTGGTTGTACAATAATAGACACGGTGGGTGTTGTCGCCCGAAGGAATCTTCGAACTCCAGAAGACCAAGTATTGGCCACTCGCGTCATCATAAATCGCCTCAGGCGCCCAGGTGCAACCCGCACCCTCCGGAGCCACACGGCACATGCGTTGTTCAGACCAGTTTATCAAATCGGGGGATTCCCACACCATGATCGATTTGCTACCCGTCGTTTGGGCAGCGGTCCAATTACCATTTCCATTGATTTTCAAATCGGTAGCTATTACGAAAAAACGGTCACCCTCCGCGGAACGCATGATGAAGGGGTCCCGCAATCCCTTCTCGCCCAAAGAGGAGGTCAATACCGGATTACCACTGTTCAGGTCGGTCCAATGAAGGCCATCCTTGCTCACCGCGAAATAGATCTGTTCACCTTGTGCCAACCCCTCTCCCTTGAAATAGGCGAAAAGATAGGCGGCATAATTGTCAACTGAGGCAAAAGCCGTGCTGATAGAGAAAATGGAATAGCAAAATAGAAGGCACAACATGTGGCCAACTAATCGAAATGTGTTTTTCATAAGTGTAATATTACAATCCTACGTGTCTCAAAAGTATTAGGCCGTAAAGTTATGAAAAAATAATTATTTACCATTCCTCTCTTATGATAATATGCCCCCTATTGTGCAAGCAACTTCTTTCAGATAAGAGAGATAAGGTGCCATACCAAAACGAGAGGGGTACCCATGACTCTGAGCACCCCTCCCTTTTCAACAAAAACACAGTTTTCCGCTATGGTCGTTTACAGACTAAAATCACTCCTCCTCCCCCTTATAAGGATGTTTCTTGGCGTACTCGTAGTCCTCTTCGGTGATATAGTAGTCACATTTATATACATCCTTCTTCACCTCCTTAGAGGTGTACATAAAGTACTTATCTAACATACAACGTCCTTCCGGATTATCCTCACATTTATATTTGATAGTGTCATCAAATGTAACATACACACCTCCTAATGGGAAAGGTACAGGAGGTGTCCCTATATATCCAAAATCTCCTTTAATTTTGATGCTATCATTAGCCCGTATTTCGAATTCCTCATCGTTTATGTTATGCGATATCGGATAACAGTTAATTCTAACCGTCCTTTCTGTCGAGTTGTATATGTAATATGTGAAATCTCCTGGAACTGGACCATCTACATCAGAAGGTTTACATGCGTACAAACTCATGAGCAATACGCTAAGTGTAAATAACTTTAATCTATCCATATTAGTTAAGATAAAACTATTCGCAAAGGTAAAAAAATAATTGCAAACGCAAACGACGTAAGAAATCGTCAATTCGGATTTGTAATCGATTGATCTTCTATTTTTTACGTATGAAACTAAAAAACGGACATTCGTTCATTCCACTCTTTGTATTGTTCGTTCTCTTCCTCAAATTTTTTCATGTGTTTTTCACAAGCATATAGAATACGATCATGTAATTCGATATCTTCTTTTTTCGAAAAGATTAGATAGTCGAAAAAAGACCATTCGTTTAAAAGGTTTATATATTCATTTTCCAACATTAAACAATCATCAAAATTCTGATAGTCAAGTGATTCTTGCGCCTTTTGCAAAACACGAAACCGAGTTTCAAGTTTTTCTCGTTTACTTTTTCTCATAATTGTATTTGTTCTTATCGTCAAGGCAAAACCAGCTGAGCAATTCAGCAAAAACTCTATTGGTATGTGACAAGCATTTCAGATCGTCTAAACTGAGATTTTTAAACTCGTATTTTATGTTGTATTTTGTATCGAAAACGGCAACAGATTGAAGATTATTTTCTGTTTTATTTGATATCTGGTAT
Source organism: Paludibacteraceae bacterium (assembly GCA_045601045.1). Taxonomy (GTDB): domain Bacteria; phylum Bacteroidota; class Bacteroidia; order Bacteroidales; family Paludibacteraceae; genus UBA1181. The sequence continues at coordinate 7,470 of JAZRZA010000016.1, forward strand.
TTAAGCCGGTGATTATATGATTCTACACTATTTGGGAAGTCGATTTCCCCACGGAGAGAATGTTTGGTACAAAAATAAAGATATGAGGCATCTGTTTCACAGGCATCAGCAATAACGATTACTTGATTTGTCTGTTCATCCTTTATCATGATTCTTCTATTCGACATGTCGGCACATAGCATCAAGGAAAGTTTTGATTCCTCAATTGGCTTCCAATACTTATTAATTGGGACGTCGCTTAACTTGGCAAAATCCACGAATTTCTTAAATTTATATTCATCCATACAGTTTATTAATCTATGATTTCAACACCACTAAAGCTTATTTTTAAGGCACTAATCGATTTATGTCTTTTAAGAAACTGTTTAAATTTAATTCAAAACTAATTTGAGAGACAAAAAAAATCTCTCTCCAAAAATACACTTAAAATATTGATTATCAGTTTGATAAGTGGACAAAAATTCGTAACTTTAAGGGTACAAAAAAATAAAGAAATGAACATTTATCCAACAAATCTCACCGATAATCAGTGGCAAGTTATAGAAAAGTTTTTAAATGTGCAAGAGAGAAAGCGCAAGTACCCTCTCAGAAACATTGTAAACGCAATCAATTACCTTCTCAAAACAGGGTGTCAGTGGAGGATGCTCCCAAAGGATTTCCCTCCTTACAACCTAGTTTACTACTATTTCTCCAAATGGAA
>JAZRZA010000017.1:0-30329 GCA_045601045.1 Paludibacteraceae bacterium
CAGTGTGGCAGTAATTTCAATATATTGGTTTATGCCATCTTTTCGCATATCATCATCACCCAATACGTAGCGGATATGCTTTTCACCAATACATCGGGTTATCTTAAATTGATTCTTTTGCTTTTGGTGCCATTCTACGTGACCAAGAATAATTTGTTGGTTTGTCGGGATAAGGTGGTTGCCTTGTTCAAATTTGGGGATTAATGCTGGAGGATATGGATGTTTCCGTTGTCATTGTCAATCACAATACCGTAGAACTGACGATTCAAGCTCTCTCTTCCCTTCTGGTGCAGAGCACCTCGGTGAAGATGGAGGTGATTGTGGTGGATGGTGGTTCCACGGAGCCTTTGGAGGATCTTGTCTCCTTCTGTGAGGAGAATCAAATACGACTTGAATTGCTCGATGAAAACGTAGGTTTTGGTCGGGCGAATAACCATGGTGCCCAGTTCGCGTCGGGTAGGAACATCTTCTTTTTAAATCCTGATACCTATCTGATCAATGATGCGGTGGCCATTCTCTCCGATTACTTGGACAACCATCCCCGTGTGGCGGCGTGTGGCGGTAATCTCTATACCGAATCTATGCTGCCGGCCCATTCTTATCATACCCATTTCCCTTCGTTCTTGCAGGAGATGGATTTTATCTTTGGCAAACATTTGTTGCGGATTTTCGGGGATAATTCCGAGTTTAACGCGACAGATGAACCTTGTCGTGTGGCGTATGTTTGTGGTGCGGATTTGATGATGAAAAGGGATGTTTTTGAGAAGATGGGTGGTTTTTCTCCTGATTTCTTTCTCTATTATGAGGAGAGTGACCTCCAACGTCGCATGTCGGATGTGGGGTACGAGATCTATTCTGTGCCGGAGGCGCGGATCGTTCATTTAGAAGGGAAAAGTTTCGCTTTCTCTGAAGAGCGGGAAAAGCGTGTTTTCCGTGGGAGAAAGATCTATTTTCAGAGGCACTACTCCATCCTTTATCATAAACTGACCAATGCGATGAATATGGTTGCCTTGCTGGGTGGTGCCGCGGTGTGTGGTGTATTAGGTAAAAAGGAGGCGATGGCCCGCTATCTTTCCCGTTTAAAGCTATATATGAAAGATGCGTGAACCTCAATTTTATATCAATGGTAGATTCCTCACCCAATCTATGACGGGTACGAATCGTTTCGCCTACGAACTCTGTTTGCAGTTGGTGAAGCGGAAATGTGATTTTGTGGTGTTAACGCCAAATGTTCCTTTGTGCTCGGCCTATGATGCGCAACTGTTGCCGATTCGGCGGATTGGACGCTTCTCTTCCCATTTATGGGAACAAATCTCATTGCCCCTATATATGAGGAAAAAAGAGTCTTTGCTTGTGAGTTTGAAGGGGTTGGGGCCTGTCTTTAAGCGCAATCAAGTCTGCACGATCCATGATATGTCCTACCTGGCGAATCCCGCTTGGTTCTCAAAAGGCTATTATCTTTTTTATCGGTTGATGACACCTATCATGGCAAATCATGCCAAGCGGATTTTGACGGTAAGCCACTTTTCAAAGGCGGAGATCACCGCCCGTTTGGGCGTGTCGCCGGATAAGATTAGTGTGGTTTATAATGCGCCTTCTGAACAGTTTAAACGGGTGGAAGAATCTTCCGATTCCACCGAGAAATATTTCTTGACAGTCTCTTCATTGGATCCTCGAAAGAATCTCTCATTGGTCTTCTCCGCCTATTTGAAATCTTCGCAGCGTTATCCTTTGTATGTGATCGGTGAGCGTCATACTGTTTTTGGGGAGGTGACTTTGCCGGAGAATGGTAGAATTCGTTTTTTAGGACGCGTCTCCGACGAGGAGCTACGCCGTTACTACGCTCATTGTTCACTCTTCGTATATCCTTCATTGTATGAGGGATTTGGCATGCCGCCGATGGAGGCGATCGCCTGCGGTTGTGAAAATGTCGTGTTGTCAGATATCCCTGTTTTCCGCGAAGTTTATGGGGAGGTGGGGCAATATGTGAAAGTGGATGACGAGGCGGCACTCTCTCATCTGTTTGATCAAACTGATATGCGAACGAATAGTGGTTGTTTTAGCGATTTCACCGAGAAATATACATGGCAACGAAGTGTTGAACAACTCCTCGAAGCCATTGCGTTAGTGGGTAAATGAAAAAGGCGGACTTGAGCCCGCCTTTTTATGTCTATGAAATTACCTGTTAATCTCTGCTTCTACCAAGGATTCTCATCAGGTAGATGAAGAGATTGATGAAGTCCAAGTAAAGTTGTAGGGAACCAATCAAGGCAATCTTCATGCTTGTGTCGTTAATTTCGTTACCGTAAATGGCGATCATGTTTTTGATTTTTTGTGTGTCGTAAGCAGTGAGTCCAACAAAAACCAAAACACCTACGAAGGAGATGATGGTGGCCATTATGGAGCTGTGTAGGAATAAGTTCACAAGGGAGGCGATTATCAAACCGATCAAGGCCATGGTTGCGATGGAACCCATTCCGGAAAGATCCTTGTCGGTGAAATGTCCATATAGTGCCATTGCCCCGAATGTTCCTGCTGTGATGAAGAAGGTTGTCGCTACGGATTCGCTGGTGTAAACCAAGAGAATGGAGCTGAGCGTCACACCATTGATGATGGAGTAGAGCACAAATAGGATGCCTGCCATAGCGAAGGAGATTTTCCTGATCGCGGCGGTCATGCCTACTACCAAAGCGAATTCCACGATACAAAGAGCTATCAACACTCCGCTTGTGCCGAATACGAAGGATAGAATAGATTCGCTATGGGCCACGTAGTATGCGGTCAATCCAGTGACAGCCAAAGCCAAAGCCATCCATAAGTACACGTTCTTGAGAAGCGTACGTTGAGCGGTGGCGACTTCGCGATCCCACTCTTGTGAGGTTTCAAAGTAATTTCCCATATTCAAAGAGATCTTAAAGTTTTTCCAAAATACGTTTGATAACGGTCTCTGCCGAGATTTCACGGTTAGCAGCCTCAGGGATAACCAAGGATTGAGGGCTCTCGATCACGTCATCTGTCACAATCATGTTGCGGCGTACTGGCAAGCAGTGCATGAAGTAGGCGTTGTTGGTGAGCGCCATCTTCTCTGTGCTTACGGTCCATGACATGTCTTTGCTCAAAATCTGACCGTAGTTAGGGTCTTGGTAAGCTGACCAGTTCTTCGCGTAAACGAAGTCGGCTCCCTCCAATGCCTTGTCTTGGTCGTACTCCACCTTGGCGTCGCGTACGAATTTATCGCATAACTCGTATCCCTTAGGGTGGGTGATGACGAAGTCCACGTTAGCCTCGTTCATGAAGTCAGCGAATGAGTTAGGCACCGCTTGCGGAAGGGCGCGTGGGTGGGGAGCCCATGTCAAAACTACCTTTGGACGCTCCTTCTTCTTGTACTCCTCGATGGTGATCAAATCCGCGAATGCTTGAAGCGGGTGAGCGGTGGCAGACTCCATGCTGAAAACGGGTTTGCCTGAGTATTTGATGAATTGATTCAAGATAGTCTCTTGATAATCAAACTCTTTGTTCTGAAAGTTAGCGAAAGAACGGACACCGATCACGTCGCAGAAAGAGGCCATGACTGGGATGGCTTCGAGCAAGTGCTCCGACTTGTCACCATCCATGACAACGCCACGCTCTGTCTCCAATTTCCAAGCGCCTTGGTTCACGTCCAATACCATGGTGTTCATACCCAAGTTCATACCAGCCTTTTGTGTGCTGAGGCGGGTACGGAGACTGTTGTTGAAGAAGACGCAAAGAAGCGTTTTGTTCTCGCCTAAGTGTTTGTAGGCATATCTGTTTTTCTTGACCTCCAATGCCTCTTGTACGGCCTTGTTCAAATCACCCAAATCTTGGGCCATCAATAATTTTCTCATCTCTATTTTGTAATTAATTTTTACGAATCTAATATACGCGAAATTATAAAATTTGCGTGATTTTGTTACGAATAGTTTCGTGCAGTTGTAAAAAACCGTTAAAGAGAGATAGGTATTGGACAAAAGGACGAAATCAAAGGGGCGAACTGTAGTCGCTCCTCTGACATAAATATTTGATTGAATCATCAATCCTTACTCGTCCTCTTTCTTGATTTTAAGCCAATATTTGTAATCCTCCTCTTGGAGCGTATAGGTGGATTGGTAGAAATCCGTGCTCACCAGTTCACGGTCGTAGGCTTTCGGATTGGTGATGTCTTTGCTTTTATCGATATAGGCGTAGAAAGGTACCCACTCCCCGTCGTCATAGGCAATGTAGAGTTTGCCCGCGAAGGGAGCCGCCAACACTTCGCCCTTCCCCTTGGAACGGATAGCGATTTTTTCTCCTATCGGAAGGGCGATTTCGTTTGAGCTACCCTCGAAAGGAATGTAGTAGAGTTTGATATCGTGCTCACTGTCGTTGATGATGAAAAAATCTTCCGTGTAGATGTTCCCATCGATGTTTATATCCTCTATGTTGTTTTTCACGCAGTTTGTCAGCGCGATGAGAAGTGCCGTAAGGGCGAATAATATCTTTTTCATATCCTATTGGTTTTGGCGCAAAAATACATATTTTGTGGATATATGGTGTCTGCCGCAACGAAAATGCGATAACGAAAAATGGAGGTGCACCGTGGTACACCTCCATTTCCCAAATCAAATTATCTTGTGGAGAGTGGATTATTTCTCTACCCAGTTCTCCCAGTTCTTCCATTTTCCGCTCCACTTACCTTGCGCGCCTACGATGTTTCCGCTAACGAACTCACCGCTTGGTGTCGTGAAGGCGTCCTTTCTTTGTGCCTCGCGGCCGATGTGCCAACGCATCCATGCGCAAGTGGCAGCCATACCCGTCCAAGGACCGGAACCGTGGCCGTAACCACCCTCACCAGTGTTCGGACCACCTGTCAACATCACCAAACATGCAGGGCATGATACGCCAGCGTTGTTGTAGTCCGCCTCTGCGTTAGGACGCTCCATACCAGCCTCTCCATAGACGATGGCGATGGATTTCCCCTCTCTCATTTGAGACATGGCGGTGTGGCCCAAGTCTCCACTGTTGTTCAAGCATGCGGTGTAGACACGCTTATCTTTCAACCACGCTTGCTCAGACTCCAAACCTCCCATGGAGTGGCCTGCGCAACCGATTCTGTCCATGATCAACTTTCCTGACATTGGTCCGTCGGCAGCGTTGTTCTTCTCCTCCAACCAATTGATGGCCGCGATGGCGGAGAGGCCGTCGCCTGGAGACTCCTTCAATTCCAATACCACGAAACCGTGGGAAACCAAACGTTTGATCATATTAGGATAGTTTCCTGGTTTTTCGCCTCCACCGGGACCCCAGATGATGACACCGTGCTTCACATTAGGGTCGTTGGACATTTGGGAAGGGTAATTCAACCAACATGCGCCGTTCGGACCGACATTCTTCATGGTGGTCACTTGGCATTGTCCGTCATAGTTCGGATTGTCACCGGAAAGAAATACCTTGAGTTTTTGTTCCTCTTGCTGTTGTCCCCCTTGTTGGTTGTTGTCTTCTACGAAATCTACCTTTTCAACCTCGGATGTTTTGTAAAAAATCTCGCTTCCATCGGTTTTTAGGACACGCATTTTATAGTTGGATTGCGCGCTCATTCCCATTGAGAACAGTGCGGTTGCTGCAAATAGAAATATCTTTTTCATTACTTAATTACTTTAATGGTGGTGTTACTTAATTTGATTAGATAAACGCCTTGAGGCTGGCTGGAAAGGTTGATCTCCAAAGATCCCTCCGCTGATGTTTTGTACTCCTTGATGAGTTGTCCGTTTACGTTGAAAAGGGCAACTGGCATCTCTGGTCGCGCATTGATCATTTGAATGCCCTCATCGGTTGTAAAGATGAATGGCATCACCTCTGTTTCGTCACTTACTTGGGTTGGGCTGGATTCCGCGAAGTAATACTTCACAACGGTTGCCAAAGGGAATTGCGCGCTTGCTTTGATGCTTTCCACCAGCATGTTGCCATCCCGGAAGGCGATCACGGGGTTATCCCCCAGATCATAGGAACTCTTTTCCACCGCTACTGCCCCCTGCAGGGCCTGTTCCACAATCAGCACTTCGGCGGAGGCCGTCGTGACAGATGCTAGAAGAGCCAATGAAGAGAGCATGCTTTTCCTAAAAAAATTCGTCTTCATACTGTTATAATGGTTTTAAAATGTAAGGTTACATGTTTCAATGGTCGGCGTCTATGGCGCCATTTTTTTCTTTTTTTTGTCCCCCGTCGCTACGAAGGATGATTCGTGTAATGGTTTAACAATAATGTTTTTATAGATGTCAGTTATTGTTTTGTTCGGAGCAAATATAGATAGATTTGTCTTTTTATAAAAGCCTTTTTCTTGCAAAAGGTCATTTTGCCTTTTTTTTCGTGTATTTTGTTGAAAAAATCCAAATGGTGGTTGAGAAATAGCAAACCCCGAATCCCTGCGTAAATTGCGGTGGATTCGGGGAAAATAAGGAATTATATAGGTTGCCTGTTATTTCAGAATGGGAGGTAAAACATCAGGAAGGATCAATTGGGGGTCATCTGCCTCTCTGGGATGTAGGAACATACAGTAATAGATGGGCATGTACAAAATACCACCATCTGAATAGACTTTATTGCCGTTGTAAAAGACGATAGCACGTTTAACGTTGTGAGAGCCGTCGGAAAGGAAGCTGTCTAATGCGCTATGGATTTTGTAATCTTTCCCTGATTTAACCTCTATAGGCAATGCTGTTAGATGGATATAGTCATCAATAATGAAGTCCACCTCGCCCTTTTTTTTGTTGTCGTAGTAGTGTAGTGTGAATCCGTGTGCGTGTAATTCTTGTGCAACGACTGATTCATATACAGTGCCAAGGTTAACGCTGTTTTCGTCTTGTAAAATGGCGTTGATATTTGTGCTGTAAAGGATATTCGTCAATATGCCGACATCGTTTAGGTAGAGTTTGAGCAAGTTTTTCTGTTCTGACTCAACAAGGGGGAAGCGTGGGTTGCTGATGGCTTGTACAGACAATGCAATGCCAGAGTTGATTAGATACTCAAATTCATTCGCATAGTCGGAAAATTGTTTGTGGCTTTTTGTCTCTTCTATATCCTTTACTTTGACACGTTTCTTCTTGTTTTCTAGGTTGGAAGGTATTAGATCATAGATTTTTCGAATGACAAGTTTGTGTTCGCGGTCATATTGTGATGCGTCTATGCCGTAAAGTTGGTGGATATCCTTTTGTATTTTTCTGACCAATGCGATGTTGCGTGTTTCAATAAATTTGTTGATCACTTCTGGTAAGCCACCTACAAGAAGATATGTTTTGAACTGTCTGATCATATAGTCATGTAGTGCTTCGGAAAGCGGTTCTTGACAATCAAATTTTTCTTTTGCAGCAGCTATGACTGCGGAGCCACATCCCATGGCGATTAAAAATTCTTCAAAATCAAGTGGATACATCTCTTCTATTGCAATGCTACCAAGAGGAACGGAGGGCGTTTGTGAAAGAGCGACTCCCAATTGTGATCCACTAGCGATATAGGTATAACGTCCTTCTTGATTTAAAAATTTCAACATTGTAAGAAGAGCTGGGTAACTTTGTATTTCATCCAAAAATACTAAAGTGTTCTCCTTTTTATCAAGAGATTCTCCTGCTACTGCGCTTAGCTGAAGGTAAAAATCCTCTGTGCTTTTCACCTTGGCGAAAACTTGGGCACCTTCTTTGTCCTCCTTTAGATTTAACTCCACATAGTATGGGTATAGTTTTTTCCCAATATGACGAATGAGGTAAGATTTCCCTATTTGCCGTGCCCCGTTCACCAAGAGTATCTTGTTGGGTTGTGTTTTTAGGAACGTCTCAATCTTATCAGCGTATTTTCTGTATAACATAATGTAAAAAATTATTTAGCTGTGAATCAGATATATGCTCGCAAATATAGGAAAAATTCCATGATTTTTATTGTATAAAAGGGGAGAAATTCCGTGTTTTTGTGATAGTAAAATGGGATTTTTTCTAGAAATTAAAATAGTATTCCCCGAATCCCTGCGTAAATTGCGGTGGATTCGGGGAAAATAGTGTTGCTTATTCTTACTTCGCGAATACAGGACGGATCTCCATGCTGTTTTTGCGTGGTGCCACATCGCTATTCATGTTGTGGGTAAGCGAGCGTGAGTAGCATGCCTTTCTGCAATCATCTGGGTTTAAGGTGGAGGTCCAGAAGGAGACGTAGTTCTCTCTGAAAGGGAAGAAGATCTTGTTGCCGTTGCTCTTGGATGTTCCTAATTTGCCTTGGATGCCAGTTCCTTCGAAGTTTTTGCACCATTCCCAGTCACAACCGTTTTTCAACTCCTCCACCTCTTCGCGGGTTGGCATTCTCCATGCGCCGCCCCAGTTGGCGATAGCCGCATCATCGGCTGGCTCCAGTTGGAAGAGACTATCCACATCGCCTCTCTGTTTCACATTGCAATATTTGGTGATTTTGAGTTGAGACTCTGTGCCGCGGCTCCATTGGTAGCCTGTCCACTCTTCGGAACCCTTGATTTCACCGGTTGGTGTGGTGTGGCCCCATTTGTATCGGTCACCCAACTGTTCGGGCGAGGCTGCACCCATGTTGCTGGTGGCCCACATCTTGCCACTTGGCAATCCCAAGTCCACATAGTTGTGACCATCTTGTTCTCCACTGATAGTTGCCATTTGCTGGTTGCAACTTGCTAACCCTAAAACGAGTGCCGCGAAGAGCACTGCTGAACGGATTTTTTTCATATTGATAGAATTGTCATTGATATATGCGAATATAGTGAAATTTTCTTGTTTGCCAAAGCCTTTTTATTTCTTTATGCCATGCCAATAAAAAACATTACTTTTGCCTATCAATTGAAAGATACGTCATGAAAAGATATGATTCCCAACCGACTATCCAAGTTGGTATTTTAAAAGAGACGGAGATCAAGTTCATCCTTCGTGGAAATTTTGTGGTCAATGGCGGCGGCGAAACTGTTTCGGGCGAGGGTAGTGTCACCCTCTCGGATGGTCAGATTCTCTACAATGGACTTCGTTACGATTCCTTGCTCTTCTCTTCTGTGGATGAGGAGAGTAGTTTTGATCTTGTGGATGTGGTGATCGGTATCCATTTCCATTGGGAAAGAAGAGAGACGCAGCGGTTCAAGGGCGCTTTGAAATTCATTATCTTGGAGGGTGAGTTGCAGGCGATCAATATCGTGCCGACGGAGGATTATCTGACCAGTGTCATCTCTTCGGAGATGAGCGCCACCTCTTCGTTGGAACTCCTCAAAGCCCATGCGGTGATCTCCCGCAGTTGGCTACTCAACAAACTGGAGGATCGCTCGGAGGAGAAACATAGCGACGCTATGATAATTACCGACGAGAAGATTATCCGTTGGTACGACCACCAAGACCATACCCATTTCGATGTCTGTGCGGACGACCATTGTCAGCGCTACCAAGGCATCACCAAGGCGAGTACCCAAGCGGTCCGCGAGGCGATCAAGGCCACCTTCGGCGAGGTATTGACCTACGACGGGAAGATTTGTGACGCCCGCTTCTATAAGGCGTGTGGCGGTGCGACTGAGCTGTTTGAGAATTGTTGGGAGGAGGTGCATCATCCCTATCTGCTCCCTGTGGCGGATGCGGCGAATTTGACGCTTCCCGACCTAACCCAAGAGGCGGAGGCCCGCAAGTGGATCCTCTCTACTCCTACCGCCTACTGTAATACCACCGATAGGCTGGTGCTATCCCAGGTGTTGAATAATTACGATCAAGAGACTCCTGATTTCTACCGATGGAGAGTGGCTTATTCGCAAAAGGAACTCTCCGAGTTGATCGGTGAAAAGATGGGCATAGATTTCGGTGAAATCGTTGATTTGATTCCTTTGAAGCGAGGCGCGTCCGCCCGAATCATCGAGTTAAAGGTGGTAGGAACGAAACGCACGGTGGTGATCGGTAAGGAGTTGGAGATCCGAAAGGCTCTCTCAAAGAGTCACCTGTATAGTTCCGCCTTTGTGGTGGATAAAGAGGAGAACGACGGTTCCGTGCAGTTCGTCTTGCGAGGTGCGGGCTGGGGACACGGCGTCGGACTTTGTCAAATAGGTGCGGCGGTAATGGCTAGTCAAGGAATAGGTTACCAAACTATCTTATCGCACTACTATCCTCATTCGGAGTTGACGAAACGGTATTGATGTTTAAACAGTAATCATAAAAAGAGCCATTCCATGCAGAAAGATCTCACCCAAGGCGGCGCCTTCCGAACACTGGCCACCTTTTCAGCCCCCTTCTTGTTGGCCTATTTCTTGCAGACCTTTTATGGGTTGGCGGATCTCTTTATTATTGGCCAATATGCTGGTTCGCCTGACATAACCGCCGTGGCGGTAGGAAGCCAGGTGATGCATATGCTCACGGTGATGATTGTTGGTTTGGCAATGGGAACGACAGTGATGATCAGCCGTGCGGTGGGTGGTAAGGATTACAACACCATTGGTCGTGCCATTGGCAACTCTGTCACGTTGTTTGGCGGTTTGTCCCTTCTGGCGGCTATGCTCCTCTACCTTTTTGTCGATCAAATCGTTGGTGTGATGTCTACGCCGTTGGAGTCGGTGTCGCAGACGCGAACCTACCTCTCCATCTGTTTCCTGGGCATTCCTTTCATCGTCGCCTATAATGTGATTTGCTCTATCTTCCGTGGATTGGGTGATTCGAAGTCGCCGATGTATTTTGTGGCGGTCGCTTGTGGCCTGAATGTGGTATTGGACTATGTTTTTATCGGTGAAATGGGCCTAAAAGCAGAGGGGGCCGCCTATGCGACGGTGATTGCCCAGTTCGTCAGTCTAATCTTCTCCGCTCTGTTTATCCGTCGCTACAAGGATAGTTTCCATATGGAACGTAAGTTGCTTCGCCCACATAGTCCATCCGTGAAAGAGATTGTTCGGGTGGGTTTGCCGATTTCGTTGCAAGACGGTTTTATTCAGATCTCCTTCATCGTCATAACGGTCATCGCCAACCGACGGGGTGTTGAGGTTGCGGCGGCGGTGGGTATTGTGGAGAAGATCATCTGTATCCTCTTCTTGGTTCCTTCCAGTATGTTGTCCGCGATTTCCGCCATTTCAGCGCAAAATATCGGTGCGGGCAAACCTGAGAGAGCTCGTCTGACGATGCGATATGGTATCTATGTCTGTCTTGCCTACGGTGGCTTTTTCGCGTTGCTGTTGCAACTCCTGTCGGATGCCTCGATTTCGCTCTTCACCACTGAGACGGCGGTGATTCTTTTCGGCGGACAATATTTGCGAGCCTATGTGGTGGATACTGCCTTGGCGGGCGTCCATTTCTGTTTCAGCGGCTATTTCTGCGCTTGCGGTCTCTCCATCGTGTCGTTTATCCATAATTCCCTTTCCATCGTGCTTTTGCGTATCCCAGGCAGTTATTTGGCCTCCATTTGGTATCCCGACCATCTGACGCCAATGGGCATGGCGGCACCGGTTGGTTCGACATTCTCCATTGTGGTTTGTGTGGGAGTGTATGTTTGGATGAGGAGGCGAAAAAATTCAATTGCGTGAAAATAAAAAATCCCGAAAGCGTTGCCACCTTCGGGATTCATGTTTTATTGGTTGAGGCTTATTCAGCCATCATAGCGTCGTAAGCTTCTTGCGCGTTGATCCAAGTTTGAGCCATCTTTGACATCTGAAGGGCGTCAGAAAAGCCCAAATCGGTTCTGTCAGCCTTCTTGAAGTAATCGTAAGATGCTTGGAAGTCTCTGATCAATGCTGAATATACTGCCATGTTGTAGTACATTGCGGCAGCGACCTCTTTGTTGACCTTTGCGTTAGGATCCTTAACATTCGCATTCTTGATAGACTCTTCCCAAACCTTTACGGATGGAGCAGCCATCTCCTTGAACTCTTCGATTTCCCATTGACGTTGTTTTAAGAAGTCGTAAGCCTCCTTGAAATTAGCGAGCGCTTCGTTGATGTCGGAGTAGTCGATGGTACACTTCTTCTTCACTCTCACGCCGAAACCATTGAAGTTAACGGAACACAAAGGAGTAGAACCTACCACCTTTGCGAGGAATGGTTGGTATGCTTTCATTTGAGATGCCAAGTTAAAGGCCTTCATCTTGTTGATGACTTGGTCTTTTGCTGTACCCTTGCTGGAAACCTCTCCTGACTCGAACTCTTGCATATAGTAGATGGTATCGGTGAACACGATTCCCTCTTTGGTCTTTACCTCAACAGAGAATCCAACCTCCTTTTTACCTTTCGCTACCCAAAGTGGACCAGATGCAGCTTGTGTCGTTGTGGTTGTAGTGGTGGTAGAGCTGCTGTTGTCCGATAGCAACCAGTTGAGGAACGGCATATTGATTGTTGTCGTTTGCTTTGTCTCCTTCTTAGGTTTTGGACGTGGCTTGGAAGCGTCGTGGAAAGTGATTTTATCATAATCGTACTTCTCGAAGTCGTCGTCCACAGAGATGACGATATCAGCACCATCTGGGCTAGATACGGCTGTCTTGTAACTCAAATAAATATTACTCTTGATGTGTTTCTTAGGACCATTTGGATCGATGGGTACGATGTGTTCGGTTACCACTGAATAGGTTTGAAGTTTATTGTCCATGTGACAATAAGGGAAACCTGGAATAGCGTAGAATCCCAAGTGGTCTCTGTTCGCGGATTGCGCGAATGAACTTGCTGATACAGCCAATAACATGGATGCCGCAACGAATAAACTCTTTTTCATTTTAGTCTGTATTAGTTATTTCAATTATTGTTACTCTCCTCAAAAACCACCTAAGCATACACCTTACACGATCTACACCTTACACGCTATGGGTGTGTGATTTGATTTTGATGTTACAAAGATAGGATCTCTTTTAGATGTGGAAAAACCAACTCTTCGTACCTTTCAAATCTATCGACCGAATTTTGATATTTTCCGACCAATGGTTGATTCTCAGGCACCCTATTTTGCTGCAAAAATAGAAAAATGTTTTGAAAAAATCAGTTGTAATGGGGTGTTTCCGGCGCATCCCCCTTGTGAAAGTCTTAATAAAATAAAAGAGGCCAGAACATCTGGTTCTGACCTCATCTATTGGATTATCCGAAAGAATTATTTGCTGACCAACTCCAAAGTATCTGATGCGATGGTATACTCCTCATCGGTAGGCACCACGATGACAGTAACCTTGGAATCTTTGGTGGAGATGATTTTCTCCTCACCGTGGACAGTGTCGTTGATGGCCTTGTCCAACTTGATGCCGAAGAACTCCATATCTTTCAAAACGCCTTCGCGGACTGGCTCCACGTTCTCACCGATACCACCGGTGAAGACGATGACATCCACACCGCCCATAGCGGCCATATAGGCTCCTACGTACTTCTTGATGCGGTAGATCACCATGTCCAAAGCCAACTTGGCGCGTTCGTTGCCGGCAGCGATAGCGGCACGGACCTCACGCATATCGGAAGACACGCCTGAAATACCCAACATACCACTTTGCTTGTTCAAGATGTCTGAAACCTTCTTAGCGTTGTATCCTTCAGTCTCCATCAAGTAGGTGATCGCACCTGTGTCGATGTCGCCCGAACGGGTACCCATCATCAATCCCTCCAACGGAGTCATACCCATAGAGGTATCGAATGACTTACCGTCCTTGATAGCGGTTACGGAACTTCCGTTACCGATGTGGCAGGTGATCATCTTGGTTCCCTCTGGCTTCATGCCCAAAGCCTCGAACGCGCGCTTTGAAACGTAGCGGTGGCTGGTGCCGTGGAAACCATAACGACGAACTTTGTCCTTCTCGTACAACTCGTAAGGGATGGCGTATAGGAATGACTCCTTTGGCATGGTTTGGTGGAATGCGGTATCGAACACGGCCACTTGCGGACAGTTAGGCAACAAAGCCTCTACCGCCATGATACCCTTCAAGTTAGCAGGGTTGTGCAATGGACCCAATGGGAAGCATGCGCGGATTTGATCCTTAACGGTTTGGTTGACGATGCAGCTCTCGGTGAACTTGTCTCCTCCGTGGAGGATTCTGTGACCTACCGCATCCACCTCGTTCAAGGACTTGATGCATCCCTCTTGAGGGTCTGTCAAGATACTAAATATCAATTGGATACCATCTGAGTGGTCTGGCATATCCTTTTCGATGATTGCCTTCTCGCCCTTTTTGTTGGTGTATTTGAGGAATGAGCCAGGGATACCAATCTTCTCGACACCACCTTGTGCCATCACCTCTTTTGAACTCATATCAAACAATTTGTACTTGATGGATGAGCTACCACAGTTGATTACTAAAATCTTCATTCTGTATGTTGTTTGTTATGTGTAGAGACGGTGCGACACCGTCTCTACGAAAAATGCTATTAGTTCTTCTTTGCCTCGATTGCTTGGTTCGCTGTGATAGCGATCAACTTCACAACGTCCTCAACGGAACAACCTCTTGAAAGGTCGTTGATAGGAGCGGCCAAACCTTGCAACAATGGACCGATCGCCTCAGCGCCAGCCAAACGTTGTACCAACTTGTAACCGATGTTACCAGCCTCCAACTCAGGGAATACCAATACGTTCGCTGTGCCGGCCACCTCGCTGTTTGGTGCCTTGCTCTTCGCTACGGAAGGAACGATTGCGGCATCCGCTTGCAACTCACCGTCGATCTTCATGTCAGGAGCGGACTCCTTCGCGATGTTGGTAGCCTCGATTACCTTATCCACCATTTCGTGCTTAGCGCTTCCCTTGGTAGAGAAGGAGAGGATAGCGACTCTTGGATCGTCGAAACCGTAGATGTTCTTAGCGGTCTTGCCAGAGCAGATAGCGATTTGAGCCAACTCCTCAGCGGTTGGGTTTGGTGTAGCGGCGCAGTCAGCGAACAACATCATACCGTTGTGTCCGATATTCTTATCCTTGAAGATCATCAAGAATGAACCGGAAACGCAACCAACACCTGGTTGAGTCTTTACGATTTGGAAGGCTGGACGAAGCACGTCGCCGGTGAAGTTTCTTGCACCAGCTACCTCTCCATCGACATCTCCGTTCTTGATCATCAAGCAAGCCAAGTACAAGGGATCCTTCACCTTGGCGATCGCTTGCTCCTCTGTCATACCCTTCTTTTGACGAAGTTTGAAGAGAAGGTCTGAATATGTCTTGCTGTTAGGGTTGTTCTCTGGGTCGATGATAGTCGCCTTCGCGATGTTCTTCAATCCGAATTGAGCGGCCATTCCCTCGATCTCTTGCTTGTTGCCCAAAAGGGTGATGTTGGCGATGCCTTGTTCGATGACTTGGTCTGCGGCTTTCAACGTTCTCTCCTCAGTTCCTTCTGGAAGAATGATGCGTTGAGGGTTTGCCTGTGCCCTTTTGATAATGCTTTCAATCAATTCCATTTTCTTACTAATATGTTTCGTTAAATATTATTCTCGCCTTTAGTTATATTCTACAAAGATAAAAAAAAGATGTGGGAAATGCATTTTTTTAGAAGTTTTAATCATGCACGTCAAACTCCCTATGAAATCGGTGCCTTTAATCGGAAAATTATTATTATTTTTGCCGATAATGCATTATTTTGCAAAAAATTGAAAATTAAGGAAGTAACAGATTGAAAAATATGGAAGTAAAAATCATCAATAAGTCCAAACACCAGTTGCCGCAATATGCCACCCCTCTTTCAGCGGGTATGGATTTGCGCGCGAACATCGACGAACCTATCACCATTGGCTCTTTGGAACGTGCCATGGTGCCGACCGGTAT
This sequence comes from Paludibacteraceae bacterium, assembly GCA_045601045.1. Lineage (GTDB taxonomy): Bacteria > Bacteroidota > Bacteroidia > Bacteroidales > Paludibacteraceae > UBA1181. The sequence continues at coordinate 15,717 of JAZRZA010000017.1, forward strand.
CTACATCGCCTTGCCAGAAGGGTATGAGGCGCAGATCCGTCCACGTAGCGGTTTGGCTGCGAAGAAGGGCATCACGGTGCTGAACACACCAGGTACGATCGATGCCGATTATAGGGGTGAGATCAAGGTGATTTTGGTGAATTTGTCTTCCGAACCTTTTGTCATCGAGGACGGGGAACGCATCTGCCAGATGGTGGTGGCGAAGCATGAGCGCGTTGATTGGACAGAGGTGGATACTTTGGATGAGACCGAACGTGGAGCGGGCGGTTTCGGACACACAGGCGTGAAATGATTCGATTCTTCAAGATATTATTGGTATTAGTCGCTTTGTTTTCAGGGGGACTCTCTCCGCTATGGGCGGAGCAGACGGAGGCCCAAAAGAAGACGAAGTTGCAATACTATTATCTGGAAGCGTTGAGACAGAAGCAGGCGGGCAACATCAGTGCGGCCGTCGATAATCTCTACCGATGCAATGCCTTGGATAATAACTGCAGCGAGGTATTCGTCACCCTCTCCGACATCAATATGGAGATGAATTATACGAAAGTGGCCATCGAACAGATGAAGATGGCTTGCCGTTTGGAACCAGAGAATGTCGATTATAAGAAACGGTTGGCAGGCCATGCGGTCAACGCGATGGATTTGGATCTTGCGGCGGAACTCTACGAGGAGTTGTTGAAGAAGGATCCGAAACATAAGAATGTCTATTACTACTACCTTGCGAATATCTATGCGAGGGAGGAGAAGTACCAACAGGCGATCGATGCCTGGGATGGTTTTGAACAGGAGGAGGGTATCAACGAATCGGTTTGTCACGAGAAGTTCAAACTCTATGCGAAATTAGATAATGAGAAGAAAGCTTTCGCGGAGATGGACAAGTTGATCAAGTCCGCTCCGAGGGAGACGAAGCATATTGCCTTAAAGGCCAATCTCTATGCGGCGATCGGCAAGAACAAACAATGCGAGAAGTGTTTCCAGAATGGATTGAAGAGTTTCCCTAATGACCCGACTTTGAAGGTGGCGTATGGTGCCTATCTCACAGAAATGGGACGCCCGAAGGAGGGTATGGTTAAGTGGTTGGAGGTGTTGCAGGATCCCGAAGCCAGTTATATGACCAAGCACGAATTGTTGTATCGCATCGCAAGTGATACGTTGCTGGATATCGATGATTCCTACTATCTCGATGTGATTCGCCAATATCCGAATGAGGAGTATCCTTGTTTGGTCTATGCCACCGTGTTGATGGGAAGGGGAGACACTACGTCGATTTCCTATATAAGAAAGGCTTTGACCTTGAATCCTAAACATGAGGATGCATGGCTGACGTTTATTAATTATTATGTGGCAAAGAACGACACAGCCAAAATTGTGGAGGCCAGTCAAGAGTCGGTGGAGCAATTCCCGGAGAGTGCCAATCTGTTGGATGTGAATGGTATGGCCTACATGATGGTGGGTCAAGATGAGAGCGCATTGATGGCTTGGGAGAAGGCCGCCCGATTGTCGGTCGCGTCGGAGCAGAAATCTTTGGCTTCTTCGATTTTCGCGAAGATGGGAGATCTTCTAATGTCTATGAATCGCAAGGACTCTTGTTTCGCGGCTTACGACTCCGCATTGGTCTATGGACCGAATAATGTGATGGTGATGAATAATTACGCTTACTATCTGAGTGTGAACGACCAGGATTTGGATAAGGCGGAGAGAATGAGTTTGAAAACACTCAAAGAAACGCCGAATAGCCCTGTCTTTTTGGATACCTATGCATGGATTTGTTACAAGAAAGGGGAGTATAACGCCGCTTTGCTATATATTCAGCAAGCCTATAACAATGGCGGAAATGTAGATCCGGAACTTTTAGAACATTATGCGGATATTCTCTATAAGACGGGAACTCCTCTTTCGGAATGTCAGAAATATTGGAAAGAATCGTATAGAATCCTTACGGAGGAACAACCTTCTCGGGAGTATAGAAATTTGGATAAATTGAAGCAAAAAGCGGATACGGGAAAGTATGTTGAATAAGAAACTGATAATCTTTATGATGGTGCTGGTCACTGTCTTCTCTTCGTGTAGTTCCTCCAAGAGAGGAGGCTCTGGCAATGAGAAGAAAGAGGCCTTGCCTACGCTCTCTTATTTGACATTTGGCGCGAAAGCCACTGTGTCTATGGACGGCTTTTCGGTGGGAGCAACCCTTCGTATGAAGAAGGATAGTTGTGTATCCCTCTCCGTTCAGCCCTTCGCTGGCGTGGAGGTGGCTAGACTCTTCGCGACGGATAAGGAGGTCTATATGGTGGATCGCATCAACAAACGATATGCGGTTTTGGATATGCAGTCGGAGTCTGTTCAGAAAAGCGGATATGGCAAATTGTTGAGTGTGAAAAAACTCCAATCTTTGTTGACCAATCAACTGTTCCTTTTGGACGAAAAGAACTCGGATGTGACGATGGCGGATTTCTCCGCTTCGCAAATCGCGGATGCTTGGTTGCTGCAATATGCGGATCCTAAATCAAGATTCAGCCAAGAGTTCACGATGAGCAGTGAGCATCGCGTGAAGAACGGTAGCATTACCTCAATGGATGGAGCTGTCCGTTGGGTATATGATCAATTTGAGCCGTTGGAGACTGGTTACTACTTCCCGATGGCAGTCGATGTGACTGTGCGGCAATCCGCTAAGGAGGGTGGTTATCGTTCTCCCCGATCTTCGACAAAGGAACTCTCCATTTTGTATAAGAAAATTGAGTTGAATAAAGACTACGGTTTCTCTAATCCGATTCCGAAGGGATATGAGAAGGTGACCTTCCAGGAGATGCTTAGCCTATTGAAATTAAAATGATAAACGATGCGTAATAGAAATTATCTCTTATCGGTTTTAACGTTACTCGCCTTTTGTGTGATGCAGTTCGTGTGCGTCGGTACGCTTGACGCCCAGGCTAAGAAACCCGTTCAGAAGAGCGTCGCGACGACACAAAAGAAACCGACGACTGCCACGCAAAAGAAGCCCACCGCAACTGCTACAAAGAGTACCTCAAAAACAACGGCGAAGAAGGAGGATATCAACTCTTTGAAGAATAAGCAGTCCCAATTGAAGAAGCAGATGCAGAATACGGATAAGAAACTATCCGAGACACGCAAAAATACCAAACAATCGTTGCGTGAGTTGGAGCGTTTGAACGAGGATATCATCTACCGTGACCAACTGATCAAGAAACAGGCGGACGAGTTGAATCGTTATTCTACCCAAATCGACTCGTTGAATGCCAGTATCGAGCGTTTGTCCCAAGAGTATAAGGTCTTGAAGAAGAAACAGTCGGATATGATCTATTATGCTTTCATGACCAATAATAGCCAATCTGACTTCATCATTTATATCCTTTCCAGCAAGAACTTCCAGGAGGCTTATCGTCGGGTGATCTATTTAAGCAATTTGGCTACCATGAGAAAGGAGCAATCCGCTGAGTTGAACAAAACTAAGCAGGATATCCAGGTGAGAAGGGATAAGGTTGATTTGCTGAAATCCCGAACCAAGGATTTGTTGGCGAAGCAGGAGAAAGAGAAGGAGTTCGCTGTTTATCAGAAGCAGAAACAGGATAAATTGTTGGTGTCGTTGCAGGCACAGGAGAAATTCCTGAAAAGCGAGTTGCAGAAGCAACAACAAGCTTCTGAACAGTTGAACGAGAAGATTCAGAAAATCATCACGCAGCAAGCCGAGGCTGCCAAGAAACGTTCGCAACCTACCAAGACTACCACCAAGGGTGGTTATGCGATGACCAAGGAGGAGACGACTGTGGCCGGTGGATTCGAGAAGAACAAAGGCCTTCTGCCTTGGCCTGTCCGCGGTAATATTACGGGAAGTTTCGGCAAACAGCCTCATCCGGTATTGAAGGATGTGACGGTGAACAACAAGGGTGTCTACATCACCGCGGCCCCCGGATCCAAGGCAACGGCTGTTTATGATGGTACTGTTTCCCAATGTTTCTCCGTTCCCGGAAATAACAATGCGGTGATTGTCCGCCATGGTAATTATTTGACGGTATACGCGAATCTGACCGATATCTATGTGAAGAGCGGTTCGAAAGTGACGAAAGGAAATCCTATCGGAAAGATTTATGAGGACAGCGAGGATAAGAACAAAGCGACTCTCTTTTTCCAGGTATGGAAAGAAAAAAATTTGCTCAATCCGCAGCAATGGTTGAAAAAATAAAAATTGATTATTATCTTTACATTCATTAACAAAGAAAATGGTAAGCAATATGGAAGATAAGGAAAATAAAGAATTGGATCTTTGGGATGTGTTGAAATCCGTCGGATCAGCGATAAAAAGCGGCATGTTAAGTGTAGCGAAAGGGTTGGGTTGGGTTTGCCGACTTGTATTCAAATACAAATTCTTAGCTTTGGGCTGTATAGTGGTGATGGCGTTGGTCTGCACTTACAAGAATAGAACCAATGTCTATCAAAGCGAGGCGGATCTTAAATTGATCTCTTTCCATTCTTATTTTGTGAAGAATATCTTAGATCCAATCAACGTTCAATGTGCCTATTCGGATAGTGTTTCTGTGGCCAATAAGTTGGGTATCAGTGAAAGTGACGCCTCTAAAATACGTGCCATTAAAACCTATTATTACGTTGATCTACAGAATGATGGAACGCCTGATTATGTTGATTACGACGGTAAGTTTGATATGAAAGACACCACGATGTCCATTCTTCCTTGGAAGGTCAAAATTGCAGTGGAGACAACCGATACCTCTGTGATGTCCAAACTCACTGACGCATTCAGCCACGCTATTATCAGTAATAGTCAGGTGAAGAAGGAGAATGCGCTTCGTATCGCGCAATTGGATGAGAAGATCGCGATGGTAGACCATGAGATCTTGCTTTTGGACAGTTTACGTAGAAAGGAGTATTTCGAGCGCAAGAAGGATGTCCTATTGGCGATGGATAAGACCGTGATGTTGAACGAACGTGAGATGAAACTTTACCACAATGATATTTTGGAGTTGCAAAAGACTAAGCAGGATTTGTCTTGGGAGCGTAACATCTATGAGTTGTGCGTCTCTTTTGAGAATGAATTTGAGGTAAATCCTCTTCCTGTCAACCGTTGGTCAAAGACCTATCCAAAGTATTTCTTGTTAGGACTTTTGTTTTCTATCGTCATTGCTCTTTTCTTGGAGAGCAAGGAGTCCATCCAAAAGTATTTAAATAAAGAAGTATAATCAAGAATTAATAATGTCTCGGATTTTCAGGTGGGGTATTATTGGGGCTGGAAATATTGCCGGTTCTTTTGCCCAGGGGTTGAGTGTGTTGCCTGATGCGGAGTGTTACGCGATCGCTTCGCGCGATGAGGCGAAGGCCATCGCATTCGCGAAAAAGTATGGTTGTTCCAAATATTATGCATCCTATACGGAGATGTTGGAAGATCCTGATGTGGATATTGTTTATGTGGCGACTCCCAATAATTTGCACTATACACACACGATGATGGCACTGGAGGCTGGTAAACCAGTCTTATGTGAAAAGCCTTTTGCCATTACTTGCCAACAGGCGATGACGATGATGCGTACTTCCCGCGAAAAAAATCTTTTCTTGATGGAGGCGTTGTGGAGTAGATTCCTCCCTTCTGTCTTGGAGACTAAAAAACGTTTGGATAGTGGTGAAATCGGTAATCCGTTGCTTCTGCAGGCGGAATTTGGTATTCATCCTTCCTATGACCCTAGTAGTCGATTGTTTGATCCGAAGTTGGGAGGCGGTTCCATCCCTGACATCGGTATTTATCCTATATTCCTAGCGTTGTATCTTTTCGGAGATCCCCTCTCTGTGGAGGTGTCATCCGTGCCCGCGCCGACAGGTGTGGATATGACGACTACCATTGTGATGAAACACAAAGAGGGCAGAATGAGTGTCTTGACCTCCTCGTTCGCTTTTGATTTGGAGTCAGATGCCAAGATTACCGGAGATGCCGGTCGTTTGCGTCTTTGCAGAATGTTCCATATCCCTACCACTTTGAAGGTGAGACACCGGGTGGATGAACCGGAGGTGGAGATTCCTGTAGTATTGGAGGGCAATGGTTACAACTACGAGGCGCTGGAGGTGATGCGATGCATCAGCGAGGGTAAAATTGAGAGTGATCAGTGGAGCCATCAAAACACGTTGCGTTTGTTGGATATTGTGGAACAAGCGGCGAAGGGCGCGTTTCTAAATCTATAAGTATTGTGGTTTTAAATTATATCTGGATAGGTTTTTTCTTGGTAGCCTTACTTGTGGCTTTTGTGAGGGTCATTATCTTTCAGGATTATCAAGTCTTTGAAAGGGTGGTTTCCAGTACCTTTGAAATGTCGGAATTCGCGGTGATGAATATCGCCTTGCCTTTGAGTGGCGTGATGATCTTGTGGTTGGGTCTGATGAATATTGGAGAGAAGGCGGGAGCCATCAATTTCCTATCTAGGATTATCGGCCCTTTCTTCTCCAAATTGTTCCCGGAAATTCCTAAAGACCACCCCGCAAGTGGTTTGTTGGTGATGAATTTTGCGGCCAATATGCTGGGTTTGGATAATGCGGCTACTCCGATGGGCTTAAAGGCGATGGAGAGTCTGCAGGAGATCAATCCGAAAAAAGAGGAGGCCTCCAATGCGCAGATTATGTTTTTGGCGCTCAACACCTCCGGTTTGACTATTATCCCGATCACGATTTTGGCGCAACGTGCCATCATGGGCGCCTCCAATCCGACTGATGTCTTCGTTCCATTGCTTATCTCTACCTTTTTCTCCACACTGACAGCCATTTTGTATGTGGGTATCCGTCAGCGGTTGGATATTTGGAATAGGGTGGTGATTGGATGGATTTTGGGTATAGCGTTGGTAATCTCCTCTATTGTCTTTGCCATTTCCCATGTGCCGGGCGGTGTTGCCTTCAGCATCTCCAAGGTGGGCGGAAACTTCATCCTGTTCCTTATCATCATGCTTTTTGTCTGTGCGGGAGCCTGGAAGCGGGTGAATGTCTATGAAGCCTTCATTGATGGAGCGAAGAAGGGGTTTGAGACCTCTGTGCGAATCTTGCCCTATTTGGTGGGAATGTTGGTGGGTATCGGTGTGTTCCGAGCTTCCGGAGCCATGGATCTGCTTTGTAATGCGTTGACCTCGCTCTTCTCTTTCTTTTTCAGTGATACACGTTTTGTGGAGGCTCTGCCAACCGCTATCATGAAACCGCTTAGCGGAAGTGGCGCCAAGGCGATGATGGTGGAGGCGATGAAGACCTATGGCCCTGATTCTTTTGTAGGTAGGCTTACTTGCCTGTTCCAGGGTGCGGCCGATACGACTTTCTATATCATCGCGCTCTATTTCGGATCTGTGGGAATTAAGAATACACGATATGCCGTAACGGCAGGACTGGTGGCTGATTTAGGTGGTGTGATCGCCGCTATTGTGGCCGCATACTTGTTTTTTGGTTAATTATCACTTATAAGCGTATGATTTATTATCAATCTGAAGATATCAAGATGCCCAAAATCGCGAAGCGTAAAGTTTCTGCTTGGATAAAAGAGGTGGCGAAACGACATGGCTATAAGGTAGGAGATGTCTCTTATATATTTTGTTCCGATGAGAAGATTTTAGAGGTGAATCGCCAATACCTCCAGCATGATTATTATACGGATATCATCACATTCGACTATACGGAGGAGGATGTGATTTCTGGCGATTTGTTTATCAGTTTGGATACTGTTCGTACCAATGCGGAACAGTTCAACGTCTCTTACGAGAGTGAGTTTTATCGCGTGGTGATCCATGGCATCCTGCATTTGTGTGGTATCAACGATAAGGGCCCTGGTGAGCGAGAAATTATGGAAATGAATGAAAATGAAGCCCTTGCGTTGTTGAATGAGATGAAAGTAAACTCGTAAAAGAGGGGTTCTACCATGGCAATATGCACAAAATCCATCCAAATGTGAAAATTAGTAAAAAAAATAACTAATTTCGCGGTGCGTTTGAGCAAAGTGTTTTGTTCGGACAAAGTCCAATATGTGAATGAAGGTATCATTAGTAATATCCACCTATAATTGGCCAGAGGCGTTGGAGCTCTGTCTGATTTCTGTCTTGAATCAGACGCATATGCCTGATGAGGTGCTGATCGCTGATGATGGTTCGAAGGAGGAGACGCGTCGGTTGATCGACTCCTATAAGAGCCGTTTTAAGGTGCCCTTTGTTCACGTTTGGCATGAGGATTTAGGTTTTAGGTTGGCGATGATCCGCAATCGCGCGTTGAGGGCCACTACGGGCGACTACATTGTTCAGGTGGATGGAGATGTGATCTTGGATTCTCATTTTATTGCGGACCATATTGATGTGGCGGAGAGAGGATGTTTTATTCGAGGTACCCGTTGTTGCATCACCGAGGAGGTCTCTCGACAGTTGTTGCAGGAGAAGCGGGCTTCGTTGAAGATCTATTCAAAGGGACTTAAGAGTCGTTTTAACGCCTCCCGTCTCCCCTTCGCATTTTCTCGCAAAGAGAGCGAGGCGACCAAGGTAAAGGGTTGCAATATGGCCTTTTGGAAAGAGGATTTGGTAAAAGTGAATGGATATAACAATCAATTGCAAGGCTGGGGACATGAGGATGAGGAACTCTGTTGCCGACTGATCAATCTTGGGCTACAGAAGAAGATTGTCAAGATGCATGCGGTTGTCTATCATTTACATCATAAATTGTGTTCCCGCGAATCGGAGGACCTGCACAAGGAGGAGCTGAAACGTTGTATCGAGGAGCGTGTGGTGCGAGCGGCGAACGGTTATGATCAAATAGATGAAATATGACGGTATCGCTGATCATAGCCACCTATAATTGGCCAACTGCCTTGGAACTTACATTGATGAGCGCCATGCAGCAGTCCAGGCTTCCGGAAGAGATCATCATTGCGGATGACGGCTCCACGGAGGAGACCAAAATATTGGTGGATAAATTTAAGGCCATATCTCCAGTGCCGGTCAAGCATGTTTGGCACGAGGACGAGGGCTTCCGTCTGGCGAAGATCCGCAACCGCGCGATCGCTGCGTCGACGGGTGAATATGTGATTCAGATTGACGGTGACATTATCATGCACCCCGATTTTGTGAAAGATCATGCTGATTTCGCGCGCAGGGGCAGTTATGTGAGTGGAAGCCGCGTGAATATGGATGAAGCCCTTTCGAAGCGTCTACAGGAGTGCAAAAGTACGCGGGTGAGCGTCTTTACGAAGGGTACCTCCAATTTCTTGAATGGGTTGCATATACCGTTCCTATCCCGTTTCCAAGAGAACTACCGTAAGGATGATCTCTATTATGTGCGGGGTTGCAATATGGCCTTTTGGAGGGATGATCTTGTGAAGGTGAATGGCTACAACGAGGCGTTGCAAGGTTGGGGACGTGAGGATAATGAGATTGCTTGCAGACTGAATAATATCGGTAATGTGAGAAGAATAGCGAAGTTCAGGGCTATTGAGTTTCATCAGTACCACCATGAACGCTCGCGCGATAGTCTCTCCAAGAACGATGATTTGTTGCATCGGACGATTGATGAGGGGCTAACAAGGTGTGAAATAGGGTTGGATCAATATCTATCGTAGAATCAGTATCTATCATAATGGCGACCAACTATTGTTTAATTGTAATCAAGTAACTGGCTTATATAGGCGGTTTTTTTAATTATTTTTATATCTATGAAGCATTTTTTTACTTCAATTTTTATGTTGTTGTCCACCCTGTCGGCGGTGGCCCAATTCCAACTTGCGAACAATGATTTTGAGTTGTGGGATAGTAATAATGAGCCGACATATTGGAACTCCTATCCAACAGCAGGAGGTAGGTTGGGTGCTTTGGTTCAAAGTAATGCTCAAATTTACCCAGCGGATAGATCTACAGGAAATAAATGTGTGCAGATCAAGGCGCGAAGTGTGATCGGTATTATTGCGAATGGTATGTTGACCACGGGACAGATTCAAGGAAATAGTACTAATAAGAGCGATCCTTCCAATTGTAACTTGTCGGCTGTCAACAGTGAGTATTGCATGAAGTTTACGGGTAAGCCCGATTCCATGTCCGTTTTGTTGAAGGCCAGTTATCCTGCAGCCGGTCAATTAACCCGACTCTATGTTGTTTTGCATGAAGCGGCGGATGTGACGGATCCAGCCACTGATTTCACCAAGGTGGTGGCTGTGGCAGGTAAGAATGTTCCTCAAAGTAGCGACTGGGCCCGTATATCGGTACCATTCTATTACAAAGGAGAGACCTTAAAGATTTATAGTGACAATAAAGGAACCTCTACCTTGACAGATTGTTCGCCTAGCAGTTCCCAAGATCGTCCATCGTTCGTTTTGGCCTCCATTTCCACCAACTATATGGCGGGTCAGGGAAATAGGGATGATGTCTTGTATATCGACGACGCCATCATGATCTACAACTCCAGATTGAAATCTGTAAAGGTGAATGGCGTGGCTCTTGCAGGCTTTAACAAAGATACCTACACCTATAAGGTGAGTGGTTCTTATACGGAGGGATGTGTTGTGGCTGAAGCGGATGGCCGTGGCGCGACACTCTCCACCAGTTATGACGCCACCGCCGGCGTCTGCACGATCACGGTAAAGGGAGATGACTATTCAATCAACCCTTCTAATACGCATCAATATAAGATCCAGTTCGTTCCCGACAAGGTTTACGAGTCGTGGTTGACCGCCTTGAATATCAATGGATTCTCTATTCCTAATTTTGTCAGCGGAACGACCGCGTACACAGTCTCTACTATGTCGTACAACAATGTGAAGGTTACATATACAGCCTCTGAGGGTGCGACGGTGACCGAGAGCTTCGATGCGGCGACCAATGTCTTGACATTGACGGTGAAGGGTAGCGATTTCGCTACAAATAGTGCCAATGTCCATGTCTATAAGATCACTTTCCATGCACCATTCGAGTCGTTGATGACCTCGTTGACAGTAAATGGCGCTGTTATTTCGCCAGTGGCTGGATCTACCGATTCCTATGTGGTGAACAGTGCGGCGTACAGTACCTCTACGGTTACTTGTACCACCTCCGTGGATGCGACTGCTGAGAAGAGCTTCGATGCAACAACCAATGTCTTGACCATTACCGTCAAGGGTGGTGACTATGCTACGAATAGTAAGAATGTCCACACTTACAAGGTTACTTTCCATGCGCCATTCGAGGCATTCCTGACTTCGTTGAAGGTGAACGGCGCCAGTGTCGCTAACTTTAGTTCATCGACCACCACTTACAGAATTTCCGATGCGGCTTTTGCTACTTCTAAAGTAGAGTACACCGCTTCCGCCGAGGCGACAGTGACTGAGAGTTTCAATGCCTCTACCAATGTTTTGACATTGACGGTGAAGGGTGGCGATATCGCTACTAACGCAAGAAATTACCGTACCTATAGGATTACCTTCCATGCACCATTTGAGTCAGTGTTGACCACGTTGACGGTGAATGGCGTGAGTGTCGCTAATTTTAGTTCATCGACCTACTCGTATATGGTTTCCGATGCGGCTTATGCCACCTCTAAGGTAGAATATACTGCATCGACCGGTGCTACTGTGACGACAGCCTATGACGACGTCAAAGATGTGCTGACCATTACGGTCAAGGGTGGTGACTTTGCCACCAACAGCGCGAATGTACATACCTACACGATCGCTTTCCATGCTTCATTCGAGTCGGTATTGACCTCTTTGAAGGTGAACGGCGCGAGTGTCGCTAACTTCAGTTCAGCCACAACAGCCTATGCCGTTAAGGATGCCGCTTACGCTACCTCTATCGTTGAGTACACCGCTTCTGCCGAGGCGACGGTGGAGAAGAGTTTTGATGCGACGACCAATGTCTTGACATTGACGGTGAAGGGTGGCGACGTCGCTACCAACAGCACGAATATCCATACCTATAAGGTTACCTTCCACGCACCATTCGAGTCGTTGTTGACATCTTTGAAGGTGAATGGCGCGAGTGTCGCCAACTTCAGCAGCTCGACCAAGAACTATAAGGTGGATGATGCCGCATATAGCACCTCTACTGTTGAGTACACCGCTTCTGCCGCGACGACGGTGGAGAAGAGCTTTGATCCTACGACCAATATCATGACTCTTACGGTGAAGGGTGGTGACTACGCAACCAACAACAAAAATGTGAATGTCTATACGGTTGCCTTCCATGCCGATTTCGGAGCTTACTTGGTTGGTCTCAATGTGAATGGCGCGGCTATCGCGGATTTCGCTCCGAACCAGTTTAAGTATGTTGTGAAAGATGCGGCTTACGCCACTTCGACAGTTCAGTTTGATGCCTCAGCCGGCGCTACTGTCACGGATGCTTTTGATCCTGCGACCAATGTGTTGACCATCACGGTGAAGGGTGCGGATATCGCTACTAACCCAAGTAACGTGAATGTGTATGAGGTTACTTTCCATGCGCCGTTCAGTTCTGTCTTGACTGCTTTGACTGTCAATGGCGCTGCTCCTGCGGGATTCTCTTCGGAAGTATTGAAGTACAACTATGACGATGCGGCTTATGCCACTTCGAAGGTGTTGTACACCGCTTCAGAGGAGGCGAAGGTGACAGAGCAATTTGATCCTACGACCAATGTGTTGACCCTTACCGTTATGGGTGGTGACTACGCAACTAATAAACAGAATGTCCATGTTTATACGATCGGGTTCCATGCTTCATTCGACTCTTATCTGACTGCATTGTCTGTCAATGGCAAGTCGGTAGATCAATTCGGGGCTACTACCTACGCATATCTTTGTCCTACGGATTATGAGACTGCTAAGGTGGAATACACAGCCTCTGCTGAGGCGCAAGCTACCCATTCGTTCGATCCAGCTACCCACCTTTTGTCCATTACGGTGAAGGGCGGTGATATCGCTACCAATGCGGAGAATATCCACGTTTATAAGGTTCAATTCTACGCCTCTTCCCATTTGGCGGATTTGAAGGTAGACGGTGCGACTGTCGCTGGATTTGACAGAAACAAGATGGAGTACAGTATTGATGTGACTCGTGAGTTCTCAACTCTTGTGTATGCGGCGGAGGATCAGGCTGCGACTGTAGTTGAATCGTATGACGAGGTTAGCGCGGTCTTGACCATCACGGTAAGCGGAAGCGATGTGGCGAACTATCCAGACAATGTCCATGTCTATAAAGTGCAATATCACTTGCCATACACCTCTTTCCTTGCCTCTTTGAGCAACAATGGTGTAGCCTTGAGTGATTTCTCTGCTACTAAGTTTGAATATGTGGTGGATGAGGTTTACGCCCGCTCTACCATCAAGTATACGGCGGATGAGTATACGACTGTTGAGGAGTCGTTTGACGCTGCTACGAATGTGTTGAGCATCACGGTAAAGGGTGGTGATGTCGATATCAATCCAACCAATGTTCATGTCTATAAGGTGCAATTCCATGCTCCATACACCTCGTTCTTGTCAAGCTTGAGCATTAACGAGACTGTAATTGAGGGATTTGCTCCAGACAAGTTCGAGTATGTTGTGGATGATGTCTACTTTAAGGTTGCTTTGGGCGTTGTGGCAGACCAATACGCTACATATAGCATGAAGTATGATGCGAAGAGTTATGTGCTCACTATCCGTGTGGAGGCTGGCGATATCGCGCTTGATCCGAAGAACTTCCATGAGTATAAGATCCAGTTCAACGACCACAATGTTTATAACTCGCAATTGTTGAATGTCGTGATAAATGGTGCTCCTATGGAGCTATTTGATAAGGACGCTTATGTGTACGATGTGGAGGGTTCATACGCTGATCTCGCATTTGCCTTTACGGCCGATTCGTTGACCTCAATCACAGAGGACTTCGATCCAATCGCTAATGTCTTGAAGGTGACTGTTTCGGGTGGAAATATTGAGCGTGAACCAACCAACTTCCATACGTATGAGTTTACCTTCTCGGTACAATTCTCGTTCGGTGCGCAAATTACCGCTATCTACTATGACGGTGTGGCACAGGATTGGTTTGATAAGGATACTTACGAATATACAGTGGATATGGACTTCAATAGAGCTCATTTCACCTATACGACCAACTCTTTGGCGGATGTCTATGAGTTCTTCGACTCAGAGGATTTGACACTCTCTGTTGTGGTGATTGGTGGTGATATGGATTACAGTAACATGAGTGAATATACCATCCATTTCTCATCCACTTCGTCGGTGAAGGATGCGGATAACGAGATCGTTTCTCTCTCTTATGCGGATGGAACCATCTGGTTGAGCGATGTTACGGAGGGTAACTATTCATTGTTCAGTTTGAAGGGTCACCTTTTGAGAAGTGGCAAGATTGATGGCGCTTCTGTCGAGGTGGGTGAGTTGGCTCACGGAGTGTATCTCTTCCGTCTCAACGGGAAAACCTTGAAGTTCTTAGTAAGATAAGTCTTAGCTAGATAGTGGAAGAGGGAGCGTCGATTCTGACAGCTCCCTCTTCTTTTTTTTAGAACTGTCTAGTCCTGAAATAGCGTTACAAAAAAAAGTAATGTTATGGAAGAGAAAGAAAGAGTTTATGTTAAACGGACGCAGAAAGACTACAGTATGACGTTTAAGATGTCCGTGGTTAAGGAAGTAGAGACAACCGACAT
>JAZRZA010000018.1:0-43892 GCA_045601045.1 Paludibacteraceae bacterium
TACTTCTGAGAGCCGACTGTGTACTTGGTGAACGGGTTGTTCTTGGTGTAGCCCATGTCGATGCACCAGCGCCAGTACGCACGGACTGCGCTCATGTAGGTGACAATGGCGTTGTCGCTTCGCTGAAGAGGGACCTTCTCGTGATCTGAGTTATCCCATACGAACTTGTAACTCTTCTTTGGAACCAGGATGGTGCGGTACTTGGTCTTTTTCTCCTCAAAGAAGGTGTGTTCTTCCTTGAAGAACTTCTCCAGGGCAACGAGTGTATCTGCAGTTGCTTCATCAAGTTTGATTGGATTACCTGAATAAAGCTCGAATCTCTTGACAAGATTGAAGATGATGCGGTAGCTCTTGATGCGCTGCGCGGATACCTTCTTGAATTTAAGGAAGTCCTCCGTTTTGTCGGAGAATAGGCGTTCGTCGCTCTCGGGCTCTTTGTACTTCTCGGGGAAGAGGAGTCTGTCCACGGTGTCTTGCGCCCAGTCAGGTGCGAAGTCGGAGATGGCTTTCTTGTCGCCTTTCTCATGGAGATGGGCGATAATTCTGTCCACCGCAAGCTTGGCTTCCCGGGCTTCCTGGACCTCCGGAGTGACGATTCTTTGTTTGATGACGATTTCTCCGTCCACGAAGTACTTCGGAAGGATGAAAACATGGGAGTGTGCTCGCTGTCCGATCTCACGTGTGTTGCGGTACCTCAGAAGGACCTCAGCCTTGCCTGTATCCCTCTGTACGCGGGTTGAAAGTGATAAATAAATCTTTGCCATAAGCTCATTTGTTAACTGCTACAAAGGTACAAAAAACGGTGGACAATTTCAAATGAAACTGTCCACCAAATTGATTTCTAATGAAAATTGCTGAAAAACGGGCTTTGGCTTAAAATGGGGTTAAATGCCTATAAATGAACGAGATAGAGGTATTTTTGAATACTCGTGTTTTCAGGCGTTTTCACCTAATTTCACTATCTATTTCCCGATGCAGAAAATGTTCAATTTTCCAATTTACTTTTGCAGAATCTCACAAACAATTCATTTCTAAATGTTTGCAAGACTGATTTGGCACACGTTTTCGTGTTTTTTGGCACACGTGTGCCAAAACATGTGCCAACTTTTCTATTCGCAAACAGACGCAGTTGATTCATCGGTTCTCTCTCCTGATATCATCTCTGGTTAAAAGAGAAACTAGCGTTTGTTTCCGTGTGCCAAATGTACACTCATTTTTTAGAGTATAAATCTTCATTCCGGTTACATCCAACCTTCTCTTCAGGGTTTCCCGGTTATTCTCCTGGAATGCTATCCAAAGCTAGCAAATCAGTCTTTCTTTCTAAAGTTGTAGATAGATAAATAGCAGTTTGGTTTAATTTGGATATATAACAAGGGTACAATACTAAACCGCTCTCTGAGGTTTCTCGACAATTATTGCAGACCGCCTTTTGTGCTCTGGCCTTTTTCTTTTAACCAGAATCCTGTCTTATCTGTCTCATTGATCCTATATCTCCACTCATTCTAAGGTCTGGATTTGCCTACCATTGCTGAGCTGCATTTGTTGGATTCATACCCTTCCATAATGTCTTTCGTCACTTCTGCTGGTGAAAGCGATCTTTTTCCTGGCTCGATGTGTCCACGGTTCTGCTTCTATTCTCTCATCCTTGTAATGAACGTCAATGTCACATCATTTTTCCTTTGCAAAGTTACAGACTGGAAGAATGACCAGATTTTGATCAATCTTAAGTCAATAACTCTCTTCATAATCTTCCTTATTCTTTAGTGACTGCATCCCGAAACAATAAGAGTATTACTTGCCAGTTCATGTCTTTCCCTTCTTTCTCAGCTGTCTTTATTGCACGTAAAAATTGAAGTTTAACATTAATACGTTCACAATTATGAGACAGAATTCAGTTCAGATCAGTGGCTACGTTTGCAAGCCAGAAGTACATCAGTTCGCTAACAGCGCAGTATGCCGTTTCAACCTCGCTATCTCTCGAATCGAGAAGAAGGGTGATGAGTCAGTTACCAACACCGCATATCTTCCAGCAGAGGTTTGGAAGGCAAATGCTTCAGACCTCGAATCTATCACCAAGGGTGCTAACGTGGAGATCTCAGGTTGGCTCAAGGCTGACAGTTACACTGACAAGGACGGTCAGAACCACAACAGAGTTGTGCTGGCTGTCAGCAGCATTGCTGTTGTAGAGAAACCGACTGAGGAGAGCGGGGGCAAGTAAGCCTCCTTTCTCTTCTATCCAAATTCAAGCACCTTCGGGTGCTTTTCTTTTTATCGTTTGCTTCCTGTTTTCAGGATGTGCTACATGTTTCCTCTTTTAACCAGAACACTATCTGATAATACCTACGTCCTGGCTTGACAACAATAGGCTGCAAAGGTATGAGTTATCCTTTGCCAGCTTGCAAGGTCAGGCTCTGTCTGGATAAAAATCTCCACACCTTCAGGTAGTATTTTGATGCATAACCTTGTGCTGTCAGGCATAACACCTTTGGGTAGCACCATATTGTTTAACCCAAGCCCGGAAGTAGATCATCTACAGAAGGGAAGAAAATAACTTACCAATATGGCAATCAAAACTAAAACAGCTCATGACCTCCTGAAAGCGACAAAGGTGTCCGAGGTCGAAATGGTCTATAAGTCAAAGAGTGCAGAGAAGCCACGTCTGACCTCAAGTGCTGACATCTATAAGGCTCTTCTTGATGTTTGGGATATGGGACAGATTGAATACCGTGAGAGTGCCAAACTCGTTCTTCTCAATACCAGCATGAGATGCCTGGGCATTATCACTATATCAGAGGGAGGACTGCGTGAAACAAGTGTGGACGTGCGTATGGTCATGCAGGCAGCTCTTCTAGCAAATGCTTCCGTCCTCTGTCTTGCTCATAACCATCCATCAGGGAACACCCGACCAAGTGCCGATGATGACCGCCTGACAGAAAGGGTCAAGAAAGCCTGTGATGTCCTCGGTATCACTCTTGTTGACCATGTCATCATTACAAGTGAGTCTTACTACAGTTACAATGATGAAAGTCGTCTTTAAGATTGAACTGGTGCGGTCAAATGGCCGCACCTTCCTCTTTTTAAGTCACACTGCCGATTCCCGACCTGTTTTAAGGATGCTTGACAACCTGTTTTATGGCTGTCGTAAACAGCACGATCAAGTTTGATCTGGCTCCGGGCCATTCCATCGATGACTATCTTCCGTTGTGTTCTTGAACCTTCTACGCTGTCTGACCTCGCTGACCTATCTGGTTTGAGACGGCTTGCCCCATGACCGGGCTTTGACTTGTCTTTGCGATGTCTTGGGCATGGCTGATGCGACTATGCCATTTAGGGCTCTGTCCGTGTCCTGGCGGCTGATCCACAGATGGTGACTGTTTATGTTTCCTGCGAATCTGTCAGTCTCTGACCATTTATTGACGCAAAGGTATTTCCGTCCTTCCTCAGACTGTCAAGAGCAGGCAAGTCTCCATGGAAATCTCCACACTGGGGTAGTATTTCCACTACGTCACTTGACAGACTGAACGGACGGCGCTGGTGCGGCATCATAAATAGTTTCAGTAACCTTAATACAGAATCGTAATATGGAAACACAACTCAATTCAGTCACTCTCAGAGGAATCATCGGTTCCGTCAGGACACAGGATGTACAGGGCCACAAGATGGCACACTTCACAGTCGCAACCAACTATGCCTACAAGCTGGCTTCTGGCGAAGCCTGCATCGAGACCACCTGGAACTCGGTCGTATTCTGGGGCAAGGCAGACTCAAAGGTCATTGACCAGATCCAGAAAGGTCAGTCTGTCGAGGTCACAGGACGCATCCGCAACCAGCGTTACACAGCTGCTGACGGTTCAGAGCGCAGTTCAACTGAGATCCTTGCTAAGGATGTCAGAATCATCGATGGCCATCTATTGATGGAATCAGCCCTGTAGGATCCAGGACCGGCTCATCAGAAGCCGGCCGCCTGCTGCGGTTTCTACTTGTTTGCTTTTGCCTCCCCGGACAGGGGAGGTTTCTTTTTGCAACAGCCGTATGCTTCATGATAGTTGTAAGCCTTCGGGGTATTCTTCTTTTAACCAGAGATGTGTTCATCTCTACCTTGTGCGTCCTTGGGAATTGGTTCATATTGTTCTGCAAAGTTATTTGGGCATTCCTGACAGTCAATTCAGACAGGGTCAAAAGACTGCGAACAATCTTCCTTCTTTCAGAAGAGTATTCTTCGCCTCTGGTTTGCCTTAGCGTCATTCCCTAACTCTCAAAGCAGAAAAATATTTCATTCCCGAGGCCGAAAGGCAGAAAAGAAGGGAAAAGAATAAAACTTCAGAATTATGGCAAACATCGCAACAACAACTTTCAAGGTCCTGGGTTCACGTAAGGCAGTGAACGACCTTTGGACGACACTCCAGCAGATGGAGGTGAACAGCAAGAACATCTGGCTCGGTGACTTGGCAAAGCACTATGGCATCGACTATGAGGCCAAGCACATCATGGTTCGTGGCAGTATCTACTGGGCAGAGTATGAGGAAGACCCAACAAACGACTACTATCTCCTGTCCTTTGAGACCGAGAGCGCATGGAGTGAGCCTAACGAGATATTCGAGGAGATAAGCCACCTTCTTTGGGATGAACTTGAAATCAATTACCGAGTGACCGAGTGCGGTTGTGAGGTGTTCCATGTCCATCAGGAATCTGTCTATGACTTCTTCCCTGAAGAGTGCTGTGTCAGTTCATACGGAGAGCCTTTTGAAGAGGCTTGTGAGGATGTCTTCGAGACCATCAGTGACGCCATCAGCGAGTGGTGCACAAAGATGGGAATAGAGCAGGGAGAGCGTACCAATGATGAAATGCTTGACTTCATCAACTCCTATGAGTACGAGGACTGCGACACTTACTTCTATATCCATCCGTTCACATTCGATTAACAAACCCGAAGGTTGGCTGTCAGTTGTGGCAGCCGCCTTCACAAAATCATAATGACTATGACTGCATTAGAGCAAAACCGCCTTATGACTCCAGAGTTGGAGCAGGCTTTTAGTGATTCACCTTTGTATTCGCAGGATGACAAGCAGAAGGATGCTGTCTGTCATGCTATCTTCAGCATCGGCAATGTCAGATGGTTTGTCCTGGAAGGGGAGAAGGAGAGTGATGATTTCACGATGTTTGGAATCGTCGCCGGTCTTCAGGCAACCGAATACGGCTATATGTCCCTCAATGAGATGGCAGGAGTGAGCCTTGATGCAAGGAGCTACGGACTCGGTATCATGACCGTTGAACAGGAAAAGGAGTTCGAGCCTTGCAAACTCGCAGACATCCCTGACGGCGAACTGCAGAGATTCCTTTCTGAGATGTATGACTAGGATGGAAGCCGTGGAGAAATCCGCGGCTTTTCCTTATGTGGATCAGGAAAAGCCGGAATCATGTTTTAATCAACAGGACAGTAGTCCCATGAGTAGCTGGCGTACATGGTGTCATGCACTCCCTCCTGGATCAGCCGTTCTATCCCTGCCATATCCATCTCCTCGTCATCATTGGCGAGAAGATAGCTTGTCATGTTCTCCCTTGTTGTAAAGATGTGCGGTTCTTCCTCCGTCATGAGGAGGATGAGTTTGTTTTCGTTGCCCATTTTTCAGTAATGTTTATTGCTGCAAATGTGAGTAATCAAAGTTTAATTTGCAAGCACTCAGACGTTTATAAACGATTAAGTGCTCGTCCAACCTTTTTAATCTTCGCCCACGCCATGACGATACGGCTATGGAGGCATTGCACCACGCCATGATGCAAGGTCGCACAGGATGTGCTGACTTCGCATTACGGCACATGCTTCACCTCGGACGGCATGAAGACACTTACATACCTTGTGTGTAAGAGACTTCATCTCTAGCCGTCCTTCCATGGCCGGATCATCATTACCCACCCTGGGAATATGGTTAACCGATGGTTATTCTCTGGTTAACCTGTGGTTAACCGTAAAATAACCGCCATTTAACCGAGCTTTGGAATACTGATTATAATAGGTTTCGCGTGTGCGCGTGAATGTTTGCTCGCAAAATTGTGCGGCCGCTTATAGCCATAGTCTCTCTCTTTTAACCAGAAGATGGCTCTCTGTTTCTGGCCTTGGGATTTGTGCATATTGTTTCTGCAAAGTAACTCGTTCCTCACAAACCGTCAAATCCGACTTGCGGCCTGAAGGCTGAAAACAATCTTCCTTCCCTGAAGTGAAGAGTATTCTTTTCCTCGTATTTGTCTCAATGGTTCGTCACTTCCTCTTCAAAGCAGAAAAATATTTCAATCCCTGGCCGAAAGGCAGAAAAGAAGGGAAGAAAAATAAGTTCAGCTATGAGACAGACAGACCCTAACATACAGAAGCAGCTTGACAAGCCTATCACATGGTTCTTCAAGTATTTTCCCGTCCGCAACAAGAACGTGGGTTTTGCTGACTTGGTGGCCCGCAAGCTTGTCTATGACTTCAAGGATGGAGATGAGCTCAGCGTGAAGATGGTGGCAGAAGAGACGGCAAGCCAAATGAAGGACAAGTATGGAGACAAGTGCTCAGACATAGTGTTCTCATGTGTTCCGGCATCATCAGCCGAGAAGAATGAGATTCGCTACAAGAAGTTCTCCAGCAAGGTGTGTGAGCTCTGCGGCTGCATCAACGGATATGACCATGTCAAGGTCATTGGTGAACGTCTGTCAGTTCATGAGAACCGCGGCAAGGAGAAGGAAATCCGTAAGGTCAACATAGTTGAGTTTGACAGGGAGTGGTTCAAGGGAAGGGAAGTGATATGCTTTGACGACATCATTACAAGAGGTCATTCCTATGCGAACTACGCCAATCAGTTGGAATCATTGGGAGCAAGTGTACTTGGAGGTATGTTCCTCGCTCGCACCCATTATAACGTAAATAGCTAATGAATATGGATCCAAAATTCAGCGAGGCAGCTACGGCTGCCTTTACGGGACATCGGTTCTTCGATTTCTCGCGTAAAGAGGAGGTCAAGGCACGGCTTACGGCAAGTGTCCTGGATGCCTATGAACATGGTATCACCAGGTTCATGACCGGCATGGCCGTTGGCTTTGACATGCTGGCAGCCGAGGTGGTGCTGTCGATGAAAAGTCTCTGTCCTGGTATAGAGCTCATGGCAGTTGTCCCTTATTCGGGTCAGGCCGAGAGGTTCAGTGACTACAACCGCCGTCGTTACGATGCCATCTTAGCTCAAGCTGATGAGACTGTTATACTCAGTGACCAGTACTATACCAGATGCTTTCTGGAGCGAGACCGCTTCATGGTTGAGCATTCATCAATGCTCATTGCCTGCTATGACGGTAGGGAGAAGGGTGGTACGTTCTGGACTGTCCGGCTGGCTGAGAGTCTGGCACGGAGGGTTGTAAATGTATATTAACCAATAACCGCTTTGTATGGATGATCTATTGAGTATCATCCTGTTTGTGGTTCTATTTTTTGTTCTGAAACCAGTTGTCAAGGCCATCTTTCGTGGTTTTGGCAGCTCAGATCATTATAGAGACCGCTAAACAGGAGTAGAGTCGTATATCTGGGTTTAAGCCCTTGTCGCACCTGCAGTTTTGTACGGTGCAGGATTCTTGTTGTCTTTATCCTCGTGGTATTGGCCAAGAATAAAGGGTCAGGAATAGATCCTGGCCCTGCCCTAGGTTTTACATCAATGAAGGCAAATCCATGAAGGACTCACTCAACATGTTTCATCCGCTAATATAGCATAATATGAGAGGAAACGGAGACTTAATTTACAGTTTTCTTGTTAGATTCTGATGTCTCCGCTTCCCGTGGCTCTGGAACGGATGCTGGTGTAGCTCAGATGTCCGCTGATGTCGCCAGAACCAACAACGGATGCATTCACTTCCTGAGCCTTGCCGCTGATGCGGATGTCTCCGCTGCCAGTGATACGTAGGTCTGTATGGCCGTCAATGTCCACATCCTGCAGGTTGATATCACCAGAGCCTGTCACTGAAATGCTGGCATTACCGTGAGCTTTGATCTGGGTGGTGCGCAGGTTTCCACTGCCGCTTACTGCAGCATTGATACCGACACATTCAATCTCCTTTGCCTTGATGTCACCGCTGCCGCTGACTGTCAGACAGAAATCATGACCAGTGCGAATAGGGGAGTCAATGGATATGTTGCCACTGCCTGATCCTGAGCAGAGGGTGAGTTCAGGCAGAGTGACGTTGACCTTGGCTGGTGTGGTCATGTCTCCGCTTCCTGAGACAATGTTACGGCCATTTATCGTGATGCTTGCGAAACTGTTGCCGTAAGATGATTTTGTCTTGATATGGAGTACTCCACCGCGAACGGTGGTCTCCACGTCATCGACACTCTTCTGTTTTCCGATGACTTCCACCTTGAAGGATTCGCCGGTCTTGATAGTGACATCGCAGCATCCCTGGTTGGCGACCCCGGTGAAGCCGCTGTGATCACGTACTTCGGTGACTATCCTGTTCGGGTCTTTCTTGGCACGTGCTGTCTTTTTCTGTTCCTTGGTCTCAGAGTCTGCAGGAGCAGACTTCATGGAGCCTCTCAACTTCTCGATGAGAGCGCTCTTCTCGTCGTCGGTCAGATCTTCTAGAAGTGGCCAGAACAACTCAATCTTGTCTTTTGTTGTCATAATGCCTATAAGGGTCTAGTCCCTTTGTTACAAAGTTAACTGTTTATTGTTCGTTTTGTTCGTTTTGTTCCTTTTGTTTCTACATCAGAATAAGTCAGGATCATCATCAACGTCGTTGTCCGTACTCAGATGATTGTTGACCAGCTCTTGAAACTCATCCTCGCTGAGTCCGTTCTCCCAGCCATAGCAGGGATTCTTGATACCGAGTACGAACCCCAATGCTTCGGAATAGCTCATGCCAATATCAGCGGCAAGATCTCTGGCAGCTTGATAAACCATTTCCTCAGGAGTGAGTTCCGGTTCCTTCCGCTTTTCCTTAATGTGATGTTTCGTCCTTGGCATTTCTGCTCGTATTATATTCGCTACCTGCATCAGCCACCATTGGGTATTGGGCCTCCTCAGGGAACTCGTAAGGCTTTGGCTTATGCAATGGGACAGCATCTGTGACTGGTTCTGATTCTCCGCGCAGCCGTTCCTTTAGTCTCGTGTTGCGGTTGCTTACTGTCAGATTATGGATGGCGTATGCCAAAGCTTTGGTGGAACCGATCAGCACACAGATCTTCTTTGCTCTGGTAATGCCCGTGTAGATAAGGTTGCGCTGAAGCATTACATAGTGCTTCATCAGGACAGGCATCACCACAATCGGATATTCCGAACCTTGAGCCTTATGGATGGTTGTGGCGTATGCCAGGGAGAGCTCATCAAGTTCAGATACTTCGTACTCGATCATGCGGTCTTCAAAGTTGACCATCAGCGTGCGGTCTTCCATGTTGACGCTCTCGATGTAACCGAGGTCACCGTTGAAGACTTCCTTGTCGTAGTTATTGCGTATCTGCATCACCCTATCACCCTTGCGGTAGTTGTAACCGCCACGGCTTAGACCTTCTTTTGTCGGATTTAAAGCCTCTTGAAGAACAAGGTTTAGATTGATAGAACCTACTACGCCTCGTTGCATAGGTGTAAGCACCTGTATCTTATTAAGGGGCATGTTATAACTCTTGGGAAGCCGGTTCTTCACAAGGTTGACAATATCAGAAGAGACACTATCGGCGTCCTCATTCTTGATGAAGAAGAAATCCGTGGTCATACCATTGCTGATGTCTGGGAATTTCCCTTCATTGATGGCATGTGCGCTCATGACGATTCGACTTGATTGTGCCTGTCGGAAGATTCGTGTCAGTCTTACAACTGGTACTCGTTCCGATTCGATGATGTCACGGAGAACATTTCCTGCACCCACGCTTGGTAGCTGATCAATGTCGCCCACAAGGATAAGGCGCATGTTTTCGGACAATGCTTTGACGAGATTGTTCATGAGGATGATGTCGATCATAGAGCATTCATCAACAATCAGCACGTCACCATCAATGGGGTTTTCGTCATTACGCTTGTAACCGTCAGCTGGATTATACTCCAACAGACGGTGTATGGTCTTTGCCTCCATGCCGGTGGCTTCGCTCATACGTTTGGCAGCTCGTCCTGTAGGTGCGGCAAGTAGAATTCTAAGTCCTATTTCCTTTAATGCGGCTATGATACCTTGTGTTGTAGTGGTTTTGCCAGTGCCAGGACCACCTGTGAGCACCATCACCTTGGATATGACAGCCTGATTGATGGCATCAATCTGCACGTCATCGTATTCTATGCCTCTCTTCATGGCTATGGCTTCGATGTTGGGTTGAAACATCGTGGTTTGGGTGGCCACACTGTTCATCAGTTTCTTCAACTTGCCTGCTGTGCCTATCTCTGCATAGTAAAATGGAGGAAGATACATGGCGTTGCCATCCATTATCAACTGCTCTGATTCGACCATTTCCTTCATCGCCAGAGAGATGGCGTTTGAGTCAGCCGTCAATAGTTCCGTAGCCGCATTTAAAAGTTGCTCTTGTTCGGCATAGACATGTCCCTCTTCGGACAATTGACTCAGCGTGTAGGCGAGTCCACTCTTGCAGCGTCTCGGGTCATTCTTCTCATAGCCCATCTTGCTTGCTATGCTGTCAGCGGTTTTGAAGCCTATCCCCCAGATGTCATCGGCGAGGCGGTAGGGATTCTCGTTGACTTTGTCAATGCTCTCCTTGCCATAACATCTGTATATCTTTGCTGCGTAGGCGGTGCTTACGCCATAGCCTTGTAGGAATAACATCACGTTCTTGATGTCTTTCTGCTTTTCCCAGCTTTCTCTTATCTTCTCAACTCGTTTCTTGCCGATACCCGGAACTTCATAGAGCCTTTCTATGTCGGTGTCAATGACTTCAATAGTGTCGGTTCCGAACTGCCTAACAATGAGTTGTGCGAATTTCGGACCGATGCCCTTTACCAATCCACTGCCTAGGTACTTCTCGATGCCATAAACTGTAGCAGGCATGACCTCTTCGAAGGATTGCACCACGAACTGCTGTCCGTATTTTCGGTCAATCTTCCAGTCGCCTTCACACAACAGCACACTCCCCACTGGCACGTCAAGCATCGTGCCAACGAGGGTGACAAGGTCAGTGTGATCCTTGACCTTTGCCTTCATGATAGAATAACCGTTCTCGCTATTCTGGAAGGTTATGTGTTCTATGACGGCTCGTATTTTGATCATTATGTATGGATTTTTCTCTGGCTTTAGTCGGTTCCCTTCTTAATGCTCATGCCCATTCGAAGTTCTCTCT
Organism: Paludibacteraceae bacterium; assembly: GCA_045601045.1. Classification (GTDB taxonomy): domain Bacteria; phylum Bacteroidota; class Bacteroidia; order Bacteroidales; family Paludibacteraceae; genus UBA1181. The sequence goes on from JAZRZA010000018.1 coordinate 11,291, forward strand.
CTCGGCACCAATTTCGAAATGTAGTTTGGCGATGCCTAAATCCATTTTTGTGTAGCCGATTAGCGAGAAGCTCTTTTTTGCCTTGACTTTTGGACGGCCATTGGCACCATCGCCTAAATATTCGAAATAAAACTTTTGCTGGTTGACTGCGGTTGGCGCGAGTAGGGCAGCCTTTACACCCTCCTCAAACCATTGAGGCGTCCTGTCGCTGATGTTGCTCACCTGTTGGAGACTCTTGCGTTTCATGTTTCTGCCTGGATCGTCACCAAAACCCAAGGCGATCATGCAGCAAAGTTTCTCATCCTTTCCGATTTGGTACGCCTCTTTGATGTTGTTGTAGGTGAGTCCTACCCAGCAGGTGTTGAGACCTAATGTTTGGGCCAATAATACCAACTGTTCGCCGAAGTAACCGATGCGTTCGGAGAGGTCGTCCGCTTTGGGGCCGACCATGGCGAAATAGTTACTCACTCCGCTGAATGTGCCATAAGCCATCTTCCCTTTGAAGGCCTTGGGCTCATTGGTGATCAATTGAATATGAAGGTTCCCATCTTGATTGCAAGCCTCCACTTTGGCTTGAAGAGTGTCGATCATCTCTTGGGTAAGAGGTTGGGGGGTGTATTTACGCACACTGTGGCGTGATATGATGGCTTCTTGTAAGGTCATAATCTGTGTTAGTCAATAAGCTGAGACATGTGATTTAATTCGCATCGCTAAGATAGCGATTCTTCTCGAAAAATTGCTATTCAAAATTTGTTTTGAATCCTTAAAAACATCAATAATAGATTTATACTTTGGTTTTGCGAATGTAATCTACTACGGACTCCTTGTTTTCAATGGCTGCAAGCATGTCGAAGATCTTGTCGCTCCATCCAGCTATGAGTGCGACATCGTTTCCGATGAGTTTTATAGGCGACTGACCATAACCCGACAGATCGAAGAGATAAAGCTTTGCGTCAGGTTCAATTTCCTTGTACTTCTGCCACTCGGAATTTATCGTCTGTCCGTTGTTATAGCTATTCCACATCTGACAGTCGGTAAACATCATCACCTTGTCCATCTTGATGTTGTGGGTGCGGAGATATTCTATCACCTTATATCCATTGGTGGAATAACCAACCTCTCCTGATCGACTGTACATCTGCTCGACATTGCTCAGAATACTCTTGGAAGGCATATTGATGACCTTCCAGGTGTCACCGAAAATTCCTGTTATAACATTTTCGCAGCGGTTTCGGAGCAACATGGCCAGTACGAGTCCGATGTCGAAGTTCCTCACAGTGCTTCTTGCGCTCACAGGTGTATACATCGAACCAGAAACGTCACAGGCAAGTAGCACGCACGTATCCTTTTTGAATCCGTTGATGTTCTGGGCAGAAGCCTCTATCGCATCTTCCAGCGAATCTAAGATCATTGAGACCTTTCCATTGCTTACGTTCCTTAGTTCGCGATATGCGGAAAGGTAACGGAAAGGAAATTGTTTCGCCTTCAAAACCTCGTGAGCGTTGCCAATACGTTCGGCAACATCTTTTATCATTGAATCATCAACATCTGCCTCCAGGATGTTTCGAAGGTTACGCAACAGAGCCATGTAGCCCAGCTTACCACTGGCAACGAGTTCAGTCCATTTTTCTGCGAATGCTGCTTTCTTTGCATCTGCATCCTTGTACTTCGCTTGTCCGAGAGCAGACAATTCTGTTTCCCATGTATAAGGAGTTTGAAGTGTCTTATTGACGATCTTATTGAATAACTCTTGCTGCGCTTCATCTTTCGCCTTGGGGTGCACAAGGAACAGAGCGTCACGTAGTTTTACTTCAAGACTATCGCTATTGTATTTGGCAAATTGATACTCGTCGAACCTATTGAAAGCCAGTTGAAGACCTATCTGCACCTGATGCGACAGACGTGCAAGTTTCTTAATGCCTTCACTCTTATTGCGCCATTGGTAGCAGATGAGAAGTTCCATGATCTCATCGGCACGGAGAACGACCTTCTCTATCGTGCGACTCACAAGATTGTCGCCACTATGAATCTTTGCCAGTTCCACAACAATGAACAATGGAATGCTTCGCAGGTTCATCTCTGTGCGTGCATATATAGCGAGTTGTGCAACGAACGTATGGTCGCACTTGCTGATTAGTGCAGACATGCGGTTAATCTGTTCCTCTGCCGTTTCGTAAAATTTGTTGGAGAGTGATGAGGTGACGACAGCCGTATACAACTCCATCTCAGTAGAGAGTTGGAATGCTTCTGCACCTTCGTAGTTGAATTCTTGCGACACTTTTCTGACGATAGAATTGAATTTTGACATAATCTTTGTTGTTGATCATTTAATAATAAAGCCAACGCAACATTTGTAAAGACTGTTATTGGTAACTAAATATACTCGAAGTAAGTCTCAACTACGGCAGTTGGCTAATATTGTAATAATAAATAACAGGAGCAATGATCGAGTTCAGATTTGGGGTATGACGTGTAATCCCCTAATATTAACACATGCCCCTTTCGGGGGAGTGTTTCTCTAGAGTCGAAGTATCTGTACGCTACGGCATCCTGTTATTTTTGTAAAAAGGTAAGGCAACAATCATAGTGTGTACACATTACATGGAAGTAATGATCTTATGGTCTCACCTGCAAAGCTAGGCAGAGGACTTGCCATCCATCTTATACGAGACCCGTTCATAACCACAAACCACCCATTACAGTGATCTGCAAAACTTAAAATCCCATGCAGGGAAATAGTTATGCAACACTCTCGATGAAGTAACACGCTATTACGGCACTTACCTTATTGTTGTTGTTTCAATGAACGCTTGTTTTTGATTACGAGTGCAAAGTAAGATTAGTGCTATGCAGTCTTTTTGCGTAATGAAAAAAAATTTTCAAAAATCTTCATTTACCCCTTTATCACAGCTATCGGAAGCAGTTTTGTCTTCACCTTCACCAGGTCAGACTCGTTGGCGATGACTGTGTCAATATCCTTGTATGCCCCCGATGCTTCCTGCATGTCATCCTGACAACGGATTGCGTGGATGATCCCCTTTGCCTCAAGGTTTTGTATCTCAGCATCCATGTCCAGCGTCTTGATGGCAGCCTTGCGAGAGAGTACACGACCAGCTCCGTGTGAACATGAACAGAATGAATCAGGGTTGCCAAGACCTTCGACGATGTATGAAGCAGTACCTTGGGAACCTGGTATGATTCCGATGATGCCTTCCCTTGCGAGAGTTGCGCCCTTGCGGTGAACAATCACATTTTTGTCGAAGTGATTTTCAACGGCAGCATAGTTGTGGGCAATGTTGATCATTGGCTCGAACTCGATGCCATTCAGAGAATCAGCGATAACTTCCTCTATGCGTTCCATCATCAATTTTCGATTGCAGAGGGCGAAATCGATGCAGTATTTCATTTCATTCCAATACATACCGAATTCTTTTGTTCCTTGTGCAAGGAAAGGTAAGCGTATGTCGGGAGATACGACAGAGTGCTGATTCCTCCACATCGTTCGTCCATATCTTGACAAGACGATTGTTTATTGTTTTTATTTCCATTGTTTACCTCCTTTACTTAATAATTGAGTGGTGCGTTAGCTCAGTATTCGAGTGCAAACTTAGGAGGGTGCTACGCAATGTTTTTGCGTAATTGTGAAAATCTGCAAAAAAATCAGTGGAAAATTTTGTTTAGATGGAACTACGCAAATAGATTGCGTAGAAGTTTTGTAGTTTTGCGTTGTGAAGAGAGACGCATTATTAGGTTATAAAGAAAAGCAATGAAAAAGAAGAAATCATCTATCTCCCTTGACGTTATCAAGGGAATGCGAAAAGGAGGCAGAGAGCTGGAACAGGAGATTTTCGGTCCTGGGTTTCACGCCTTCAACCGTACATTCAAGTCTAAGAAGACTTACACTCGTAAAATGAAACATAAAAATGTGGACGGTTCGCTATGAATGCAAATTTTGACATAATACGTAATGACGGACGACTGCTATACGAATATATTCGTGGTAGTCATCTATATAATCTCAACACGTCAGATAGTGATGTTGATACAAGCGGTGTCTATATTTGTACGAAGGAGGAACTGCTCGGCTCTTTTCCTAGTACGGATAGCGCACGTGTAGGAAATTCTTACAAGGCTCAGATATCTGATGCTCGTCATGATAATATATGGTTCGAAATCGGTGAACTTCTTCGTCTTCTTATGAAGTCTAATCCGACGGTTTTGGAGAGTCTTTTCGTACCCAAGGACAAAATCATTGGAGAGGTCCATCCTCTTATGCAGATGGTTATAGATAACCGTAAGCATTTTCTTACCAAACAATGCTTCAATCCCTTCTTTGGATACGCCAAGAGTCAGATCGAAAAGGCTCGTGGTTTGAATAAGAAGATCGTCAATCCTGTGACGGAACGGCTTACGCCATACGATTTCATCTATACGTTCAAAGGACAGGGTAGTACAAAGTTCCGTGATTGGTTGGCGAACAGAGGCCTTCATCAGGAGTTCTGCGGACTGGTCAATGTGCCCAACATGCAGGATATCTATGGTGTGTATTACGATTTTCCTGCTCATGCGAAAGCGTCTGGTGATACGTGTTACCATGAATTAGAGTTCGTTCGCATGGCTTGCGGAAATTACAATATTGGTAATGTATATGATCTTGTGGATTTCCTTCGAGATAAAGTTCCTATTGGTTACCGTGGGGTGATCAATATGGATGCTAAAGCGGATGAGATTCGTCTGTCATCTATCGACGACAAGAATGCACGTCCGATTTGTTATATTTCTTATAACCAAAATGGTTACAGCACCCATTGTCGCCAATATGCTGATTATCAGACGTGGGTGAAAGAACGCAATCCAAAGCGTTATGAGACGAACCTTAATAGGAACTACGACTCCAAGAACATGATGCACTGCTTCCGGATGATCCACATGGCTTGTGAGATTGCCGAGGGACAAGGCATGATTCTTGAACGTACTTGGGATAGGGAGTTTCTTATGGACGTTCGTAATCATAAGTTTGAATATGACGAACTCCTCGAACGTCTCGAAGCTGACCAGGAACGAATGAACCTGTTGATGGCAAGTTCAACCATTACGGAGCAAGTAGATATAGATTTTGTGAACGAACTTATTATAGAAATACGTAAGCAGCAACTTGGTATATGAGATTACCTTTTGAAACCAAAGACACAAAACAGGCAATTGTCTTCGTTGGCATTCAAGCCAGTGGCAAGTCAACATTTTATAATCAGATGTTGGCTCCACTGGGCTATTGCCACATAAATCTTGATACTCAGCATACAAGGAACCAAGAAAACATCCTATTTGAAACTTGTCTTGATGAGGGAAAATCATTGGTGGTTGATAATACAAACCCGGAAATAGCAGATAGGCTCAGGTACATACCACGAGCAAAAGAACATGGATATGAAGTGATTGGCATTTTCTTTCAGAGTATTGTTCGAGATTGCATTGCACGAAATGAGAACCGCCAGAATGCTGTACCTAGACAAGCGCTACCATGTACTCAGAATAGGTTGCAACTACCATCTTATTCAGAAGGTTTTGATAGACTCTTTTTCGCAAGGATTACAGATGACGGATTTGAAATAACAGATTGGAAAGAATAGAATATGGATTTCGATACACTTGACAAACAAATGAGAGGTTTTGAACAATCGCTCGACAGAACGATGCTTCAAGGCACATACATAGTTGCCCGACTTGATGGACAAGGCTTCACCCGTCTCACCAAGAAAGAATGGGATTTGGAGAAACCTTTTGATGGTCGGTTCAGGGACATAATGATAGATACTCTTCGTCATCTGATGGATTGTGGTTTTCGTATCATTTATGGCTATACACAGAGTGACGAGATCTCATTGTTGTTCCATCTCGATGATGAGACTTTCGGTCGCAAGGAACGTAAATTGCTTTCGATTCTTGCTTCAGAAGCATCTGTGGCATTCTCAATGACAGCAGGTCGCCCTGCCATATTTGATTGCCGACTCATTCCTCTGCCTAATGCTGACTATGTAATAGATTATTTCAGATGGCGACAGGAAGATTCTCATCGTAACTCACTAAATGGCCATTGCTATTGGCTCCTTCGAGAACAAGGAATCTCTGCATCAGATGTTCAAAGCCGCATTGCAGGCATCTCAAATAGTGAAAAGAATGAAATCCTCTTTTCTAATGGAATAAACTATAACAACCTTCCGTCATGGCAAAAAAGAGGCGTTGGAATGTATTTCAAAGATGTAGAAAAGGAGGGATTCAATCCTGTAACCAATCAAACTACTAAATGCATTCGTCGAGAGTTATACCTTGAGTCCGAATTGCCTATAGGTACAGAGTATTCAGATTTTATAATTAACATTCTAAACCAGAACGACCATGCCAGCAAATAAAAATGCCCTGATTCGTTATAAGACAATAGATAACTGTCTTAGAAATAAATATCGTCGTTGGACACTCGAAGATTTAGTGGAAGCGTGTAGTGACGCACTTTATGAGATGGAGGGCGTGAGCAAAGGCGTGTCGGTTCGTACGGTTCAGGGAGACATTCAGATGATGCGTTCTGACAAACTTGGCTATAATGCGCCGATTGAGGTTTATGATCACAAATACTATAGATATGCCGAGGATGATTATTCCATAACCGATATGCCGATGTCTCAGAATGATTATGAAGTGATGCAGGAGGCTGTGGATATGCTTCGCCAGTTGGAGGACTTCGAGCAGTTTTCCGAAATGTCTGACGTTATCAGTCGATTGCAGGACAAACTCTCCATTTCCCGCAATAATCGTAAGCCTATCATCCATTTTGATAGTGTTCCGCATCTCAAAGGTCTGAAACTCTTGAATCCTTTGTATAACTACATTGCCCATAAGCAGACGCTTCGTGTGATGTATCAATCCTTCTCGGCTTCACAACCTATGGAATTCATCCTTTTCCCCTATCTTTTGAAAGAATTTAGAAACAGGTGGTTCCTATACGGTTCCAGATCGAAAGATATGGTGTTGTTTAATTTGCCGTTGGACCGAATTACGAGTGTGGAGCCTGTTGATGACATCCCGTATTGCGAGAATCCGGATTTTGACTCGGAACATTTCTTCGATGACGTGATAGGGGTGAGCAAGAATATCAAGAACACACCTCGTCGGATTAAATTCTGGGCATCCGCTGAACAGAGTAAATATATCATAACCAAACCGATTCATCGTTCCCAGAAATTAATCAGAGAAAACCCGGAGGATGGAAGTTGTGTTTTTAGAATTGATGTAGTTGTCAATTTCGAAATGTATTCTGTCTTTATGTCCTATGGACCTGGCGTGAAGATCATTTATCCTCGAATGGCCGTGAATTATATGAGAGATAAGCTAAGGGAGGCGGCTGATTTGTATGATCGGATAGATGAAAGAATGTAAACCTTCTGTTCCTTGTGGCCTTTACGCTTTGATTTCGCTTAAGATTTGCTCGGCATGAATCTTTGTCTTGATCTCCTTTGGCGTAAAGATTCGCTCAATGATTCCTTCCTCATTGACAAGATAGGTAGTGCGAAGTGTGCCGATGGTTCTGCGGCCACAAGCCACCTTCTCGCCCCATGCTCCGAGCGACTGAAGAAGTTCGGTGCTTGTGGCGGCAATAAGTGGGAATTCCAAGCCCTGCGCCTCGGCGAATTTCTTCTGCAACTCCTGCTTGTCCTTGCTAACGCCGATGATCTCATAGCCCAGTTCCGCTAACTCCTGCTTGTGTGCCTGCAGCGAACATGCTTCTGCCGTACAGCCACTTGTATTCGCCTTTGGATAAGTGTAGAGCACAATCTTGCGACCACGATAATCGCTGCTCTTTATCTCTTTCCTGTGCTGGTCAATGCCTAGCACATCAGGTATTCTATCTCCGATATTCATAATGGTAATTAATTATTAGTGATAGGGTTTATTTACCGATGCAAAATTTTCACGTTCCAATACAGAACGCTTGAAAAACGTTCGAATCTTTGTGTAAGTGGCTGAAACTCAAAGGGGATTGATTTCAGCTGTCAACCAGTGGTTCGCTTTACGTTCCCACCGATCCTCTTCTTTGTATATGTTTGGTATGGTCAATGTATATTTAAAAAGGAATTGACTATACAGACCAAAACAATTGGCTTATTTCTGTGTGCGGAAGTAAGTGATTAGATATTTGAAATTTTTTTTTTCTACATGCAGAAGTGTTTTTATAGTTGGGACAAGCTAAAAAACTTTCTTTTCAAGGCATGAGTAGATAATGATATTTCTTCGGCAATTTCAGCAAATGCTTCACTCCAACATCTGTATGTTTGTTAGACCAAATTATGTTTTTGTTGGAGTTCTAAATGCTGTTTCAAAATTGTTATAAATTCTTCTTGCGAACCATCATAATCAAAATTACTGATTGTAACCATCGCTCCAACCATTTTATAGTTCATTTTTGACCACCAAGAAGCTTGACGAAGTCTTTCCTTTGTATCGTTTGTGTCAATAATTACATAGTACTCGTTTCCGTAGATGCCAACAATATTTTCCCATGCAACAAACTCATCCCTAACATACAGTCCCTTGTCAGAAAAGGCTACCATTCCTCTACCTTGCAACGCATATTTGATGTTTTTGTATAACATGAATATTAAACCATATCCAAAGAATCCGATTCCCAACCAACCTATGGGATGAGCAACTAGATTGGACCCTTTTCGATCATAGCTGAAATCGTGTAGAGCACAAAATAGACATCCTCCTATTAGGAGAATACATAGAACAAAGAATTTCAAATTCTTAAACCATTTGCGATTTGTAAAATTGAACATCTTATTACTTTATTAAAGTATATATTAGCGTATTCTGAATATTCTAAAAGGCAATGAACAACCTGTTTTTGAGTGTATTGTGATTTTCACTTTCCGATGCAGAAATTCTTGAATATGTTTCCCAAAACCTCGTCGTTGGTGATCTCTCCCCCCGTGATGTCCCCTAAAAAGAAGAGGCAGTCGCGTAGGTCGCGGCTGAGAAGATCGCCCGACAGGTTGGCCGCTAGACCATCGCTTACACGGATGATGGCGCTGAGGGCATTCTTCAATGCCTCATAGTGTCTGAGGTTGGTGACCACCACGCTTTCCGTATCGGCTTTCTCCACCCCTGAACGATGGGTGAGTTCTGTTAAGATAGCCTCCTTGTTGATATCCTTCTTGGCGGAGATGGCCAATGCTTCAAGTTGGTAGGTTGAGGCTAATTCCAGCAACGATTCCTTTTGCTGTTCGTCGATCAAATCTATCTTATTAAGTAGCGCAAAGGCCTCTTTCCCCATCCAGTGTTGTTTGTTTTGTTCCAAGAATTCTCGGTTTTTATCCACGCTTTCCGCGCCATCCATCACCACCATGACGATTCTGGCCTCGTCGATCTTCTTGAAAGTGCGCTCGATACCTAGCGCCTCCACCTTATCGTCGGTCTTGCGTATTCCCGCCGTGTCGATGAAGCGGAAGAGGATGCCATTTACCTGCATGGTGTCCTCGATGACGTCACGCGTGGTGCCGTGCACATCACTGACAATGGCTCGGTCCTCGTTCAATAACCAGTTGAGAAGGGTAGATTTGCCTACATTGGTCTCTCCGACGATCGCTACGGGGATACCGTTCTTGATCGCGTTGCCGTATTGGAACGAGTGGGCGAGCGAACTGATTTTCCGCTCGATATCATCCACCAAATCCCGCAAATCTTGGCGGTCGGCAAACTCCACATCCTCTTCGCTGAAATCCAATTCCAACTCCACCAGGGAGACGAACTGCAACAATTTGTCGCGGAGCAACGACAACTCCTTGGAGAATCCGCCCCGCATCTGTTTGATGGCCAATCTGTGGGCCGCTGAGGAACTGGATGAGATGACATCTGCCACCGCCTCCGCTTGGGAAAGATCCATTCTGCCGTTCATGAAGGCTCTTTGGGTGAACTCCCCGGGAAGGGCCATGCGGCAACCTTGCGCGATCAGTAGTTCGATGATCCTTTGCTGGATGAATGTGGATCCGTGGCACGACAACTCCACGGAGTCTTCGCCTGTAAAGGAGTGTGGACCGCGGAAAAGGGTAGCCACCACTTCGTCCACAATCTCACCCGAAGGGCTTTTGATGATACCGAAATTTGCCGTGTGGCTCTTGGCCGAGGCCAAACATTTTCCCTCTTTCACGGAGGTGAAAATCGAATCGGTGATCTCGATCGCCCGCTCTCCGGACAAACGAATAACCGCTATCGCGCCCATTCCTGGCGCTGTCGATACCGCGCAGATCGTCTCGTCTGATATGTTGAATCTTTCCATTCCGTATAGCTATTATTCCCAGCCTTCGAAAATCTCCTCTCCGTACACATTATGCTCCTCTTTGCTATGGTTAGGATACCATACTTGCGCGAAGAAAGGATTTCCTTTGGCGATCTCGTCGTAGTTCCATGGGGTAGGCAAGCACTCTGGGCACCAGTGTCCACCCTCTAAGATGAGGGCTGGCGATGCCTTGAATTTGTGGCCGAATTGGCACTCCCATTCCAATGGGGTGCGGAAATCTCCTTTGACCATGGTTTCGCTTAGGCATTTTCCGCCTCTGAAAGCGGCAGCCTGGCGCATATCCTCGATGTCCCACTCCTCGCGAGGTTTGCTCTCGTCGTAGCCGTGATCCAAGATGGTAGGCTCTTCTGTCGGGTGGGAGAGGTCTTGGTGTTTCCAGTCCGGAATGTTCTTCCAAGCCTCGATGGATCCGTAGTAGGCGTTGATTCGGTTTTGATCATTGTGCTTGATCCACCATTGTGTTCCCCAACGCTTTTTGTAGGCCAATGGTCGGATAAACGCCTTGATAAGGAAACTTGGCACGATGGCGGCCAAATGGTAGAACCAAGGTACGCTTTTACCCATTTGTTTGAAGTATTCATCCACCGGCACATTGCCGCGGAAATGGAGGTAGTTCTCCAATTTCTGAGAATCCAAATACCACATACCGTGGAAGTTACGAAGAACGAACCACTCAGGGTTGAAGATCTTCTCTGGTTTCGGACAACTGATCGCTTTGAGCAGTTTGCACTCGAATTCGTAGTTGCTCAATCGGTATTCAGGGCCACTACCGATATTGTAGAAGTGGTTCCAAAACTCGTCGGGAACACTCTCTTCGCAGATGTTTGCGAGCAAGCGTCCGCTATCCTCTATGGTGGCCCATTCCAAAACGCCTCTCAATGGAACGTGGAACATGATAGGGTCGAAGTTTTTGAGAATAGCTGGGTAGAGGATGCCTGATTGACGGAGACATACCCAATTTTTGATGCCGGATTCCACGATGGTTCGCTCGGCGATGGTCTTGCTGATGCCGTAGTGGTCGTATACGCTGACGCTGATTGGGTCGCCGGATCTACCCCAATGGATAGGTTCGTTGCGGTCGCTTAATTGGGCGACGGAACCGATATAGCAAACTTTTATGTTGTCTGCATTGGGTTGAGCCAATACCGCTTTGGCCACATTTTCAGCGGCGGTTCGGTTGACTCTTCTGGTCTTGTTCGGATAGTAGTCGGCAGAGGGCGAAACCATACCGCCTACGTGTAGGACGAAGTCTGCGCCTTTGGTCGCTTCGAGGACATCCTCGTAGCAGGTTAAGTCTCCCCAGACGATTCTCACTTTGTCCGCATATGGGGCCAATTTCTTTTTGTTGGTGTCGCTTGGACGCGCAAGTACAGTAAGGTCGAAACGATCTTGTTTCTTCAGCAGTTCTTGGAAACCTGCCCAACCCATGGATCCGGTCGCTCCGGTAAGGAATATTCTTTTCTTCATGTTATATTGTCAAAAAATAGTTAGGTTTTAACGATCAATTGACCGTAAAACTCCTTCCGCAAAGATAGAAAATTATTTGAAATGGGCGACTCTCTTCCCGATATGGTAGGGTGCTCTTTCTGAAATGGATGAAGGGTTTGTGGATTTATTGTGTTGATATTTCGTAAATCTAATTTTGTTGTCTTATTAAATGGTTATATTGTGTGATATTAATTCAATAAATTACCGTTTTGTGATTAAATCAATTAAAAATTATGTCACAATTAAAAAATTATGGCATACAATGCATTAGTTTTCAAATAAAATTGTAATTTTGTAATAAACGTTTTGGAAATTATTAACTGTTAAATATTGTATTAATATGCTGAAGGATGTTATTGGAGAAAACTCCGGAAAAGTATGGCACTTATTGAATGATAAGGGAGAATTGACTTTCAATCAAATCAAGAAGGATTTGAAGATGAAGAACGAGGAGATTTACCTCGCTTTGGGATGGTTGTTCCGTGAGGATGTTATTTACGCATACGAGAAAGAGGAGACTCTTTACTACGGACGTCGTTAATAAATTGAAATGATATGAAAAAGGGAAGATGCTGAGGCGTCTTCCCTTTTTTTGTCGTGGTTTCCGACGGTTATAGTTTCTTCAACTCGAACACCTTGTCGATGCAGCTTGGAATCTCCTCTCGACGGTGCGTCACATAGATAAGACTCTTCTTCGGCTGTTCGCAGAAACGCTCGATCACATTCCTGGCCCACGCTTTGTGCTGCATGTCCAGTCCGTGTAGTGGCTCGTCTAGGATGAGAAGGTCCGGATTCTTCACCAAGGTGCGGGTGAGTAGCACCATACGTTGCTCTCCACTCGAAATCTTCATATAGGGTTGCTCTTGCAAATGGCTGATGCCTAAGAGTCTCATCCACATTCTCGCATGTTCCAACTGCTCTTCCGAACAGGTTCTGAAGAGTCCTACCGTATCGAATAATCCAGAAGCGACGATCTTCTCGCAGCTCTGGTTCTCCTGGAAGTAGAGGTGCATCTCGGAAGAGATGTAACCGATAGGGCGCTTGATATCCCAGATACTCTCTCCTGTGCCTCTTTTGCGGTCGAAGATGGTGATGTCTTGTGAGTAGGCATTCGGATTATCTGCGGCCAAAAGGCTCAATAGCGTGGATTTTCCCGCACCATTAGGGCCGAGTAGGGCCCACTTTTCTCCTCGTTTGATATCCCAGTTCAAATCCCTGAATACATCATGTCCTTGATGCGAGAGGTTGATGTTCTTCATGCGAAGGACATATTCATATTCACGGCTCTCTTTGTTGACGCTCTCTGGCAGTACCTTGGGCGCCTCTTGGGTATTGGGAGCCAACCATTCACTGTATTTTTCCGCGAAGAGGGCGGGGGAACCTGTTGCCTCATAAACCATTTTGTCCGCCTTGAGCATGTGGGTAGCGGCCGTTGGTATCTCGTTGATGGCAGGCACCACGAAGAGCATGGATTGGATGGCGGACAACTCCACGAAGAAATCATCCAACTCCTTGCGCATCTTCGCGTCCAATCCGATGAACGGATTGTCGAAAATGATGAGTTCGGGGCGTTGCGAGAGGAAGAGGACGATCAGTACGCGTCTCAACTCGCCAGAGGAGAGCATGATAAGCCGCTTCTCCAAGAGTGGGGTGATATTCAACTTTTGGAACAACATCTCCATGTACTCCTTCTCCGTCTCGTACTTGCTGAGCATTTCTGCCACCGTAGGGGTGGTTTCGTTCTCCAAAGCGTTGAAGCGCTGTTGGTAGTACATGTTCTTGTAGTCCGCTAATAAATAGGCCGATTCGAAACAGACCTTCTTGATACGGTCGGTAGGGTAGAACTTGCCCTTGAATCCATAGTCGATGGAGCCTGCTTTGGTGGCGTATTTTCCTGCCACGTAATCCGCTAAGAAACTTTTTCCAGAACCGTTCGGTCCTATGATGCACCATTGTTCTCCTTTGTTGGCTCTCCAGTTGATGGGTTGTACGGGGGCCATGCCGAAGACACGGGGTACAGCCTCTTTGAATTCAAATAATAATTCCTTTTCCATGCTTATCTTTTCATCGCCCGATCCATTTGGCGTCTATCATCCTTTTCCTTAAGGGAATCTCTCTTGTCATACTCCTTTTTACCCTTCGCCACGGCGATCTCCAATTTGGCGTACCCCTTTTCGTTGAAGAATAGCTTGGTAGGTACGATGGTGAAACCGGTCTCTTTGGTTTGTCTGCGGAGCTTCATTAACTCTCGGCGGGTAAGCAGCAACTTCCTGTCCCTTTTGGGAAGGTGGTTGTTGTATGTTCCATAAAAGTATTCCGACACGTTCATGTTCTTCACCCAAAGTTCTCCATCGTTGAAGTAACAGAAGGTGTCGACAAGACTAGCCTTACCCAAACGGATAGATTTGATTTCGGTGCCTACCAATACGATGCCCGCTTGGTATTTGTCGATTAGTTCATAATCGAATGTGGCCCGTTTGTTTTTTATTACGATATCGTTTTTTAGCTTTTCCATGCGTACGAATTAGTGTATCAATAAGAGAATCATTAACCTTTCCATGACAAATGGAGCGGTGAAAATGATTGCGAAAGTATATAAGGTAAATTTATTGTGACTCTCTTCCGTTACTTCCGGAAATAGGATGGGGATGCCATGCCATATTGTGTATGTCAAGAAAAACAGCGCGACATACAAAAAGAATAGAAGCGGAAAGAGTGTAGTGATTGTCTTGAATAGAAGATAATAAGACAATATGTAGGCTACCAGGTTCGCGCTGGTGTGATACTCGGGGCGAATCTGAAATAACTTTTGTGTGAGCGGACCGCTGATGAGAAGCGTGGCGAGGTGGAAACCTACGAATATGGTCGAGATGCAGATGACGATCTCTTTGGAACATATTTTCAGAAGTGTCTCCAGGGTATTCACTTCGTCAATGCTAGGCTCGTAGTTGAGGATGCATTTGAATAGGGAGGCCGCGATGACGCAGATCATTAGCGGAATCACGTAGTTCTTCCTGAGCTCGCCAATTTTAGCGTGCTCGTCAGCGATCACTTGCCATTCCGTTTGTGGGAATCGAAGGAGACGTATAAGTTTTAAGATTTTCTCTTTCATGCTCTACCAATTCGTTTTGCAAAATTAGCGAATTTCCGCTATTAAATTGACCTTTGGTGATGAAAATGAGTGTAGTTGTATTGTTAAAAATATTTATAAAATAAAAGATCAGCAAGAATAATAGGACTTCTCCGCCCCTAATCTTTTGTCTTCCTCCGAAATAATCTCTATTTTTGTCGTATATGAATGTGTTTAATGGACATTTAATGTATGGCATTGATTCAGTTGAAAAATAAGGATATGGAGGCTTTGGTCTTGCCCGAAGTGGGAGGCCGTATTGTTTCGTATCATCGCATCGGGAAACCCAATGTTTTGGAGAGCGATCCCTCTTTGTGGAATGAACCAGCATCCGAACGTTTGGTGCCTGCTCCCTCCATGTTGGATTTCAAGGGATATAACGGTCATGAGGTTTGGGTGGGCCCACAGAGCCAGTGGTGGAAACAACAAACACTCAATAAGGAAAAGATCGACTCCGATCTGTTTTGGCCGCCAGATCCCTACATTAGTTTTGGGTCGTACGAAGTGGTTGAGCAGTCGGAAAGTTCCGTTACCATATTAGGTGAGACTTCTCCGATCAGTGGTATCCGAATGACGAAGCGTGTCTCTTTGGAGGCGGATGGTTCTCTCTTTTTTGAGGTGTCGGCCGAGAATATGCGTGAGACGACAGTTTCGTGGGATTTGTGGCTCATTACCCGTGTCAACGGACACAATCCTAACTTCGTGCCAGTGGCCTCCGAATCGGATGTCTTCCTTGGCGAACCCTCGCATCCTTGGCAGGGACGTCCAACCTATAAGGTGGAGAATGGTTACTTCTCCTTCACGCCGTTGGTGAATGACGGTAAATACGAAGAGTGTACGGGAAAGGCTTACATCAAGGCATTAAAACCCATCATCATCGCGCATTGTGGCGATGAACGGTTAACTTTGGAGTTTGAGCATCACGACTGGGATACCATCCATCTGGAACAGGCGGAGATTGAACTCTATAACTTCGTCCACAAGGAGGCTGAAAAATCTTTGTTGGAGTTGGAATACCATACGCCGTACAAACAGTTGGCCCCACACGAGAAGATCTCCACTTGGTCGAGGTGGCGTTTGTCTCCTTTGAAAAAAGGAGAAATATAGTGGCGAAAAATGATAAAGTAATAATATGGGAATATATAATAATTAGTGGTTATGAAACAACTCTTTTTATCTGCACTATTGGTTATGGCGTCGTTTCTTCCTTCTTTTTCGCAGGCGGAGATGAGTGAAGCCTTCTACATTATAAAGGATGGTAAGTTGCAGCCTGGCGTTACCGTCGCCAATACCTACTGTCCCTTGGAGATGACCGAGTATGATGGATACCTTTCGTTTAAGAAGAAGGACCTATATTACCAAAACATCCGATTTGATTTGCCGGCAGACCATCCGTTGGTTTTGGACAATAAGAATTTGATTGTAGAGTATATGTTGCCGGAGACCGCAATTTGCGACACAAGCCATAAAGAGAACATTTACAACAACGTTTGCGCCTATAAAGAGGCAGCGACGATGTCTGTTCAAGCTCTGGACACGACAGGAAGGTGGTGTTCCAGAATATATATCGATGGAAAATTCGATGCGAATTCAGCTAAGGATTTTGTCTCTTACAACCGTTTCGCGTTTGCCCGTAACAAAAGTAGGATAGCGTCCGTTGTGCTTTCTTATATCGATAGGTGGCAGTGGTTCGAGGAGGATAATGAGCCTATGCCCGATTCTTTAAAAATCAAGAATTTATATTATGCGAAGCCTAAAACGAATACTTCCGTATTTTTCTCCTCGCAGTTTGATGGCACCAATACGTGGGATGAGTATCAATCGCTCTTCTATTCCTACAGTGGGGTGGAAGTCGTTTCTAACAATGAGGATGACTATATTCCTCGTTTGAAAATGATGTATATGAATCAACGTTACAATTGGACTGGTTCGGATGGCTCTGGGTACTTGCCTAGTGAGTTGTTCCATGGTTTGTTGGTGAAGAATCGGGCACTTTACAAATCGGAGCACGTGTTGGATACGGATACGCTATTCATCCGTCCGATCGCACTTCCGAAAAATGCGAAAAGTATAGATGTGGAGGCCCTTGTACGTGTGGACCGAAGGGTGAGCGAGGGTGCGCGGACAGAACCATTGACCGCCTACATCAAATTTAATAATTCGAAGCAGATGGTGAAGTTGTTTAATGATACCATTCCGGATGTATACACTTTGGAGCGGACGACCGTGGCGGTACCTGTTGGCGCGAAGAGTTGTTCCTTGATCTTCTTGCAGGCACCGACAGCAACCTATGTGGTCGATAACCTGATCATGTCTTGTAAGAATCAAGTTGTGGCTACAAAACCCAAGACAGGTCCTGTGGCGGGAAAACCGGTGGTGTTGCCACAAAAAAAATAATTGTATTATTGGTTGTTTGTTGGAAAATAATAAAGGCGGTCTCGAAAGAAACCGCCTTTACTGTTTTACGATAACGTGTGATTATTTCTTGCTTGTCTCCTCTGCGGCCAACTCTGGGTCGATAAGGATACGTCCGCAATACTCACAAACGATGATCTTCTTTCTGATACGGATGTCCAATTGTCTTTGAGGCGGAATCTTGTTGAAGCATCCACCGCAAGCGTCACGCTCTACAGCAACGACAGCCAAACCGTTTCTTGCGTTCTTTCTGATTCTCTTGAATGCGGTAAGCAATCTCTCCTCGATCTTGCCCTCGATCTCCTTAGCCTTGTCGCGGAGGTTCTCCTCCTCTTGCTTTGTCTCAGAGATAACCTCATCCAACTCCTTCTTCTTCAATTCCAAGTCTTCGTTTCTTTCAGAGATAAGGGTCTTAGCCTTCTCCAACTCTTCCTTGCGTGCGGCGGACAAGTTAGTAGCCTCGTGGATACGCTTCTCGCTCAACTCGATTTCAAGTGTTTGGAACTCTATCTCCTTAGCAAGGTTCTCGTACTCACGGTTGTTGCGTACGTTGTCTTGTTGCTCCTTGTACTTAGCGATAAGAGACTTTGAATTCTCGATGTCGGCCTTTCTTCCTGTGATAGAAGAGTCGATTTGTTGAATCTCCTCTGTCAAGTTAGCCACACGTGTGTTCAAACCTGCGATCTCGTCCTCCAAGTCTTGAACTTCCAATGGAAGGTCACCTCTCAAAGTCTTGATCTTGTCAATCTCGGAGTTGACCAATTGAAGGTCGTAGAGCGCTTTTAGCTTCTCTTCTACGGTAATCTCTTTCGAATCTTTCTCTGACATACTTTATAAGTAATTTATCGGATTTGTTTTACTTTCTGATATATGGACTGCAAATTTAGGATTATTTTTTGAAATTATCTCAAAAAATATCTCTTTTGTGAACTGTTCTGACTCAAAATGTCCTATATCCGCAACAATTATTTGGTTCTCTGCGTCGAAGAACTGGTGATATTTCACATCGGAGGTGATGAAAACATCCGCTTTTAGGCTGATGGCCTTGCCGATGAATTCTGCCGCCGAGCCTCCGCATAGGGCGATTTTTTGAACCTTTTGTCCCGCTTTGATATCGGTGTGCCGCAAGCATCCCACATGAAAAGTGTTCTTGACGCAATGAAGAAACTCGATTGCGTCCTGCGCTTCGGGAAGCTTACCTATCACGCCTAATCCAATCTCCTCTCCGTGAATGTTTTCCGCTTCCAACGGACCTTCTATCTCCACCTTCAGCTTCTCCGCCATCTTGGTGCTGACGCCATGAACTGCCTTGTCCAAGCACGTGTGGCTGGCATAGATGGCGATGTCGTTTTTAATCGCCTTGATGATGCACCTTTCCACGTAGTTTCTGCCGCAGATTTTCTTTTGTCCTCGGAAAATCAAGGGGTGGTGCGCTATGATGAGATTGCATCCCTTCCTGATGGCCTCATCCAACACATCTTCGGTGACATCTATGGTGATGAGTACCCCTTTGATTTCCATCTCGGGATCGCCGACTTGCATGCCGCAATTGTCGTAACTCTCTTGGTAATGGAGGGGCGCTTGAGCCTCTATTAAGGCTGCTATATCACTGACCTTCATCTTTTTTCTTTTTTAATGTTATGACGCTGTAATTCGGTTGGTTGCCGAATCTAGCTGGTATGCCAACGCATCCGATGCCCCTGGAGACATTGATGAATTTACCGTTCTCTTCGTAGAGTCCGTCCCAGTATCTACCTAAGAAGAGCGATTTCGCGAAATTCTCTATCCAATGGAGCGGGTTGTAGCTTCGTTTGTTGCCACTTGGATGGTTGAACCCGAATTGGCCCCCATGCGTGTGTCCAGAGAGTGCGATTTGTATATCCGTAGTATCGCGGATCATCTTTCTGTTCCAAGAAGTAGGATCGTGGGTGAGCAGAATTTTCACCTTGTATGGTTCTGTCCCTTGGTATGCTTTGGGAAAATCGGCGAACTTGTCCCAGAGTCTGTCGTTGCCCCAGTTTTGGATGCCAATGAACGCGATGGTGTCGTCTCCTCTATGGACCAAGTGGTGGCTGTTTTGCATCAGTTCGAATCCGAAGTCTCTGATTTTCTGACGGATGGCGATCTCGTTCATGGATTTTAAGTCGTCATTCTCCCATTCGTAGTATAGACCATAGTCGTGGTTGCCTAGAATGGCTAACTTCTGGTCTTTGCAATGCAGTTTTTCGAAGATGTAATTCCATCCGTTGCATTCGGTGGCAAAGTTGTTTACCATATCGCCTGTGAAGACGATGATGTCCGGATGTTGGGCGTTCATCGAATCGAATAAGGCTTCTAATCGGTTTTGTGACCGGGAAAAACTACCTAAGTGCATGTCGCTGAAATGCAGAATTTTGTAACCGTCGAAGGATTCTGGCAAATCCGCTAATTCAATGACCTCTTCGTTCTTTTGGAAATTAAAACGTCCAAAGTTGATGGCGTAGAAACTGGCGATAAAGGCTAATACCGCTGCCGCATAGCCAGCGTATTGAATCTTTCTCCATCGCTTCTTGGTGGCGTAGAATGCCAAATCGAAGGTGCAAAAAGAGAGTTTCGTCGCATATACCATGACCAACACACAGACAAACATGATCATCTTGTAGTGTGTCATCGGCGCTACGATGTGGTTGATGTTGAAAAAGATCGCAAAGGAGGATATCAGGAAGTAGGCTGATATGATCCAATGCAAAATCATAGTAGATTTGTTGACTCTATTGCGCATGAACCTCCAGTAGAGATAGAGGTCTGGCAATAGTACCAACAAGAAAATCGATATCAGTGTGATGGGATATACGTGCATGTTGGTAATGTGCTATTCCCTTATTTCTAGTGCAACCACATTCTCCACGTGGTGGGTATGTGGGAACATATCTACTGGTTGTACCGCTGTCACCTTGTATTTCGCATCCAAAAGGTTGAGGTCTCTGGCTTGTGTGGCAGGGTTGCAACTTACATATACGATACGCTTTGGCGCGGCGTCGAGTATGACATCTACTACGTCTGGGTGCATGCCGTCACGTGGTGGATCGGTAATGATGACGTCTGGTCTGCCGTGTTGCGCCACAAACTCCTTGGTAAGGATGTTCTTCATGTCGCCTGCGTAGAAGAGGGTGTTGTTGATGTGGTTGTTCTCCGCATTCACCTTGGCGTCCTCTATCGCCTCCGGCACATATTCGATACCTACTACTTGTTTGGCCATCTTCGCCACGAAGCATGCGATGGTACCCGTTCCTGTGTAAAGGTCGTACACCAATTCATTGCCGGTGAGTTGAGCGAAGTTTCTTGCCACTTTATACAGTTCGTAGGCTTGTTTGCTGTTGGTTTGGTAGAAAGATTTCGGACCAATCTTGAATTTGAGCCCCTCCATCTCCTCGAAGATGTGGTCACGTCCCTTGAATACGAATGTCTCTTGGTCGGTGATGGTGTCGTTGCACTTCCCGTTGATGACATAGATGAGGGAGGTGATTTGCGGGAATTGCTCTACAAGGTGGTTGAGCAATCCTTCACGTTTCTCCTTGTCCTCGTGGTAGAATACGACGGTGAGCATCACCTCGCCTGTGCTGGCGGTGCGGACCACGATTGTACGGAGGAATCCCTCTTTGTTTCTAAGATCAAAGAATGGTAGGTCGTTGGTGAAGGCGTATGCCTTGATGCAATCACGGATTTGGTCGCAGATTTCGTGCTGAAGGTGGCACTTGTCGATGTCCAAAACCTTGTCGAACATACCTGGAATATGAAATCCGAGTGCGTTCATATTGTCGAATTTCTCTCCTGCGGCCACCTGTTCATAGGTCAACCATTTTTTGTTGGAGAAGGTGAATTCGAGTTTGTTGCGGTAGCGGATGATATCCTCCGATCCGAGGATAGGGGAGATCTCCGGCAACTCTACCTTGCCGATTCGGGTGAGGTTGTTGTAAACTTGCTCTTGCTTCGCTTTGATTTGGTCTTCGTAAGGGAGGATCTGCCATTTGCAACCTCCGCAAACACCATAGTGGGAGCAAAATGCCTCGGCACGTCGTTCGGAGAATTTGTGAATTTTCACTACGCGACCCTCCATGTAACTATTTTTCTTGCGGGTTACTTGTAGGTCCACGATGTCGCCGGGTACGACAAACTGGGTGAATACGACCATGTCGTTTACGCGGGCGATTGCTTTGCCTTCATTGGCTACGCCTGTGATTTCAATATTTTCCAACAACGGAAGTTCCTTCTTTCGTGCCATTTCTCTTGTTGTCATGTTATACAATAATGCCTTGCAAAGATAGGGAAGATTTGGTAATTAAGGGTTAGGATTCAAAGAATAATTTAAAGTTTTTCGTTCCTTGCTGGATGAATAACATACTCATTTGGTAGGTTATTCGCTTTTTATTAACTTCGCACAACTGTTTAAAAGGAAATGAAATGGCGAATTTGAATATTGAGCATCTGTTGGAGGATCCAGAAACGCTTGATCCGAAGGCCTTACCTGATTATACGACACTTGATTTTGTAAGTGCCGGCAACCATCTTTATGGAGAGATCATGTGGCCATCGTCTCAGTTGGTCGAGCCCAGACCTTGTGTCATTATGCTTCACGGTTTTCCGGGAAGCGCCCGTAACGACGATATCAGCCACGCTTTGTGCCGTATGGGTTGCGTGGTGCTTGTGCCTCACCACCGAGGTGCCTGGGGAAGTCAGGGCAAGTATTTGATTTCCAATTGTATAGAGGATGCTAAAAATCTGGCGGAGTATGTCCATTCCGAGGATTTTGTGCGTCAGTACAATGTCGATGCATCCGCCATCTATTTGTTGGGGCATAGCATGGGGGCCACTTCGGCTTTGAATGCCGGACGGCAATTGCCTTGGATAAAGGGTATCATCATGCTGACGCCTTACGATCCCACCCGCTATTTAAATGGGGATAGGGAGGCCTATTTCCACTCTTTGTTGCAGGAGGGGAAGATTCTTCGGTCGGATGGTGTCGACGCTATTTATGAGGATGTGGTGCGTCACCAAAGCCAAATCAGCCATGCGAACGCTTTTGAACAGGTGAAGGATAAGAATCTCTTGGCATTCGCCGGCATCTATGATTCCATCTCTCCGATTGAGGAGATGGTCTATCCCCTTTGGCGCCAAATCGAGGCCTATCGTTCGCAACGGAAATCTGAGGTGGTGCAGCGTTGTCTGGAATTGCCTACGGAACATGGTCTGTTGGGAAGGCGCATTGCTGTCATCCGTGAGATAGGAAAATTTATTTGTGAGACGGTGTGAGGTGTGAGCTACTATTTCCGTCACACCGTCAGTAGATCTTCTAGACTCGTCAGATAGTTAGGGCTACAGCGGTCACGCTTTGATCGCCATCTCTCATCATCTCCTCCCTCGGCGGCGAGTTTGACAGTTTTGATTCCGTAGCGATGGTTGAGGTTGTCTATCGTGGTCATCAGCTGGCTTCTCTCCTTGCGGTTGGTGATGGGGTCGAATAGGTCGAGCTGTATGGAGGATGAGTCGGAAATGCCGCCGACGATCACGCCCGCCTTTTTGTAAGAAATAGTTGGTCTATAGATGGCTGCGAGTATGGCCACGGCAGCCGCTGTTATCTCGGTCGTATCGCTGGTCGGGGTGATGAGCGTGGTGCGGGCGCAGTTGCCGTACTGCTCGAGCTCCTCCCGGAAGGGGTTGCTGCTGATGAATACGGTCACCTCCATACACACGGAGTTCTGCGCCCTGAGTTTGTTGGCGCAGGAGGAGGCGAAGGAGACGACGGCCGCCCTGAGCGAATCCCACTCCTGTACCATCTCGCCGAAACTCCTGCTGGTGCAGATGGTCTGTTTCTTCTTGACCTCTTGGGTATCTATGCAGGGGATGCCGTTGAGTTCCATCCATGTCTGTATCACTGGTTTGTTGAAGTGGCTTCTGACCCACGATTCTGGCTTGTCCGCCAGCTGGATGGGTGTCGCGATGCCCAAGTACCTTAGCTTCTCGAATGTTCTTCCGCCGATGCCCCACACGTCCGACAGGTCGAATAGTTCCAATGCCTTCCGTCTCTTCTCGTCGGTGTCTATGGCGCAGACGGACCTGTATCCCTTGTGTTTTTTCGCGAATTTGGAGGCCATCTTGGCGAGCGTTTTGGAGGGGGCTATGCCCACGCTCACCGGAATGTCTGTCCAGAGTTTGATTCTCTCCGCTATCTCCCGCATGAAGTCCGTCGGCTCGTGGAGCCTTTCGTGCGCGTCGAGGTAGGCGAAGCATTCGTCTATGCTGTATTGCTCCACCTTGCCCACGGATCCCCTGAGTATGGAGACGATCCTTTGCGACATGGCGTTGTAGAGCACGAGGTTGGTGGAGAAGAGGGAGACGTTGTTCGCCCTGACGATATCCATCACCTTGAAGATGGCGTCGCCGCGGTGTAGCCCCGCGTTTTTCGCTTCGGTAGTCAGGGCCACGATGATGCCGTCGTTGTTGGAGAGGACGCACACCGGTTTGTCCCACAGACCGGGGTGGAAGGCTCTCTCGACGGAACAGAAGAAGGAGTTGCAGTCGATGAGGGCGATCATATCTTGGCCTTGTGTATGATGTAGGTGACCGTGCCCCACACGTTGAAGCGGTCGTTCTCCTTGATCTCGATCTCCGGGTAGTTGGGGTTGGCGGGTACGAGGAACATGGCCTCCTCCCTTCGGATGACCTGTTTGAGGGTGTACTCCCCGTTGAGTTCGCACACCGCCATCTCGTGTTCGCTGGGGTTGCGGTTGCTCTTGTCCACGATCACGATGTCCCCTTCGTTCACGTTCGCCTCCACCATCGAGTCGCCCTTCACCCTTATCAGGTAGCAGGATTCGGGGTGGGGGCAGAGTAGGCGTAGGATGTTGATATCCTGTGATTTCTCATCGTTGTCGAGCGGAATGGGGAACCCCGCGACGAGGTTAATGTCGAAGAACGGCACGTCCGCCTCCTCGACCGACATGGCCGGGATCATCTCGCCCAAGAGGCGGATGTCGCCCCGCTGCGATTGTTTGATGCTCGATATGATGAAATCCGTCTTGTTGGGCTGCGAGTCGATTAGTCTCGACACTTCGCCGCCAGCCCTGAATGTATAGAGCTTGGAGTCGTTTCTCGGTCTTCCAGCCCCCTCTCTCTTTCCTCCGCTTCCCATGATAGTAACTCTTTATGGCCGCGAATATAGGGAAATATTTTGAAAAGTGTAATACGGGAATTAAAGGGAGCTGTTGTTTGCGTATAAGTTCTTGATTAATAGAATGATATTTCCTTCTGTGAGGGTGAAGTGTCACAAAGTCTGCCGCAGTCTTGATCTGTGCTTTACCATCGCCTCGCGGGCCATGTCATGAGTTTCGGGCAGTTGCGGATACTTGTGGAAGGGAACGATTCTGACGGTGGCGGAGCTGTGTCTGGCCTTGGCCGTGATGCACCTGTTGATCAGGTCCGCGTTGGCGCTCACGTCTGTCGGTTGCTTGTCGAAGTTCTGCGCGATGTAGGAGACGTTGGTCAGGAACACGATGTCGGAATTCCCCGGTAGGGTTTCCATGGCGTGGATCATGGCCGTCAGTATCATGCGGAACTCCGTGGTATGGTCGTCCGTGGTAACGTACCTCTCGATCTCAGTGTCCCCCTTTTGTATGATGTAGGCCCCCGCGCTGCACCTTTCCTCTCGGCCGTAGTCGCAGGAACCCCCGCACCAGATGTAGTAGGTGGTGGGGAGTGTATGGAGTTTGGGGGGCTGGGGTGGGTTATGTGAACAGAACTGTTTCAAAGATGATTTTGACATTTAGTTAGTGTCGTTTTCAGTAGCCTACCAGTAACGTGAATACTTTGTCAGTAGAGTATCAGAATGTAAAAAAACTTCATAGTTTTTCTTAAATCTCTTTTGGGGATTGGACTTTTTTAGATCTTCTTTTATATGTTCTGGAAACTCTTCCATATGTTCTAGATTCTCCATATAATTCCAATATTGTTCAAAGATTCTCATGTATAACAAGGCCATAATGTACAAGATGTGTGGTTCGTTTTGAAAATGGATGATCGAAAGGTAATTTAGTTTGTTAAACACCAGATCTTTGTAACCCGATTCAATGATATCAAGAAGTTGAGACTCCGCAGAATAAATGGACGTATTCTCATTCATGATTCTATTGATATGAAGTTCGGCCTCTATATCTTGATATAATTGTTTCTCTAAGGTCCTCGGGATGAATCCCATCAGATCCAGAATCCGATTCGTACGGTAGAAATCATCCGCATAATCGCAAAACATGATCTCGTTGTTCTCGTCATTCTTGTATTGTTCTTTGGCTCTCACGTAACGTTTCACCCTATCGATATTAAAGTATTTCTCCCAATCGTGTCCACTGGCCTTGAGGATACGAAGGTTCAACTTGGTTTCACGGATAAGATCTTTAACAGCAGAAGAAAAGCCGTTATAGTGTAACTCCAGGAATTCAAGGTCTGGATGGATAGTGGTGATGTCAAGGATTTTCTCATATAATTCCATGGCTCTTTCCTTGGATTTGGGAACGGTCACGCCGTATAGGTAATGTAACGCAAGGTTCCATAAAGAGAACAGTTCATTTTGGGTGGCTCCTATATACGTTAGCTTGAACTTTTCCTCTATCAGAAATTCTCTCAGTTCGATGCATAACGAATGGAGACATCCCAGGTGTCCGAACTTGAATCCGTTGATAAGATAATAGTATTTTCGAAAAAAGCTTTCGTCAGTCTCGGGGATTGAATTTCTCTCGATGTGTGCAAGGCACCAATAGGCATCGGCAACTCCATCTTCCGCCGCCGCCTCGTAGCATTTTTTAATGCGGTGATACGACTCCTCGTCCTCCTTATGAAAAATTTTCCACATGTAGGTGTTGGGGAGTCCTATACAGAAAGAAGGGTTTTCTGCGATATCGATCTCGTATCCTAAAACCCATTCGTCTCTCTCCCTGCCCTCATCCCCTCGATAGAGGTGGTCGCTGATCAACATCGACTCGTATTTCGTGCCTCTGATATGTATGAATGGATGTGCCAAGAAGGTTTGACATGTAGGAGCAGTATCATAGTCAAATCCAAGAAATTCGGGAGGAATGTTTTTCTCAACGAACCTTTCGTTAGGGTCGTTGAAGATGAAATCGCCATCCTTGAAGAGGTGTTCATAAGGGGCGACACAGGAGCGGACCATCTCTATGAGGAGGTCGGCCGATTCAGTTGTTGATAGGGTGGAATAGTTTGGTGCCTGCATGGGTATGGGTGTTTATTTAGTTTGGCTGTTAAAGGTCTTTTCGTTAATAGTTAATCGATGCCTTGAACTCATTTATTATCGCTATAGCTTTTAAACATTGGCTTTCATCGAACATTCCAAAGTGAGTTAGCTTCCTGTCTGTAATTTCTATGTTCAGATTAGATTCTGGTAATGTTGCTGCATTCTCGTTCATATTACTAGGTTTCAGATTTTGAATATAGTATTTTTACCAAATGAGTGATTGATAATCTTTCAAATTCATTATTGAAGAGATAAATTAGAGAAACAGATTATTTATATCTACCAAAACAATCTTGGAGTCCTCTATAACTATCTTTCCCAAAAATACATTTTTTTCCCCTCTTTTGCAATAAATCTCCAATTATAGAGTTATCTTTACGGAGGAATAAAATTCCTCTATGTAAGATTAGTTGATTAATATATTTATTTAATAGAGAAAATGAGAAATTTCAGTATGCGTGCGGCGTTGGTTTCCGCTGCTTTGTGCACTGCCTTTACCGTGAGCGCAGTTACAGTGACAGACGAGAATGGCGCTAACTATAATCCGCTTCAGACGGCTATTCCTTCATTGTCTATCGCGCCAGACGCCATCGGTGGTGGTATGGGTGATGTGGGTGCCGCTACAAAACCAGACAACTCTTCCCAACACTGGAACGCTGCCAAGTATGCCTTGGCGGAGAGCAAGGGTGGATTCTCGGTCTCTTATACCCCTTGGTTGCGTAGAATCGTGAACGATATCGACTTGGCTTATTTGTCAGGTTACTATAAACCAACGGAGAGAACAGCGATTGGAGCCTCTTTCCGCTATTTCTCCATGGGAGAGATTACTTTGACCAGCGCGCCTGACTATACCGGTGTGCCTCAGACGATGGGTTCCGCAAAACCATACGAGTTGGCGGTAGACGCCTCTTTCTCCATGCTCTTGTCTGAATATTGGTCCGCTGGTGTCGCTTTGCGTTTCATCTACTCAGACCTCTTCAACGGTGTGGATGACGACGAGTATTCAAAGGCGATCGCCGCAGGTGCTGATATCGCGTTCGCGTTCAGAAAACCTGTTCAGATCGGCGAGAACACTTCTTATGGAGGATTCGGTGTTGCCATCACAAACATTGGTAACCGAGCTACTTACGACCATGGCGCCACTCAACAATTCATTCCTACCAATTTCAGAATTGGAGGATCCTTTGAGTATGCTTTCGATAAGTACAACACCTTGCAGTTGGCCGTTGACTTCAACAAGTTGTTGGTGCCAACCCCTTATGGAAACGTTGAGGATTACAATAGCGTAGAGGAGTGGGAAGCCGCAAGACAAGAGTATTACGAGACAACCTCCATCGGTGGTATGTTCAAATCTTTGGGCGATGCTCCCGGTGGATTCAGGGAGGAGATGAGAGAGTGGACATTCTCAACTGGTCTCGAATATTCTTACAACAGAAAATTCATGGTAAGAGGTGGTTACTTCAATGAGAACAAATTCAAGGGAGGCCGTAAGTACTTCTCTGTAGGTGCTGGTTTTAACTTGAGTATCTTCCAATTGGCCGCAGCTTATATGATCACTGTCTCTCCAAACAATCCATTGGACCGTACCTTGCGATTCACGCTTGGTTTCGATATGGGTGGAATCAGAGATATCTTCGGAGTGAAGGAGAAGGCTTCCAAGGATAAGGATGCTGAATGATAGATTTAGCCTAATATTGGGTAAACCCCATAAGAAAAGCGCAGCCATTAGGTTGCGCTTTCTTTTTGCTCTATATTGCCGAAACTCGGTTTCTCTTTCGTTTTATACAAAACTTTGCGAAAAGATTTGTCAATTACATATTCACCTTTGAGAAAGGCGGAAGGCTGATGTCGCAGAAATCTCCGTCCAAATACTTGTAGTAACCTGCTATGGCAACCATGGCGCCATTGTCTGTGGTGTAGGAGAATTTAGGGATATGAATCTTCCAGTGGTAACGCTTGGCGTGATCCTCGAATGCCGCGCGTAGGCCTGAATTGGCGGAAACACCTCCCGCCACAGCCACTTCGTTGATGCCGTAATCCTTCACCGCTTTGCGGAGTTTGGTCATCAAAATATCGATCACGGTGCTTTGTAATACTGCGCAAAGGTCGTTTTTGCGCTCTTCCACAAAGTTTGGATTCTTTGCGATCTCGTCACGGAGAAGATAAAGGAAAGAGGTCTTTAGACCACTGAAACTATAATCGTAGTTCGCGATGTGCGGTTTATGAAGCGTGAATGCCTTGGGATCGCCCTCTTTGGCCAATCGGTCGATCACTGGTCCACCAGGGTAGGGAAGTCCCATCACCTTAGCGCATTTGTCGAAAGCCTCTCCCGCCGCGTCGTCGATGGTTTGTCCAATGATCTCCATCTCTTTGTAACTCTTCACCAATACAATCTGTGAATTACCGCCCGACACGAGTAGGCAAATGAATGGGAAGTGGGGCAACTCCTTCTTCTCATCCTTGGTCTGGATGAAGTGCGCGAGAATGTGCGCTTGAAGGTGGTTGACATCCACCAATGGAATGTTCAAGGCCACGGAAAAACCTTTTGCGAAAGAGGTGCCGACCAAGAGTGATCCCATCAGACCTGGTCCGCGGGTAAAGGCGATGGCGTTGAGATCCTCCTTTCGGATGCCGGATTGTTTGATGGCCTCCGAAACGACAGGGATGATGTTTTGTTGGTGGGCGCGCGACGCAAGTTCTGGTACCACGCCTCCGTAAGCTTCGTGTACCTTTTGGCTCGCTGTCACATTGGATAGCAAGAAGCCGTCACTGATGACTGCTGCCGAAGTGTCGTCGCAAGAGGATTCTATCGCTAAAATGTTTACCATAATTTTCAAATTGTTTTGCGGTGCGAAATTACAAAATATTAAGGTGAGTTCTACAAAATCTCCGTTAAATTCTAACGGATTTGATTTGTAGAACCCACCTTAGCGCTGTGGTTCTCCGAGAGGAACGCTTCCGCTTTATCGAATCAAGCTGACGTGTCCTCTGTAATACTTGTCGTCTTCTGGCGCGTAGATGAGGTACCAGTAGTCGGTGGAAGGAAGATTTTGGCCGTAACTGTCTTTACCGTCCCAAGCCGCATCTTCGTTGTTATAATTCTCTATCTTGAGAATTAACTTTCCGAAACGGTCGTAGATGTAAGCGGTTACGCGCTCGTATGCTTCCACATTCTTGATGTACCATTTGTCGAATGTTCCGTCTCCGTTCGGTGTGATGATCTCCTCTGGAATAAGGATAGGGTAGTGCTTGATGCTATACGAGAGATTGATGGTGACGATACTGTCGCATCCATTGCTAGCATTGTAAACTTGTTGGTAGGTGCCTGGCTGCGTAATCTCCATCTCGTCGAATAGATAGGTCTCTCCCTCTGGAATCTCCACCTCTTGGGAACTCCTTTTTATTGGGTTCACGACAACATTGGTGGATGGTCCATCCGTCTCGAATTGGTTGATCTTGATCTTTACGCTATAAGTTCCCTTGTTGCCGACCTTCACCTGACTAATGGATGGATTCTGCTCCGTAGAAGAGAAATTATTCGGACCACTCCACAAGAAAGTGGCGTTGTCTGGCGCGTTGTCGAGGTTGAGAACGAGTGTCTCGCCTTCGCAAAGAGGACCATTGTCTGAAATGATCATCTCCTCTAACGGTTTGATTGTAAGCACCAGCGTCACTGTGCTGTCGCAACCGTTCTCCTTGCTCTTGAAAGTATGTGTATAAGTGCCTGCTTGGTACAATGTTTGGTCTCCGAAGGTGTAAGAATCCCCTGGCTCAATCTCTTCGGAGATGCTTGTTTTCTTCTTCGCGAATACCTCGATTCCTGTGCTGGCGGATGTCTCCTCTCCATAGATGGAGACTGTGACCGTGTATTCTCCGCTGTTGTCCGGCGTGGCGTTCGCGATCGAAACGCTCTTGCCTGTCTTGGAGAATCCGTTAGGTCCCTCCCACGAGATGGTTGCTCCGTTAGGGGCGTTGGTCACCTCCATAGAGATGGTTTCTCCTTCGCAGTATGGTCCGTTGTGGGAGATCTTAGGTTCGATACCGTCCAAACGAAGGGTGAGGGTGACAATACTATCGCAACCGGTCTCCACGCTTTGGAAGGTCTCTGTATAGGTGCCTGCTGTGTAGTATTTCTTTCCGCCGAAGAGATAGTAGTCGCCGGCTATGATGGATTCGTTGATCGCCACCTCTTTTTTCTTGAGTACCTTAATATCCGCGCTTGCTGTGGTAACCTCTCCGCTGACCGTCATGGTGACGGTATATTCTCCCGCATTGTCAGGGGTGACATTCGCGATCGAAACGCTCTTGCCTGTCTTGGAGAATCCGTTAGGACCCTCCCAAGAGAGAGTTGCGCCTGCTGGCGCATTGAGTACCTCCAATGTTATGTTGTCGCCCTCGCAGTATGGACTTTTGTGTAGAATCTTAGGGTCGACCCCCTCTAAACTAAGGTTGAGGGTGACAATACTGTCGCAACCGGTCTCCACGCTTTGGAAGGTCTCTGTGTAGGTGCCTGCCGTGGTGAATCTCTTCCCACCGAAGAGGAAGTATTCGCCTGCGGTGATGCTTTCGTTAATCTCCACCTTCTTAGGTTTATTGACTACCACTTCAACCTCCACCTCTGGAGATGTGGTTCCGTTTGATATCATGACAACGCTATATATGCCCGACATGTCACTCGTGGCATTGGGAATGACTGGATTATGTTCGCTGGAGTGAAAGCCGTTAGGTCCGATCCAGGAGAAGGTCGCCCCACTAGGCGCGTTGTTCACACCCAACTTGATGTCATCGCCTTCGCAGTAAGGTCCAGTTGTATACGCGTCGACGATGATGGAACAGTTGGTCGTCGCTTCTCCGTATGTTTTGTTGAAAGAGATGTCTCCAGGCATCATGGAGTAGTTGGTGATCAATAAAACGTACCATTCTCCCTCCTTGGTGTTCGGAATGTAACACATCTCTTGACTGTTTGTACTATAACTGCAATCCACCATCATGTTAAGTGGATAGCTATCCCATTTCCCTCTGAAACATGGATTGGTAACATCGAACATGATCGGATCGTCCGGGTAGACATACTCTATTCCCCAATAAGGGGACTGTCTGTATTTATCTTCGGCGCACTCGTCAATATCCCAGTAAAGATCCCACCAATCCTCGTCTGGATATAGCGCAGTGAGTGAGTCTTCACACTTTTTGACGGCTGTCTCGTAAAAGTAATCCGCCTCATTGGAAAGTTGCTCTAGTGAGTCAACTATTTTTTTGTACTCCGGGAAATTGGCGTAGCAATCTAGCGTAGAAGGAATTTCGATGGTTTCGCCTGACATCGGATCAACATAAAGATCATCCGGATTTTTAGCGATGTAATCAAACACATCTTTCTTGTTCTTTCCCTTAAAAGGACCAAAGCATGCGAAATCAATATCTTGTCCTTCAGAGTGGCTGATATAGATTCCTAAATCTCCCGGATGGTCGATCTGCATGATGAAGAATTGGGGCGAAGGGGTTGTTCCCAAGCATCCGTTCGGATAGGGGAATGCCGTCTCATCACTTGTTCCTGCCGGATAACTAATACCTAATTCGTTTTGATCCGTGCAGAATGTCACTAAATCCTCTATCGATTGAATGGGATTGTCGATGCAGAACGCGCAAAGACTTATTAATTCACATAAAGCAACAAATAATAATTTTCGCATCGTAATGGTGTTTTAGATGTGTTTTGAAAATAACTCTACGAAATCCTATAATTTCTTTGCAAAAGTAATAAAAACTATCAAATAAGTCAAAAGTGTTAGATGAATGTCCACGGTTCTTTCATTTGAAACAAAAATTTTCTTCATTTATTTTTGCATACCTTGGGTATTATGCGATTTTCCCAAGGAAAATTCTATACATTTGCACACAGCAGTGCCGAAGCACCGCTCGTTAGTGTTTCTCCTTTGAC
>JAZRZA010000019.1:0-81251 GCA_045601045.1 Paludibacteraceae bacterium
TGTGATTCGAGCAAAAATTGTAGCTCGAATGTTTTCTGTCATAAAAAGAGATGCTCCATATTCAAAAGAATACAAACTTGTTTCTTAAAGAAATCATCACATTTTATAAAATTTTACTTTGAAAATTCATAAGAATAGATAGGAAAAATTTATGAATTCGATCCCAAGATTCGGTCAGGTCATCTCTGTCGTACTCGCTCGTCCTGGTTACTGCCTTGGAGAATTGCCCATTGGATTCTCCCATGATGAAGATACCGATGATCGGGTCTATGTCCTTCTCCCGCTTGTTCCACTTGTCTCCCCGTTTGATCTGCCTTCTCATCAGTTGGTAGGTGTAGTAGGCGGCTCTGGTCTTAAAATACTTTTGGGCGCTGTTTTGCATTTCAACGAGAACCGTCTCTCCGTTTTCAGTGGTACAGAGAAGATCGAAGCAGACGCCCCGTTCTCCTCGGCTCTCTTTGGGCATCTCTACGTTTTCGTATTTTACACTGGTGATTTTGTCGATCTCTCCCTCCAAAACAAAGTAAAACATTGTAGATAATTGGTAGTCGTTCGAATGGGTTTTGCACGGATGTCCTATTTCCTCAATTTAAGCGTGAATGTTGTTCCGTGTCCCTCTTTGGATTGAACTTGAATTTCGAATTTGTGGAGGTTGACGATGCGTTGGACAAGAGCCATGCCTATGCCGTGGCCGGAAGTGTTGTTTCTTCCTCGATAGAAGGGAAGAAAGAGATTCTTTTGTTCCGTTGCGCTCATACCCTCTCCATTGTCGGAAAAGGTCACAAACAAGCAGCCTTGGGTGTGAATGACGATGTCGCATGTGTGGTCGTCTGAAAACTTACAATTGTTTTCTATGAGATTCCTGATGGCGAGAGCTAAAAGGTA
The DNA here is from genome assembly GCA_045601045.1 of Paludibacteraceae bacterium. Taxonomy (GTDB): domain Bacteria; phylum Bacteroidota; class Bacteroidia; order Bacteroidales; family Paludibacteraceae; genus UBA1181. Next base: position 886 of record JAZRZA010000019.1, read on the forward strand.
ACGGTTGGCAGTGATGAATATCTCTTCGTTGATTTCTGGGGCCTCCTTAAACGAAATGTTGATGTGATATTCGGGTTTTGCCCGAAGTAGTTCTTCCATGATATCCATTAGAAGTTCGTCGATGCGGATCTCCTCCATTTTGATTTGTGATGCGTCATATTCCGCCCTGGCTAAATTTAAAAGTCCGATGATGGTGTCGGACATACGGGTGGCGTCATTGAGGGCTCTGGTGATGCGGTTTTGGTAGTCGATCGCGGTGCGTTCCTTTTGAAGCGCCAATCCTAGTTCGCCCATAATAGCGGCAAGCGGCGTGCGGAGTTCGTGGGAGACGTTGCTGGCAAACATTTTCTGGCTGGCAAGCGCACGTTCGATCGGGCGTATGGTAAGAGTAGCCAGGATATACCCGACGACTGTCATGAGAATGATAGAGATCAGGAGTATGGTGAGAAGTGTCGATCGCAGCGTTGCCATATTCGCCTCTCCATATCCGTCGTGGGCGGCGGCTGTGACAATAAGATTCCCTTGGTATAAGATTCCGATGGCTTGATATCCTTTCCCTACGGGAATGTCTATTTCCCCTTGTTGGTATATGGCGTTGATCATCTCTTGGGACTCTTTTACGATGTCATGCTCGGCCGCATCATGGTAGAGCATCTGAAAATCCTTGGTATAGAGTGCCACCTCCACCTCGTTGATGAATTGTGTGTTGTTGAGGTAAATGTGTTGCATGGTGGAGGCGTCAACTTTTTTCTCTAAAAACAGATTGGCCTTTGTGATGGCCTCCGAGCGGAGTGTTCCATGAAAAGAGTCGTGACGGGCCTGCTCGCTAACCACATAGATGATGATTAAAGAAGTTATGAGTACAACAGACATGAAGAGTGTGTACTTGATTGTGAGGAAAAGTCTATTGTTCTTCATCATTGCATAGAATGAAACCTATCCCTAATTTGGTTCGTATGAGTTTGGAGGGAAAATCCTTATCGATTTTACGGCGTAAATAGTTGATATAGACATCGATGAAATTTGTTCCAGTGTCGAAATGGGTGTGCCAAACATTCTCTTGTATCTCAGAACGACTCACGACGCGACCGGCATTTTCCATTAAATACTGCAAAAGGGTGAACTCTTTGGGGGTGAGATGGATGGTCTCTCCATTGCGTATGCATTTGTGTCGGTCGAGGTCGAGGGATAGGTCCGCGTATTTCAATTCTTTGCTCTCTTGATTGAGGGTGGAAGATGAAACTCTTCTTAACAGAACGCCGATACGTGCCAAAAGTTCACGGAAATCGAAAGGCTTGGTCATATAGTCATCCGCTCCAGCGTCGAATCCCTCCAATTTATCGTCGGTGGTGCCCAATGCGGTAAGCATTAACAATGGAATTCCCGCATGCTCGGATCGAATACGTTTGCACAATTCAATACCACTCATCCCTGGTAGGATAATGTCGCTGATGACGAGGCAAATTCTCTCTCCTTCGCTCTTCATTAGCCGTAAAGCCATTTCCGCGTCGTATGCTACTAACACGTGATGTCCAGCCTCTTCTATGCCAGTTTGTAGCAGAGTGGCCAATCGCTGATCGTCTTCTATGATGAGAATGCTATTCATAGTGTAAAGTTACGGACTTTCATTTGAAATAAGGTAGCCTCTCTTATTAGAATCTCATTAAAATGGTCCTAATGCTATTCTAATTCCGTTCTAATGGCTCTCTAACGGTGTTTGGAAATGGTGCTCTATACTTTTGCGGTCGATTTATTGAACCGATTGTTTAACGTATTTATTAGAGAGAAAAGGAGAATTGCTATGTGGAGGAAACTTTTCAAAAAGAGGGGATCGGAACGAAGTGTGTACAACAGTGAGTATGCCCGCTTCGCATCCCGTCAGCCATTGGAAAATGTTTATGACGCACTCTCTTCCTACCCTAAGGGATTAGGAGAGCACGAGGTGGAAAAACGACGTAGAAGATATGGGGGAAACTTGGTGGTTCACGAAGAGCGGACGAATCCCGTGAAGTTGTTGGTACAGGCGTTTATCAATCCGTTTATAGGTGTGCTAACCGCCTTGGTCATCATCTCCTTTGTGTTGGATGTCGCTTTGGCGGAACCTGGCGAACAGGATTGGACAACCATTATCATTATCAGTACGATGGTGGTCTTTTCCGCTATCTTGCGTTTCGTTCAGGAGCTCAAGGCTGGTCGTTCGAGCGATGCGTTGTTGAAAATGGTAAAGAATACCTGCTATGTTGAGCGGATCAATCAGGGTAGCGGAGAGATTCTCGTTGAGGAGTTGGTGCCTGGCGATGTGGTGTTGATGAGTGCGGGAGATATGATCCCCGCTGATATGCGTATTGTGGAGACGAAGGATTTTTTCGTGAGTCAGTCTTCGTTGACGGGCGAGAGTGATAGTATAGAAAAGACGCCACTTTGTAATGCCGATGAGGGAAGTGTCGTGGATCTTGATAATTTGGCTTTCATGGGTTCTACGGTCATCAGCGGCACGGCTCGCGGTATTGTTTATGCCACAGGAAACCAAACCTATCTTGGCAGTATAGCGAAAAGTATCGCGGGACATCGGGCGGAGACGGCCTTTGATAAAGGCATTACGAAAGTTTCGCTCTTGCTTATTCGTTTTATGGTTATCATGGTACCTTTCGTCTTTATGGTGAATGGATTTACCAAAGGCGATTGGTTGGAGGCTTTCATTTTCGCTGTCAGCGTAGCCGTAGGTCTTACACCGGAAATGTTGCCTATGATTGTGACGGCCAACCTGGCCAAGGGTGCGGTGAGAATGTCGAAGAAGAAGGTGATTGTAAAGGATCTTAACGCGATTCAGAATTTTGGCGCGATGAATATCCTTTGTACCGATAAAACTGGTACGCTGACGCGTGACAAGGTGGAGTTGGTGAAGTATATCAATGCGGACGGCACGGAAGATAAGTCTCGCAGAATCTTGCGTCACGCCTTCTTCAACAGCTTCTTCTCCACGGGTTTGAAGAATTTGATGGACAAAGCGATTGTGGAGCATGTGAACGAAAAGGGGAAGCCTTTGGATGTGGTGACGGAGGATTACAAGAAAATTGATGAGATCCCATTCGATTTCAACCGTCGTAGGATGTCTGTGGTTCTTGAAGGGAAAGATGGCAAGCGTCAGATCATTACCAAGGGAGCGGTAGAGGAGATGATCAGTGTCTGTTCTCACTGTGAATTGAATGGACAAGTCATTCCAATGACTGGCAATATGCATACCAATGCGATGAATATTGTCCACAAAATGAATAATCAAGGCATGCGTGTGTTGGCCGTCGCTCATAAATCGTATCTTGATAAAGCGGGCGTGTTTGAGGTGGAGGATGAACGGGATATGGTCCTTATCGGTTATCTCGCCTTCTTGGATCCTCCTAAAGAATCTGCGACGGAGGCCATTCATCAACTGCACGAGGCCGGCATCGAGGTGAAGGTGTTGAGCGGAGACAATGATGCGGTCGTGAGTACCATTGCGGAACAAGTGGGTGTCTTGGATGGTTCAAAGCGTCAGAAGCGGGAGCGGTTGTGTGTTACGGGTGTTGTGTTCGAAGCCATGACGGATGCGGAAAAGCGCAATACGGTAAAGGAGTGTCAAGTATTCGCGAAACTCACCCCACACCAGAAAACGGAAATCATCGCACTCTTGCAAGAACAGGGAAATACTGTGGGATTCTTGGGAGATGGCATCAATGATGCCGCCGCGCTCCGTCAGTCAGATATTGGTATATCTGTGGATTCCGCTGTGGACATCGCAAAGGAGAGCGCTGATATCATTCTTTTGGAGAAAGACCTTATGGTACTTGAACAGGGCGTGTTGGCGGGACGTGAAACGTTTGGCAACATCATTAAGTATGTGAAGATGACAGCTTCCAGCAATTTCGGAAATATGTTCTCGGTGCTTGCCGCATCCGCGTTCCTTCCTTTCTTGCCTATGTTGTCTATCCATTTACTTGTCCAAAACTTGTTGTATGATATTTCCCAAATAGCGATTCCTTTCGACAAAATGGACAAGGACTTTTTGCTCAAACCTCGTCGTTGGGATAGTTCGGATTTGTCTCGGTTTATGATCTTTATTGGCCCTATATCAAGCGTATTCGACATTACTACTTATCTTTTGATGTGGTATGTGTTTGGATGTCAGAGCCCAGAATCCCAAACCCTTTTCCAAAGCGGATGGTTCGTGGAGGGTCTTCTCTCGCAAACGCTCATCGTGCATATGATCCGTACCCGTCGCATTCCATTCTTCCAGAGCAACGCCGCTTGGCCGCTTATGTTGATGACATTAACCATTATGGCGATAGGAATAGCGATTCCTTTCACATCGTTTGGTAGTTACATCGGACTTATGCCGTTGCCGTTGGATTACTTCCCTTGGCTGGCAGCCACATTGTTATGTTACTGTGTACTCACGCAGTTAATTAAGCAGTGGTATATCCGTAGATTTGGTAAATGGTTGTAAAGTAAGATGGGAAATGACATTAAGGAATCTTTTTGTGGGGGTCGCTTTGATGATGGGCGGCCTCCCCCTCCAAGCGCAACGTTTGGGTGTGGAATATGTCTCGGAGTGGCAAACGAATTTAAAGAAATGCAACTGGGTGAATATGTTGTATCTTCATGGCGAGTTGCCCTTGAACAATGCCGTCTCGGTTGAGTTGGCTTCTATTAGCGTCGCAAAGACAAGAAAGGCGCGCTTGATAGAAGATCTACAGGTGTTCTCGAATGTCGAGGAGGATAACCTTCCGTTCGCGCTTGCTGTTGGCGGTGTGAATTGGACGATAAATGAGCGCCACGCTCTCTTTTGCGGCATCCGAAATATGAACGAAGATTATTTTGTGAGTGAGACGACCTCTTTTTTCACCAATAGTTCGTGTGGCGTCTATCCTACGATAAGCGCCAACTATCCCATAGCGAATTACCCATTGGCATCTGTGGGGGTGCACTATCGTTACGAAAGAGAATGTGTGGGAGTTCAAGCCTCTCTCTACAACGGGTGTGGTTACAATCGGTTTGTTGGAAGGAACAACGTGTTTCGTTTTTGTCCGAAAAGCGATGGTCTTTTTGGTCTTGCCGAAGTGGCCTGTCATGGTAAGAGAAATAATTCGTTTTTAGGCGTGTGCGGTCGTTATGGCTTTGATGACGATATGGAGGGGAGAGGATTGCGCACGACTATTTGGACCTACTCGGAATGGGATGTCACTGACCATTGGACGATTCTTGCAGGTTACTCGCATGCTTTTGGACACATACGTGAATGTTCCGACTTTGTTGGTGTGGGTAGTAAATATTCCTGGGAAAGATGTGAATGCGGACTCTTCACAGATTATGCGCGCTTTTCTGTTGCGGGAGAATGGGCTACAGAGTTGACAGGTAAATTTCAAGTGAATTCTCTCCTTTATGTTCAAGCCGCCATACATGTTATCATCTCGTCATCTCTCGGCCGCCAAAGGGGGGATTCTTCGTCTGAAGAGAGAGCCTGTGCGGGAACTCTCCGTCTTGGCTTGGTGATTTGAGGCAAGGAACTATTGGATAATAGAGAAGGGCATCCCGAAAGAGATGCCCTTTATTATTGGTGCGAATCTTAAGATCCAGTTGATTCCTTAAAATCACAACACTTCCAACTCCTCCAACTTCGCGAATCGTTCGCAGTAGTAGCATTGCAACAATGATTTGCTCTTCTCGATGATTCTGAATTTGGATGCCATAGGCTCATTGTTGGTGATGCACTTCGGGTTGCGGCATTTAACGATGCCGATTAGCTCCTCAGGCAATTGCAACACCATCTTCTCGCTCACCTCGTAATCCTTGATGATGTTGATCTTGGCTGTGGGAGCGGCGACGGCGATTTTGTTCACCTCCGCTTGGGTGAAGTATTTGTCGGCCACCTTGATGATCGCCTTCTTGCCCAAACGTTTGCTCTCCAAGTTGTAGCCGAAGGTCACTTGGTTGTTGATGTGCTCCAATCCGAGGATGGATATTACCTTGAACAACTTCTCGGAAGGTATGTGGTCGATGACTGTTCCGTTCTTGAGGGCAGCCACCTTCAATTCTTTTGTTCCTTTTTCCATGCTCATGTCGTATTAAAGGCCTAACAAATCACAGATGACCGCTTGACGGGCGAATACGCCGTTGCGGGCCTGCTCGAAATAGTATGCTTTCTCGTTGTTGTCGACGTCTTGGTCGATCTCGTTCACCCTTGGGAGCGGGTGGAGGATACGCATGGTTGGCTTGGTGTTGTCCAACATCTTGTTGCGAAGTGTGTAAACGTCCTTCACACGCTCATATTCGAAGAGGTCGGTGAAACGCTCCTTTTGTACACGGGTCATATAGAGGATGTCGCAATCCGCGATGTTCGCCTCGCTGAGTTCGCTGTGCTCCTCGAATTTGATGTTGTGCTCCTTGCAGAAGATCTTGTACTCGTCTGGCATCTTCAACTCATCGGGCGCGATGAAGGAGAAGGTTGGGTTGAAATGGTACATCGCCATGATTAGGGAGTGGACGGTGCGGCCATATTTCAAATCACCCACCATACAGATCTTCAAGTTCTCCAACTTGCCTTGCGTCTTCTTGATGGAGTAGAGGTCAAGCATGGTCTGGGTAGGGTGTTGGTTGGCACCGTCGCCCGCATTCACTACTGGAACGCTTGAAACCTCGGAAGCGTAGCGTGCAGCACCCTCGATCGGGTTACGCATCACGATGAGGTCCGCATAGTTGCTGACCATCTTGATGGTGTCCTTCAAGGTCTCACCCTTGGTACCACTGGTGGTTGATTTGTCCGCAAAGCCGATGACACGGCCACCCAAGCGGTTCACTGCCGTCTCGAAACTCAATCTGGTACGTGTGGAAGGCTCGAAGAATAGGGTAGCGACTACCTTTCCGTCGAGGATCTTTTGGTTCGGATTCTTCTCGAATTCTGCCGCCTTCTCCAGAATCTGGAGAATCTTCTCCTTCGAATAATCCGTAATGGATACTAAACTTTTGTTTGCCATAGCATTTATGTTTTTCAAAAAAAAACCAATGCGAGCCAAATCGCATTGGTTTTCCTTATTGTTTTCTATGATCGTTTTGTTATTCCCATATCATTAGGTTTTCACTCCGCAAATTTAGTGCAAAAATTCGTAAATATGTAAAAAAAATTAATGAAGAATTAATCGTTCTGACATTGGAAAACATCAAAAAATGTCGCTGGATTTGCTTGCTTTTGAAAATTAATTTCTATCTTTACATTTGCGAAGTTTCTAAACCTATGATTGTGCTTGATTATTAAGCATTTAAGATTGGAGCGGAACTGCAAATGAATTTGAAACAAAGTAAAGAAAAGAATTTTATTATATGGTGAAACATTTACTACGGGTGAACTACATCTGTCTAGCAATGGTTTTGTCTTTGATATCCATTCATTGTCAGTCTGTGAAGGCGGATGGTTCAAGAGATATGTATCCAAGCGACTATTATTCTCGATATGGCGTGACATCAGGATCGGCGGGCGATTATCGCGCATGTTTGTTGAGCGGTATTACCTCATCAGGTTCCGATCCCGATCTGGCGGCTCCTTATCCAACGATGGGTACCATCAAGGTTTATGCCAAGGCGGGTGAACATATCTATTTGGCTTCCAGTGCCATGACGGTCAGAAGTGTCGTCACAAGACGCTCCTATGGACGTATTGATTGGCGCGCGCCGAATGGCAAGAGTGGTAGTGTGACGGATGTCCGTAATGGAGGCTTGATTTCCAACCGTGCCCAGGAGTTGGCGGGTCCGAACATTAACGGATCCACCTCTGGTTACAACGCCTACAAGATTACGGTCGGGGCCGATCAGGAGGGTGTGTGGGAAATTGATTTCATCGGAGCTTCCTCGACTTTGAACTTTACCTCCGAGACTCCCAACAACCATCGCATCGAGTCTTGGAAGGAGGATACAAACCTCCCTTACATCAACGCATTTGACGTTTCTGTCTCCAATACGGCGGACAATGCCTTTATACCAGGTCGTGTCTATGCGAATGTCTTGAATCTTTTGATGCCTTCCAACTATGGAGGCAACTCCTATTCCTGTGAGTGGTACACCACTTTGTATGTCTTGACCAACACAGGTTATTTGTACGAAGTGAAACCGAATGGTCAAAATGGACACTTCTCCACATTTTTCGCCAATAACAAGGGCGTGCAGCGTGATCCGGAGGGTTGGATTTCCGATAACTCTGATTTCTCCACCTCCAAGGCGTTGGGTTGCTATGGCGGTTTCCCCGCATACGCGAGTCTTACCAGCGAATTGAACGGTAACGCTTTCAAAAACAACCGCGTTCCTACTTACGATCCTCGTCGTCCCGACAGGAAATCTGTCCGTATGGTGGATGGAGAGGAGAAGGTGACGGATGATATCACCCATAAAATATTCTTCACAAAGCCGGCTTCCGATCTTCCTGCCAGCGCGCGGGCGGTCTATGGTAAGCAGGTGGTGGAGACATGGCTTTTGTCTGATTTGAACGCGAAGGATACTCCTACCTTGTCTAACCTTAATTTGGTGGGTAAGGAGAGTAACCGTATAGGTGTAATGGGCCCCGAAGGTGTGAATATCTTTTTTGAGGCCAATGTGGCCGGTGACTTTCAGTTGGAGATGAATTTCGGTGCGGGCTATACGACTAGAATCTTGTCCGGCGTCTGTGTGAAGGGCGAGAATGTCATAGAATGGGATGGCAAAGATGGTGCGGGAAAGAGTGTCCCTGTGGTGGATGTCGTCTTGGCCGGAAAGCTGAAAGCCGCTGAGATCCACTTCCCGTTCTTCGATTTGGAGAACAATAAGAAAGGTTTGATATTGAACCAATTAAAGGCGAATTGGTCTGGTGTGGAACGGGATACCATCTATTGGAATGATACGAATTTGGGAGTCAGCAAGGGTTCCAGCGAGGATGCCTTGGATATGACGAAGGGAACTAATTCTCCGGGACATAAATGGTATGCGAGCCAATCGAACCGTGGTGATAAACGCATCATTGACACTTGGACCTATGCCCAAGGCGCCAGCGGAGAGGAGCAACATCTTACCGCTGTTTCCCGCTATGTCGATTTGGCGATCAAATCCATCTCATGCGATGTGACCACAACGCATGTGGGAGAACCTATTGTTTATACTTTAGAGATTGAAAACCGCGCGGCGGGCGAGGTGGATTTTGAAGGACATATGGTACATGTGGATGCGGATGCGGACAGCGCCTCGTTTGGCGTTTGGTTCAATGCGGGTGGTTTCCATGCCACTGCGATGGAGTTGGTGTCTTCCGATGATCCTACTTGTGAGGTGAAGTCTCAGCCATCTGGTGATGAATTTGGCATGGGATTCATCTCTTTGAAAAATGGTAAAAGCGCGACGGTGCGTGTGACGGGTTATGTCTCCTCGAAACTGGCCCATTCAATGGTGCAACCTAGGGGATTTATTATGCGTCCGGGCGATTACTTCGAGATTGACGCGCTTAATTTATCTAATGATGGTATGCCGTTAAATCCAGCCCAAGAGTATGAGGGCATGGATCACAACAACTTGCTTGAACTCTCCACTCCGCTTTATGTTTTGAACAGTGTGCCGGAGGGATCAGCCGACGAGGAGGTGGTCGCCGCTGGACAAACTTTGTCGGGTAATCTTTTGGAGAACGATATTGATGTGGATCTTGACCACTTGTTGATCACTAGCTATACCGTCGGTGGCGTATCGGCGACTTTGGATGTGGAGACGCCTGTTTATAACGGAGCCTCAACGCTTTGCGGATCGCTGCTTTTGAAGGCGAATGGTTCTTACACCTTCGTCGCGAACGGAGATTTCAGCGGCCAAGTTCCTGAAATATCTTGCGATGTGAGCGACCAATATACGGGTAGTTCGGCGATTACGGTGTCGGATTTGATTCCAGGAACGGGAACATCCAAACTCTCTATCCAAGTCTTGCCGAACCATGATCCTGTCGTGGCTCCTACCGAAGTCTTGATTCACAGAACAGGTGATGAGACCATGTTGCCGCTATCCATTACGGACGAAGATGGTGATGAGTTGACCGTCACACTGGAAGGTGATGATAAGGAGCTCTTCTCGGTGAAGGGGGATAGTATCTATTATGTGGGCGCTGGCGTGACTGATTTGACCACTTACCACATCACCGTGGTGGTGAATGATGGTGTGAAGAGTCCCGTTTCAGTTCCTGTCACGGTGAAGGTGAGCCAAAATCATGTGCCTGATTTGACGCCGAAGGAGATTACCATTAAGGCGAAAAGGAGGACGGCGGCGCAATATTTATTGCCAGTGAGAATCTTCGATGAGGATGGCGATAAGATTACCAATATTGCGGTTTCTGGCAATAGTAATTTCACGGTGAATGATGATTGTATCTATTTTAATGCCACGACAACCAATACATATAGCGCAGGAAGCACTACTTTCAATCTCAAAGTGGTACTTACCGATGAGTTGGGCGGCGCGTCAGGTCCGATAGATTTGAAGGTGACCGTGGTCGTGGTGACAGATGATATATTGCCAAGCAACGCCTATGTTTCCGCACGGGATATCTATTATGGAGATCCGCTCTCTTCTGCCTTTGACCGTGACGCCGAAGTGGCGGGAGAGTGGTTGATGAAGCGTAGTTCATCCGTCTATTACGATGACGATGCGATTCTACCAGCCGGATCCTATACTTTCGATTTGCTGTTCGCGCCAAATTCTTCCGATTATTTGACCGAAGAATTAAAAGATATCGTCTTCAATGTCTTACCTCGACCTATTACTTTGCAGTCTGACTCTGCGGAGAAGGTCTACGACGGAACTGCCTTGACCGCACCGCAGGTGAAGGTGGTGGAGGGATCCTTGGTGGGAGAGGATCGATTGATCTATGGCGAGTTCGCCTCTTTGATTAATGCCGATACGATCGCGAATAGTTATACATATAGCGCGGCGGCGGGTACCTTGTTGGCGAATTATGATATCACGACGAAATTTGGAGCCTTAATGGTCTCTCAAAAGATCGTATCTGATTATGAGATCGTCGTGTCGCCGACTAGCGTGAAGTATAGTGGTTTGCCTCAAGAGCCGAGTGTCTTGATCACTGCTGGGGGAGAGCCGGTGGAGGAATCTCTCTACACCGTCTCTTATCAATACAATGTCAACGCATCGGATAGCGCGGTGGTGATTATTTCGGGTGTGGCCGATGGTAATGTGGCATTGGTGACCGATACGGCTCATTTTTCCATCACGAAACGTAAGGTAGTTTTTGAATCCGCCTCTTGTAAGAAGGTGTACGATGGCACGCCGTTGACTTGCGAGAATATCACCTCCGTAACGGGAGATGGTATCGTGTCGGGTGATGCCTATTCCGTGATTTTTACGGGAACCTTGACGGAGTTGGGTAGCACGAAGAATGCTTTCAGCGTTCAGTTTGACAACGACAACTACTTGGTGTTTGTCAACCCGGGAACATTGACGGTGACGACCAAAGAGGTGACACTTACGGATGAGTTGGTGGCATTGAGCGACGTTTCCTTTGTTTACGATAAAACAGCGCATTGTCCAACCGTGACAATTGTGGTGGATGGTATGACCCTCGAACAAGATGTGGACTACACGATCTCTTGCGTGGATAATGTGGCAGTGGGTAGCGCCACGCTTACCGTTCAGGCGGTGGAGGGCGGCCATTGTACCTTCCCTGATTATGAAACCCATTTCGACATCACACCGGCACTCGTTCGTGTGACGGATAAAACCATTTCCGATAAGGAGTACGATGGTACCAAGAAGGCTGAGATGACCTCCTTTGATTATGAAGGTGTGTTGAGTGGCGATGATGTGCAGATCCTTGTGGACGCAACCTTCGAGGATGCGGATGTTGCCCAACATAAGCAAGTTGTTCTCTCTTATTCGTTGGTTGGCGCGGATGCGGATAATTACCAAATGGAATCCGCTAGCGAAACCTATGAAGAGGGTGTCATCACCCCCAAACCTATCTCTTTGGTTTGGAGTGAACCGACTAGTTTCGTCTATGATGGTACCGCCAAGCGTGTGACGGCGACTGTGGCAGGCACCGTTGATGAGGAGGTGGTGAATGTCATCACCTATGCGGGAAATGAGGATGCGGTCGCTGTGGGCAATTACGAGGTGAGCGCTGTGGCATTGGATAATAGTAACTACGAAATCCCAGTTCACACCCCAATCTCTTGGACTATCACAAAGGTTACCGAACAACCTGTGGTGACATTGTCCGATGAAAATTTTGTCTATGATGGTTCTTCCCATGAACCAACCGTCACTTTGAAGGTGGGCGAAACGGTTGTGCCTGCTTCCGATTATCAGGTAGAGTATCAGAACAATGTGAATGCGGGGGATACCGCTATGGTGATTATCTCCGCATTGTCAGGAGACGAGCATCCTTATGCGTTTGAAACGGATACAATTTATTTCTCCATTGCGAAACGTCAGGTCTCCTATACCTCTCCGTCCGCCTCAAAGGTGTTTGATGGTACTCCTTTGGAGGATCAACGTTGCGAGGTAGACGATGCCTCCATGATCGTGGCAGGGGATTCTCCAACCATCCAATATACGGGTAGTCAGACCAATGTGGGTCTTAGCTCGAATACTTTTGAGGTCGTTTTCGAACCAGACAATTATGCGGTGACCTACCATTATGGTACATTGACCGTGACACCAAAGGATATCGTATTGGCGGAGACCGATGTGGTTTGGAACGAGACCGAGTTCGTCTATGATGGTCAGGAGCATTGTCCTACCACCACTATTTCTGTAGGCGGATTGGTTTTACGTCCAAATGAGGATTATGCGATCTTCTGCATGAATAATGTGAATGTGGGCGCGGATGTGGCCCATATCGCCATCCGATCCACGGAGGGAGGTAATTTCGTATTCACCGATTATGAAGTGAACTTCTCTATTTCGCCGCGTGTGATTCGTGTCAAGGATTCGATAGTGGAATCCAAGGTTTACGACGGAACGGTTGCTGCGACTGCGACTGTGTTGGCCGTGGATAACGCGGTGGCGGGTGATGATGTCAATATCTTAGCGACGGCGACATTTGACAATGCGAATGCAGGCGAAGAGAAAACCGTCTCTGTTCAATACACGCTCGATGGAGAGGCAAAGGGCAACTACATCCTTGCATACGAGTCCGTCTCGTATGAGAAGGGCGTCGTTACGCCTAGACCGGTGGAGCTCTCTTGGAGTACGCCTACCACCTTCTCTTATGATGGAGAGTCGCATGGCGTCTCCGCTACGGTTGTGACTGATTTGGCGGATGAGGTGAATGTCTCCGCATACCAAGATGAATCCGCTGTTGATGCAGGAAACTATACGGCAAGGGCGTTGGCTTTGGATAACGCGAACTATCAATTGCCAGCGGATGCCTCTTATGCATGGAATATCCTTCCGAGAGAAATCTCCTTGGCTCTGTTTGAGTTGAAGAGGGATTTCTTCACATACGATGGAGAACCTCACAAGGCGGAATTCGACCTTCCATCCTCTTTGAACCTATTGCCGGATGTGGATTATGTGGTGAAGTACCAAGTGACGGGTGACCAAGTTTGGACCAATGAGGCTCCTATTCAACCAGGTGTGTATAACGTTACGGTCACGCTTTTGAATTCCAATTACACCTTGTCTGACGAAAAGGTGTGGAGCTTGACTATCGATCCGATGATCTCTGTGATTGCCTCTTCCGCAAATGAATCGCAAGGCGTGGTCACCGGTAGCGGATCGTATTTGATCAATAGCAATGTGACCATTGAGGCTACGGCAGCCGAGGGTTATCATTTCGTGGCATGGAATGATACCGTTTTGTCTAACCCGCACCTTTTTGAGTTGACACAGGATACTACCTTCGTGGCTACTTTCGCGCCAAATAATTATTATTTGGATTTGATGGATGGTGCGACTCTTTTGAAGCGAATCGAAGTGTCGTATGGCGAGGTGGTGACTGAGGAGCAATTGGCCTTGACCCCGGAAAAGAAAGGTTACGCATTCAAGGGATGGGATGCCATCTTCCCGTTGACTATTGGTGCGGAAGATGTTGCTGTGAAGGCGATGTGGGATATTTTGACCTATCAAGTGACGTTGGAGGCGGAGAATGGAACCATTGAATCCAACTTCACCAACCCTGTTCCATATTTGTCATGGATCAGTTTGACGGCGGTTCCAAATGAGGGTTACCATTTTGTTCAATGGAAGAATGGGGAGACCTCCGCTTCTTTCGGCGTGCAGGTGACGCAAGACACGACGCTTGTAGCGATATTCGCATTGAACGAACACCAAGTAATCGTTCAAAACGGTGGTGAGATCTTGAGAGAAATGACGATTCCGTTCGGTGAGACGGTGACGGAAGATTTGTTGTCCGTAACGCCGGAAAGGGATCATTATGACTTTGTGGGCTGGAACCCAACTCTTCCATTTGTGATGGGCGATGCGGATGTGGTGGTAGAGGCTCAATGGGAGAAGAAACGCTACAATGTGACCGTTAGAACTGAAAATGGTAGTGTGGCGGACTTTGCCACTCCTGTGCCGTTCGAGGAGCGTGTTGAATTGAATGTTACGCCTGCGGAGGGTTATCATTTTGTGGCTTGGAAGGATGGCGTGCTAGAGAATCCTCGCGAGATTGTTGTGGAACAAGATACGATTCTTGAGGCTCTCTTCGAACCAAATTCATATACATTGAGTGTGGTGGACGGAGGCGTTCTTATGGAGCAAATTTCAGTTTTGTATGGCGAAACGGTGACGATGGAAACGTTGTCGGTTGTTCCAACCAAGAAAGGTTATGATTTTGTGGGCTGGAACCCAACTCTTCCATTGGTGATGGGTGCTTCGGATATGACCGTTGAGGCACAGTGGAGCAAACACCACTATCAAGTAACGTTGGATACTGCTGGCGTGGCGGGTTCAGTAGTGGGAGATTTCACCAATCCGGTTGCCTATGAGACAACCATCGCTTTGAATGCTATACCAGCCGTGGGACACCACTTTGTGGCATGGCGTGACGGTGTCTCTACCGCCATGCGTTCCGTAGTGGTGGTGAAGGATACAACCTTGTCCCCTATCTTTGAGAAGAACCAAGTGGAGTTGACTGCCGTTGATCGAGAGGTGGTGGTGAAAAGAGTGCCATTGCTTTATGGCGATACGGTGACTGACGAATTGATCAACGTGACATTAGAGAGAGAGGGTTATGATTTCGCGGGATGGAATCCGGCTCTGCCGCTTGTGGCGGGCGATGAAAATATCGTCGTTGAGGCGATGTGGACTTTGAAGAAGATTGAACTTACGCTTGAAACGGAGTTTGAACATGGTGTGATCGAAACCAGCTTTGAGAATCCTGTTACTTATGGTGATACCATCACATTGACAGTCTCTCCGAATGAGGGTTATTACTTTGCTGGATGGAGCGATGACGATCCGCGCAATCCTCGAGAGGTTGTGGTGGTGAGTGATACCGTTTTGACGCCTGTCTTCGAGCGCAACCAATACAAGGTGACTCTCTTGGTGGACGGCGAGATATGGCGCGTTGTTCCGGTTTTGTATGGAGATACCCTTACGGCGGAAATGATGGGTAAGGAGCCTACAAAGGAGGATTCCGACTTCGCGGGATGGACCCCAGCTCTCCCATTGGTGATGGGAGCTTCGGATTTGACTGCTGAGGCGCAATGGAGCATTAAGACATTTGACATCAAAATGGATACCATCTTCGAAAATGGTAAAATCCAAATTGAATATAGAGAGCCTGTGGCGTATGGTGATACCATCGTGTTGACGGCTGTTCCTGCGGAAGGATATCATTTCCAAGCATGGTCGGATGGTAATCGTACCAATTCGCGTGAGGTGGTGATTAAGAGCGATACTGCCTTTGTGCCAACCTTTGCTTTGAACACTTATACTTTGCTGGTGATGAATGAGGCGGATACGATGAGAATCTATAGGTTCTTGTATGGAGATACAGTGACACATCAGATTTTGGATCGTATTATGCCGACCAAGGTTGGTCATGATTTTGCCGGTTGGGATGTGGAGTTGCCACTCTTTATGCCAGCGCATGATACCGTTATCCATGCGATGTATATTCCACGTGTCTATACGGTGATCGCCAAGATTAACGGTAATGTGGGAGTCGTGGATGGAGAGGGCGACTATGACTACGGAACCTTCGCGGATTTGACCGCGGTGCCGAATAGGGGATACCACTTCGTTAGTTGGGGTGATGGCGACACTTCTCGTACGATCCAATTCAAGGTCTCATGCGATACGATTGTCTCCGCGCTCTTCGCGAAGGATATCGATGAGATGATGGTGGATAGTTTGATCGCCCCAGTATTAGGTTATTGCCCTGGTTCGGAGGATGTGATGCGTTACACTTTGCTGACATCCGAGGCTCCGACAGAATACACAATCATGTATGACGATGAGGCAAAGGCGATAGGCTTTGAGGATATGGATTTCTCTCCAATCATGGCCGATAATGAGATCAGGGTAGTGATTCCGGATTGTCCAGCCCGAACCTACAAGGCGAAGGTGCAATTCCGTAACGCTAGCAATTCATTGACGCCTATCTTTGATGTGGAGGTGAGAGTGAATTTGTCTAATGAGTACATCACCGATATTTGGAACGATGTGGTCTCCGCAGTTAACTTGGAGAATCGTTTTGTGGCGTATCAATGGTACCACAATGATGTGAAGGTGGGTGGCGCTACCGCACCTTATTACTGCGAGAAGAGTGGATTGTCCGGTAATTACTATATGGAAGTGGTGACGGTGGAGGGAGAGCACTTACGTACTTGCAAGAAGTGGTTCGATAATGGTTCCTCAACGACCCTCTCTGTCTATCCAAATCCGACTGCGGGAATCGCTACCGTGGAATTGAGCGCGGACAATGGTGATGTCCACCGTTTGGAGGTGACGAATCAACAGGGAGTTGTGGTTTATACCACCACTTTTGTCGGCAGAAAATTGCAAGTGGATTTCTCCCGATTCGCATCTGGCGCCTATGTGGTGAATGTAGATGGATTGACAGTGAAGGAGATTAGAAGATAATGAGATAATGAAGCGTGTTATGAGGATATATAAGGGACTGATATTATTGCTTTTGATGGCGTGTCCGATAGGATTGTCCGCCCAATTGACCATGTATGATTTTTACTTGGATGTGACGGCTGGTGGCGGCTTGCACTCTATCCAGTTTTCTCCAGCGGATGGCGACCATACGATGGGATGGGGTTCTGAGATCAAATTGGACTATCGTCGTCCGATCAACGACCAATGGAGCGTGAGTGGTGGAATTGGATTCAGTTGGTACAATGCGAACTCGTTGTATGAGGATTTACGCCTTTCCAGAATGGCGGTGGATGCCCAGAATGGCGAGACATACGAGTACAGAGTCTTGTTTACCGATTGGAAGGAGAAACAACATATCGCGAACCTTGAAATTCCTATTATCGCCACCTACCATTATCCGATAAATAAACAATGGAGCTTGGCTGCCGGAGCAGGTGTGAAATTGTATTTCCCTATCTCCAACTACTTTAAAATCAAGGATGGAACCTTGCAGACCAAAGGCTATTATGAGCACATGACGAATATCGAGTATGAGAATTTGCCTCAACATGGTTTCTTCACGAAAGATGAATGCGAAGACAAGGCCAACCTTCGAAAGGTAGGTGCTGCCGCGACCGTGGATTTGGGTACGTATCGCTCTTTCAAGCATAGTGACGTGAGCCTCTACATGGGCCTCTACTTCAACTACGGATTCACCAATTTGGCGAAATCTCATGAGACGCTATTCAATGGCGATGATTATGTGGGAGTGGTCTCTTCCGATCGGGTGGATAAGGTCCACTTGCTCTCCGCGGGTGTTAAGGCGGGTGTGACATTTGGTTTCCCTCGCATCTATCCTTTGCCGGAAATACAGCATGAAATGGAGATGGAGGATGAGAACTTCGCCTTTATCTTGGCAGGAGAGATCGAGAAGTTTGAGAATAGCGAGGTGGAGGATGTCCTTCGTATCGCCCGCGAATTGGCTGCCGCTGAGGAGGCTCGCAAGGCTAGGGAATTGGCTGAGGTCAAGGAGGTCGTGAAGTGGTTGAACAAGAATGTGAAGGTAGAGTTTAAGTTGGGAGAGGCGGTTGTTCAGATGAATGATGAGATCCAGTCCTACATCAATGATTTGACTCACTATATTAAGACGACACCGGGCCGTAATGTCATCATTTGGGGCCATACCTGTAACTTGGGTACAGAGGCGAAGAATATTGAATTGGGTATGCAACGCTCCGAGGCGATGCGTAAGTTGCTGATACAGGCGGGTTGTCCGATTAATCGTGTCATGGCTCGAAGCAAAGGATCTTCCGAACCATTGGTGCCTAATACTTGTGAGGCGAACCGTCGCCAGAATAGACGTATTGAAATTGTTGTGAAATAATATTCTTGATAATTAATAGACTTGTAGAGACGTGGAATGCCGCGTCTCTACTTTTTTTGTGAATTTGTTAAAGGTCGTTAAAACAGCTATGGAATAGGATAAAACGGCTATATTTGATCTGAAAACGGTAATCAATGTGTGTTTTGTTTACTGGCTATATAATCACTAAATATCGGTTATAATATGGGTGAGGAAAATAGAAGTGAAGTCGATCTTCTGAAAGATCAGTGCAAAATAGAGAATCAATGCCTTTATATTCCAGAAGGCACGAAAATTATTCCTGAAAAGTGTTTTCACGGCGACCAAAGTTTCCAAACCATCCATTTCCCCGATTCGTTGGAGGAGATAAAAATGTATGCCTTCGATGGTTGTGATGAATTGAGGCGTGTCGTTTTGCCTCCCTCTTTGAAAAAAATGGGGCAAGATGCGTAATGAAAGGATGATTCGTAAATTGAACCGTGGATACTCTCCACTGCGTCGTATGCTTCTTTATGTGTGGACGACTATTTTATGGGTAGTCAATATTATCCTTCATATTGTTCTTTTCCCGTATGTGTATGTTCGGGCGTTGGGGCATATGTGGGGCACCAGCGGTATAGAGCATGAGTATCTATTGGATGGACTTGTCCATAAGTTCGGTAATAAATTAGCCATCGATAAGATGTTCGTGTGGAGTATGCGGGATTCTGGCCTTCGTTTCTTGATGGCGAAGGGGTGGCTGAAAAAGAGTGTGGCGAAGGAAATATTAAGCACAGAGGTGCATACCCGTTTCACCTATCCATTCTCTCGATTGGAGTTGCGGGTGAGGCGTTACAGCAAGGAGTTGTATGAGGAGTTGGAGAAATATGTGAAGGGTTGATGGTTGTGTTCTGCCAAATCTATGGTAAAAAGTGTAGATTTGGCAAGGTATGAGTTGAGGCTACAAAAAAAGCGTGGACATTTGCCCACGCTTTTCTGTTTTATCGGGATGTGTGAATTACTTCACGTTTCCAACCTTGATCAAGTACTCTGCGATTTGAACAGCGTTCAAAGCGGCACCCTTCTTGATTTGGTCACCAACGATCCAGAATGTCAAACCATTCTCGTTAGCCAAATCCTTACGTACACGACCTACATAAACGTCATCCTTGCCTGCCAAGAAGAGTGGCATAGGATACTTCTTGTTCTCTGGCTCATCCATCAATTGGAGACCCTCGCCCTTCGCGAATGCCGCGCGAGCCTCCTCTACGCTGATTGGCTTCTCAGTCTCGATCCAGATAGACTCGGAGTGTGAACGAAGAGAAGGTACACGAACGCACATTGCTGAACAATTCACGTCGCTGTGCATGATCTTCTTGGTCTCGTTGAACATCTTCATCTCCTCCTTGGTGTAACCGTTGTCGGTGAACACGTCGATTTGAGGAATTACGTTGTATGCCAATTGGTATGCGAACTTATTCACAGTCGCAGGCTTGCCATCCAACACCTCTCTGTATTGTTGCTCCAACTCAGCCATGGCAGCTGCACCCGCGCCGCTGGCAGCTTGGTAGCTGGAAACGTGGATACGCTTGATGTGGCTGATTTGCTCCAATGGTTGCAAAGCCACTACCATCATGATGGTGGTGCAGTTTGGATTGGCGATGATGCCGCGTGGGCGGTTCAAAGCATCCGCTGCGTTGCACTCAGGCACAACCAAAGGTACATCGTTGTCCATACGGAATGCACTTGAGTTATCGATCATTACGGCACCGAATTTAGTGATGTCCGCTGCAAATTCCTTAGAAATGCCTGCTCCAGCAGAGGTGAAAGCGATGTCAACGCCCTTGAAATCATCGTTGTGCTTCAACTCCTTGACGGTGTATTTCTTACCCTTGAACTCGTATGTGGTTCCTGCACTTCTTGCTGATCCGAAAAGTACTAAGTCATCGAGCGGAAAATTACGCTCAGCCAATACGCGGAGAAATTCTTGTCCTACTGCGCCGCTTGTTCCTACAATTGCTACTCTCATTTTTTTTGTTATTTATTTTGTGTAATTATTACATAAATATTATCTTTGCACCCGTCATGACGTTTGCCATTGACCTATGCACATAATTTGTGCAAAGATAATTTGTTTGCGGTTTACTTGTAATAATAATTTTGTAAAATTAATGAACAATGAGAAAAATTTTGTTTGCTGTGGCTTTAATGAGCCCTACCTTGGCCATTTCCCAGTTGAGTGTTGATTTTTCGGAGGAGAGAATCCCCGATAATTGCTATGGCACGTATGAGACTTTTTCCGTTACGGATGGTGCCTTGCATTCTGTAAACGATGTGGCGGGGGAGAGCTATCTTTTTACCCCTTCCACGACAATGGACGGAGCGGAGTGGCGACTCTCCTTGGATATGCCGGAACCCAATGGCTCTACATTCGCCCGTTACTATTTGGCGTTCGATTCTCCCTCGCCGCAGAAGGGTGGTAGTGGCTATATGCTTCGGCTTGGCGATGCGAAAAAGATGATCACCTTCTGTTACCAAAAACCATCGGGAACGATTACGACCTTAGCCCAAGGTGATTCGTTGAGGCTTACGGCCCAAGAGGGGAATAAGATGTTGCACTTGGAGCTGAAGGTGAAACGTTCCGCTAGGGGCATATGGAAAATCTATTCCAAGTTGGATGGCGAACGATCCTTCAAGGAGGAGATTTCCTTGACTGATTTGACGGTTACTCAATCCACCTTCTCGGGCATTTATTGTAAGTACATCAAGTCTAAAGCCAACGATTTCACCTTTGATAATTGGGTGGTGACGGGACCATCAGTGGCAGATACCACACCTCCGGTACTGCAAGAATTCTTCTATGATGATTCCACCTTTTCCTGCCGTTTCTCGGAGATGGTAAAGATTGAAAATCTGGTTTGTGAATTGCCCTCCAATTTTGAAGGAGAGCCTTCGTTGGATCCAAGGGGAAATGTCTTGACCTTCGGTTTGCAAGAACCTTTGGAGGTGGGCGCTCGCTATGAGATCAAATTGTCCGGGTGTACAGATTTGTCGGGCAATCGATTGGACACTTCCATCGTGTTTGGACTTCCTGCTTTGGCTGAGAGAGGCGATATCCTCTTTACTGAAATCATGTTTGCTCCTTCAACGGGTAACAGCGAATTTGTGGAGGTGGTCAACCGATCCAATAAGGTGTTGGATCTCTCTGATTATGCCTTCTCCACGAGGAAATTGGATGCGGCGCCAACTTTTGGAAAGCGAATCACTGCGAAGCGTGCTTTGTTGTTCCCTGGCGAATACAAGGTGCTTACTAAGAGCATAGAGGGCGTGTGTGGCGTATGCCAATGTCCTGGAGAGGAATCTTTCTTGGTGACGTCAAATTTGGGCGCGATGAATAATTCGGGTGGATGGATAACGCTCTGCCGTTTCGCGGATTCTCTTTTGGTTGATGAGGTTCGTTACTCTCCCGATATGCATGTGGAGGGGGTGCCAAACAAGGGAACGGGCGTCTCTTTGGAGAGAGTCTCTTGGGATGGGAACGAGTGGACCTCCGCCTCTCCTTCGACAGGTTATGCTTCCCCAGGTTTGGAGAATCAGGCGATGATGGCCGTGGAGGATCTTCTTCTCGATGCGGATAAAATCTGTTATCCCTATGTGGATGGAGCGGGAGAGTGGCATCTGCGCTACGAGTTGGATCAGGCTGGCTATTCCGCGAATGTGAAGGTCTATTCTTTGTCTGGACTTCCTGTCGCTACCCTTGCGGAGGCATCGAACCTATCGGTGGCTGGGGAAATCTCATGGAACGGATGTGCCGATGGTGGACAAATGCTGCCGCCGGCTCCCTACATTGTTGTGGTGGATCTCATTCATTCGTCTGGTGTGAGGCTGAATCGACATTTTGTGGTTTTGATATCAAGATAATCATACGAAAATCTCCTCTTTTTCGTTAATTACTTGTAGATTTGTGGAAAATTAACGAAAAATAGATGATGATAAAACCTCAATATTTGAAAAAGGGCGATAAGGTGGCCATCGTTTCACCTGCGGGCCCAGTGGAACCAGAAC
The DNA here is from genome assembly GCA_045601045.1 of Paludibacteraceae bacterium. Lineage (GTDB taxonomy): Bacteria > Bacteroidota > Bacteroidia > Bacteroidales > Paludibacteraceae > UBA1181. Next base: position 23,363 of record JAZRZA010000019.1, read on the forward strand.
TCATAGATGGAGCAATCGCTCGCTTGCATAAATGGGGCTTTGTCCCTCAAGTCGGTTTTACAGCCAAAGGAAAGGTGGGACGTTTCTCCGCTACGGATGAAGACCGTTTGGCTGATCTACAACAGGCAATGGATGATCCTACCGTTTCCGCGATCCTATGTGGCCGTGGTGGTTACGGATGCCTACGCATTGTTGATAAACTCAATTTCGACGCTTTCGCGAAGCATCCGAAATGGTTGATCGGGTTCAGTGACGTAACGGCATTGCACGCCTTGTTTCAACAAAATGGCTATGTTTCCGTGCATGGCGCCATGGCGCGCGCGTTGTTCGCGAACAGCGATTCCGCCAAAGCTCTTTGCGATTTATTGAAGGGAAAAGATATGAAATGTGAGGTGACAGAAGCCTCTCCGTATAACCGCAGCGGAGAGGTGACTGCCCCTATTTCGGGAGGTAACCTCTCTTTGCTCTATGCGATGCGCGGCACGCCGTTGGATGTGGATATGAGTGGCAAAATCCTATTCATCGAGGATCTTTGTGAACGTATGTACCACATTGACCGTATGATGAATAATCTCCGTTTGGGTGGCGTGTTGAAAAATCTGGCAGGTTTGGTGGTCGGATGTTTCTCCGATATCCCGGAAGATGATACGCTGATTGCCGCTGAAAAGGTCATCAAGGACGCTGTGGCGGAATATGACTATCCAGTCTTATTCGGTGTTCCTGTCGGCCACGAAGGATTTAACTGGCCAATTATGGAGGGCGCCGCTTATAAATTATCCGTCAACCAACAAGGCGGTACGCTTGAATTGGTCAAAGAGTCAAAACGTTGTAAAAAATAATGCTGTCGGTATGAAAAAAGTAATCAATCTATTATTGGGTATGCTTTTTCCCGTGATGGCCTTGGCGCAATGGGAGGTCGGTGTCGATATGGGTGCTTCGATAAGCCGAAGTAGTCGGGCGAGTGAACCGAATTTCACCATGGAGCGCTCCGCTACCTTCTTGCCGGAGTTGCGTGGAAGCTATACGTTTGGCTCGAAATCGCAGTGGAATGTTAGCATGGGTGCCTCCTATTTCACGAAACGTTATCAATTGGAACCCACGGAACTATGGGAGGGAGAAAAGCCAGGTGCTTGTCGATTCCACTATTTCTCTTTGCCGGTGATGTTGTATTACCATATTCCTATTTCGGATTTTTGGTTGGGCGTGGGTTGTGGTTTGCAGGGAGATTTCTTTTTGAACCAACAAACCCCTGCCTTGAATTACAACGGTGGAGAGTTTCAACGATATGAGTTGGACAACAAAGAGATGAACCATGGCCTTGAAGCCGCTTTGGGCCTGGAGTTCGGGTATGTGATCAATGAGAATTGGAAAGTCTTGGCCGCCTATCGTTACACCTTTGATTTGGTGAATGCGGATGAGCGAGGATTCCATGGACGATTTAGGACCAATATAATCTCTTTGGGCTTCCGTTATGTGATTTCCGATGTGGTGAAGGTCTCTTCGTATGATCGTTAGATGGAGGGTTCCCCTCTGAATAAATAAAGATTTGAAAGTTCATAGAAATAGCAAAGGCGTCCGATTGGGCGCCTTTTTTTGAATTGAGGGAAGTTACCTCTCTGAAGATTTCCCCACCTTCTCTATTTCTTCCTCCTCTTCTTTCTCCTTTTTCTTTCCTGCCGTTAATATCTTGTAGTAAAGAATGGCTGTGATGATGGTGACAGTGCCTTGTACGGCAAGCATAAATATGAGTGAAGTATTCATTGTTGTGCCTCCTTTCTTTGCTTCAAGATTCGTTGTTCCCTGATGCGGGACGCATGCCAGATAAGGCCGCAAATCAGGGCTAGAAAAACAACCAAAAATATTCTGGCACCGTCAATGTAGGCGATGTTCGGATCGTTCGGGTTCATGCCTTGGTGCATTAATTCCGCGACGATGGCGGAGTCGTCCAACGGCCATCCCTTGAAACTCAGTAAGCTCCAATCGTCATTCTTAGGCTTGAACATAGCTGCTAAGAAGATGGTGATAAGCATTGTCGGGGTGATGTATTTCAAAACGAACTTGAAGAATTTAGGAATCTGGATGTCCGCTTGGTGGTTGATCATCTTCCAACCTTTTTCCACACCCATTACCCAAGAGAATACAATCACTTCCACCATGCCGAAGAAGAATAACGCGACGGTTCCTGCCCAGAAGTCGTATTGGTCGAAGACGCCATTCTCGAAAAAGAGAATGCAAGGCAGTGCCAAGAAGAAGAGTAAGATACCAATGAAATAGGATGTGGTCTTTTGAGGCCATTGGTAACTCTCGGAAAGGAAGGCTACGAACGGTTGAGAGATGGAAAGCGCCGAAGTGATGGATGCGAAAAAGAGCAATCCGAAAAAGGCGAGTCCCGCCAATGCGGAAAGGAGATCTCCCCATTGACCGAATAGGTATGGCATGGTCCTGAATCCAAGGCCGAATCCGCCTCGTTGCGTCAACTCAACGACATTGTCCACTCCGAAGTAGCCTATGGCGATAGGGATGATGATGGAGCTGCCGATGATGATCTCCGTAAACTCGTTGGTGAAGGCGGCCGTCATCGAACTGAGCGCGATGTCTTCCTCTCTTTTTAAATAAGATGAGTAGGTCTGGATGGCGCCCATGCCCAGTGAAAGGGTGAAAAACACCTGTCCAGAGGCGGCTAACCAAACTTTAGGGTTGAGCAAAGAGTCGAATGCTGGCGGTGTCCATAGAAAGGCGATGGCCTCCGTTCCGTCGCAAACCGCTCCATGATCTCCTGCTTTGATGGTATATGCCTTGTATACGAGGAATAGTCCGAAAAGGAGCAACAACGGCATGCAGATTTTGGCCACACGCTCAATGCCCTTGGCGATTCCGTTGCTTAAGATGTAAACATTCAGCGCTAAGCATACGACGAAACTGAGAAATGTGTCGTATGGAATGCCGAAAGTTGATTCGTCTAGTTTGAGGTAGGTGTCGAAGAATGCGGAGGTCTCTTGTTCCGTCATGCCGTTGAAAGTTCCGATGAGGGAGTGGACCGTATAGGAGAGAATCCAACTCTCTATGAAGCAGTAGTAAGAGCAGATGACGATGCTGGAGAAGATGCCAAGCGAACCCATATATCTCCAAATCTTATGATGGTCAAGCCGTTGAAGGATCATGGGGGTAGAGTGGTGGCCGTGAAGGCCTCCGAATTTGCCGGTGGACCATTCCACCATGACCAATGGCAGTCCCAATAGGACAAACGATATGATGTAAGGGATGATGAATGTGCCTCCTCCGTTTTGAATCGCTTGGATAGGGAATCGCAAGAAATTACCTAAGCCGACAGCACTTCCCGCCATCGCTAAAATCATACCTACTCTTGATCCCCAATTCTCATTCTGCGCTTTGTTTTGAGCCATTTCTAATAACTGTAATTTGGTGCAAAGATATAAAATTCAGACAAATTCTACTTGAACCAATTTTTCAGTGGAATCTCGAACCCCAATCCGTGCATGTAGTTGTAGGTGGCATGGGAGAGACCCGCACCCACTTTGTCTAAGTCATAATCGAATTCGTAGTCGTAGTCTATCTCGTTGTTGCAGAATGGATTAGGCGCGGAGTCGCTTCGCTTCACGCCATACTGCTCCGGATTCTTTCCCGAAGGACTGTGGGCGGTCATGGCATATCTGTGCCAGTGGGCGGATTGCAGATAGCCGTTCTGGAACATATCCCTGATGTTGCGTAGGGCGTCCAGCGTCTCCTTGTATGTCTCCGTCGGGAATCCGTACATGAGGTAGGCGTGCACCATAATGCCCGCGTCGGTCAAATTGCGGGTGGTATTGATCACCTGCTCCACCGTTACCCCTTTGTTCATCAGCTTTAGCAGACGGTCGGATGCCACCTCTATGCCGCCTGATACCGCTATGCAGCCGGAGAGCGCAAGCAGTTGACACAATTCGGGTGTGAATGATTTGTCGAAGCGTATGTTGCCCCAATAGGAGACAATCAGTTTTCGTTGCAGAATCTCTTGCGCAACCTCCTTCAGAAGTTTGGGCGGTAGGGCTTCGTCCACAAAATGGAATCCGCTTTCGCCTGTCTGGGCCATTACCCGCTCCATCTTGTCCACGAAATCTTTTGCGCAAGGGGCGCTGTATCGTTTGATGTAATCCAATGAGGTGTCGCAGAAGGCGCATTTCGCCCAGTAGCAGCCGTGTGCCATGGTCATCTTGTTCCATTTGCCGTTGGTCCATAGGCGGTGCATGGGGTTGAGCGTCTCCGATAGGGAGAAATATTTGTCGAGAGGCAATCCCCTAAAGTCTGGGGTGTAGTCCTCCTCTTTGGAAAGATTTTCCGAGGAATTGACCTCTCCTTTGATCTCTCCGTTTTCCAACCATAGGGTTCGCACCAATGACTCCTTGCCGACTTTTCCTTCTATGTGTTCGCAGACTCTTCCCACGGGAAGTTCCCCGTCATCGAAAAAGAGGTAGTCCACATATTGGAAGATGCTGGTGTCGCTCATGGTGCGTAATTCCGTGTTGACGAACCCTCCTCCCATGCCGATCACGATCTCCGGATGGTTCTTGCGAAGCCATTGCGCGCATTTCAGCGCCGAGTAGAGGCATCCGGGGAATGGGATGGAGAAGCCGACGAATGACGGATTGTCCGAAACGATTTTCTCTTCGAAAAGCTGAAGCATCACTTTTTCGAGGCGAGATGGCTCTTTCCTCAACTCCTGTTCGATGTCGTCGAAAGTTGGCGCGTAATTGGAGATGTACTCCGCATATTTGGTGAGGTCGAAGTGTTGGTCGGTGGTCTCTCGGATGTAGTCCGCGATATCTTCGATGAATAGTGTCGCGATGTGTTTGGCAGCATCTACCGTTCCGCTGGTACCGAAGGCCCATTCCAAGTCTCCGATGTTGTCGAAGCGAGGCCCTTCCGGTAAGAGCGTCCGATTGGCGATCCGCTCCGATAGGGAGAGATCTTTGCCCGAAAGGAATCGGATGACATTCTCCACGCAGGCGATGTAGGTCGGGTGTGAGGCGAAGACCCTCCGAGTCTTTTTGCTCATCTTCAGATTCTCCGTTTCGGTGAATAGCTGGGTAAGAAACTCTTTTGTGTAAATCCGATGGATAAGTTCGATGCCCAAGTCGTGCTGCGCCACCTCGTAACCCTTCCCGCGCAGGTACCCGGTGAGATAAGCGGTTGCCGGGTAGGGGGTGTTGAGTTGCGTCAAAGGCGGGGTGAAAAATGAGATCTTCATGGTTCGCTTATTTGGCTGTCAATCTACAAATCTCTGTTAATACATTCACGGCCGCGACCATCGAATTGATAGGTATATATTCGAATCTGCTGTGGAAATTCATGCCTCCGGTGAAGATGTTGGGACAAGGAAGACCCATGAAGGAGAGCGTCGCTCCGTCGGTTCCGCCTCTTATCGGAAGCGGTTGAGGGATGACGTTGCAGTTCAACATCGCCTCTTTGGCCAACTCCACGATGTGCATATTCGGTACGATCTTCTCCTTCATGTTGAAGTATTGATCCCTGATCTTCACCTCAATACCGCCGCAACCATATTGAGTGTTGATGATTTCGCAATTCTTTTTCAGTAACTCCTTTTTGTGCTCGAATTTCGTGCGGTCGTGATCTCGGATGATCATCTTCATGTGTCCCTTCTCCGGGGTGCAATTCATCTCAACGGTATGGAAGAAACCTTCGTGTCCCTCTGTGCTTTCAGGCACTTCCGAGAAGGGGAGCGAGTTTTGGATGGCGGCCGCGACGCGTACCGCGTTGATCATCTTCCCTTTCGCTTCGCCCGGGTGGACATTGCGGCCGGTGATGTGGATATCTGCGACCGCGGCGTTGAAGTTCTCGTACTGAATTTCTCCCAGTATGCCACCGTCGACGGTATATGCCCAATCGGCGCCAAACCTCTTCACATCGAACTTGTCGGCTCCTCGTCCGATCTCCTCGTCTGGCGTGAAGGCTATTCTGATCTTCCCATGGGGGATTGATTTGTCCGTGAGCAGTGTTTCTGCCATGGTCATGATCTCCGCGATGCCCGCTTTATCATCCGCTCCGAGTAGGGTGGTGCCGTCGCTGACAATGACGTCTTGACCTAAGTAGTTTTCCGTCTCGGGAAAGTCTGAAACCGAAAGGACAATGTTCTTCTCCTTATTGATAACGATGTCCGATCCTGTGAATCTGACGATTTGGGGCTTGACATCTTTCCCCGATGCCTCCGGACTGGTGTCCATATGAGAAATGAATCCGATGACGGGAACCTCTTTGTCGGTCGTGGCGGGTATGGTCGCCATCAGATAACCGTTCTCATCCAGATAGACCTCTTCCGCTCCGATCCGGATCAGCTCCTCTTTCAGCGTCTCCGCGAAGTGCGTCTGCCCTTGTGTCGTAGGTGTTTTGTCACACTGTTCGTCTGATGTTGTCTCTATTTTGACATACTTCATGAATCGGTTTATCAATGCTTCCATGTGTGTATTTATTATAATTAGGTGTGTAAAGATAGAAAAAAAGAATGAATAATAGGTGAAAGGTGTCGTGTCGGATACTCGTTTGATGCCAAAAAAGCAATGAATAAGGGAGACTCGCGTTTTTCGTGTAAAAAACTTTTTGGAAAAGGTTGTGGAATATAAAAAGATTGTCTATTTTTGCGGTCGCTAAAAAAAGACAATTATAAATTTTTAAATATAGTTATGATCATAGTTCCAGTAAAAGAAGGCGAGAACATCGAGAAAGCCTTGAAGAAATTTAAGAGAAAGTTTGAGAAGACTGGCGTAATCAAAGAGTTGCGCAAGAGACAACAATTTGACAAGCCATCAGTGTTGAAGCGTCAACAAATGATGCACGCTATCTATGTACAACAATTGAGACGTACAGAGGAATAAAAAATCCTAAAAGGTATTGCATAATTGAAAATAGTTTCGTACATTCGTACAAAGCTTGTAAGCAATACCTTCTTCGTATGTTGATAGATAGATTTCTGCAATATATAAAGTATGAGAAGGGCTACTCTTCTCATACTTTTGTTTCTTATGAGACCGACCTATCGCAATTTAAGAAGTTCGTAACGGAGCGAAGCGGGGCGGAAGCGACCACCCTCGACAAGGTAGATTCTTATTTGGTGAGAGAATGGATAGTCTCTATGATGGAGGCGGGAATGTCCGCTTCTTCGGTCAACAGAAAACTCTCGACTCTGAAGTCCTTCTACGCTTACTTATGTAAACAGGGGGTGATGAAGAAGAGCCCGATGAGTCAAGTGGTTTCTCCTAAGGCAAAAAAACGTTTGCCGCATTTCTTGCGGGAAGATGAGATGTCGGATATGCTGTCCGGTAGTTCTGAAATTTTCGGTGAGGGGTATGAAGGCGTACGTGACGAATTAATTATGGAGACTTTCTATACGTTGGGTATCCGTCTTTCGGAACTGGTGGGGTTGAAAGACTCGGATGTGGATCTTCAAGCACAGACAGTATTGGTAAATGGTAAGCGTAACAAACAGCGTTACGTCCCGTTTGGCGAACCTTTGAAAAATGCGATCCTGGCGTATTTGTCCATTAGAAATAAAGAGGTGCCCGATCGATCGGGTTTCTTTTTCCTTCGCCCCAATGGCGAGGCTCTCTACCCAGTGTTGGTCTATCGCGTTGTCCATAAATATATATCGGCGGTTAGTTCCTTGTCAAAGAGGAGTCCCCATGTGCTCAGACATACCTTCGCTACGGCGATGCTGAATAATGGGGCCGAATTGGAGGCGGTTAAAGAACTTTTAGGCCATTCAAGCTTGGCTGCGACGGAGGTGTATACGCATACAACTTTTGAACAATTACAAAAGAATTATAAACTTGCTCATCCGAGAGCTTAAATTTAAGGAGGAATTGACCATGGAAGTGACAGTAAAAGCGATCCATTTTGACGCTAACGTGAAGTTGGAAGAGTTCATTCAGAAGAGAATTGTTAAGTTGGAGCAATATTCAGATAAGATCACGTCGGCTGATGTGACGCTCGAGTTGATTAAGCCTGAGACAACTGAGAACAAGAAGGTGATGTTGAAAGTGATGGTGCCGGGCAATGAATTGGTGGTTACTAAAACTGCGGATTCTTTTGAGGAGGCATTCGATAATTCAATGGATGCGATGATCCGTTCGGTGCTTAAAGCGAAAGAAAAACAAAATGATGCAAAAAAATAATCCCAAAAAGTTTGTGGGATAAAAAATAATGCCTACATTTGCAAACCGATTTGGGAAGGTTTCTCAAACGGTTTGCAAAACCGCCTCTTTAGCTCAGTTGGCCAGAGCACGTGATTTGTAATCTCGGGGTCGTTGGTTCGAATCCGACAAGAGGCTCGAAGGTGCGAAGCACCATCTTTGACATGATGTCTGGAATTTGGGTAGTTACCAGAGTGGCCAAATGGGGCAGACTGTAAATCTGCTGGCTCTTGCCTTCGGTGGTTCGAATCCATCACTACCCACTTAATCGCGGAAGTAGCTCAGTTGGTAGAGCATCAGCCTTCCAAGCTGAGGGTCGCGGGTTCGAACCCCGTTTTCCGCTCTTTTTATTGCCTATGTAGCTCAGTGGTAGAGCACTTCCTTGGTAAGGAAGAGGTCACGGGTTCAACTCCCGTCATCGGCTCAAATATATGTTTATATTGTTTATACATTAATAAATTAAAATATTACAATTATGGCAAAAGAACAATTCGACCGTTCCAAACCGCACGTAAATATCGGTACTATTGGTCACGTTGACCACGGTAAGACTACTTTGACTGCTGCTATCACTACAGTATTGTCTAAGAAGGGTCTTTCTGAGCTTCGTTCATTCGATTCTATCGATAACGCTCCTGAGGAGAAAGAGCGTGGTATCACAATCAACACTGCACACGTTGAGTACCAAACAGCTAACCGTCACTACGCACACGTTGACTGTCCAGGACACGCCGACTATGTAAAGAACATGGTAACTGGTGCTGCTCAAATGGACGGTGCTATCATCGTAGTTGCTGCAACTGATGGTCCAATGCCTCAAACTCGTGAGCACATCCTTTTGGCTCGTCAGGTAAACGTACCTCGCTTGGTTGTGTTTATGAACAAGTGTGATATGGTTGACGACGCTGAGATGTTGGATTTGGTTGAGATGGAAATGCGCGAATTGTTGGGCTTCTATGAGTTCGACGCTGACAACACTCCTTTCGTACGTGGTTCTGCTCTTGGTGCTTTGAATGGTGAGGCACAATGGGAAGACAAGGTTATGGAGTTGATGGAGGCGGTTGATACTTGGATCGAACTTCCTAAGCGTGATATCGATAAGCCATTCTTGATGCCTGTTGAGGACGTATTCTCAATCACTGGTCGTGGTACTGTTGCTACAGGTCGTATCGAGACTGGTATCATCAAGGTAGGTGAGGAAGTCGAGATCATCGGTTTGGGTGCTGAGAAGTTGAAGTCAACCGTAACTGGTGTTGAGATGTTCCGTAAGTTGTTGGATCAAGGTGAGGCTGGAGATAACGTAGGTTTGTTGCTCCGTGGTATCGATAAGGATCAAATCAAGCGTGGTATGGTTCTTTGTAAGCCAGGTCAAGTAACTCCTCACACTGAGTTCAAGGCTTCTGTTTATATCTTGAAGAAGGAAGAGGGTGGACGTCACACTCCATTCCACAACCACTATCGTCCTCAATTCTACATCCGTACTTTGGATGTTACTGGTGAGATCACTTTGCCAGAGGGAACTGAGATGGTTATGCCAGGTGACAACTTGGAGATCACTGTTAAGTTGATCAACCCAGTTGCTTGTGATGAGGGTCTTCGTTTCGCTATCCGTGAGGGTGGTAGAACTGTAGGTTCTGGACAAATCACTGCAATCCTTGACTAATTAATTAGTTAAAATAGGTTCCTCGGATTTCCGGGGAACCATCCTACGGGAGTAGCTCAGTTGGTAGAGCACTGGTCTCCAAAACCAGGTGTCGGGAGTTCGAGCCTCTCCTTCCGTGCAAAAAACAGTTATGAAATGAGTGCTGTAAAAAAGTATATCGAAGAATCATACGACGAACTTGTTAATAAAGTATCTTGGCCTAGCACAAAAGAGGTGATCAATCAAGCGATAGTAGTTCTATTTGCTTCCCTGCTTCTTGCTTTGATCATTTTTGGTGTCGACAAGTTTTTTGAATGGGTGATGAAGGTTATTTACCAAGTGTTGTCTTAATTAAATCTTTAAACATGTCTGAATCAGGAAAGAAATGGTACGTTTTGCGTGCTATTAGTGGAAAGGAAAGCAAGGTACGTGAGTATATTGAATGTGAAATCAATAACTCTGATCTTGGTAAGTACGTCTCACAAGTAATGATTCCAACAGAGCGTGTTTATCAGGTTAGAAATGGCAAAAAAGTTTCCAAAGAACGTAGTTACCTTCCCGGTTATGTCTTAGTTGAGGCTGAGCTTGTCGGAGAGGTACCTCATCGTTTATCTGAGATGCCTAACGTTATAGGCTTTTTAGGTGACGGATCTAAGAAAACTGAGCCAGTTCCTTTGAGACAATCAGAGGTAAATCGCATCTTGGGTCGCATCGATGAGATGGAAGAGCCTGAGACTGAGATACAATCTGCTTCATTTACTGAGGGTGAGACCGTCAAGGTTAATTATGGACCATTTAGTGGCTTCAGCGGTATTATCGAGGAAGTTAATATGGAACGTAAGAAACTTAAAGTTATGGTTAAAATCTTTGGACGAAAGACTCCACTAGAGCTAGGCTTTATGCAAGTGGAAAAGGAGTGATTCCTTTTCTCAATATAATCAATTTTAATAATTAGTAAAATGGCTAAAGAAGTTGCTGGATTTATCAAATTGCAGATAAAAGGTGGCGCAGCAAACCCTTCTCCTCCAGTAGGACCAGCTTTGGGTTCTAAGGGTATCAACATCATGGATTTTTGCAAGCAATTTAATGCAAGAACCCAAGATAAAGCAGGAAAGGTATTGCCAGTTGTCATTACTTATTATGCTGATAAGTCTTTTGATTTTGTCGTTAAGACTCCTCCGGTTGCAGTTCAATTGCTTGAGGTAACTAAGCAAAAGAGCGGTTCCGCTGAGCCAAACAGAAAGAAGATTGCTGAGATCACTTGGGAGCAGGTGAGAGCAATTGCACAAGACAAGATGACTGATTTGAACTGCTTTACAGTTGAGTCTGCCATGACAATGGTAGCTGGTACTGCAAGAAGCATGGGTATCACCGTTAAGGGCGATTTTCCTGGTAACAATTAATTAATACTTCAATTGAAATGGGTAAACTTACAAAAAATCAAAAGTTAGCTTTAGAGAAGATTGAAGCAGGAAAATCTTACTCTTTGAAAGAGGCTTCATCTTTGGTGAAGGAAATTACTACCACCAAGTTCGATGCTTCTGTTGATATTGATGTTCGCTTGGGTGTTGATCCAAGAAAGGCTAATCAAATGGTTCGTGGCGTCGTATCTTTGCCTGCAGGAACTGGTAAGTCAGTTCGTGTATTGGCTCTTTGTACTCCAGATGCAGAGGCTGATGCAAAAGCTGCTGGTGCTGACTACGTTGGTCTTGACGAGTATATCGAGAAGATCAAAGGTGGTTGGACAGATGTTGATGTTATCATTACCATGCCATCTATCATGGGTAAAATCGGTGCGCTAGGTAGAGTGTTGGGTCCTCGTGGCTTGATGCCAAACCCTAAGAGCGGAACTGTTACCAATGAGGTTGGTAAGGCTGTTAAAGAGGTAAAACAAGGAAAGATCGATTTCAAGGTTGATAAGTCTGGTATCGTTCACACTTCAATTGGTAAGGTGTCTTTCTCACCTGAACAAATTTATGAGAACGCTCATGCATTTATCGACACATTGATTAAGTTGAAACCTACTACTTCTAAAGGTGTCTATATTAAGAGCATCTTCCTTTCTAGTACAATGAGTCAAGGTATCAAAATTGACCCAAAATCAGTAGAATAATTTAATATCGATTGAACATGAAAAAGGAAGATAAAGTTGTAGTCATCGATCAGGTACTTGCAAACTTGAATGATTATAGTCATTTCTATATCGCTGATGCTGCTGGTTTGACTGCTGATCTGACAAGTGATATTAGACGTGCTTGTTTCAAGAACGAGATAAAGTTATTAGTCGTTAAGAATACTTTGTTGAAGAAGGCTTTGGAAAAGAAGGGTGATTTCTCACCTTTGTTCCCTGCTTTGGAGGGTCCATCAGCCTTGATGCTTTGCAACACAGGTAATGCGCCTGCTAAGTTGATCAAAGAGTTCAGCAAGGGTAATAAGGTAGGTAAGCCTGTCTTGAAGGCTGCTTTTGTTGAGGATGGCTTCTATGTAGGAGCTGATCAATTGGATACATTGGCTGCAATTAAGAGCAAGAACGAACTTATCGGCGACATTATTACTTTGTTGCAGTCTCCTATGAGAAACATTATTTCAGCTCTTCAAAACAAAGAAAAAGAAGAGGAAACAACAAACAACGAATAAAAAAGATTATTAATATTAAAGTATTTTAATAACATGGCAGATTTGAAAGCTTTCGCAGAACAATTAGTTAACTTGACTGTAAAAGAGGTTAATGAACTTGCAGATATTTTGAAGGAAGAGTATGGTATCGAGCCAGCTGCTGTTGCAGTTGCCGTTGCTGCTGGTCCTGCTGCTGCTGCTGAGGAGGAGAAGACATCATTTGATGTAGTTTTGAAGTCAGCAGGTGCAAACAAGCTAGCTATTGTTAAGTTGGTTAAGGAGTTGACTGGTCTTGGCTTGAAAGAGGCTAAGGATATGGTTGACGGTGCTCCTAGTACTATTAAAGAAGGTCTTGCAAAGGCTGATGCTGAAGGTCTTAAGAAGCAACTTGAAGAGGCTGGAGCTGAAGTTGAACTTAAATAGTACAGGTTCTGTTTACAGAACTTTGGTTTAGAACCTTATGTAAAGGTTCTAAACCTTTTTATGTCTATATATATTTTTTGAGTTCACTTAATATCTTCGATAAATGTCTTCTATTGAAAATAAACAAAGAGTTAGTTTTGCCTCTGTCAAGAAGCCTTTCGAATATCCGGACTTTCTTGAAGTGCAATTAAAATCTTTTAGGGATTTCTTCCAGTTGGACACACCCCCAGAGCAAAGAAAGAATGAGGGTATGTACAAGGTATTTGCGGAAAATTTCCCAATTGCAGATACACGTAATAACTTTGTCCTTGAATTCTTGGATTATTACATCGATCCTTCTCGTTATAGCATCGATGAGTGTATCGAAAGAGGCCTTACGTATTGTGTGCCTTTGAAGGCTAAGTTAAAATTATACTGTACAGATCCTGATCACGAGGATTTTGAGACTATTATCCAAGACGTCTATTTGGGTCAAATCCCATACATGACTGATAAAGGAACTTTTGTTATCAATGGTGCTGAGCGTGTAGTTGTATCTCAGTTGCACCGTTCTCCTGGCGTATTCTTTGGACAAAGTATGCACGCCAATGGTACTAAGCTTTATTCAGCTCGTATCATCCCATTCAAAGGTTCTTGGATCGAGTTCGCTACAGACATTAACAATGTGATGTATGCTTACATCGACCGTAAGAAGAAATTACCGGTAACCACATTGTTGCGTGCTATCGGTTATGAAAGCGATAAAGATATTCTCGAAATTTTCGGTCTTGCTGAAGAGATTAAGGTTTCTAAGGCATCATTGAAGAAGGTGGAGGGCAGAAAGTTAGCCGCTCGTGTTTTGAAGGCATGGGTAGAGGACTTTGTTGATGAAGATACTGGTGAGGTTGTTTCTATCGAGCGTCACGAGGTCGTGATCGATCGTGAGACAATCTTGGAGAAGGATCATATTCAAATGATTCTTGATTCTGGTGTTCAAACTATCTTGTTGCATAAGGATGATCAAAATCTTTCTGATTACGAGATTATCTATAACACCCTTCAAAAAGATTCAAGTAACTCTGAAAAAGAGGCTATTTTCTATATTTACCGAGTTCTTCGTAACGCTGAGCCTGCTGATGAAAATGCAGCACGTGAGGTTATCCAAAGCTTGTTCTTCTCTGAGAAGCGATATGATTTGGGTGAAGTTGGTCGTTACAGAATTAACAACAAACTCGGTCTTAAGACTGATATGAACGTTGGTGTCCTTACCAATGAGGATATCATCGAGATCATCAAGTATTTGATCGAATTGATTAACTCCAAGGCTGATGTCGATGATATCGACCACTTGAGCAATCGTCGCGTACGTACTGTAGGCGAGCAATTGTATAATCAATTCGGCGTTGGTTTGGCTAGAATGGCTAGAACCATTCGTGAGCGTATGAACGTTCGCGACAATGAGGTGTTTACTCCAATCGATTTGATCAATGCGAAGACTATCTCTTCTGTGATCAACTCATTCTTTGGAACTAACGCCCTTTCTCAGTTTATGGATCAAACCAACCCATTGGCTGAGATTACTCACAAGCGTCGTTTGTCAGCCCTAGGTCCTGGCGGTCTTTCTCGTGAGCGTGCAGGTTTCGAGGTGCGTGACGTACACTATACACATTATGGTCGTCTTTGTCCTATTGAGACTCCGGAAGGTCCGAATATCGGTTTGATTTCTTCTTTGTGTGTATACGCGAAGATCAATGATCTTGGATTTATCGAGACTCCTTATCGTATCGTTAAAGATGGTAAGGCTGATATTTCTGAGAACGGTGTTCAATATATGACTGCCGAAGAGGAAGAGGGTAAAGTGATCGCACAAGGAAATGCTCAATTGAACGAGGATGGATCATTTGTTTCAGACAAGGTGAAAGCTCGTATGTTGGGTGACTTCCCGGTTGTAGAGCCAACTGAGTTGGATTTGATGGATGTTGCTCCTGCTCAGATCGCATCTATCGCCGCATCTTTGATTCCTTTCCTTGAGCACGATGATGCGAACCGTGCATTGATGGGATCTAACATGATGCGCCAGGCAGTTCCTTTGTTGAGAACAGAGTCTCCAATTGTCGGTACTGGTATCGAAGGTAAGTTGGCTCGTGACTCACGTACTCAAATCGCTGCTGAGGGTGCAGGTGTTGTTGAATTTGTTGATGCAAGTGTGATCAAGATCCGTTACGATAGAACAGAGGATGAGGAGTTCGTAAACTTCGAGTCTGCTTTGAAAGAGTATCGTATCCCTAAATTCAGAAAGACCAACCAAAGTACCACTATCGACTTGCGTCCAATTGTTACGAGAGGACAGCGCGTTGAGAAAGGCCAAATCTTGACAGAGGGTTATTCAACTCAAAACGGTGAGTTGGCTATTGGTAAGAACTTGTTGGTTGCGTTCATGCCTTGGAAGGGTTACAATTATGAGGATGCTATCGTAATCAACGAGAAAGTATGTAAATATGATATTTTCACTTCCGTTCACGTAGACGAGTACCAATTGGAGGTTCGCGAGACTAAGCGTGGTATGGAAGAGCTTACCGCAGATATTCCTAACGTAAGTGAGGAGGCTACCCGCAATTTGGACGAGCACGGTATCATTCGTGTCGGTGCATTTGTTGAGCCTGGTGATATCTTGATCGGTAAGATTACTCCTAAGGGTGAGTCTGATCCTTCTCCTGAGGAGAAGTTGCTTCGCGCCATCTTCGGTGATAAGGCCGGTGATGTGAAGGATGCTTCTTTGAAGGCTACTCCATCTTTGAGAGGTGTGGTTGTTGATCAAAAATTGTTCTCTAAGGCGATGAAGACTCGCAAGGAGCGTATGACTGAGAAGAACAACCTTCCTAAAATTGAGGAGGAGTTTAACCAGAAGGCTGCTGAATTGAAGAATATTCTCGTTGATAAACTTCAAGTTTTGACTAGCGGTAAGACATCTCAAGGTGTAAAGGATTTCTTGGGAACTGATGTGATCGCGAAGGGCGCTAAGTTCACTAAGAAAGCGTTGGAGGAGCTTGACTATACAACTATTCAGTTGAGCAAGTGGACTTCTGACGCTCACAAGAATGATATGATCCATGATTTGATCATGAATTATATCAGAAAGTACAAAGAGTTGGATGCTGCGAACAAACGTAAGAAGTTCAACCTAATGATTGGAGATGAGCTTCCTGCTGGAATTGTTCAATTGGTAAAGGTTTATATCGCCAAGAAGCGTAAGATCCGTGTAGGAGATAAGATGGCAGGTCGTCACGGTAACAAGGGTATCGTCTCTCGTATCGTTAGACAAGAGGATATGCCATTCTTGGAGGATGGAACGCCAGTGGATATCGTTTTGAATCCGTTGGGTGTGCCTTCTCGTATGAACTTGGGTCAGATCTTCGAGACCGTTCTTGGATGGGCGGGAATGAAGTTAGGCCATAAGTTCGCTACCCCAATCTTTGATGGTGCTACTTTGGATGATTTGAATGAGTGGACA
The DNA here is from genome assembly GCA_045601045.1 of Paludibacteraceae bacterium. Taxonomy (GTDB): domain Bacteria; phylum Bacteroidota; class Bacteroidia; order Bacteroidales; family Paludibacteraceae; genus UBA1181. The sequence goes on from JAZRZA010000019.1 coordinate 39,735, forward strand.
GATAAGGCTGGTGTACCAAGATATGGTAAGACTTATTTGTGTGATGGTGGTACCGGTGAGCGTTTTGACCAACCTGCTACAGTAGGTGTGATCTATATGTTGAAGTTGGGTCACATGGTTGATGATAAGATGCACGCGCGTTCTATCGGTCCTTACTCATTGATTACTCAACAACCTCTTGGTGGTAAGGCTCAATTCGGTGGTCAACGTTTCGGAGAGATGGAGGTTTGGGCACTCGAGGCATTCGGTGCATCCCACATTCTTCAAGAGATTTTGACTATCAAGTCAGATGACGTAACAGGTCGTGCTCGCGCTTACGAGTCAATCGTTAAGGGTGAACCAATGCCACCTGCAGGTATCCCAGAGTCTTTGAACGTGTTGTTGCACGAGTTGAGAGGTTTGGGCTTGAGTATTACGCTTGATTAATTAGTATAACTCTTTTCAGTATATAATATGGCTTTTAAAAAAGATAGTAAGATAAAGAGTTCCTTCACCAAGATTTCAATTGGTTTGGCTTCTCCAGAAGAAATTTTGGAGGAGTCTAGCGGTGAGGTTCTAAAACCAGAAACCATCAATTACAGAACATATAAACCAGAAAGAGATGGTTTGTTCTGTGAGAGAATCTTCGGTCCAGTGAAGGATTACGAGTGCCATTGCGGTAAGTATAAACGTATCAGATATAAGGGTATCGTTTGTGACCGTTGTGGTGTGGAGGTTACAGAGAAAAAGGTACGCCGTGAGCGTATGGGTCATATCCAACTTGTTGTTCCTGTGGCTCACATCTGGTACTTCCGTTCTTTGCCAAATAAGATCGGTTATTTGTTGGGTATGCCAACAAAGAAAATGGATGCGGTTATCTACTATGAGCGTTATGTTGTCGTTCAACCAGGTATTATGGAGAACGAGGGCGTTACCGCGCAAGATTTGCTTACCGAAGAGGAGTATTTGGACATTATGGACAAGCTCCCTAAGGAGAATCAATTGTTGGAGGATACCGATCCAAATAAGTTCATTGCTAAGATGGGCGCCGAGGCTATCTATGACATGTTGCAACGCGTAGATCTTGATTCTCTCTCTTATGAGTTGAGAAATATGGCTGGTAAGGAGTCTTCTCAACAACGTAAGACTGAGGCTTTGAAGCGTCTTCAAGTAGTAGAGGCATTCCGTGCTTCTAATGGAAGAAATAAGCCGGAGTGGATGATCGTTAAGATCGTTCCAGTTATTCCGCCAGAGTTACGTCCGTTGGTTCCATTGGATGGTGGTCGTTTCGCTACTTCCGATTTGAATGACTTGTATCGCCGCGTCATCATCAGAAATAACCGTTTGAAGAGATTGATCGAGATCAAGGCTCCTGAGGTTATCCTTCGAAACGAGAAGCGTATGTTGCAAGAGGCTGTTGACTCATTGTTCGACAACTCTCGTAAGTCAAGCGCTGTTAAGACTGACGCTAACCGTCCATTGAAGTCATTGTCAGACTCTTTGAAGGGTAAGCAAGGACGTTTCCGTCAAAACTTGTTGGGTAAGCGTGTTGACTACTCAGCTCGTTCCGTTATCGTTGTTGGTCCAGAATTGAAGATGCACGAGTGTGGTCTTCCTAAGTATATGGCTGCTGAGCTTTACAAACCATTCGTAATCCGTAAGTTGATTGAGCGTGGTATTGTAAAGACCGTTAAGTCAGCGAAGAAGATTGTTGACCGTAAGGATCCTGTCGTTTGGGATATTTTGGAGTATGTGATGAAGGGTCATCCAGTTCTCTTGAACCGTGCCCCTACTTTGCACCGTTTGGGTATCCAAGCATTCCAACCTAAGATGATCGAGGGTAAGGCAATTCAACTTCACCCATTGGCTTGTACCGCATTTAACGCCGACTTCGACGGTGACCAGATGGCTGTTCACTTGCCATTGGGTAATGAGGCCGTTTTGGAGGCGCAAATGTTGATGCTTGCATCTCATAATATTTTGAACCCTGCCAATGGTTCTCCTATCACCGTTCCTTCTCAGGACATGGTTTTGGGATTGTACTATATCACTAAACCTAGAAAAGGTGCTCTCGGTGAAGGCTTGGTTTTCTACGGTATTGAGGAGGCAAAGATCGCTTATAACGAGAAGAAGGTTGACCTTCACGCTCCGATTAAGGTGATCGTTAAGGATTTGAACGAGAATGGCGAATTGGTTGACACCATGATTGAGACAACCGTTGGTCGTTTGATCTTCAATGAGAATGTTCCTCAAGAGGTGGGATATGTAAATACATTGATTACTAAGAAGTCTCTTCGTGAGATCATTAGCAATGTGATCAAGGTTTGTGGAGTGGCTCGTACCGCTCAGTTCCTTGATGATATCAAGAACTTGGGATACTATATGGCGTTTAGAGGTTGCTTGTCATTTAACCTCGAGAATGTGATTATCCCTAAGGAGAAGGATGAATTGGTACAGAAGGGTTATGACGAGGTTGCTGAGATCATGAATAACTATAACATGGGATTCATTACTTACAACGAGCGTTACAACCAAATCATCGATACTTGGACTCACATCAACGCTGAGTTGTCAAATATTTTGATGAAGACTATTTCTTCTGATGACCAAGGATTCAACTCTGTATATATGATGCTTGATTCCGGAGCCCGTGGTTCTAAAGAGCAGATTCGTCAGCTCTCCGGTATGCGTGGTTTGATGGCCAAGCCTCAAAAAGCAGGTGCAGAGGGTGGACAAATTATCGAGAACCCGATCCTTTCTAACTTTAAGGAAGGTTTGTCAGTGTTGGAGTACTTTATCTCAACTCACGGTGCTCGTAAGGGTCTTGCCGATACCGCTTTGAAGACTGCCGATGCAGGTTACTTGACTCGTCGTTTGGTTGACGTGTCTCACGACGTGATCATCAACGAGGAGGATTGCGGTACATTGCGTGGTCTTGTCTGCACAGAATTGAAGAACAACGAAGAGGTTGTTGCCTCTTTGTATGAAAGAATATTGGGTCGTGTATCTGTTCACGATGTGATCCATCCATTGACTGGCGAGGTGATTGTCCGTTCTGGAGAGGAGATTCGTGAAGACGCCGCTCAAGCCATCCAAGATTCACCAATCGAGCGTGTTGAAATCCGCTCCGTATTGACTTGTGAGTCTAAGAAGGGTGTATGTGCTAAGTGTTACGGACGTAACCTTGCTACTGGACGTTTGGTTCAGAAGGGTGAGGCTGTCGGTGTCATCGCTGCACAATCTATCGGTGAGCCAGGAACTCAGTTGACATTGCGTACGTTCCACGTCGGTGGTGTCGCTGGTAACATCGCCGCTGAGTCTAGCATCACTTCCCGTTATGAAGGTAACATCGAGATCGACGAGCTTCGTACCGTTGATTCTGAGGATGAGAACGGTAACCCAGTTCAAATCGTTGTAAGCCGTTACACTGAGATGAGAATTGTCGATCCTAACACCAAGATCGCTTTGACGACAGCAAACATCCCTTACGGTGCTAAGTTGTTCGTGAAAGATGGACAAAAGGTGACTAAGGGTGACAAGGTCTGCGAATGGGACCCATTCAACGCCGTTATCATCACTGAGGTGGCTGGTAAGATCTCCTTCGATAATGTGATCGAGAACGTTACTTATAAGACCGAGTCCGATGAGACAACCGGTTTGAAGGAGAAGATCATCATCGAGTCCAAGGATAAGACAAAGGTGCCTGAGGCTCGCATCGTCGATTCGAAGGGTAACATCGTTAAGTCTTACTCATTGCCAGTAGGCGCTCACGTTATTGTGGACGACAAGGAGGCTGTTAAGACTGGTCAATTGTTGGTTAAGATCCCTAGAGCTGTCGGTAAGGCAGGCGATATCACGGGAGGTCTTCCTCGTGTTACTGAGTTGTTCGAGGCTCGTAACCCATCTAACCCAGCTGTTGTTGCTGAGATCGATGGTGAGGTGACATTTGGTAAGATCAAACGTGGTAACAGAGAGATCTCCATCACTTCTAAGACAGGTGATGTTCACAAATATCTAGTTCCGTTGTCAAAGCAAATCCTTGTTCAAGAAAACGACTATGTTCGTGCTGGTACAGCGCTTTCTGATGGTGCGATCACTCCATCCGATATCTTGGCAATCAAGGGCCCTACTGCGGTTCAAGAGTATATCGTGAACGAGGTACAAGACGTTTACCGTCTTCAAGGTGTGAAGATCAATGATAAGCACTTCGAGGTTATCGTACGTCAAATGATGCGTAAGGTAGAGATTGAGGACGCTGGTGATACTCGCTTCCTTGAGAAGGAAATCGTTGATAAGCTCGAGTTTATGGAGGAGAACGATAGAATCTTCGGTAAGAAGGTCGTTGTTGAAGCCGGAGACTCTGAGAACTTGAAGCCAGGTCAAATCGTTACTGTACGTAAGTTGAGAGACGAGAACAGTATGTTGAAGCGTCGTGATTTGAAGCCAGTTGAGGTCCGTGATGCAGTTCCTGCAATTTCATCACAAATTCTTCAAGGTATCACACGTGCCGCATTGCAAACTACAAGCTTTATGTCCGCCGCATCATTCCAGGAGACTACTAAGGTCTTGAATGACGCCGCAATCCGTGGTAAGGTTGATTACTTGGAGGGTATGAAGGAGAATGTGATTTGCGGTCACTTGATCCCTGCTGGTACAGGTCAACGCGATTTCGATAGATTGATCGTTGGATCAAAAGAGGAGATGGAACCACTTTACGGTCCTCAAACTTCCAGAGAGGATGCTGTAGAGGAGGCATAATCGAAAACAGTAGAATTAAATAGTGGAGAGGACCAACTATTATGGTTGGTCCTCTCTTTTTAAATTGATATGATATGGAAGATCAAAAAGATAAGAAGCAATTGAATATTGAACTCTCTGAGGAGATGTCGGAAGGTGTCTATTCCAATTTGGCGATCATTTCTCACTCCGCATCTGAGTTCGTATTGGACTTTGTGCGAATTATGCCCAATACGCCTAAGGCTAAGGTTAAGTCGCGTGTTATCTTGACGCCTGCACATGCGAAACGTCTGATGAATGCGTTGCAGGATAATGTCCAGAAGTATGAACAACAATTTGGTCGTATAGATGGTGCCGTCGAACCACAAGGAATCGATCCGTTCAAATTTAGTGGTTTCAATGGTGGAGGCGAAGCATAGTAGTTACGGGGAAATAAATATTACAATTAATCCCAAACTATATTTGCAAGTTTTGAAAAAAATGTTACTTTTGCCCTTATAAATTAAAATTTCGCGGTCATGAAGAAATTATTCTTATCATTGATAATTGGTGCTGTTGCTTCAACAGCTTATTCTCAAGATGTTCAAGGTGAGTTCATGAAGGTGTCTGGTGATCAGGTCCTTGTGGACGGTTCAAAATATTGCTATCAAATTCGTAAGGGACACGCAAGACGTGATAACGTTGAGTGGACCACTTTCTGTGGCGGTTTCACCAACTTCTTTTATGAGAAGGGATACCAATATACCATGTATGTGGAGAAATATGATCCGTCAGCAGATTCTATCCGAGTGATCAAGACCATCGCGCGTGATAACAGTGAGGAGTATTTCCGCTTGAAGAAATTGCGTGAAAAGCAACAAGCTTCTCAATCTAAAAAATCAGGAAAATAATCCTTGTTTGGCGTCGAAAGCAGTATAGGGTGTGTCTTTGGATGCACCCTTTCTTTTTTTTGTATTGATGTGTGACAGAGAAAGTTGTATGTTTACTATCCATTAGGTGGTGAATTGAGAGAACTAAAACAAATATTACATTTTCTAAAACCGCATTGGCGTTGGGCCATATTGTCTCCGATCTGTGTGGCGACTGAAGTGGTGGCGGAGTTGTTTCAGCCCCATATCATGTCAGTCATCGTGAACGAGGGTATTTTGGCAGGCGACTCCTCTGTGATTTACACTTTGGGCATCCGGATGGTTGCCGTGGTTCTTGTTGGTATGTTAGGTGGTTTGCTCTCCATTTTTGCCGCGGGAACTGTTTCCTATCGCATGGGTGCCGATCTTCGATCCTCTCTCTTCCGGAAAATTATGGGTTTGTCCTTTCGTCAGGTGGATAAGTTGCAGACAGGTTCCCTGATTACAAGTATGACGGCTGATGTGCAGCAAGTACAGAGTGTCGTGCAGGCCTCCATGCGTTTGTTGTTCCGTTCACCTATCCTTTTTGTGGGTGCGGTCTCTATGATGCTGATGATCCACTTGCGCCTTTCGTCGATCCTTCTGGTGCTTCTCCCACTGTTGATTTTTATTGTCTCCTTCATTCTGAAACGTGCCTTCCCTCAATTTTTGGCCATCCAGCAGCGGGTAGATCGGCAAAATACGATTGTACAGGAGTATGTGTCGGGTATCCGAGTGGTGAAGTCGCATGTCAATGAGAAGGGAGAATTTGATCGGTTTAAGCAAAATAACGATGATTTGGTGGCTCGCTCGTTGCGCGTTACCCGATGGGTGGTGCTTTTAGGTCCTGCTATGTCGCTCTTGCTGAATATTGGTATCGCGGTGATTGTCTATTATGGCGCCATCCTGTTGGGTGAGGGAGAGGTGAATGTGGGCGATATCATGGCATGCGTGAATTATATGGCGCAAATCTTGCTCTCTCTGATGATGGCTTCCCGAATTATAATGTCTATGACCGAAGCGAGCGCTTCCATGCGACGCATCGATGAGGTGTTGTTATCTGCCGAGGAGTCTGTCCCTGCCTCTGACCCATCTCTTCGCCCTGCGGATGAAGCCATCTGTTTCGATCATCTCTCCTTCTCTTACGAGGAGGATGCAAAAGGGATGCGGGAGGTGCTTTCTGATATTTCTTTTTCTGTCAAAAAGGGTGAAACATTGGCGATAGTGGGTGGAACGGGTGCCGGAAAGAGTACTGTGACCAGTTTGTTGGCTCGTTTCTATTATCCTACCGCAGGGCATCTGTATCTCAACGGAAAGGATATAGCCTCTTATGAGGAGGAGGCGTTGCACCGATGTGTCGGTATGGTGATGCAGGAGACGCTTCTTTTTCATGGCTCTTTGCGGGATAATCTGCGTTGGGGAAACCTCTCCGCGACTGATGAGGATTTGCTCTGTGCTTGTGAAAAGGCGCAGATCCGTGAATTTGTGGAAGCCCAACCGGAGGGGCTGGATTATGTGGTGAGCCAGAAAGGACTCAATCTCTCAGGCGGCCAACGTCAGCGATTCTCGATCGCCCGAACATTGGTGGGGACGCACGAAATTTTGGTGCTGGATGATTGCTTGAGTGCGATAGATTTACAGACGGAGGCGAAGATCAGGAAAACTTTGAGTGAACTAAAAGTTACGAAAGTGATTGTTTCCCAGCGGATGAGTTCCATCCGTCATGCGGATAAAATATTGGTTTTGGAGCAGGGAAGACTCTTGGGGTACGGCAACCACGAGGAGTTGTATGATTCCTGTCCTTTGTACAAGGAGATGTGTGATCGACAAAAAAGTGAGTGAGAATGGCTGAACATTTGACGGCATCGGGCGGACAACGGCGATTGAGATCGCTTGGAGCATCTGTGGATAAGGCCACGGATCCCAAGGGAACCGTACGTCGTATTTTGTCCTATTGGAAGGGGGAGAAATGGCTTCTCTCACTGCTGATACTACTCTCTCTCTTGTCGGTGGTCTGCACATTGCTTTGTCCCTATTTATTGGGTAGAACCGTGGATGATTGCATTGGACTGGTCCGCTCTGATGATGCGGTTTCCAGGGAATCTCTCTTTCTGCATTTGGGTGCATTTGTCCTCTTCCATTTTCTCTCGGCTCTCTTCACATGGGTTCATGAGTATGGTATGGGGCTCTTGGCGCAACGTCTGCTCCGCAACTTGAAGGAGAGCATGACGAGAAAACTATTGTCTTTGAGTCCTCGCTTTTTCAATGAGCACCTATGTGGCGACTTGATGAGCCATTTCACAAGTGACGCGGAATTGGTGAAGAACGCCTTGGTGGATACCTTGGTGCAGATCATCACCAGTGTGCTCACCTTGGTCGGATCCGTCGTGATTATGTTGCGTCTAAGTTGGCAATTGACTATCGCCACCTGCCTTACCGTCCCTTTTGCGGTCTTGTTGAGTCGCTTTGTGATGCGACACACCCGAAGGCACTTCTCTCGTCAACAACAGGCCTTGGGAGAGATGAATGGTTTGGTGGAGGAGTCGGTGGGCGGTATTAAGACCATCCGATGCTTCGGAAGGGAGGAGGAGCGTGTCGCTCAATTCGAACAGTATAATAAAATCGTCTGCGAAACGGGAAGGAAGGCCCAAATCTACAGCGGTGTCTTGATGCCGATGATGAGGGTGTTGGATAATTTCTCCTATATTTTAGTGACGGTGATAGGTGCATTCTTTGCATTCGGCGGATCCATTACTGTGGGCGTCGTTCAATCCTTCTTGCTCTATACGAAGAATTTCCAGCGTCCGATCAATTCCATTGCCACGCAACTCAACATGATCCAGTCGGCCATTGCGGGAGCTGAGCGTGTATTCCGTCTATTAGACGAACCGTTTGAAATTTCTGAATCGGAGTCTCCTGTCGAGATGAAAGCTCCGCAGGGTAGAATCGATTTTGAGCATGTCAGTTTCGGATATGGCGACCAAATGGTCTTGAAAGATGTGAGTTTTACGGCGATGCCGGGTGAGGTGGTGGCTGTGGTCGGATTCACTGGCGCGGGTAAGACCACGATCATCAACCTTCTGAACCGTTTCTACGATGTGCACGAAGGATGTGTGAAGATAGATGGGGTGGATGTGCGGAATATCTCCCTCTCGGATTTGCGTAGAGCCATCGGCTTGGTGCAACAGGAGCCGTTCCTTTTCTCTGATACGTTGAGTTACAATGTGGCTTATGGGGATGGTGAGGCGAATGTGAGTAAGGTTAGGGAGTCTGTGCGTTTGGCGAATGCGGATTCCTTGGTGAGTAGGATGGCGGATGGCTACGAAACTTCCCTGTTGGAGCAGGGTGCGGGCATTAGCCATGGACAAAGGCAGTTGCTGACTATCGCTCGTGCCATCTATAAGGATGCACCGATATTGGTTTTGGACGAGGCGACCAGTAATATTGATACCCGTACGGAATTGTTGATTCAGAACGCGATCTCCACCTTTTCCCAAGGGCACACCTGTCTCTTTATCGCCCATCGCCTTAGCACGATAAAAAATGCGGATAAGATTTTGGTGTTGGATAATGGCGCCATTGTGGAACAGGGACGCCATGAAGAGTTGTTGGCGAAACAGGGCGTCTATTGGCGGATTTATAATAGCCAATTTGTGGTGGAAGAATGATCTACCGACCGATGAATTTTATCTTCTCTGGATCTTCGAATCCCATCGATTCTAACGCTTCTTTTGCATCTGTATCTAGCTTGTCGTAACCAAATTGGTAGTAATATACCATCTCCTTTTTGCTTTTGGGGAAATAGATTCTCTCTAACTGACATTTATCGAATGCTCCTAGAAGGATGTGTTCTACCCGCTTGGGTATCTCGAACGTTTTCCCTTGTTTTTTGTTAGGATAGAGGAACAGATCTTTCCCATTCTTTGAAAAGAGCACGCCATCCACCGATTTTAAATACCTGTTTCGTTTGTCCACTACGATGGATTTTAAATTTTCACAGTTTATATTGGCGTATACACATGTACAAATGTCATGGGTGCGGGTGATTGTCTTGGGAATATATAACTTCTCCAGTCTTGGCAAATCTAATGAGGAGACATTTTTGAATCCGTCGGGAATCACTAACACTTGGGGTGATGCGGTAGCTTGTCCGTTCATAGGATAACCAATGTGTATATCCTCTATATTCTCCTCTTTCCCGTTGATGACAACGTTATGCTTGAGAACTATACTGTCTTGTTCTTGTTTGAATCCGGCTACCCACCAACCATTCGCGTCAAAGGCATAGTATATGCCATCTACCTCTACTACTTCTCCTTCGGGGAAGTGACATGCCTCTATGTTAAATGCGGCTGAAAGAATAATCATTAGGGTTAGACCGATTTTTCTCATAACTATCAATAATTTTTTTCAAATATATAATTCCTCCAAATAAAAACAAAGGGCGTATCATTGCGACACGCCCTTGCCTTTCTATGAAATTGATCTCTTAATTTTCAGCTTTGTTCGCCATTAATTTCTCTTGCCATTTCCAAGCGGATTTGAGGGTATCCTCCAATGTCTCCATAGCCTTCCAGCCTAACTCTTTGTTAGCCAAAGATGCGTCAGCCCAAACTTGCTCGATGTCGCCAGCGCGACGTGGAGCGATCTCGTAAGGAACCTTGACACCTGTCGCCTTCTCGAATGTGTTGATGAGCTCCAAAACGGATACGCCGTTGCCGGTACCCAAATTGAAGACCTCGATGTTCTTCTTGTTCTTCTTCTCCAAGACGCGGTTGATGGCGCATACATGGGCCTTTGCCAAATCCACTACGTTGATGTAGTCGCGGATGCAACTGCCGTCTGGGGTGTTGTAGTCGTTTCCGAATACTCTCAATACCTTTCTGATGCCGGCTGCCGTTTGTGTGACGTAAGGCAAAAGGTTATTAGGTACGCCGTTGGGCAACTCTCCGATTTCAGCGGATGGGTGCGCGCCGATTGGGTTGAAGTAGCGCAAAAGCACAACGCTCAAGTTCTTGTCCGCTACAGTCGCGTCGCGCAAGATGGTCTCGCTCATCTGTTTGGTGCTTCCGTAAGGCGAAGTGGCGGGTTGGATAGGGGATTGTTCCGTGACGGGAAGAATCTCCGGTTGTCCGTAAACCGTGCAAGAGGAGGAGAATACGATGTTGTTGATGCCGAATTTAGGCATCAATTGCAACAGGTTGATCAAGGAAACGATGTTGTTTCTGTAGTAAACCAATGGTTGCTCCACCGATTCGCCCACGGCCTTGGATGCCGCGAAATGGATCACTGCCTTGATGTCGGAGTGCTTCTCGAAGAAACGCTCCAAAGAATTGTAGTCTTTGCAGTCGATGTTCTCAAAAACAGGAAGAGATCCTGTAATCGCTTTGATACCGTCGATCACGCCAATGTTGGAGTTGGAGAGGTTGTCGATGACAACTGGCTCGTAACCTGCGTTGAACAATTCCACCACGGTGTGGGAACCGATGTAACCCGTACCACCGGTCACTAATATTTTTCCTTTATTAGCCATGTCTGATTTTCGATTAAAACAATTTGTTAGGGTAAACACCTTCGTTGATGAGTTGTTGGATCTTTGCCACTACGGATGGTCTATCCTCCTTGTAAGTGACACCGAACCATTTGCATGGGGTCTCCAAAACGTCGATGGAAGAGGTGCCCTCTTGGATCAATCGATTTACCATCGTAGGAATACCGTACTCGGCCTTAATATTGTCTGCGTTCTTGGTTAAGAACTCCTTGAAATCGGCGTCTGAGTGCTCGAAGTAGTCAGGCGTGAATCCCCACATATTCATGGATACAGGCAGGTTCTCGTCTATGGTATCGTAGCTGCCGGTCTCTTGGTTCTTGAAAACGACCTCGTTGCCCTTGCGTTGTACCTCGTAGTGCTCCACTACGGTGGTGAGGTGGTTCTGGGCGTTCTTGTTGCATACACCGCGCGATACATGGCCACTTTCGGAGAGGGTATTGCCCAAACGATAGGCCACCATGCAGTATTGGTCTCTCTTGCCCTCCATCTTCTTCAAGGCGTCCGCCAAGATCTGGAAACTCTCCTTGCCGTAGAAGTCGTCTGCGTTGATCACCGCGAAAGGCTCCTTAACGGCATCCTTTCCCATTAGAATGGCATGGTTGGTACCCCATGGCTTCACTCTTTCTGGGTGCAAAGAGAAACCCGCTGGGAGTGAGTCCAACTCTTGGAACACCACCTCGACATTGATGGCGTCTTTATATTTGCTGATTACCTTCTCTCTGAAATCCTGCTCAAACGCATGGCGGATTACGAAAACCACTTTCCCGAAGCCTGCTCTGGCAGCATCGAAGATGGAGAAGTCCATGATTGTCTCTCCGTTAGGACCAAGCCCATCCAATTGCTTCAATCCTCCATAACGGCTACCCATTCCGGCAGCCAAAACCAATAATGTAGGTTTCATAATATTTTTACTCTTTTTGTTGAATTCTTTTTATTAGTTTGCAAAGATAGCAAAAGAATTAAGAGTAAGGAATGAAGATGGGATAATAAATGGGATTGAGACCGATTTTAAGAAAAACGAAATCTTTATACCCGCAAATAAACCGCAATTACCTTCCTGTGAGACCTACGTTAGAATCGTAGCAGATTTTTTGATAGTAGGATCTCTTGACGCTTAGTATATAATGTGGAGTTTCTCGTCCGCCGTGAAGATGGTCGCAATGGTGAACAGGCGGTCCTTCGTGGCCTCCGAGATCTCCCTCTTGATGCCACGCTCCAGATTGTCGGGGTCGTTTGCGACTCCGTCAATGAACGAGGCGTGGTCTATGAAGTGCTTGACCAGCTTCTCGGTATCCGCCTTCGTCTTCGCGTCAACCTTGTTCATGAAGATACCTTCTTGGTTTGGTACAACCACGACATAATCGTCGTTCTTGCTGATAATCTCCTTTTGGATGAATTGTCTTTCGATAGCCATGTTCTTGGCGATTCTTTCGTTCTCCTGCTCAATCTGCTCTTTGGTGAGCGGTGGCATCTCGTCATAATATTCGAATGGTTCTATTATCATATCAAAAATGTTTTAATGGTTTCTTCTTCGCAAATGTACAAAAAGTTTTCGTATAATAAAGAAAAGTCATGTATAAGTAGGTTGTTTGTGAAAGTATTGTTTTGTGAAAAACATGCGACTACAGTGGTTTTGCGCCACCGAAAAATTAGGCTCGTGCCTCGGAAAATTCTTCAGGATATCAATGGAACAGGATTGGGTAATGTTTGAGAAGTGATCAATGTGTTTTGATGCAATGGACAGAATGTTCCCGATTTGGCGATTGCGTCATATAAAAACTGAACTTTTTGCTTTGGTTTTTCCGTAATATTTATAACTTTGCGAAAAATTTGGGCAAATGGCAGTTTCGCAGAACGATTTGTTGAGTGACCTGGAAGCGAAGGTCAGATATCTCATGACACGCTACGAAGCGTTGGAAAAGGAGAGGAAAAGATTGGAAGATGATCTGCGGGAGTGTAAGGAGGAGCGCGATTTGGCGAGAGCGATGGAGTTCAAGTGGCGGGATCAATATTATAATTTATTGACTGCTAAAACGATATCCACCTCTGAAGATGAGGCGAAAAAGACGTTGTCTCGATTGTCCAATATGGAGCGGGAGATAGATAAGTGCATTAAAATGCTGCTTGAGGAATAATGATTTAGATTATAATGATTTAGATTATGGCCGATAAGAGAACTATCAACCTAGAGTTGGTCGGAAAACGATATCAAATGCAGTGCTCTGATAAAGATGAGCCTTTGTATCGTGAGGCGGCCGCTCTGATAAAAGATGAATATCAGAACTATGTCAAAAGGTTCGGCAATAATAGCAGTGTGAAGGAGGAGGATATCATAGCCTATACTTTACTCGCATTGGCGTTGAAACTAAAAAGCAGCGATATGGATAAGGCAGACGCATTGAAAAGAATGGATTCTTTGACGTCGGACTTGTCCAATTTCCTAGAACATCATAAGTGATACCGTCTTTTTGGTGAAGATAACCCGCATTTCTCTTGAGTTTAGCCCTCAAGGGTGATGCGTTTTTTTATATATATAATTTTATTTTAATACATCATGAATGTTATATTGATAATTGCCGGATTCGTTATCGGTGGTGTCGTGACATGGGTCGTTTTGAATACGATCTTGAAGTCGCGTTCCGAGAAGATTCTGAAGGATGCTGAGGCAGAGGCGACGAAGATGCGTGACGAGAAGATGCGTGAGGCGAGTCAAAAGTATCGAGAACTAAAAAATGAGTATGATTCGCAGTGCAATCAGCATAATGCGAAGATGCAGCAGTTCGAGTCTAGATTGAAACAACGTGAGATGCAGTTGAATCAATCTCAATCCGAGTTGCAGAAAAGTAAGGCTGAGAACGAGAATTTGAGGGACAACCTTAATAATCAGTTGGATATTGTTAATTCTCGTAAGCAGGAGTTGGAGAAGTTGAACCGTATGGCCAGCGAGCGTTTGGAGACCATTTCAGGTCTTTCCGCTGCTGAGGCGAAGGAGAAATTGATTGAGGCTTTGAAAGAGGAGGCTAAGACCGATGCGATGTCTTACGTGAATGAGATCATGGAGGAGGCCAAGATGACGGCCAATAAGGAGGCGAAGAGAATTGTGGTGCAAACCATCCAACGTGTCGCTACCGAGGCTGCCATTGAGAATTCCGTTACTGTTTTCAATATTGATTCTGATGAAATCAAGGGACGCATTATCGGTCGTGAGGGTAGAAATATCCGAGCTTTGGAGGCTGCTACCGGTGTGGAGATCATCGTGGATGATACCCCAGAGGCAATTGTCCTTTCCGCATTTGATCCAGTTCGCCGTGAGGTGGCTCGCTTAGCGCTTCACCAATTGGTGACGGATGGTCGTATCCACCCAGCCCGTATTGAGGAGGTGGTCGCTAAGGTAAAGAAACAAGTGGAGGAGGAGATCGTTGAGACCGGTAAGCGTACCACGATCGATTTGGGTGTACATGGTTTGCATCCTGATTTGGTGAGATTGATCGGTAAGATGAAATACCGTTCTTCATACGGTCAAAACTTGTTGCAACATGCTCGTGAGACCGCTAATCTTTGTGCGGTGATGGCTTCTGAGTTGGGTCTTAACCCTAAGAAGGCGAAACGTGCTGGTTTGTTGCACGATATTGGTAAAGTGCCTGATGATGAGCCAGAGTTGCCACACGCAATCTTGGGTATGAAGTTGGCTGAGAAGTATAAGGAGAAACCTGAGATCTGCAACGCCATCGGTGCTCACCACGATGAGATTGAGATGGAGAGCTTGCTTTCTCCTATTGTACAAGCCTGTGACGCTATTTCTGGCGCGAGACCAGGTGCTCGCCGCGAGATTGTGGAGGCTTACATCAAGCGTTTGAATGATCTTGAGAAGTTGGCGCTCTCTTATCCGGGAGTTGTGAAGACTTACGCGATCCAAGCGGGTCGTGAGCTTCGCGTGATTGTAGGTGCGGACAAGATCGACGATAAGGAGATCGAGACATTGTCATACGAGATCGCTAAAAAGATCCAAGATGAGATGACCTATCCAGGTCAGGTGAAGATTACTGTTATTCGTGAGACAAGAGCGGTAAGTTTCGCTAAATAATCGAAAAAATAACAATGAGGCGCCATGGTTTGACTGTGGCGCCTTTTTTACCATAATAGCGTTATTTAAGAAGATTCAATATGCTGATTAATATCCTTTTTATTCTAATTGGTTTCGTTCTTCTTGTGAAGTGTGGAGACTATTTGGTGGATGGCGCTGTGGCCATTGCGCGACGTGCGAAGTTGAGCCCGATGGTGATTGGCTTGACCGTAATCGGTTTTGGTACCTCCACGCCAGAATTCTTGGTGAGTTTGAATGCTGCCATTGCTGGAAATCCAGGTATTGCGATTGGAAACGTTGTCGGTTCTAACATTGCCAATATATCCTTGATTTTGGGCGCGACCGGTTTGATTGTCGCTTGCAAAACCGATAAGCGAACTTTGAGCGTTGATATGCCCTTTATGGTGGGCGCTTGTCTTTTGCTCGCTATTGTGGGTATGACGGGTACGATATCCAGAGTGGATGGTATTATCGGATTTTTGATGTTGGTAAGTTTCGTCACCTATCAAATTTGTTCTTCTCGTAAAGAGAATGGCGCGGAAGAACAGGAAGATAATGAGGAGAAGCCGATGGCTTTGTGGTTGGCGTTTGTGATGGTGGTGGTCTCTATCGCGGCGATGATCGGAGGTGCCCACCTTTTGGTGAAGGGCGCGAGCGGTATCGCCTCTGCTTTGGGTGTCTCTGATAGTGTGATTGGTTTGACCGTTGTGGCGGTGGGAACTAGTTTGCCGGAACTATTCGCTTCTGTGTTGTCCGCCCGTAAGGGAGAGACGGATATGGCGATTGGTAATATCATCGGAAGCGTCTCTTTCAATGTATTGAGCGTAGTTGGACTATCTTCCGCCATTTGCCCGATAGAGAATAGTGACCAAGGATTCTTCGCGCATTATGTTTTGATGGTGCTATTGGCTTTCTTGTTGTGGTTCTTCTTGTGCACGAAACGTACGTTGGAACGATGGGAGGGAGGCGTTTTGCTCTCCATCTATATCGGATTTATCGCCTACACGGTCTTTACGGCCGCCTAAGGCAAATCTGTGGATAGAATAAGCGGTGGGGATTCCTTCACCGCTTTTTTTGTCTTCTCCTTTTGTGGAAATATGTTATCTTCGCGATTGTAACACTTATTGAATTTTGACCATGTTTCACTTTGATTTAAGTAAAAAAATAGTTGGTGTACCTGTGGCGGTCTTAATTTCCGTATGGGTCTCCGTGGCGGTTCCGGTTCATATTAATTCAGGAAATCCCGCCTATCCTTTCCCTCAGTTTCTTGAGTATGCTTGTGGCGGTAATTTGGGAACGGAAAATCCTGAGGGATTGACGCATATCGAGATGGAGCGTTACATCCGTACCGCTTACCAACAGCACGCCAATGAGTTTGAATATACGGGCGAAGAGCATGAGGGCATCAAGTATATATGGACTCCCTATAAGGCTGCTTATGACTGTTCTGAGGGAGATGGCTACGCATTGCTCGCCGCCGCTTATATGGCGGATAAGGTGACCTTCGATGGCTATTGGATGGCGACCCACGACAAACGTCGTGTGAAGACGAAGCGTTATAAGGATTGCTCTGACAATGCGCCCAATTATGAGTTCAGTGACTATTCCATTAGCGATGGCGCCGACGAGGGAGGGGATACCGCGGCGGATGGAGACGTGGATATCGCCTTGGCGCTCTATGTGGCCTATAAACAGTGGGGCGAATTCATGCTCAATAGCAAGGGCGAGAAGGTGCTGGACGCTTGTGGTAATCCGATTAGTTACAAGCAGGAGATGATTGAGGTTATCCGTGGTTTGGTGGCTTTGAGTTTCGCGGATAAAGGTAAAAATCCTGCGCGGGTGAATACCGGTTTGATTGGTTTGGATGGTTATCCCCGTGGTGGAAATACATGGAAAGAACAGACGGATTGGGCTTTGCAAGAGGCTAATTACGCCACGGTGGACGGTGTGAAGGTTTACCCGCTCTTCGCTGCGGAGGGTGGAGAGAAACAGCACATCGATTATTGCGCGCCAGCCTATTTCCGAGAGTTCCATGACCTGTTGCTGGAGATGGCCAAGGAGGTGGGCGCTACTGCTGAATGGGAGGCTGAACAATTCCGTCGCGGTGAGGCCGCTTCGGATTGGTTGATAGGCGATTTGATCGCTAAAAGTAAAACCTCTCTGCCTACGGCTGGCTGGAATACGGTGAGCCGTGACGGAAAGCAGACCACTTACAGCAACTTCCAGGATGGCGAGGATTACCGTTGCCCTTGGCGTACCATTAGTAACTATGTTTGGCATGGACATCCGGGCTATACATGGGATCCTTCCGCTCATCAGGTGACGGAGGGAAGCAATAAGTATGAGTATGACGCCGCGGTGAAGATGTCCGATTATATGCGAGATCCTGCCCATTGGGGGGCCTCGTCTAATTGCTATACCAAGGGAGATAAGAAGATTCCTTATTCTGGGCCTAGAATGATGGGTTGGCAAATCGATCCGATCACAGGCGAGACGTTGGATGACAAGAACTCCTCCGCTTTGGGTATGCAAAAGGGTGCTGCCGCATTTGCCGCTGTCGGCGCGCAAGATTACGAGTTGATGGGTGACCTCTTCAAGGTCATATACGAGAACTGGGACGCCAGTGGCAAGACGGATGATGGCCAATGGATCTCTAACTATATGAGTGGCTGGTTCCGCCAGACGGGTTTGATGGCCCTGACAGGAAATTATCCCGCCCCTTCCCAAATGGTCGCTCAGCCTAATTTGAAGATTTACAAGGCGATCAAGGATAGCATGTCGGTTTGCCATGCGGGAGATACGGTCACTTATTTGCTCTCTTTCCGTAACTTCGGTTCTGTGGCTGCGGAATATGTTGAGGTGAAAGAGCAGTTGCCAAGCGACTTCATCTTCCTGGATGGGGATGGCAACTACGATGCCTCCACCCATACTGTGACATGGAACATAGCGACCGTGGCTGGATTCAGGAGTGATGATGTGGTGGGCGATGCGTTGGATCTCACTGCTCCTAATTTGGCCAAGACCATGGGCACCCTCTCTTACCGTTGTGTGGCGAAACCGGGTGCCAGAGGCGCTTATAAGACGGTGACGAAAATCTCTTGCGCCAATGGCTTGGGAAGCGAGTGCAATGAGTATCCCAATTATGCGACCGCTACCATGCAACGCAACCTTATTGAGGTAATCCCTACTGGATTGCGTGTGGAGAAATCAGCGGACAAGACCACGGTGACCAAGGGAGATTTGGTCAATTTCGAGGTGAAGATTTCCAACGATACAATTCCTGATTTGGTGGGTGGCCGTTCCCACGTCAATGTGGCGGTGGCCGATATCGATAAGGGTGCTCAATATAATTTGATGTTTAAGATCTACCATGATGCGGTGGAACCTTACATCGACAATGGTAATTACCGTGTGACGGTTTTCAAAGATTTGAAGGATGCTACCAACCTGCAGTGCAGTTTCGATTTGTTGGAGGGTACCCAAAACGGCGCAACAATGGGAAGCAATGCGTCCGATTTTAAGTTTAAGGATGAGGTGTTGTCGGATGGAACCCATATGTTCTTTGTCCAATTCCCTCACGCATTGGCCGCCTCCACCTACTTCTTGAATGAAATGGCGGGTGCCGCAAAGTTCAATTGCGAAGGAACTAAATATCCGTTGCGTGTCGTGGCTCGCTTCTACGACGCAAGTTGGAAGAGTTTGAATTGGTCGAAGGGATGGTCTGTGCTTAATACCGATAGTGATGAAGGTTACTTCTTCCCTGTGACACCCTCTTACCAATCCTCCGCGGATCCACAGCCGGTGGATAAATTGTTGCGTACGGCTTGCGACGAGGTTTCGAAGTTGACCAAGAATGTCTTGGTGGAGGAGTTCGATGGTTACGTTTGGCGAAAAGTTTTGGGCGACTCTCCGTTCGTCAATGGCTCCGACGCGAAGAGCGTGGTGGTGAAGGATACCATCCCGTTGGGTTATCGGTTGAAGGAGTTGAACGAGATGGCGGGACTCTCTTATGAGGAGGCCGATGGCAAGCCTTATGCGGGTATCGTCACCTATACAAGACCAAGTGTGCTGCCTTTGGGTGGAGAGGATAAATTCTCTTATACGCTTCTATACGAAGGCTCGAAATCCGCTACCAGTGCCGCTGGCTGTCTTGTCACTTCGGATAAAGAGCGTGTGAATGCGGTTCCAGTGGTTCTCACGGATAGCGAACGTACCGGTGTGGCGGAAGTCGTCGATTCGCAGGATCCGTATGTGGATGTTTACAATGCCTTGGGCGTCAGGTTAAAGAGCCGTGTGCTCGAATCCGAGGCGTTGGAGGGATTGGAGAATGGTGCCTATGTGGTGGGCGGCAAGGTGAGGGTCGTTAAGAATTAAGAGTTAAGGGTTGAACCGTTCGTTTGACGAGGTCAGATGACTTTTTAGGGCATCTCATGCGGGATGCCCTTTTTGTTTTGTGGATTTTATTCAGTGATTTCGTGAGAAATGTTGTGAAAATCAAATGTTAATTCTTATTAACCTTTGTCTGAAAATGCTATATTTGCAATTTATAAGGAATATAATAGGTTATCTAAACATAATTAAACCTCATGGTACACGATAAATTGGGTAGAAAAATAGTCTTTTTGTTGTCGCTCCTTATGTTTGCGACGTTCAATATGAATGCTGTGGTTCCTGTCCATATCAATTCAGGAAACCCGGCTTATCCATTCCCGCAATTTTTGGAATATTCCTATGGATCCTCTCATAAGTTGGATAATTTGGGAACCATTAATCCAGAGGGTGTGGTTCATGCGGAGATGGAGCAAGATATCCGTGACGCTTATCAGATTTTCGCAAATGAGTGGAAATACACGGGCGAAGTCTTGGATGGTGTCAAATATATCAGGGGTAATTATGGTTGCCCTTATGATTGCCGTGAGGGTGATGGTTATTCTATGTTGGCTGCGGCTGTGATGGGTGACAAGGCCTCTTTCGACGGATTGTGGTTCAGAATCCACGATAGTTTCCGCCCGGGCTCTAAAAGTTATCTTACAGGAGAGACAATTGGAGGAGGCACTTATGGAAATCTAATTATTGGAGATCAAAACAACGACTGTTCCGCTACCGATGGCGATAATGAGATTGTGCTGGCATTGTATATTGCATGGCGTCAGTGGGGTGATGATAGTGGACATACGGCTGCCAATGGAGAAAAGATCTCTTATAAAAAAGATATGATTGAAGTGACCCGTGGATTGGTCGCTATGTATGAGGAACGCTTTAAAACAGAGAACCCTCGAAGAGTTACAACGGGAGATGTCGGATTGGATGGATATCTAAAGGGTGGTACAACGTGGGCAGAGGTAACGGGTTGGGCCACTAACAATCATCTTCTTATGGATGGCGTGGAATACCTCCCTGAGTATGCGGGAGGTAAGGGTATGCATACCGATTATGCCGCATCTGCTTATTATAAGGAGTTCTATGACCTTATTCTCGAATTGGATCTTCCTGAAAGCAGTGAGTGGGAAAGAGAGCAATTCCGCCGTTGCGAGGCTTCCACCGATTGGTTTGTAAGTAATTGGTTGAGCCAAAATTCAAAGAATATTTTCTGGGGAGAGGAGGCTGATATCTCTGCGGATAATGTAGTTACGATGAAAGCGGGCAATCAAGGTGGTCGTTTCCGTGCGGCATGGCGTACCGCTTTGAATTATGTTTGGCATGGAAATCCAACCTATACGTGGGATCCTGTTTCCCATACCGTGAAAGAGGGCGGAAATTCCTTTGAAAAGGAATCTTGCGAAAGAACCGCCGCGTTTATGAACGATCCTCAAGGATGGAATGGCCCTTCCGCATGTACGGAGTTTGGTGGAGGTCCGTCTGTAACGTATAAAGGACCATCTACTTTGCATTGGGATATAAATCCTGATGGAACATTCCCCAAAAGTGAATTTACGCTGAACTGGCAGATGGGAACCGGTATGCCTTCCGCCATCGGTGCGCAGGATTTGGATTTGGCTGGTATCCTTTATCGTCAGTGTAATATTGAGTGGGATTGTGATGACTTCGGAGATGGATATCTGACTTCTGTCCCTCACTATTTTCATGGATTCTTCCGTTGGTTGGGTATGATTATCGCGACGGGTAACCATACGGCACCTAGTCAGATTAAGGCAGGCGCGAACATGAAGGTTTATCGTGCGATTCAAGATAGTGTGACCTATGCTTATACGGGTGATGATATCACTTATTTGTTGGATTACAGAAACTTCGGTTCCGTGGATGCGGAGAACGTTGTTATCGTGGAGAATGTGCCTGCGGATTTCGTGTTCGTGAGTGCAACCAATGGTGGTGTCTATGATGCGGGAAGCCACACCATCACTTGGAAAATCGGGAAGGTGTCTGGATTTAAAAGTGACGACACAGAGGGACCTGCATTGAATTTGAAGTCTGGTAATTTGGCTAAAACTGTTGGCCAAGTTTCATATACTTGCAAGATTGGTCCAAAGGCGTTCGGTAGGTATTGCACCACAGCGGAGATCTCTTGCTCTAATGGTTCTGGATGGACAACGAACGAATATCCTAACTATGTGACTGCCACCATGCAGAGAAACTGTGTGGATGTGATCAAGCGTGCTTTGAAGATAGAAAAAAGCGCTGATAGAGAGAAGGTTAATCCTGGAAATATTGTCAAGTACAAGATTGACTTTGAGAACTCTTCAGAGGCGGGTTGGTTGGATGGTGGTCGTCCGAGAGTGACGATGGCGATGTCCAACAATTTGGACGGATCTCAATTATGGTTGCGATTCAGACTCTATAACGATGCGATTGAACCTTATATCAACTATGGTAACTATCGTATTGCATACTATATGTATGATTCAGGAATTGATTGCCTTGCGGGTGATGAGGGTTGTGCGAGAGGTTGGCAATGGAACACCTCTATTTATGAAGGAAAAAGAACTACGTCAGATAAAGTGACGGTGACCCATGAGACGATTGTGGAGGGAAAAGATGATGAGTTTGGCTCTTGGAACCAGAGATTGTGCATCCAGTTTGCTCCATTGTTGGTGACCACCACGGCTCATATATCCAACTACATGCAACCCGGTCGTGTCCATAAGGGAGGAACGTTCCCACTTCGTTTGGCGGGTTACTTGAATATGAGTGATTGGAGTACGCCTAATTTTAAGGATGACTGGTCATGGAATGCGGGAGCCGCTGATGCTGAGGATGGCAATTACCATTTGATCTCTCCAAGTTGGCAGACGATTGATCCTTCTACGGGTAAGTCTATTGAACAACCTATTACAGGATACTTGCCAAGTATTTGTGAGGAACCAAGCAGTTTGATAGAAAATATTCTTGTAGAAGAGTATGATGGATATGCTTGGCGTCGTATTCTGGGAACTGGACCTATGGCTGGTCGTGAGGCACGAAATGTTGTCGTCATTGATACATTACCTAAGGGCATGGAATTCCAAGCCTTTTTGAATGAGTGTCCGTTGGAAGAGTACAAGGCAAGCTGGAGCAGTTATCAAATTGCCGATGGACGCTGGTGTGTGAAATGGGAGATTCCTGTGATGCAAGTGAAGCAAAAGGGATCCATCGAATACTCCGCTATGGCAAGCTTCCCATCTGGCGCGGAGTGTGAGACCCCTGATGAATTGACTCAGAATGTGGCATGGATTCTTGCGGAAAAGAATTCTCCTTTGTCTGACACTGCGGAGGTGACGGTCACCTGCGCGAAGGTTCCTGAACCTATTATCCCAACAACACTTGTGAAAACAGTGGATAAGGAGAACGTTCAACTCGGTGATGATGTGACTTATACCATCGAGTACGAACAAACCCATGGTGCGATTTTTGATGATGCGGCGGCTAAAACAACTGATTGGACTTTGTCTGGAGCCTCTATTTCCGGTGGTGTGCTTACAACATCCCAAGGAGAGTCTGCTACATTCAAAAATTCACTTTCAGTCAATATGTATGCTGAGTTCGACGCGAATATCGTATCATACCAAGAGGGAGAGTTCTTTGTTCGTGATGATATTAGAATACAATATAAGTTTAATGAGTCCACCGGTTTGTCTGTGACTTGCTATGAGGGTTCTCGTAAGGTTACGGATGCGACTTGCGCATTGAAGAACAATCCGTCACGTTGGAAAGTGAAAATCACGGATGATGTACTTCAGGTGTGGTTTGGAAAAGATACTTCGGCCTCTCCTGCATTTACAGCAGAAGGTTTGAAAGTTAAAGAGGGCCGTATGGGCTTCAGGGGTGTTGGATATGGTGCCCATAAATACTCTAATATCCACATTCATACCGATTATGCCTATGATTTGACTATAGTTGACCGTAAGCCAGCGGAGATTGCTTTTAACTCTGCGGATAATGGTGGTGAATTGTTAGGTGATTCCATCGTTTGGAAATTCGAGCATGGTATGGATAATCCTATTCCTTTCGGTACGAAATATAAGGTGACGTGGAAGGGAACAGTGGATGAGTGTAACGAATCGATCATCAACATCGCTTATGCGAAATTGCTCGGCCATGCCGACAACGAGATCATGGCGCAAGCGGTCTCTGGCTGCGGTGAGGAGTGCCCTCTCCCTAACGTGACATTGAAACTTTCACAGGATGAAATCTGCGCGGGTACGGGAAGCGTTACATTGACGGCGGGTCCTACGGGTCATTACAAGTACCAGTTCTTTGAGGATGGCGAACCTGTAACGGAGGAGACGGAAGAGAATACCTATGAGATACCAGCGAATATCGCGGGAAAGAAGACATATAGCGTGATTGTCACCTCAGGTACGACCGCCTTGCCTTGCTATTCCCCAAGTGAACCTGTGGTGTTGACTGTCAATAAACGCCCAGTAGGCTCTGATTATGATTTCGGCACCTTCTGTCCTGGTAATGCCAATATTGCCGAGTTCGAAAAGAAGTTCGACTCGTTCGCCGATGAGGGAATTGTCGCGTCTTGGACCGATGAGGAGGACGAGGATGTCGATATGCCATTCGTCAATGATATAAAGAAGGCAGGATCCTACACCTACTATTATAAGTTGACCACGAAAGAGGGTTGTGAGAGCAAGAATGACTATAAGGTCTCTTTCGAAGTGAAGGTAATCTCCGGTCCGACTGGTACGGGACAGGTATCCTATCTGTTGAGCGATACTGCCGCAAATGGACTCTTCGACAAGAATCTGTTGCAGATGGATCCAGCTGTTGTTGAGATAGAGTCTGGATATCAATATATCTGGTACGACGAGAGCGGTAATGAATTGGGAACGGTTGCTCCAACTCCTGAGGTTCCTGCGCCAGGCGTCACCAAGATCCATACCTATTATGTGAACCGCACCCAAGCGGTTGGTTGCGTAAGTGATACAATGGAGGTTTCCGTTATTGTCAGCGGTACGGTTGTCCCTATTCCGAACAATGTCACCTTCTGTCTGAACGAGGAGGCTACTCCTATTACTGCAGAATTGGGCAAGATGGAGGAGAGTGATCCTAGCAAGTGGGAGATCGTTTACTACGATGAGTATGGCAATGTGTTGAGCGAGGCGGAGCGTACGCCAAAGACTAACAAGGGTGGTAAGTTTACCTATTATGTGACGCAACGCGAAATCGCCAATCCTTCAAACGAGAGCGCGAAAGTGCCTTTGACGGTGACGGTGGTTGATATCCCTCAGCCAAATGTCTCGATGAACCGTACCCAATATTGTAAGGGCGAGGAGTATGAGCAACTTTTGGTGGAGAGCACCGCTGTTCCAGCCTTGAAGAACTCTACATTCAGTTGGTCTATTGATGGTAAGAGCGTGGAGGGTGTTCCTGTCGCTCAGACTCAGGTGGAGACCATTACCTATGGTGTGGTGGAAAGTTACATGATAGACGAGGATCATATCTGCCAAAGTGATACGGCTAAGTTGATCGTGAAGACTACATTCGTTCCGAAACCAACTGGTTCGCTTATCGTGAACTATTTGAAGGAGGATGCCGATGACAACGGCCAATACGAGGCTCTGTTAATCAAAAATTCCACATTGATTGCCCCTGCCGATTTGACGGAGTACGAATTGATGTGGTACGACTTGGATGAGAAAGAGTTGGATGAGGCGGACCAAGCCTTTGGACCTGTCATCACCAAGGATCCTTCTTGGAGGGAGAATGAGGATGTGAAGTTCTCTTATTATGTGCGCCAAAGACACTTGGAGAGTGGCTGTGTCAGCGATACGGTCCGTATTACGGTTGTAATCAGTGATGCGTTGATTCCGAACACCTATCCGATGAACTACTGCCATAAGGCAAAGGCTATCTCTTTGGATAATAGCGCGAGCATCAATACCAATAATGGTCAGGTAAAGGATATTGACTACGAGTTGTTGTGGTTCTCTCCTGAGGATAACTACGAAAAGCCGCTCACGGAGGCTCCTGTGCCAAGTACAGAGACGGTGGGTGAAACTATCTACAAGGTGGCTCAGTTGAATGTGAAGGATGGCAAATATGGCGCGAAAGCCGATTTGAAAGTGACCATCTTCCCTAATCCAGAATTGAAGGTGGATAAGTTGCCTCAAACTTGTGGTAAGGAGATCTTGATCTCCAAGTATATCCATTTGGCCAATACGGTGGATACCTCTTTGTTGAATTTCTATTATTTCCAAGATAAGGATTGTACAAAACCTCTTGAAGACATGAAATTCACAGAGAGCGGTACCCTTTACGCAAGTGCATACTACACGATTTTCTCCGAGCCGAATATCGTAGGTGTTTGTGCTTCCGATACAATGGAAATTAACGCTACCATTGATGATTTGAAGGATTTGAAGGTGGCGGCACCTAATAGTGTGTGTCCTAATTCTGAATTTGAGTTATCCGCTACTGCCACCAGTACCACGACCGAGGTCTCTTTCGAGTGGAGTGGGGATGCGAGAGGTAGTGATGCTACCTTGTCCACAAAAGATCTCTCCGGAGAGTTTGGCCATGAGTACAGCTACATGGTGGAGGCCAAAGCGGGCGCGTGCCATTTGGATACCGTCGTGACGGTGAAGGTTGGACAAGGCCAGTTGACGGGTGCGATGAGTATCAACGGCAAGGAGAGCAAGACGTTCAACACTTGCGGCGGTGAACCAATAGTGCTTGGTACTACGCATGAGGGTAGCGACTATAAGTGGCGTGACTTGGAAGGAAATGAATTAGGAACCGGCCAAGAAATAGAGGTGACTCCTGCAGAAGAGAAGCAGACGCTTCGATACGTTGTCTCTCTTGTCAATAAGTGCGAGACTTCCGATACTGTCGTGGTGAATGTTTATCCACTTAGTGTCAAGGCAGATTTCGAACTTTTGGATGTGACCATTTGTGAGGGCGAGGATGCTTCCGCAAGTTTGTCGATCACCGGTTATGACAAGAGTTTGTCCGGCTCCTATATCAAGTGGTTCAAAGATGTTGAGGAGTTGGCCGATTATAAGGACCAAACTTCGATTCGTTTGTCTGCCGCCACAGCAAAAATGAGTGGCGTATATAGTTACGAGGTAAGCAATGGCATCTGCGTCGCCCGTACGGATGACGAGAAAACCACCGCTTCACTTCATGTGAATTCATTTGTGAAGTTCACGACGCCAACTCCTGTTGAGGCTCCAAGAGGCGATGATGTGATGTTAGAGATAGCTGGTCTTGAACCTAGCGACGCGAAGGTGGCGTGGGTTGGTTCTCAACATCAAGGAGAGGGAAATCCGTTCAAGATCTCTGAGGTGGCTACGGACGAGTTGTTCGTTGTGACGTTGTCCGCCGATAATTTTTGTGATAGCGAGACGGAACT
This sequence comes from Paludibacteraceae bacterium, assembly GCA_045601045.1. GTDB lineage: Bacteria > Bacteroidota > Bacteroidia > Bacteroidales > Paludibacteraceae > UBA1181. Next base: position 66,770 of record JAZRZA010000019.1, read on the forward strand.
TCAACTCTTGGTGGATGCTAAGGTGCAGGTTCTTGTGGCGGCGGACCGAGCGTTGGTATGTGTGGATGACAAGGTGACGCTTACAGCCGATACGACTGGTACGGGCAAGTTGCTCCATCCAGACAGTTATAAGTTGACTTGGTATGTGGTTGATGAGGAGAGTAACAATGAATCTCAGTTGAGTTCAACGGGATTGAAGGTGGATGTCAACCCTGCCGCTTCGACGCGATATTATGCGGTTGTCACTTATGGCTCACAAAAAGAAGAGAGTGACAAGGTGGCTGTGGATGTCGTTTCGCCAGCTCAATACACCAAGTCTGAGAAGGTAGTCTCTTGCTCCGGCGAAGAGGTGGAGATTGGTGTTGAGATCACGGAGGGTGATGACGTCGCTATCAAATGGAAGGATGGTTCAGAGGATATGAACATTGTCGTCACCCCTACCATCGACCAATCCTACGGCTTCGTTTTGACCACTAAGGGATTGTGTCCTGTTCAGGATGCCATCGATGTGGATGTGAAAGAGAAACCGTCCATTAGGGTGAAGGAGAGCGCGAAGGCTTGTGAAGGCGAGGAGGTGTCAGTTACCGCTGCCATTTCTGGTGACGATATCCTATCGATCCTTTGGCGTAATCCGGCGGGTGAGATCGTCACTCGAGATAAGAAGCTAGTAGTTGAGCCTACAGAGGCCGGAAATTATACTTTGGAGGTGAAATCTGGGGATTGCGGTAGCGCGGAGAGTTCCGTTTACTTGGATATCGTGCCGTTGCCAGAGTTGACTTTAGACTCTCTTTCTCTTAATTCCCGTCGCGTGGAGATAGAAAATCCTGTGGGCATCTATGAGTATAGATTGGATCAAAAAGAGTGGCAAAGCGACAATACCTTCGAGGGTATATCCTTCGGTGTGTTGCATAGTATCTTCGCGAAAGATGAGAATGGATGCGTGGGTATGATTGCCTTCTCCGTCGAGCAACCTCCTATCGCCGTCCAAGAGTATTTCACACCAGGTCAGGGCATACGAGACACTTGGAGTGTGACCACCATCATGGATTCGTATCCGAACTCTACGGTGAAGATTTACGACCGTACAGGTAAGGTGTTGGTGGAATTGGATAATGAGAACCAAGAGTGGGATGGTACTTACAATGGCAATGCGATGCCATCCACCGACTATTGGTATGTGATCACCGTTCCTGAAATCCATAGACAGTTCAAGGGTCACTTCACTTTGATAAGATCTAAGTAATTTATTGGACTATATCGCGAAGGGGCATTTGTCATAAGGCAGATGCCCCTCTTTTTTTGAGTCGGGGTTCCGAATTTGTTTAATCGTAAATATTCATTAACTTTGCACTTTATAATAATTGTTTTTAAGTATGGAATTAAGCGTTCTTACAGCAATATCTCCTGTTGATGGTAGATATAGAGGTAAATCGGACTCGTTGTCCGAGTATTTTTCAGAGTTTGCATTGATCCGCTACCGTGTATTGGTGGAGGTGGAATATTTTATCGCGCTTTGCGAACTCCCATTGGACAATTTGAAATCATTCGATAGCAGCAAATTCGCTGCATTGAGAGATATTTATAAAAACTTCTCTTTGGAGGATGCTCAAAAAATCAAGGACATTGAAAAGATTACCAACCATGATGTTAAGGCGGTTGAGTATTTCATCAAGGAGAAATTCGATGCGTTGAGCTTGCAACAATTTAAAGAGTTTATCCACTTTGGATTGACTTCCCAAGATATTAACAATACCAGTATCCCTTACTCTATTAAAGAGGCTTTGAAGGAGGTTTATGTTCCTAATATGGAACAGTTGATCTCTGACTTAGCTCAAAAAGCAGAGGAGTGGAAAGATGTTCCGATGTTGGCTAAGACGCACGGACAACCTGCCTCTCCAACTCGTTTGGGTAAGGAGATAATGGTTTTCGTAAGCCGTCTGCAGTCTCAGTTGGATCAGTTGAAGAGCATGCCTTGCTGCGCTAAATTCGGTGGCGCGACTGGTAACTTCAATGCGCACCATGTGGCTTATCCGCAATATGATTGGAAGGCATTCGGTAATCATTTTGTGAACGATGTGCTTGGTTTGCAACGTGAGCAATGGACTACCCAAATCTCTAACTATGATAACTTGGGTGCTATCTTTGATTGCTTGAAGCGTATCAATGTCATCATGATTGACATGAACCGCGACTTCTGGCAATATATCTCCATGGAGTATTTCAAGCAGAAGATCAAGGCCGGTGAGGTGGGCTCTTCCGCTATGCCTCATAAGGTTAATCCAATTGATTTCGAGAACGCCGAGGGTAACTTGGGCGTCGCAAACGCTATCTTGGAGCATTTGGCCGCAAAATTGCCAGTGTCAAGATTGCAACGCGACTTGACCGATTCCACTGTGTTGAGAAATGTCGGTGTGCCTTTCGCGCATACTATCATCGCTATCCAAAGTTCATTGAAGGGTATCGGTAAGTTGTTGTTGAACGAAAAGGCTCTCTTCGCTGATTTGGATAAGTGTTGGGCTGTCGTGGCCGAGGGTATTCAGACCATCCTTCGTCGTGAGGGATATCCTAATCCATACGAAACCTTGAAGGCGTTGACTCGTACCAATGCAGGTATCACGGAGAGCTCAATCAAGGAGTTTATTGAGACGTTGAATGTAAGTGAGTCTGTGAAAGCGGAACTTCGTGCCATCACGCCTCATAATTATTTCGGAATCTAAGAAACACTTTTGGAAATGGCTGAAAGGAAAGAGAGATTTCCCTTTATCATGCTTTTGAAGCGATTCGTCGGACCCTATAAAGGGTGCGTCGTCTTGAATATTGTGTGTAATCTCCTTTCCACCGTTTTCAGTCTTTTCTCATTCGCATTGTTGATTCCAATCTTGGAAATCCTTTTCAAGACCAACAACAATGTCTATGAGTATCAACCCTTCACGTGGGATATGAGTGTGGTGAAGAACAATGCTTATTGCTGGGTCTCTCACTACATTGCGGAAGAGGGTGCCATGAAAACTTTGCTTTTGATGAGTCTTCTGCTTGTTTTGATGACCTTCTTCAAGACGGGCATCTCCTACCTGGCTAGCTATTTCATCATCCCGATGCGTACAGGCTTGGTGCGTGATATCCGTAACCAACTCTATGATAAGATTGTTGATCTTCATATCGGATTTTTCCAAAAACAAAAGAAGGGCGATATCATGTCCCGAATGATGAGTGATGTGGGAGAGGTGGAGGCCTCTATCATGAGTTCCATCGAATTGCTCTCCAAAAATCCGATTATGATTATCGTCTACCTTTCCATTATGTTTATCCTCAGCTGGAAACTCACTCTTTTTGTTTTGGTGGTGTTGCCTATCGCAGGATTCATTATGGGTAGGGTGGGCCGCTCTTTGAAGAAGAAGTCGAAAGAGGGACAAACCCAGTTGGGACAACTTCTCTCCCAAATTGAGGAGACGTTGAGTGGTCTGCGTATTGTGAAGGCTTTTAATGCGGAGAAGGCGGTGATCCGCAATTTCCGAAATATGAATGACAGACAACGGTCCACGGTGAATAAGATGAATCGCCGTTATATGTTGGCGCACCCGATGAGTGAGTTTTTGGGCACCTTCGCGATTGCCGTTGTCCTCTATTTTGGCGGTAATTTGATCTTGAATGATCAGGGAACGCTTACTGCGGCGGAGTTCATCTATTACCTTGTCATTTTCTATAGCATCATTAATCCAGCGAAAGATTTGTCCAAGGCGATGTATAGCATTGAGAAAGGCATGGCGTCGTTGGAGCGTATAGATGTTATTTTGGCGGCGAATAATCCGTTGAAAATTGTTGATAATCCTACTCCTGTCAAGCCTTTTGAACACGAGATCGTCTACAAGGATGTGTGGTTCAAGTATGATGAGGAGTGGGTGCTAAAGAATATCAATCTTACCGTGAAGGCGGGAAAGACCATCGCTTTGGTGGGCCAATCGGGTTCCGGTAAGTCCACGATGGTCGACTTGCTGCCTCGTTTCTATGATGTCACACGTGGAGAGATAACCATTGATGGTGTGAATGTGAAGAATATGACCACTTATGATCTCCGTTCCTTTATGGGTAATGTGAATCAGGAGGCGATTCTTTTCAATGATACGATATTCAACAATATCACCTTCGGCGTGGAGGACGCTACGGAGGAGCAGGTCATTGAGGCGGCCAAGATCGCTAATGCCCACGATTTTATCATGGCTACGGAGAATGGCTACCAGACCAATATTGGCGATAAGGGAGGCCGTTTGTCGGGAGGGCAACGTCAGCGTATCAGTATTGCCCGTGCCATTTTAAAGAATCCTTCCATTTTGATTTTGGATGAAGCGACCTCTGCTCTTGACACGGAGTCGGAATCTTTGGTGCAGGAGGCATTAGAGCGTTTGATGAAGACACGTACCACGATTGTGATCGCGCATCGATTGTCCACTGTGAAGGATGCTGATGAAATCTGTGTTATGAAGGAGGGGGAGATTGTGGAACGTGGATCGCATGCCGAGTTGATCGAAAAAGATGGCCTTTATAAGAAACTCTACTCTATGCAGTCGTTATAATTTGACCTTGACTGCTCTAAAATAAAGATGATTTTTATTGATATTCTGTTATCCGATTTGTTGACTTGTCTTTTTTGCCTTCATTTCCGAATCACTTTTTGATAAATAGCAATTTTGTCTGTTTTTGTGGATGTATTGTCCGTTTTTTAGCGAAAATATTTAACATTTTTTGTTTTTTTGTTGCCTTTTAAGGCATGGTGTCTAAATTTTTTGTATATTCGCCCGTCAATGTGTGGACCAAAGAATGCCCATATATTTGACCTGATACTGTAATTTTTTAAAATAAGAGAAGAAAGATCGTTCGAAATACATGAAAAACATGAAAACAACATCATTGTTTAACCGATTGTTCAGGGTGATTTTATTGGTGACATCCCTGACTGTAGGCTCTGTGTCGTCCTATGCTGATATTGTGAAACATGTCTCCGTCAATCCTTGGGGAGGATCTTGTGACGCACCTCTTCGTATAGGAAAACACCTTCAATACGAATTAAATAATTTTAGGGGAGAAATCGTGGTCGAGATGGAGAGTCCGCTCGACGCGTTGAATATGCCTGATGATATTTCGGGATGGCCTAGTTTGGAGGATGAAGGGGCTCCGAACCAGTTGAAGGTTCAAGTGGGAGCCGGCTACACGGGAAAACTATGTTTTAGTTATGATGCGAAAGCGAATGCGGTAAATATTGAGAAGGGCCCTTGCGGCGGAGTTGCTATGGCTACCCCTATGACTGCATGTAAGGGAGGCACTGTTAATTTCTCTATTTCCGAGAGTGCGGCGGATGCGTCGAAGAGATGGGGTATTCTTTCTGCCGAGAACGATACCACTTGGTTGGATGCCTATGATGATTTGGATGATTTTGATTATGAGATCAATGACGTTACCACTATGGTGTTGAAGTACACAACATCTACCGATTTGGTCTCTAAATCTGATGTGACTGTAAACCTTTCATTGGCCGCATGCGGTGAGAGTGTTACGGCCAGCGCTACAGAGCTTTGCCCTGGCGATGAGGTGACATTGACCTCTTCTTATAAGGAGGGTGCGAAGTACGAGTGGAAGTTGTCTACTGGAAAGGTGGTTGCGACTACGACAGTGCCTTCTCTCACATTCAAGCCTGTCACTACCAATTATGATTTGTATGTGGATGACCTCTATGCGGGTTCTGTCACATTGAAAATGAATGGTTGCGGTTTCTTCGTTTCTCCGTTATATCCAATCACCACTTGTCTTCAGGATTCCAATTATTTGTATGCGATTGGAGATGTGATGTTGGCAGATGCGAAGAATCCAGCTTTCGAGTGGGAGTCTTCTGAGGATGGTGAGACTTGGACTGTTATTGAGGGACAGAATAAGTTCCGTTTGCCAGTATTGCCTACCGAGGATACCTATTATCGTGCTAAATACAATAGTTCTTATACGGCGCCATTCTTCTACGAGGTTCCGAACTGTGCGGAGAACGATCGTTGTTCAGGTTTGCAGACTCGTGTGCTCTTCTATGAGACCTTCGGTTTCTTCGTAAATGAGAATACGTATGTGTCTGGAGATCAAATCTACGATGGCGAGGTGATCTTGCCAGGTGGAGTGGAGGCTAAATCTTCAAGCGATTCCAAGGGATTTGCCGGAAATTATTCTGGTGATTTGGGTACTGATTATCTTGATAAGATTCGTAATTCTGAGAATACCTACTATTCTGCCAATGTTGCGGATGGATACTCTTTGGTAAAGACCACGGAGGGTCAGACCTCTTTCCATATTAATAAGTTTGTGACGCCAGACCCTAATGGGCATGTCGTATCAGCATCTGAATTCGTTAGTTTGACGGATAAAGCTAACCAGTATGTAGGTACGGATGGTCACTTGTTCTTGCATGCCAACCCATTGTTGCCTACCTACAATTCTTGGGGTGATATGCACGATGTTTCGTATCGTTTGCAAGACGGTTATTATGCGATTGTGGCAAATCCGGATTCAGTGGATAGGCACAAGCACGAAGATTATGCTGATATCACCGATGCGACGGGTAATGTTCACGGTGCCATGTTGATGGTAAACTCTGGACAGACCAATATCTCTAAGTCCGCTATTTATGCGCAACGTGTAGTTTTAGGTTGTGCGGCTGACCGTTTCGCATTCAGTATGAACGTGCGAAATGTGGCGAAGCAAGATGGTTTGCACCCAGTTAATATCTCTGTGCTTTTGTTGGAGGATATCGCTGAGACTTTGCCTGCGGAGTATAAGCGGATGGGTGCGGTGGATGCTTCGCACATTTTGAACGATGATATTAATTCCGGTGATTTGCCTTCCGGTAGTCGTGCGGAATGGACTGCTGTTGAGAAGTATGTTGAGTTAGGTGCTGGCAAGAAGGTGCAATCTTTGTGGGTTGTCCTTTACAATAATGGTGAGCCAGGTGATGGTAACGATATGGTGATCGATGATATCTCCTTCTCCGTATGTTTGCCTAAGGCTGAGTTGTCCGCTAATATCGACGGCGAGTTGATCACCGGTTCTTTAACTGTATGTGACGGCCGTGATGTTGAATTGGTGGCTAAACAAAAAGGAGATTACATTCCAGACCCAGTTTACTTGTTCCAATATTTCGATAAGGAGAGCAACACTTGGGCGGATATGAAGGATTATAGCGATGCTGATACCTATAAGGAGACCAGCACTACTATCTCAGTGACAGAGAAGAAGTATTTGGGTGATGTTCCGTATCGTGTGATCATCGGTTCTACCGTTGAAGAACTTCGCGATGTCTCTGAAAATGCGGAGGATGTATGTAACGAGTTCCTTGTGGCTCGATCTAACATCGATGTAAGAAATACATTTGGTGGTCCTATGTGTGAGGATCATAAGGATGAGAAGGTTTGTTTCGTGGCGGGTGATACTGTCACCATCTCAGGATGCCGTAGTTTGACAAACCCTGACCATACATGGAAGATGTTGTGGAGAAACGATAATGGTGATATCTTGGTTGATACCATGGAGGTTACGGGAGTCTCTTCCGATGACATTCATTTCGTTATCGATAAAGATTTCAATGTTACCGTTTATGACCGCAAGTGGAATAAAAGCTTCCAAACGGATTCCGCCGGAATGGCTAATATCTTCTTTGTCGCTTTGGATGAGGGTGGATGTGAGCATAAGCAAACCTTTAACCTCAAGGCAAAACATGTCGTTGATTTAGGATTTGACAAGGATGCGGCTATCGGTTGTGATTCTGTGATGGTTCAAATTACCAACGATGTGCCAGAAGCTCAATTGATTTGGGATTGGGGTATGAAGGGACGTGAGGTCATTGTCAACGACACTTGTCGCGTCTTCTATCCATCTGGATTGGATCAAAAGGCATCTATTTCTGGAGTCTTGAAAATCAGTGTCAACAACGATGGTGATCAATATTGCGCGCCAGCGGAACCAATGGAGGTTCCTTTTAAGGTGAACAATGTCTCATATAGCATTAAGGTTGTTCCTAGTTCAAGTCCTGTTTGTGTGACACCTGGTCAAGCCGACGATGTAATGCTATTGTCTCTTGAGGCTAGCGTTTATCCAAGCTCTGCAAAGGGAGAGGTGATCTCTGCATATAACTGGAGATTAGATTTTGGTGATGGTGACGTGATCGATACCACTACTACTATTGAATGGCTTTTCTTGTATTACAGAGATTTGCATGGCCGTACTGGTAAGACCTTGAATGTTCAGTTGGTTTCGACGGAGACCGTTGAGTGTGGTTCAATTGAGAACTCTGATGCCGATTCAGGTGCAGACATAGACATCCGTGAGGGTCAATTCAGCTTGTCGTTAGAGGCTTTGAATCCTAAAGTTTGTCTTTCTTCTACTGATTCAATTTATCTCACTGCATCAATCTCTCCAAAGAGCGCTTTGACTAACTTGAACTGGTTTGTGCTACGTGACCAAACAGACTCTTTGTTCGTGATTCCAACTAATACGAGTGATTCTTCTTATAAGGTGACAATTGCTAAAGCTGATTACCCTGCGTTCTTCCAACCAGGAACAACCAAGTATTTCACTTTGTCTGCATTTGATACCTATTGTAAGGCACAGAATGTTTCGTCTCCTGCTGAGGTTAAACTCAATTCATTCGAGTTCCACTTGGAGGATCCAGGTATGAATGGCGTAGAGTGTTTGGAGAAAGGTGAAAAGTTAACCCTTACTGCTAAATTGTCAGATCCTGATGCCGCAAAATTGATTCAGGAGATGTATTGGTATAGAAATGGCGAACTTGTTCACAAGGGAGATTTGTCTTACGGTTTCGAGGTGAATGAAAGTAGTAATGACTATTATAAGTTGGTATTGAAGGATGACATTTGTGAAGATGCCGTAGATTCTATTCAAGTCGCTGTTAGTATTAGATACGATGTTTCTATCAGCGCGGAGAAGTTGACTACATGTGAATCTGATGATAGCGCGATGGTTCACACCCATATTAAACCAGCTTCTTCCTCACTTCTTATCAAGAAGTACGAGTGGCATGCTGTTGTGGATGGCAATGATAAGGTGATTTTGGATGGTGGTCCTGCTGATTCTGTCTTGGTTATCAAGTCAGAAACCTTCCCTGATCTTGTCGCTGCCGGTGTGTCTGCGGAGATTTATGTGATCGCGATCGATTCCATTTGTGAACCTGCAAAATCTGATAACGACTTGCATTTTGACTTCAATGTGCCATACACAATGACTGTCAACTACGATACTGCTAAGTCTGTCTGTGTTCCAAGTGAGGCGGATATCAATCCGCATGAGGTACTCTTGAAGGTCAGCGTGGATGTTAATCCTGCCGAAGCATTGAAGCAAATCCACAATTTTATCTGGCACGTAAAGGGTAGTGAGGAATCATATTGGAATATTTATAACACTGAGGTAAATCACATTGAGCTTACTTATAATGATTTGAAGAAGTATAGAGGACAAGATGTCAAGTTGTATGTCTCTTCTTATGATGGAATCTGCTCTATGGGTGAGGATCCTGAGGTGAGTGATACGGTAAGCATCAAAATCCGTGTTGGTGGATTTGACATCAATTTGGCTGATATGCCTACCGCATATTGCGTCGAGTCTTTGGATGACGCGACCTTCACATTGAAGGCGGTTATTGATCCTGCTGACGCTAGAAACAATGTCTCTGAGTTCTATTGGTACGACAATGGCAAATTATTCGCGACTACCACTGAGGACAGCATTGTTTTGAACAAGAGTTCTTACAAGGATGTATTCGAAGCTGGTTATACCGCAAACTTCTCGGTTGCCGCATTTGATATCGCTTGTGAGCGTGATACAGTAAGATCCAACTCTTCTACTAAGGTTGAGTTCAACACTAGATTCGAGTTGTCTCTCTCTTATCCTTCTGACAAGATCTGTTTGCCTGCTGATGACAAGGCTGTTACTTTGACTGCTCAAACATCTCCGGCATCTGCTCAAAACTTGATCAAGCGTTATGTTTGGGAGCGTGTTTCTCCTTCCGAGAAAACGACAACCACGACTGTAAAGGAGTTGAACTTGAATGAGGTGAACTGGTTAGAGGTTTCCGATAGGATGAGTTTCAAGGTTACCGCTTATGACGATGTTTGCTACAATAACGCAGACGGTGGTGCTGAGTTTATGGATACTTTGATGGTAAATAAAAACTTCACTCCTAATTTGAAGGTTGACTATCCATTCATCTGTTCTTCCAACGGAACGGTATCTTCTGAGTTGACTATTGATCCAAGCGATGCTTACGTTCACTCTTATACATTCAAGTATATCTACAAGGGTAAAGAGTACTCAATTGACGTGGATGATGTTGATTTGTTTAAGGCGCAATTGATTTCCGATTACTTCCCAAGTGATATGGAATCTGGTGATGCTTTCGAGTTGTTCGTCGAGATCGATGATAGTGGCGTTTGTGGTCCGATCGAGTCTGATAAGATCAGCGTTTCTGTTCAAAATCCATTCTCGCTCTCTTTGGCCATCGATCGAGATAGCGCTTGTGTTCACTCTGATGTGACACTTAATGTGGTTGATATCGATCCTTCCAAGTCAAAGGATTTCATCAAGGAGATTGTTTGGTATGATAATGATGAGAAGATGACAACCTCTTCCGATGCTCAGTTTAAATATACTTCTTCTAGTTTCTCAGTTGGAAAGCATGACTTCTATGTTGTTGCTGACGATAAGATTTGTCCTGCTGTCACTTCTGAGAAGTTGAGGGTTGAAATCTTTGATTCTATCAAGATTGAGTTTACACCAAGCACTTACACCTACTGTTCTCCGTCTGACGGTGACGTTAGTTTGCATGCGAAGGTGATATCGGGCTCTCCTATCCGTTATGAAGTATATGATGCAGATAGTGATGAGCTGCTCTTCAACACGAAGACTAACAAGAGTAGTGTTTATTGGGAGTTGACTCCTACCTTGGAGCAAAACCGTTATTATGTGAAGGTTTATGATGGCGTATGTAGTTATAATAAAGGCAATGCCATCACGATGAACACTGCGATTACGGTACATGTTCCTGTTGAATTTGAACTGAATATTCCAGATGATATGAAAGAAGTTTGCGTAGGTGATGCAATTGAATTATCTTTGCAGCCTGTTGCAGGTTATCCTTCTTATTATCTAGTGTATGGTAAGACGACTGGCGATGTTCAACGTTTGATTCCAAATGGTGAGGAGAAGTTGAAATTGACCGATATTGCGAAGGAGTCTGGATATTTGAACTACACAGTTGTGGCAATCGATGAGATCTGTCCTTCTACATCTGAATCTGAGGGTTCTGTATTTGTACATGAAAGTCCAGAAATTCAGTTGTATGCTAATAAGGAGAATGTAATCATTGGTGGCGAAATTATTTTGTACGCGGATGCTGTTAAGGGTTCGCCTACTTCGTTCGAGTGGTTCTGTGATGGCGTTTCGTTCGCCGTGACTTCCGCAAATCAAACCAATTATTTGCCAGAGTCAACGTCAGAATACTCCGTTAGAGCGTCTGATGGTGTATGTCCATCCGCTACATCATCTCTCTCTTTGGATGTGAAGTTGCCTACAGCTTTCACTCCTTTCGTGGTTGATGATTATAACGACAAGTTCATGAATGGTTTCACAGTGGTTGTGTTTGACCGTTATGGACAAAAGATATTTGAGGGGGATAATGGATGGGATGGCCGTAAAGGTTCTTCCGCCGTATTTGTTGATCCAGGCGTTTACTACTACAAGGTTATCATGAAGAATGGTAAGGTTGAAAAGGGTACTGTCGAGGTTGTTTTGAATAAATAATAAAACTAAATAAATAAAATATGTGTACTAATATGAAAAGGACTTTTGCTCTCATGACGTTGTCCTTTTGTGGACTAGCCTCTTTCGCAGGTATTCACGAGGAATACACCGAGGGATATGAAATTATCTCTTCTGATGCAAGTTCCTCTCAGCAAGAACGTCCAATGTCTTTCTATAAGGAAGGTAAGGTTGCGTTTTTTAGGGGTGATACAGCTTATACCGCTACTATCGGTAATAAGTATGATTTGGAGAATATTGAAAAGTGCCCGGAACTTACTGGTTTGGGTATTGTTGGTACTTTCGCATACGATCCTAGAAAACGTACTATCTATTTCTCACATATAAATGAAATAGGAAAGGCTGATTTGTATGAGGCTACTTTACAAGGTGGTTCTTTCAGCGAGCCTAAGTTGATGAAGATCGAAGGTCTTGATAAGTTAAGAAAAAAGGTGCGTGGTTCATCTACTGTTATCGCAGGATGGACTTATCGTTATGATCGCGTGTCTGGTTTCTATAACCCTACTTTGGCTAATAATGGTACCCGTATTTATTTCTCTGGTGATTTTGAAGGTCATGGTTATGGCGGACGCGATATCTGGTATATCGATAGAGCGAAGAACAAAGAGGAGTTGGGCTATGACTGGCAAATGCCTAAGAATGCTTCTGATAGCGTTATCGTGATGAATAGTAAAGGACGTGATGATTATCCATTTGTTGTAGGAGACTCTATCATGTATTTTATGTCTGATCGTCCAGGTGGTTTTGGTGGTATGGATATCTACTTCTCTCGTTATGAGAAGGACCATGAGTTTGAGGTGCTTGACACTGCTACCAATGAGATGGTGAAAGTGAAACGAGATATATGGACTGAGGCAGTTAACTTGGATTCTACTTATAATACCAGAGCTAATGAGTACAACTTTATCGGTACTCCAAAATTGGCGATGTTTATGTCAAACCGTGCTGGTGGTAAGGGTAAGGATGATATCTATGTCCCAATGCCTTTCCGTGCGGAGCCTGACTTCGACTTGCTTCCTGAAATCACTATGACAGAGCCTAAGGGCTTCAACTGGGTGCTCTTCTTCTTCGACTTTGACAAGGGTGATATGAAACCTGAGTACTTCGTTCAGTTGGACGAGTTGGTTAGCGCAATGAAGGAGTTCCCTGGTGTTACATTTGAGATTACTGGACACACCGATGAGCGTGGTTCCGATAAGTATAACATGAAGTTGTCTGATACTCGTGCTAATTATGTCCGCAAATTGTTGATTGAAAGAGGTATGAGTCCAAATGAATTGGTGGCTGAAGGTCGTGGTTTCCACGAGACAATCATCAAGAATGCGCAGACTGAACCTGAGCACGAGCAGAACCGTCGTGTTGATATTAAGATCTTGAACGAATAATCCATTGGAGGTAGAGAGATGAAAAAGTATTTATTGATATTAGTGATGTCTTTGTTGGGTGTGAATGCATTCGCACAGCGTGATTTGATGCTTTCCCAACAATTCTTTTCAAGGTTGAACATGAACCCTTCAGCCACAGGTAATACTGATGATGTGGACTTGTTCCTCATCGGACGTTGGCAGTGGATGGGTGTCTCTAATGGACCTAAGACTGGTGTTTTGAATTTAAGCAACTATTTTGAGTCTGCTCGTTCTGGTATCGGTTTCACAATGTCTTATGATGATTTGGGTTATGCCAACCGTACCATGAATTTCAAGGCTGCCTATGCTTATCATGTCAACTTGAATGAGAGTATGTTGATGTCATTCGGTTTGTCAGCAGGTATCCTCTATCATTATTTTGATCCTCAAAAGAATATTTGGTTGGATCCTGAGGAGTTAGAGAAAGAGACTTTGAACTTTGGTGAGAAGGTTAGCAAGGTAAATCCAGATATGGATTTTGGTGTTGAGTTGGCGATGCCTAAGTTGTTGGTGGGTGCTTCTGTCAATCACCTTCTTTACAACGAGGATCAAGTGACTACATCTCGTCCAGGTCGTCAATTTAATGTCTATGTAAGAGCTTTGCTTTCCCCATCTGAGAAAATTGATCTCGCTCCTGCATTGGTATATGTTCACCGTAATCAAATGAACCGTATGGAATTGAATTTCTTGTTGTTCTACAATCGTTTCTTATGGTTCGGTCTTACCTATCGTCCAGACTTGAACGGTGTTGATTTGTTCTCTTCCAATGTGCTTCAATTCTGTGTCGGATTTGAGTACAAGAAGTTCCGTCTTGGTTATTCATTTGATCTAGGTTTGGGTGACGTCGCTAAGAGTGTATCTTCTAACGCAAGTGAGATTTTGCTTTCATGGCGTATCCCTAAGTCGTCTAAGAACGGTGCAAGATTCCTTGAGGATTATTAAAAAATAAATCATCATAGGTGTTGATTGATTGAGGAAAGATTTATATCTTAGGATAAAAATTTGATGATATGAAAAGGATTATAAAACATATACTTGGGGTTGCATTATCTGCTGTTCCTTTTATGAGCAGTAACGCCGTAGAGGATATTGTGGTGAACCAATATCACTTCAATTACTATTTGGTGAACCCAGCTGTGGCTGGAGCGGAGCGTTGCCACCACGTGATGGCGACTGGCCGATTCGACTTTACTGGAGTCGAGGGCCATCCGATGACC